>JACKIE010000016.1 GCA_020638635.1 Planctomycetota bacterium
AGCTTGCCGTCGAACTCCACCATGTCACTGAGCACCTTCATGCCGTTGGGCAGGGCACCCATGTCGGTCAGCGTGAAGCTGGTCGGCAGGCCGCCGCCTCCACCGCCCGCGGCCGCGACGTTGATCGTCCAGCTCTGCTGAGCGGTGGCGACGCCGTCGCTGACCTGCAGGGTGACGTTGTGGCTGCCTTCCTGGCCGGTCGCCGGGGTCCAGCTGAGCAGGCCCGACGCGCTGACCGTCATGCCGGTGGGCTTGACGGTGAGGGTCCAGCTCAGGGTGTCGCCGTCGGCGTCCGTGGCCGCAGCCTGGTAGCTGTAAAGCTGGCCGACGGTGGCAGAGGTCGGGGCCGTGCTGGTGATCACCGGCGCGTTGTTGGTGCCGCCGCCGCCGCCGCCACCGCCACCGGGGGGCGGGGCGAAGTTGGCGGGTACGCCGCCGCCGCTGCCGCCACCGCCCGTGCAACCGGCGAGGAAGACCAGGGTAAATGCAGTAAGGATCGCAAGGCGTGCTCGCCTGCTCGTCGCACCGTTTTGGCCAGTGATTGTCATTTCCAGCTCCTGCAGTTTGGGGTGCTGGAAGGTTGCGGCGTTTGTGCCAATCGCAAACCGCGGGCTATGGTATCGATGTAACTAACGGTTGTTAGGCAGCTTACGATTTTTAGCCAAGATTTGCGGTAACTCACTATCCGGCTATAATCGTTCAGAAATTGAACGATAGTCTGCCGCCCACTCTCCGAGGTTGCCGAATGGTTGCCAAGTTACCGCCCTGGGCTGACCGTCTCAGCGAGTTGCTTCCCGCTCGGGCCGCCTTCCGCCACCGCGACGGCTCCGTCTTCCTGCGCATGCAACGCGCCACACTGCGCGCGCGCCCGGCTCTGCGCTCTGAGCTTGCACTGCGCGTCTTTGCGCCCGCCAACTTCGGCGCCTGTCTGGGCGTGATCCCCGACGGCGATACTTTCTTCCTTATAGAAGCCCCCGCCCACGGCCGTCGCCTCGACCGCGCCGGCAGCGAGGCGCGTTACCAGCAGCTCGCCATGCTGGTGTGGGTGCTGCACTGCGCAGGCCACACGCCCGAAGACGTCGAGCTGCAGCGCCTGCTGGCCACCGAGTCCGGCCTGAAGCTGCTGGCCCCGCCCGGGCGCGGCGACGAAGGGCGCGCGGCCATGGCGCTGGCCTGGGCACGCGCGTTCGTGACCGGGCGCAAGGCGACCGCGGGCCTACGCGCGGACCGGCTGGCGCCGCTGGTGCTGCGCGTGCTGGGGGGCGAGTCGGCCGCGCCCGCCATGCTTCGCGCCAGGCTGGGCGCGCTGCCGGACCTGGAGGCCTGGCGCAGCGCGTTGCGCGAGGAGCTGCGGCGCGCCCTCAGTGCCGAGATCCCGCGCATCCTGGTGGCCAACGACGCCGAGCAGGCGGCCGCCATGCATGCGCTGCTGTGTGAAGCCGCGCTGGATGCCGGCGTGACGGCCGGCGACGGACCAGCGTTTGCGCGCGGCGAAAAGGGCGTGCGTCTGCTGGGGCCCCTGAGCGCGGAAACATGTGAGCGCAGGCTGGGCCGGCTGAGCCCCAGCCCGACCATCGCGATCGTAGTGGGCGCGCGCGCGGAAGTGAGCCGCGAGCTCGAGCACGTGGGCGAAATCAGCGAGCCCGTGCGGGTCACCGCGCGTGGCCTGTTCGAGTGGCTGCAGCCTCTGGGCCTTGAAGCGAGTCTGGCCGTCGAGCAGCTGGTACCTGCCTTCGAGCGCGAGCCCGCGACGGCGCGCCAGACCATGGCCGCGCTGATCGAGCGTGCCGGCGCATCCAGCGGCGACGACGGCCCGCGCCTGGCGGCTGACTGGGTCGAGCACTGGCAGGCGATCCGCGGCAAGCGCAACGCGCTGAGCGTGCTGCAGCCTGAGGCCGCGCGGGTGGCGCACCTGCTGGCTCTGTCGCCGGGCGGTCTGGGTGCGGCGGCAGTGGCTGAATCCAACGAGCTCAAGCGCGGCGCGGCGCTGCTGGAGGACTTCGGCCTGGCGTTGCGCGTGGCCGGGCGGCTGCTGCCCGCCGAGGGCGCGCGCGTGCAGCCCGCCGAGGTCGCCGCGCGGCGCTCGCTGCTGAACTGGCTGGCCGAGCGCGAGTACCTGGCGCCCGACCAGCGGCCCGACCGGCGCGAAGCCTGGCGCATCGGCCTGCGCCTGCGCGCCGGCGACCTGGCGTGCTGGCACGACGACAACGCCGAGAAGCTGCTGAACCGGCTGGTCGAGCAGCGCGCCTATGAAGAGGCGATGCAGTTGATGGAGTCCCACGCCGCAGGCTCGGTGCGCACGTCCGCCGGGCCGCCCTCGGTGGACGTGCTGTACACCGCGCGCAACCTTGGCATGGCCCTGTGGAAGCCGCGCCGGCTGCGGCGCATGTTGCGCATGTGGCTGCGCGGCTACGACGGCGAGTGGCGCGCGCTGGGCCTGGCCGTGCAGTCGTTCGTGGAGCGGCGCCTGGGCGGCGTTGATTCCTACGGCCCGCTGCTGGATGAACTGGAGGCGCTGGCGCCGACCCTGCCGCGCTTCGCCCGTGAGCAGGCGCTGATCGAGGCCGCCGCCTGCTGCTGCCTGGACGACCCCGGCCGCGCACTGAGGCAACTCGAGGGCGTGTCGCCCAAGCCCGCGCGCGCGGCGCGCTACCTGTGCCATGCTCGCATGCTGGGCATCCGCGCTGAGTGCGAGTTCATAGCGATCCGCATCGAGGAATGCTTCGCGCTGGTTCAGCAGGCGCGCGAGAAGCTGTCGCGCTCGGCCGACCCGCTGTCGCGCGCGCGCCTCGAGGCCGAGATCGAGGTGCGCCACATGGTCTGCCACAGCATGCTGACCTGGTACCGGACCGAGGCCGAGGTGCTGCTGCAGCCGGTGCGCGCCCTGGAGGCCGAGTTCGGCTGCGTGGGCGACATCTTGCGCTCGGCGATCGTGAACGACTACCTGATGCGCCTGCGCACCTGGGAGATCGGCACCGGCACGCCCGAGCAGATCAACTTCGTGCTGGCGGAGGCGCGGCCGGACAACCTGCGCGGCTACCTGATCGCGCTGTACCAGCTTGAGGAAAACGCGATCCACCGCGGCGATTGCTCGGTGGCGCGGCAGCTGGCAGCGCGCATCGCGGCGCTGAACCGCACGGGTGACCGCAACCAGATCGTGTACTCGGCGTGGCGTCGCCACGACTCGCTGATCCACGCGCTGGATGGCGACATGGCGCGCGCATTGCAGCTCTGGCGCGGCAGCCGCAGCTGGCACATCCCCGAGCCCTGGCGCACGCGCACGGCGCTGCTGCGGCGCGGCGAGTGGGGCTTCATGCTGATGCTTGCCGGCAAGTGGGAGCGCGCCACGGGCCCGCTGCAGTACGCGTTCGACCAGTTGGCCGCCATGTCAGCAGGCGGGCGCGGCGCGGTCTACCTGCTGTGCCGCATACTGTGCGACCTGATGCTGGGGCGCGAAGCGAGGCCCGAGTTCCGCGAGTCCATCGAGCAGCTGGTGAAGCGCGGCTACATTTTCGCGCGCGTGGTGAAGGCCGTGGTAGAAGCGACCGGCGACGCGCAGACCTGGTCACTGCTGGTGGACCGCATCGAGGAAATCCCCGCGCCCGAGTTCTGGAAGGCGCTGGGTCTGACCTTCGGCGCCGTGCTGGCCCGGCGCGCGCACTCGCCGGCGGCCGAGCAGCTGGCCTGGGCGGCGCGCCAGAAGCTGCAACCGGACTGGGTGGCGCTGGAGCGCTGGCTGGAGCGCGAGTTCCCGGCCCAGGAGCCCGTCGGAGTGCAGCTCAGCGCGCAGGCGTTGCGCGCGCTGGTGGCCATGCAGTTGCCACAGCAGACCACGCCGCGCGCGTTTGCCGAACTCGCGGTTGAGACCCTGCGCCGCGCCACCGGCGCCAAGGCCGCCGCGCAGATCGGCCTGGACGTCACCGTGTTCGCCGACGACCTGCCCGACGATGCGCTCGACATGGTGCTGGAGCGCGCCCTGCTGGGCGAGACGGTGCAGGAGGACGGCCTGTGCGCCCTGGACCTCCAAGCTCCCTTCGGAGCCCTGGCGGTGAAGGCCGACACGCTGCCCGTGCTGCGGGCCGTGGCTCGGCGGCTGTCGGAGCTGCACGAGCTGGCCGAGGCGCGCCAGAACCGCCAGCAGCGCCGCCTGCAGGGGCGCGAGGCCGTGCGCGCGGCCTGGGCGCTGGCATCGGGCGAGCCCGCGCCGGCCGCCAGGCTGCACGCCCTGCGCACCCTGCTGATCGCGGAGACCGGCGCCGGCGACGCCGCGCTGGCCGTGCTGCGCGGCGGCCACGAGTTGATGACCGCCGGCACCCTGCCGCGCTGGAATGCCGAAGCCGCGCATGCGGTTGACCCGGTGCTGCGCCTGCGCGCGCGCATCAGCGGCGGCGACCCGCTTGCCCTTGACGAGTCAACACAACGCGCGGCGCGCGCGTTCGCGGCCGTGCTGCAGCAGGCGCCCGACCGCCTGCGCATGGAGTTGGGCCGCCCCGGCGACGACGAGGCGCTTACCGTGGCGGGAGAAAACCTGGGCGCAAGCCCGGCGTCGCGCAAACTGTTCGAGGAGCTGCGCCGCTTCGCAGACCTGGAGCTGCCCATCGTAGTCAGCGGCGAGCCCGGTTGCGGCAAAGACCTCGCCGTGCGGGCCCTGCACGCCATCTCCGGCCGCGCGGCCCAGCCCCACGTGGTGATCGACTGCCCCACCCTGCGGCGCGAGACAGCGGCCAGCGAGCTGTTCGGCCACGTGCGCGGCGCGTTCACGGGCGCGACGCACGACCACGTCGGCCTGCTGGAGCGCGCCGGCGAAGGCACACTGCAGGTGGACGGCATCGCCGACCTTGACCCGGCGATCCAGGCCATGCTGCTGCGCGCGTTCCAGGTGCGCAGCTTCCTGCCCGTGGGCGCCCTGCGCGAGCGCGAGTTGAAGGCGCGCATCGTGGTCAGCAGCGAGCAGCCGCTGCCTGAGCTCGTGCAGCAGGGCCAGCTGCGTGAAGACCTGGCCCAGCGCCTGCAGGGCGTACTGCTGCGCGTACCTTCCCTGCGCGAGCGCGGCGATGACGCCCTGCTGTTCGCCCGCGAAACCCTCGAGCACCAGTCACGGCAGCTCAACCGCAAGCTGCGCTTCTCCCGCGCGGCCGAGAAGTACATCCGCGAGCACGCCTGGCCCGGCAACGTGCGCGAACTGAAGGCGGCCGTTACCCGCGCGGCCGTGATGGCCGGCGATGAAGAAGTCGGGGTGCAGGACCTGCAGGCGCCGGACATCGGCGCGGCGCGCGGCGGGCTGGTGCTGCCGGCGGATGCGGCGGGCATGGCGACCTCGTCACGGCTGATTCTCGGCACGCTGCGTCAGGTGGGGGAGGCGCAGGCCGGCTCCCTGGCGCGCAGGCTGGGACTATCGCGCACCACGGTTTCGACGGGCCTGAGCGAGCTTGCCCGCGGCGGCTTGTGCGAACGGCTCGGCCGGGGCCGCGCTACGCGCTATCGGGCGCTGTAACCAAAAATTCTCTGCAAGCATGAATGCGTTCCGCGCGACCCCGCGTTGCAACCCGGGGTGGAGGCGCTGTTTGCGCGACTCCGTGGGCTTGAAATCACGATAGCGGACATACGAGGTCCAGTGGGTCCGGGCGGCCCGTTACTGGACTCTTGCGCCAGAAACTTGAATCTGGAAATATCCAGATATCAGGAGTAAAGAGTCCTAATATACAAATATACAGGGGCACCCAGATGAGCGACGAAGCCAAACCACCCGGGACAACCGACGAGCTCGGCCTCGTCAAGTTCCACATCATTGCCGCCGTCTGCTGGCTGATCGCCGGCATGCTTGCCGGCACCTTCATGGGCTATCGCCTGTCGGGCGCAAGCGCCGCGGAGTGGCTGGGCGACATCGAGCTGCTCTCGTTCGGGCGCATCCGCATCCTGCACACCCACATGGTGATCTTCGGCTGGCTGAGCAACGGCTTCTTCGCGTTCTCGTACTACGCCATCCCGCGCCTGACCGGTCGCAGGCTGTTCGCGCGGGGCATTGCGAAGTTGAACGCGCCCTTCGTGCAGCTGGCGGTGCTGCTGGGCGGTATCGGCATCCTGACCGGCAACGCCGAGGGCGTGGAGTACGCCGAGTCGCCCTGGTGGGCCGACGTGGTGTTCGCCCTAAGCTTCGTGGGCATGGTGCTGGTGAACGTCGGCACCATCCTGACCTCGGGCGTGCGCAACATGTACGTCACGTTGTGGTACCTGGTGCTGGGCTTCGTGTTCACCACGCTCAACTTCGTGATGGCCAACACCATTGTCGCGCACGTGGCGCCGGGCGCCGCGGGCGCGGCACTCGAAGGATTGTGGATCCACAACGCCGTGGGCCTGTGGGTCACGCCGATGGGCGTGGCGATCGTCTACTACCTGCTGCCCGTGATCCTGAAACGCCCGATCGCCAGCCACAAGCTTTCGCTGATCGGCTTCTGGACGCTGGCGTTCTTCTACCCGCTGGGCGGCAGCCACCACTTCTTCTACAGCCCCACGCCCTGGTGGCTGCAGATCCTGGCTGTGCCGCTGACCTTCGCGCTGATCTTCGTGGTCTACACCGTGGTCTACAACTTCTTCGCCACCATGAAGGGGCAATGGAAGACCATGGCCCGCAGCATCCCGCTGCGCTTCCTGATTTTCGGCACGTTCAACTACATCATCACCTGCACCCAGGGTCCCTTCCACGCGCTGCTGAACGTGCAGCAGGTGGTGCACTTCACCGACTGGATCGTGGCCCACGCGCACCTCGCGCTGTTTGGCGTGTTCAGCTGGTGGATCTTCGCCTTCATCTACTGGATCTGGCCGCGCATCACCGGCCACGGCTACAGCAGGGCACTGGCCGAGTGGCACTTCTGGATCACGCTGATCGCCTTCTGGGTGCTGTACTACGTGGCCGACACCATCGCCGGCCTGATGCAGGGCATGTTCTGGCTGACCACGCTGCCGCTGATGGATTCCATCGAGGCCGCGGAGCCCTTCTGGGCCACGCGGGCCATCTCGGGCGTGCTGATCACGATCGGCACCACGCTGTTCATCATCAACCTGTTCCGCAAGGGCAACGAAGGACTGGAGGTGGCCGATGTCAGCAACTAAGGAAATCGCCGCCGAGAAACCCATGTTCGTGCTGCTGGTCGCGGGCTTCGGCTTCTTCCTGCTCTCGTTCATCGGCATGGGCCTCGGCCCCTGGATCAGCCTGAGCGCCACCATGGAGCCGCCCAAGGAGCTAGCCGACGCCAACCCGTACCGTGACGACAACGGCGACAAGAACGCCGCCGGCCGCGGGCGCGAAGTCTACATCAACGAGGGCTGCTGGCACTGCCACTCGCAGTTCGTGCGCCCCGTCGCCAACGAGGAGTTCCGCTACGGGCCGGTCAGCCAGGCCTGGGAATCCATGTACGACGTGCCCAACACCTTCGGCACGCGTCGCATCGGCCCCGACCTCGCCCGCGAGGCCGGCCGCCGCAGCGACGACTGGCACTACGCCCACCTGTGGAACCCGCGCAGCACGGTGCCGCGCTCGATCATGCCCAAGTACACCTGGCTGTTCGAGCAGCAGGGCGACGCCTGGGTGCCCACGGAAAAAGCCAAAGACCTGGTGGCGTACCTGCAGGGCCTGGGCATCACCAAGAAAGAGGACGTGCGCAAGCTGGTGTGGCCCACCCGCGTGGTGACCGCGGGCGCGCCGGTCGCGACTGAGGCGCACGGCAAGCGCGGAGCGGAGCTGTTCGCCAAGCACTGCATCGGCTGCCACGGCGAGAAGGGCGACGGCCTGGGCATGGCCAAGGACTTCCTGAAGCCCGGCGCCGCCGACCTCACCACACGCTACCTGCCGCGCGAAGAGGTGTTCCGCGTGCTGTTCATGGGCAGCGAGGGCAGCTCCATGCCCAGCTTCAGCGAGCTGACCGAGAAGGACCTGTGGGCGCTGTCCCAGTACGTGCACGACCTGGGCAAACAGGTGCGCAAGCCGGCGCTGGCCACGGCGGGCAACGCGGCCGCCATCGAGCGCGGGCGCGAGGTTTACCGCAAGAACGCCTGCGCCAGCTGCCACGGCGAAAGCGGCATGGTGCCGCCCGCCATGGAAGGCCTGAAGCCCGCGCCCAAGCACTTCCGCGACCGCCTGTACACCGCCGACTACATCAAGAAGGTGATGGCGGAAGGCCGCCCTGGCACGGCGATGGTGCCGTTTGCCAAGATCCAGGGCCAGGAGCTGGATGACCTGGTCGCCTACATCAGCAGCCTGTTCAACCAGGCCAATTACAAGGAGGAGTAGGGATGCGACACGCGACGACAATCGTGGTGCTGCTCGCGGCGGTGTGGCTGGCGGCGCCGGCGCACGCCTGCTTCTTTTGCGAGGAAGGAGCTAACAACACGGCGCTGTTCGTGATGGGCTTCTTCGGCTGCTTCATGCTGGGGATGCTGTTCATCTGCCTGGCCTACGCGAAGGCGGGGGCTTTCAAGGCGTCGCACCAGCTGGAAATGCGTGTACTGGAGGCGGAAGGGATCAGCCTGAGCGGGGAGGACGACTAATGACAGAAGCAGAGACCAAACCCGCCGAGCCCGAAGCCAAGGCAGGCGAGAAGGCAGAGACCACCATCCCGGAAGTGGCGGACCAGAAGGTGCCGCTGTGGATCAAGCTGATGTGGCTGGGCTTCATCATCTGGATCATCTGGTACGTGATCATGGGCTTGCAGTCCACGCCCGAAAGCTGGGCCTGAGCAGCACGGAAAACAACACGGCTCCCGCCGGCGCGGGAGCCGTGTTTCGTTCAGGCGCTATCGCCCGTAGCCGGCCAGGCACAGCACGTCGTTCAGCGAGGTCAGGCGCGTAAGCGTGTCGGTGCGGGAGTCCCACATCCAGGCGTCGCCCAGTGTCAGCTGCGTCTCCGCGACGTACTTGTGCGTCACGAAGAAGCCGACGTCGGCCTTCTCGTCGAGTGCCAGCGACATCATGCTGTGGCCCGCCAGTTGCGGCCACATGCGCGCGACGGCAGCCTGCTTCGCCTCACGGTTGGCGTACAGCACCGCGGGCGCGCCGTACAGGTTCTTGCCCAGGGTGTTCTCCGCGCCGGCGGTGCAGACCCACGCGCCCTCGCTGGTCCAGGCGCCCTCGGCGGTGTAGCTGAGGGTTGCGCCGGGCATCTCCGCGCCCCACAAGTGCTTGCCCGCGGCGTCATAGAAGTGCACCGCGCCGTGGCCGCCCGACGAGTCGCGGCACAGGGCGACGTACTTGCCGTCGCGGCTGACCGAGAAGCCGCCGTACAGCAGCTCAAGCGCGCCGAAATCCACTTTCTCCCAGCTGTGCTTCGGGTAGCCGGCTTTGTAGCCCTGCGTCCAGGCCGACGTGTTCATCCAAAGGGCGTCGCCCTGCCAGCAGGGCCGATCGTAGCCGGTCTGCACGTGGCCGGGGTGGATGCGTACGGTACCGAGGTCTTTGCCGGATTCCTCCAGCGTCATGTCAACCATGGTCGCGCCGGCGTACACCATCAGCGCGTCGCGCATCTTGCCGTTGCTGTAGTTGGGCAGGCGGCCGTGGATGTCCAGCAGCAGCGGCACACCTACCGGCACGCCCTCCAGCTTGAACGTGCCGTCAACGTTCACCACGGCCGCACAGGGCGTGTGGTCGATGCGGACGATCCCCGTGAAGCCGTCGTGCCGGTCGCGCCGGAACTGCGGGTCGTCGTCGGCCCAGATGATGCGGCCGGTGACGGTGCAGGTTTTCTCGGTCTTGGTCGGCTGGGCGATGCCGTCGCCTGTGGCCCACCAGGGGCTGACCTGGTTGAGTTTTCCGCTCTCGAGCTCGAGCACAAAGATGTCGCTGCTGCTGATCGAGATGCCCGCGTTCAGGTTCGAGGAGAACGCGATGCGCTTGCGGTCCGGCGACAGCGCCAGGGTGGCGATCGTGTTCGCACCCGGCATGGCCAGCACGGTCTTGACGATCTTCTTGCTCGCCGGGTCGAACACCTGGATGCGCGCCACTTTGCCGTTGTTGCGCGCGATCACGATGTGCGCGGGATCAACGGCGCCGTGCTTGAAGGTCTGGATCGACTCCACGCTGTCCGGCCCCTCGGTTCCGTTGGCGGCCGGCTTGTCGAACACCAGCGCGTAGCCATACAGGTTGGCTTCGCTGAAGCTGGTTTCTGCCTTCACCGGCGTGCCGTTCAGCTTGCCGCTGACGCTGGAGGTGCCCTTCCACTCGTAGGACACCATGCGCCCGGCGCTGACGTCGAAGCTCGCGCTACCACTAAGCTTCGCGCTGGATTTCAGGCGGGTGCTGGCCGCGTCGTCGAACTGGTTGATGATGTCACAAGTGAACTTCAGCGTGCCCTCGACCTTGAGGTCGGCCAGCTTGCGGCCGTTCTCGTCGTTCTTCACGCCGCGCAGGGTGACCGTCACGTCGGCCTCGGTCAGCTTGTCTTCGGGCGCGGACAGGGCGATCAATCCCAGGCGGTTGGCGGGCACCTTCCAGCTTTCGCCCACTTTGACTTCGCGGCCGGGCAGCAGGTCGGCGTCCAGGTCAAGCTGCGCCCAGGCGCGGTCGCGCTCACTGATGTAGTCGTAGGTCTCGTGGCTGACTTCGCGGGTGTTGTCAGCCTTGACCTTCAGGACGAAAGTCTGGTTCTGCTTCCATTCCTCTACCGGCGTGCTGACTTTCTCGGGGCCGTTGCCGTAGTCCACGGTGCGGGTTTCCGTGGCCGCGATGTTGCGGTAGCTGCGCCACACCTCGCTGACGCGGCCGCCGTCCATGGCGGTGACCCATTCGTGCGTCACGCAGGTGCGCTCCAACATGAGGTCGGTCTTGCTGGGGTAGTCGTCGGGGTTCAGGGTGATATCGGCCGCCGACGAGCGCGCCGCCTGCACCATGCGCACGGTGCCGACCTCGAGTTTTTCCTTCAGCAGGAAGGTCTGTTCCTGCGCGATGACTTGCGCGGGTTGCCGCCCCGCGCCGATTGCCAGCGCGACCATTAACGCCGCGGCGCTTAATGCCGTCAGGTTACGCATCTTCGCTCTCCGTGATTACCGCTTGCGCGGTTTGGCCGTGTAGCTGTCCCGAACCTTGCCCTCGTCGGTGATGGACTCCACCAGCAGCGAGTCTTTCTTCACCGTCAGTTTCTGCACGTGCAGGGTGGACGCCGCGACGCCACCTTTGAAGTACCAGCGGTCGTCCTTGGGCGTGCGCTGCTTGACGCCCAGGCCGCCTTCGCCGATGTACACCACGCCGTCGTCGGCCTGCTTGCCGCCGCGGATCGCGCAGGTGCGCTTGAGTGCGTGGCCGTCGCTTTCGAAGGCGATGTCCAGGTTGTACTTCTCGAACAGCGGCACCCAGTGCTCCAGGGCGCTACCGGGGCTTTTCACGGCCGGGTAGGCCGGGCGGTGGTAGTTGGCGATCTGCCAGCGGACCTGTTCGTTTTCGTGCAGCACGGTCTCCAGGAAATCGGCCTGGTTGCCGCCGGCACTGATGTTGCTGTTCAGCGTGACCAGCAGGAACTGCTCGCCGATCAGCGTGCGATAAAAGTTCCCGTCCTTCTTGCCCGGCGTGTTGAAGACTTCGTCGTACAGGGGCCCCTCGGCTTCGTGGTTCCCGCGCGCGGGGATCACCGGCAGCATGCGGCCCTCGGCCGTGACGGTCAGTTCGTGGTCGGTCAGCCACTCGTCCCAGTCTTCCATTTCCTCGCCGTTGGCGACGTAGTCGCCGCCGTGGGCCAGCGCGAGAATCTCCGGGTCTTCTTCGAACAGTGTGCGCATGCGGCGGTTCATGGTGCGGCGCGCGTCGCGATCAGAGCGCGAGTCGCCGCCGTAAAGCAGCTTGAACTCGGCGTCGCCCTCGGGCGCGGTGATGAAGTGAAACTCGCGTGATGCGGTATTGTCGCTCACCATCACGAACCAGTAGGTCGTTGCCGGTTTCAGATTCGATAGCTCGGCGTGGTTGTACCAGGTGTGGATTTCGTCGTCGGTGTATTGGCCGACCGTGGCATCGACCTGGAACCTGTACTTTGCCAGGTCTCCTTGGCGTGCCTCGCTGTCATACAGCAGCGTGCTCTTCTCCGGCTGCTTGGCTGTGGTCCAGGCGACGGTTGCCGTGTGGGCGGGGTCTTCTTCCCAGATCAGCCGCCACTGGGCGGGCGTGGTGCCTTCGAGTTTCGTGCCGGTGTAGCTGCCGTCGGGGTTGCGGTCGGCGGCGCCCAGGCCGGGCGGTGCGGTCAGCGCGCCGACCAGCACGGCCAAGCTGACCACCAGGCCGGCGATCAGCAGCGCGGCGCGATGGTTATTCAATCGTTTCATGCTCGCTTTCCGTCGCCGGTTTGACGGTCCACAACAGGCAGAGTGTAAGTGGGACTGCGGCATTCGTCACGCGGATTAGGGTCTCCGGCCAATTGGGCCAGCCGAAGTACACCATGCGCGCGGCGGCCGTGACCGCGCCCCAGAAGGCCATCCAGGCCGCCACGGGCCAAAGATTGCGCGGTAGCAGGATCGCCAGCGCGGCCGCGACATCCAGCACGCCGATGCTGATCAGCATGGCGGTGGCCGTTGATTCCGACAGGTCGTGCGAGAGCAGCTTGGCCGAGGCGCCGATCAGGTAGTCGATGAACTGCGCGCGCAGCAGCAGCGCTTCCACACCATGGCACAGGAAGGTGGCAGCGATACCGCCGCGCAGCAGCCACTCGGCCAGCCGCCGGTTGCGCGGCGAAGGCGGCAGGCTGAGCGCGGCCAGCGCCAGCGGCGCCGCGTAGCGCGCGGCGTGGGCGCCCGGCGTCAGCCACGGATACCAGGGCTCCACCATGGTGGACGCGAACGCGCTGAACAGCAGCCACGCCGCCACCAGCTTCAGCACCGGCCAGGCCTTGCCCCAGAACACGAAGGGTACGCAGGCCAGCAGGCCGAACGCGGCGGCGTGCTCGACACGCAGGGCGGCGGCCTCGCTCCAGTCCAGGTTCAGCCACAGCCACGACAGCACGGGACCGCCGTACAGCAGCATCTGGGCCGCGGCGCCGACGATCGTCAGCGCAACGGCAACGCGCAGTACGGCTTTAGCGGCGGTGCTGGAGGACATATTCCTTGCTGTTGAACTCGGCCGAGGCGCGCTGGTGGAAGTCGGCGCGGAAAACTTCCGGCAGCTTGTCCCAGTCCTTGCGCAGGCTGACCACCCACAGCGGCCCGCGCAGGGCCATCAACTTGCGGTGCTCCTCAGCTTCGTCCGGGTCGTTGACCAGCTCCGTGCGCTGCACCTCGCAGTAATAGTTCACGATGCCGTCCTTCTGCGGGCCCAGGATCACCAGGGGCTCTTCGCGGTTCCAGTCGCTGGCTACCGCCCGTCCGAACGTCGCCGCGCTGCGATGTGGGTCCAGGGCCGGGATTACGCTCAGATGAATCGCCGCGTGAAAGATGCCGATCAGCGGCACCAGCAACACCAGCACGCCCACCTGCAGGTTGCCGCGCCGCGTGAGCTTGACCAGCATCGCGCCCCACAGGGTGGCGACCACGCCCGCGCCGATCAGGATCAGGCGGCCGGTGCCGTCGATGCCGAAGACGACCTCGGCCGCCTCGCCAGGCAGGCCTTCCACCATGCCGGCAGGTGCCAGCGCGAGGGCGAAGCCCGCCAGGATCAGCAGCGCGCCGGCAAACGGCGCCAGCCAGGCGATCACGTTCACGGGCCAGGCCAGCCAGCGGCGTTCAGCCACGGCCTGCATGCGCGCGATGCCCCAGGCGATGCCCAGCGCCAGCGGCGGGAACAGCGGCAGCACGTAGCCCGAGCGCTTGCCCGAGATCACGGAGAAGAACACGAAAATCGCCGCCGCCCAGGCCAGGCAGCCCAGCGCCGCGCGGGCTTCCGGCGCGTGGCGCATCTTCCAGGCCGCGCGCAGGCCGCCGGGCAGAAAGATGATCCAGGGCAGCGCAACCGGCAGCACCACGCCCACGAAAAACCAGGGCGGCTCGGCGTGGTGGAATGACTCCACGGCGCGCCCGGCCGACTGCTTGATCAGCAGGCGATCGAGGTACCAGTCGCCGGCCTGCAGACTGGCAAGCCACAGCCACAGCAGAGTGAACGCGCCGCCCACCAGGGCTCCGATCACGATGGCGCTGAAACACACGCCGCGACGGCCCTTCCAGGTGAGGCCCAATGCGAGCGCACCCATGGCCGGAATCGCCAGCGCCACGGGCCCTTTCACTACGCAGCCGTAGCCCAGTGCGCCCACGGTGGCGAGGATCCAGCCCGCCCGCGTGCGCCAGTTTTCGGCCAGGGCCGCGTGCAGGGCGGTGACGACGCCGAGCGTGGTCCACACATAGAGGAAGGAATCGATCAGGCTGCGCGTGCCGCGGTCCAAGATGAAGATGAACGTCCAGAAAATGCCGGCCCCCAGCCAGCCGATCGTGCGTGCCCCGAACAGCAGCCGCGCCAGGTGCACCAGCAGCAGGCCGCTGAACAGCGCCGCCAGGGCCGATACGATGCGCGCCGCCACCAGGTAGCTGATTCCCGTGGCGTAGTGCACGGCGATGATCGCCCAGGAATAGCCCGGCGGCTTTTCGCCGTAGACGTCGCCGTTCAGGCTCGGCACCAGCCAGTCGCCGTACTCGCCCATCTGGCGCGCGGCCTCAACGTAGCGCAGGTCGTCAACGTGCCAGGGCCCGCGCGAAAACCAGGCCGGCACGAACAGCAGCACGAACGCGGCCAGCATGATCCATGCAAGCTGACGGTCTGCGCGGCTGGCGGGTGCTGCGTCCATGGGAAAACGATAGCTTTGCACATCGGTTCCACAACGCGGGCGATTGCAGCCGGGCCCGTATGCTGGTTAGCTTCAGGTTTTCCGCCGGACCGCCCGTGCCGCAGACCCTTCTGACCTTTGACCCGTTCAGCGCCAAGACGATCTTCTCGGCGATCGGCTTTGCCGGGCAGGGGCTGTTCACCGCGCGCATGATGGTGCAGTGGTACGCCAGCGAGAAGGCCAAGGCCAGCGTGGTGCCGAAGAGCTTCTGGTGGCTCTCGGTGTTCGGCACGCTGATGCTGCTGGTGTATGCCTGGTTCACGCGCGACCTGATCTTTCTGATCGGCCCGACGCTCAACCTGTTCCTGTACGTCCGCAACCTCATGATCGCCGGCAGAGGCCGCAAGCTGGGCAACGTGCTGATCCCGCTCGCGGCCGTGATGGTGCTCAGCGGCGGCGTCGCGGCCTACCTTACAGCTGAAGAGAAGGACATCATCGCGCTGGATGCCTCGCCGCTGTGGCTGGTGGTGGGTTTTACCGGCACGGCGCTGTGGACGCTGCGCTTTCCGGTGCAGTGGATCATCAGCGAGCGCCTGGGGCGCAGCGTGCTGCCGCCGGTGTTCTGGTGGATGAGCCTGATCGGTGCCGGGCTGCTGACGGCCTACGCGGCGTACAAGCCGGACGCGGTGTTCGTGCTGGCCTACGTGCTGAACCCGATTCCGGCCGTGCGCAACCTGATGCTGATCTACCGCAAGCCCAAGCCAACGGCGGAATCTGCCGATAGCGAAGAGTCGGGCATTGAGAAGCCTACACTTATGGAAAACGAAAGTTCGGCAGGGTCGTTGCCTGCGGAGCAGGCACACAAGGTTAGCCCCCAGCGTTAGCTGGGGGTATACGAGCACGACGGGGCCGAGCCGCGGAGCGGCGGCACAAAGGCCGACCGGCTTGTGTCGCCGCTCCGCGGCTTGTAACGGGGTAGCGGACAACCCCGGGCTAACGCCCGGGGCTAACAATTGTGACGGCGCTTCGCGCCTCGAAAGCTGCGCGACCGAGACGCTGGCAGCGCGCCTGGAATGCGGATGGATAAGCCCGAGATCTCAGTCGTCATTCCCGTCTTCAACGAGGTCGAGAACGTCGGCCCGCTGGCCGATGAAGTGAAAGCGGCCATGGAAACGGCGGGCAAGAGCTTCGAGCTGATCTACGTGGACGACGCCAGCACCGACGGCACGCCGGCAGCCTGCGAAAAAATCGGCTGGGTGCGCTGCATCGTGCACAAGCGCAACCTTGGCCAGAGCGCCGCCACCATCACCGGCATCCAGGCCGCGCAGGCCGACTTGATCGTGACCCTGGACGGCGACCGCCAGAACGACCCGGCCAGCATCCCGGACCTGCTGGCCGCGCTGAAAGACGCCGATGCTGTGCAGGGAATCAGAAAGAAGCGCAACGACAAGCTGAACCGCCGCATCGCCAGCCGCACGGCCTACGTGATCCGCAACCTGTTTCTGCGCGACCGCATCAAGGACATTGGCTGCTCGCTGCGCGCGTTTCCCCGCAAGGCCGGGCTGATGCTGCCCCAGTTCAACGGCGTGCACCGGCTGATGCCGGCGATCTTCGTGTTCATGGGCCTGAAGGTGGCCCAGGTCCCCACGGAGCACCGCGCCCGAACGGCCGGCGTAAGCAAGTACGGCAATCTGAAACGCGGCGCGCGAGGTCTGCTCGACCTGATGGGCCTCTATTGGCTCAAGAAGCGCATCTACAAGTACGACCGCGAGAGTTAGTCGGAACAGAAGCGGGGACAGGCACCTTGGTGCCTGTCCCCTTTGCGTGTCCTGTGCGGGCGGGACGCCCGCGATCCTTAGCGCATACCGTTGCGGCGGCTGCGGCCTCGGCCCCTGCGTTTGGGCTTGGGCCAGCCTCCGCGACTGGTCTTGGACTTCGGCGCGGCCGTCACCTGGGCGATGTAGGCCTTGGCCCCTTCGCTCATGTGGTACGGGTGGCTGTCGTCGGTCATCAGGGCCGTGTCGGCGATCTTCTCGATGGCTGCGAGCTTCTTCAGCTCTTCGCGGTCACAGAACGAAATCGCCACGCCGCTGGCGCCCGCGCGGGCCGTACGACCGATGCGGTGCACGTGGTTCTCCGGCTCGTCGCTGAGGTCGAAGTTGATCACGTGCGTGATGCCCTCGACGTCAATGCCGCGCGCCGCGATGTCCGTCGCCACCAGCACGCGTGTGCGGCCGTCGGCGAAGTCGGCCAATGCACGCTGGCGCGCGCCCTGGCTCTTGTTGCTGTGGATGGCGCCGGCGCGGATCTTGGCCTGCTGCAGCTTCTTCACGATGCGGTCGGCGCGGTGCTTGGTGCGCGAAAACACCAGCACCATGGCCTCGGGCGCGTCCTTCAGCAGGTGCACCAGCAGGTCCGGCTTGCTGCGCTGGTCCACGAACATCACCTTCTGGGTGATCTTGGGGCGCAGCACCGGCGTGGGGTCAACGTCCACGCGGGCCGGGTCTTTGCACAGGGTGTGGGCCAGCTCGGCCACGGCCTTGGGCATGGTGGCGCTGAAGAACAGCGTCTGGCGCTGCTTCGGCACCTGGCTGCAGATGCGCCGCACGTCATGGATGAAACCCATGTCGAGCATGCGGTCGGCTTCGTCCAGCACCAGCACCTCGACCTTGTCCAGCTTGACGAAACCCTGCTGCATCAGGTCAAGCAGGCGGCCGGGGGTGGCGACCAGGATGTCCACGCCGCGCTTGAGGGCCTGGATCTGCGGCTGCTCGCCGACGCCGCCCATCACCACGCTGCTGCGCAGCTTGAAGTTGCGGCCGTAGGCGCGCAGGGCCTGATCGACCTGCAGTGCCAGCTCGCGGGTGGGGGCGAGGATCAGTGCCCGGATACCGCCGTGCTGGCCCTTGGCCAGGCGCTGCAGGATGGGCGTGGTAAAGGCAGCGGTCTTGCCGGTGCCGGTAGGTGCGATGGCGAGTACGTCTTTGCCTGCCAGCGCGTGGGGAATCGCGAGCGACTGGATCTGTGTCGGGCGCGTGTAGCCTTCATGCTCCAATGCACGAAGGATTGCCTCGTCGAGGGACAAGGCGGCGAAACTATCTGTCATTTCAACTTTCTTCTGGACGTAGCGCGGGCATCGCGCCTGCTTTGGTTGCAGTCCCGTGGGCGGGGCGCCCACGGGCTGTGCAGGCAAGTTGCCTGCGCTACGTCCTCTGCCCGAGGAAACTAGCGGCAAAATCTCGGGGGCAATGCGCCGGAAGGTGTCCGGCCGAGCATGACGCGTGTAACCGTCGGAGGATGTATCAGGCGGCCACATCGGCCGCTTTCAACTGACGAACGCAATGGTAGCAGGTTTTGTTTCAAAACAAGGGGGAATGTCAGTAATTCGTGCAAATCCAAGCCCAGCCCGCAAGGCAACGTCAGACGGGCATCGGAGGGGGTAAGGCAAATTTCCAACAGCGGAAGTTGAGCCAGACCCCGAACGCCCCGCTACAATGGCGCGCGCGAATGGGGGTTGGCAAGGGTCTGACTCGTCTTTCCGGTCAGCGGCCCGCCGCCGGCCGGAAAAGGTGCCTGATCCCCACAACCGGCTGCAAACAAAAGAGGAGCGTGATGTCATAGTGAATTGGGAGAACTATGTTGCTCGAGAGCTTGGCGACAGAACTCCAAATCTGAACAAGTATTGGCCGAGGTTCAAGCATGCTTAGATCGGGCTTTTGGGTCCTCCTACTGGTGCTGTTGGCGTCACTGACCTCCGCCGGGTGCGCCAGCTCCCGCGTACCACACTCTACGTCCTGCGGATTAGTTCGTCACCGCAGCCTCTTACCTATCGACTTCCCGGGCCTGACCGGCGATGGTCATTCCAACATGGCATCGGACCTTCGACACTGGGTACCCGTAACTGTTGAGTTGTTGCAAGAGACAGAGAATCTCGAACTGATCGAAGAATTCAACGACGTCACGATCTACTCTAATCGAACTGGTAACTTGAACGTGAAGTTCGAGGGCTATGCGCGCTCTTTCGAGGATCCGCCGAAGTACGGCTACTATGGATCCTCGATTCTCGTGCCTGGAGGACGAAAGGACATTGCTCCAGATGCAAAAGCCCGGACGATACTCAATGAACTCGGCGTAAATGTTCTGCGTGGTGTAGAAAACGGCGAATGGATCGACGATCCACTGCTGAAGGGAGGTGAGGGCATAGGCTTAGATGACATTGCTCCACTCTTCGAAATGGGGGTCTCACTCAGGACGCCGGATCTGCGTGTCCGGGAACAGCGGCGCGAGCAGTATTCTCAAACCGGTGGGGTGCTTCGGGTTGCAGTGTTCTACAGAGATCGCTTCGATGAAGACATCTGGGTGGGCATCCCAACCGTATTCATTTTCAGTGGTCGGACGACATCGAAGGTGTTTGCGCTCGGCGAGCCGTATGGGACGAAAGTTCACACGCTAACGGCAGAGCTGATAGACCGCATTATCGAACTACGGAAGAGCTAAAAGTGCGTCGAAAGCCGACTCGTGCCGGAATCTAGCCATGAATGGAAACTGGAAGGGGTCAGGCTGTTTAGAGGTGCCATGTTTCCAGCGCCTTATGGGTATTGGCCTGTTGCTGCTCTCGTTTTGGCTGGCATTTGGTTTACGGCAGCTTTAGCTGTAATGCAGGGCGGCGGGGATTTCCATGCGGGCGCCTTTCAGGGCTGGGGGTAGCGCTCCGCATACTCCTATCACCAGCGCCACTATGCCGCCGGCTATCATGGCCCAGTGGTCTATCGTTAAGTTTACCGCGCCCTTGGCGAACTTGGCTGAGATGCCGTTGGCCTGCAGCGCTACCACAGCGCCGATCGCGCCGCCCACCACCGCGATCGCCACGGACTCTATCACGAAGCTGCGCACGATCGCGCCCGGGCCGTAGCCCAGGGTCTTGAGCGTGCCGATTTCCCGGATGCGCCCCAGCACGCTGGCGTACATGGTGTTCATGCCGCTCACCAGGCCGCCGATCCCCGCGATCACCGCCAGGAACACGGCGAGAAAGATAATCCGGTCGAAACCCTCCGCCAGGCTGGCGTAGTACTCGCGCTCCGCCACGGCCTGCACCTGGATGTCGTTGCGGTTGTTCAGCGAGCGCACCAGCAGCGGCACCTCGCCCGGGTTCTGCAGCTTGATCAGCGCGGCCGAGTAGGTGTCGCGGTTGTACAGCGCCATCACGTCGTTGAGGTCCGCCACCAGCTCGCTGTCCATGGCGGTGCCGCCGGCGTCGAAGCGGCCGACGATGGTCCAGGTCTCGCCGCCGAACTCGAGCTCTTTGCCCACGGCCAGCAGCTCGGCGGGCACGCCCAGGGATGCGTGCGCCAGCGAACCCACCATCAGCTTGCGCGGGCTGGCGGCCTTTTCGCCTTCCGTCAGGCGCAACTGCTGGTTGACCTCGAACACCATGGGCTTCACGCCGCGCAGCGTGGCGGGGCGGTCTTTGAAGTCGCCGGCCGTGACGCGGGCCTGCTGGATGCACTCTGGTGAAATCAGGGGCTCGCCGCGCTCGTTGCGCTTCACCTGGGGCAGGCTTTTCAGCAGATTGAAGTCCGTGAGCGACAGCTTGGAAAACGCCTGGTTGGCGGCCTTGCGGTCGATCACGATCACGTTGTCGGTTGAGCCCGAGCTCTTGGCCGAAAGAAACAGCCCCTTGGCAAAGGCGAACATCACCACGCTGACGCTGACCACCAGGGCCATGGCCGCAATGGTCAGGCCCGTGCGCACCTTGCGGCGCGTGAGGTTGCGAAGGCTGTAGCGAAGGGGCACTCCCACGGCTACTCCACGCTGGCGATGGCGTTGACGATTTTCAGGCGGCTGGCGCGGAAGCCCGACACCAGGCTGCCGATGAAGCCGATCGAGATCGACATCACCAGCGCCCAGGCCATCACGGCCAGGGGCATCTGGATTTCCAGGTTCAGCGAGCGCGACTGCACGGTGATGTCCTGGAAGTTGATCACGCCCCAGGCCGCGGCCACGCCCACCACGCCGCCGACCAGGCAGACCAGCGAGGCTTCGGTGACGACCAGCGCCAGGATCTGCCAGCGCCGGAAGCCGAGCGTGCGCATCATGCCGAGCTGGCGGGTGCGGTCGCGCACGGACATCGAGACGGTGTTGGCCACGCTGACGAACACCACCAGCAGGGTGATCAGGATGACCAGCCGCGAGAGCGTGATCATGTCCGCCAGGTCTTCGATCATGCCGCTGACGAAGGCCTTCTCGGCCTGGCTGTTGGAGCCCACGGCCAGGGGCATGGCGTCGATCTTGGCGGCGACATCCTCAGCGCGGGCGTCGGGCGGCAGCTTGACCATCACGACGTTGGCCTGACCGCGCGCGTCGTACTGGTCCTGCACGTAGTCGATGCCCGCGATGATGGTGTTGTCCTGGTCTTCGTTGCCGCTGAAGAAAATGCCCTTCACGTCCATCAGCAACCCGAGCTGCTTGCTCAGGTCAACGGTTTCGCCGACCTTCCAGCCCTTGCGCTTGGCGATGCTGGCGCCCAGCAGTGCGCCTTCGCGGGTCTGCTTGAAATCCTCCATGCTGCCTTCGATGACCTTGTACTCGCGGAAGATCTCGAACTTGTTTTTGTCTACCCCGTGGACAATGACCTTGTCCGGCTCGAAGTTTCAGCAGCTGGTGGCCGAGATGTAGACCGGCATGGTGTCCAGCACCTCCGGCAGCTCGGCGATTTTTTCGGCGTAGTTTTCCGGGATGCGGCTTTCGACGCTGCACCACATGTTGCCCTGCAGCACGATCAGGTTGTTCTCTTCGCCGGCCTTGGTCACCACCGAAGCCATGGTGCTCTGCATGCTCTGGAAGAAGCAGAACACGAACACGGCAACCGACACGCCCAGCACCGTCAGGCTGGTGCGCAGCCGGTTGTTCTTGAGGTTCTTCAAGGCCAGTGGCAGGAATTTCATGCTTCCTCCGTGCTGACAGCGGGCTCAGGCGGCTCTATGCCGTGGGCGTGCAGCACGCCCTTGTCCAGGTGCAGCCGCGTCTGCGCCGTGGCGGCCGCGTGCGGGTCGTGGGTGACCATGATGATGGTCTTCCCGAACCGCTCATTCAGCTGCTTCAGTATATCCAACACTTCCTCTTCGCTGACAGCATCCAGGTTTCCCGTGGGTTCGTCGGCGACGATGATCTTGGGGTCGGTCACGATCGCGCGCGCGATCGCCACGCGCTGCTGCTGGCCGCCCGAAAGCTGGCGCGGGTAGTGCTTCATGCGGTCGCCCAGGCCCACCGCCGTGAGCGCCATCTCGGCTTGTTTGCGGCGGCGGCGGCTGTTGATCGGCAGCAGCATCAGGGGCAGCTCGACGTTTTCCAGCGCCGTCAGCACCGGCAGCAGGTTGAACTGCTGGAAGATGTAGCCGATGTTGCGGTTGCGCCAGCGCGCCAGCTTCGCGTCGCTGAGCCTGGCGATGTCAACGCCGTCCACCGTCACGCTGCCGGCCGTGGCGCTGTCCACGCCGGCGATGATGTTCATCAGCGTGGTCTTGCCCGAGCCCGAGGGGCCCATGAGCGATAAAAACTCGCCTTCGGCGATGTCCAAGTTGATGTTATCCAGCGGCGTCACCTTGGTTTCGCCGGTGTCATAGGTTTTGCGCAGGGCGCGGATTTCGACCAGGCGCTTGGCCATTACTCGGCGCCCCCTTCGTCCACCCACACGGCTGTACCGTCCTGCAGCATGGCGAGGTTGCTGCTGGCGACCAGGTCGCCGTTCACCACGCCGGATTTCACGATCACGCCTGCGTCGGTTTCATCGCCCAGCTCGACGGCGGTCTCGAATGCCACACCGCCGCGCACCACGAACACGACTGACTTATCGCCGCGCTTGAGGATGGCGCCCTTGGGCAGCAGCAGCGGCTGCTCGCCGGTCTCGGTCACTATGCCGCGCGGCTGGAAGTCCACGGTCACGGTCATGTCCTTGCGCAGGTTTTCGTCGGGCTCAAGGATTTTCACCTTCGCGCGCACGGTGTCGCGTGCCAGGTTGGCCAGCGGGTCGATGCGCACCACTTCGCCCTCGTAGGGCTTGTTCTTGCGGGCTTCCAACTTGATGGCGCACTTCTGGCCCACGAACAGCCCGGCCGCCTGTTCCTGCCGGATGTCCACGCGCACCTGCATTTTGGCCGGGTCGTAGATGGTGAGAATCGCCGCGTGGTCGTCGGTGACGCGCCCGCCCTGCGGAATCAGGATTTCCAGCACCCGCCCGCTCACCGGCGCCGTCACGTCGCACCACTTCACGTGCTTCTCGGCCAGGTCCACGGCCGCTTCCTGCGCCGCCACCTGCGCCTCGGCGGCGGCCACGGCGGCCTGCGCCTCGGTGATCACTTCCTCGCGCGTGCCGGCTTTCAGCAGGTCCAGACGCCGCTCGGCTTCGCTGACGGCCGCGCGGGCTTCTTCGATGTCCACTTCGCGGTAGCCGGCCAGCAGGCGCTTGAGCTCCTGCAGCGCTGCGTTGAGGGCTTCCTCGGCGGCCTTGGCCTCGGCCTCGTACTCTTCGGCTTTCGTGCCAGGCACCACGCTGTCGTTGCCCAGGGTCTTGAAGCGATCGGCGCGGCTGCGTTTGAATTCGGCCGTGGCGCGCGCCTCTCGCACGCGGGCCTGGGCGACCTCGATGTCTTCTTCGCGGAAGCCGGCTTCCATGCGTGCCAGCGCGGCTTTTGCGCGTTCGACCTCAGCCTGCGCGACTTCGATTTCTTCGTCGCGGGGGCCCGCTTCCAGGCGTTCCAGCGTTGCCTCGGCCTGGGCGAGTTTCTGCTCGGCTTCGGTCAGGCGGGCGTTGGCGGCTTCCAGTTCGGCCTCGAAGGGCGCGTCGTCGAGCATGGCGATGCTCTCGCCGGCCTCTACATCGTCGCCTTCCACCACCAGCAGCAGCGAGATGCGCCCGTTGACCAGCGCGCTGGCCTGGGTGGGGGAAGGCCAGGCGGGCTCAACCCAGCCGCCGGCCGTGAAGGCGGTCTGCTGTGTCTGCGCGGCGAAGGCCACGGTGTGCGTGCGCACGGGGATGCGCTCGGAATTGACCTGCGGCGGCTGGTAGAACCAGTGCAGCCACACCAGCACGCCCACGCCCAGCAGCAGCACCACTGTGCTGAAGCGCCAGAAGCGCGAGACGCCGTCCGGCCGGGAGAAGTCTTCTTCCGGCAGGTCAAGGCGCAGGTGTTCCAGGTCAATGGCCATACATTACCGTGGAATGCAGTATCAACGCGTAGTGTTGTACAGATTCAAGAAGATTCTAACGCTTGAATCCGTAGTCAGGTTCAGTCTTATCTAAGGAAGAAACAGGAGGTGGCCATGAAAAAGCTTTCCCTGCTGGCTGTGGCGGTGCTGCTGATGGCGGCCTGCGGCGGCGGCAACAACGCGCCAGCGCCCAAGGCAAACACGACCGCGCCGGCCAACAACGCCAGCGCAGAGGCGCCGAAGGAAACGCCGGAAACGGTGGCGATCGTTTACGAGATGGGTATCGAAGGCATGACGTGAGGCACCGGCTGAGTGAAGTCGGCCGAGACGGCCCTCGCCCGCCTGGATGGCGTGGAAAAAGTGAAAGTAAGCTTCATGGATAAAAAGGCCACCATCACCATGAAGCCCGGTAAGAAGGTAACGGAAGAGCAAGCCAGGGCAGCAATCCAGAAAGCCAACGACGAAGAAGGCAACGCCTTCGAGCTGGTAAGCTTCAAGCAGGTGAACTAGCACAGCACGCGAAGTTCTGGGCGGGCCCGACAAATCTGTCGGGCCCGCTTCGCGTCATGCTTTTCCGGATGAATCTTGCGCATACGCCGTTACTGCTGGCTGAAGAAACGATAGTCTCTGCATCGAAAACTATGACCGCAGCCTCAAAACTTGAGTGGAGAAACGAATGAGTGCCAGTGCAGAAGGCAAGATGGCCGGCGCGCCGATGACCAACCGGGACTGGTGGCCGAACCAGCTGGACCTGGGGATCCTGCGCCAGAACTCGAATCTTTCCGACCCCATGGGCGAAGACTTCGACTACGCCAGGGAGTTCAAGCGCCTCGACCTGAAGGCCGTCATCCACGACCTCAAGGCGCTGATGACCCACTCGCAGGACTGGTGGCCGGCCGACTTCGGCCACTATGGCCCGCTCTTCATCCGCATGACCTGGCACGCCGCCGGCACATACCGCATCGGCGACGGGCGCGGCGGCGCCGGTGAAGGCCAGCAGCGCTTCGCCCCCCAGAACAGCTGGCCCGACAACGCCAACCTCGACAAGGCACGCCGCCTGCTGTGGCCGATCAAGCAGAAGTACGGCCGCAAGCTCTCCTGGGCGGACCTGCTGGTGCTGGCGGGCAACGTGGCGCTGGAATCGATGGGTTTCAAAACCTTCGGCTTCGGCGGCGGGCGCAAGGATGTGTATGAGCCCGACGAGTCAGTGTACTGGGGCTCCGAGGGCAAGTGGCTCGAGGACAAGCGCTACAGCGGCGAACGCGACCTGGAAAACCCCCTGGCCGCGGTGCAGATGGGCCTGATCTACGTCAACCCGGAAGGCCCGGGCGGCAAGCCGGATCCGCTTGCGGCGGCCAAGGACATCCGCGAAACCTTCGCGCGCATGGCCATGAACGACGAAGAGACTGTCGCGCTGATCGCCGGCGGCCACAGCTTCGGCAAGACCCACGGCGCGGGCCCGGCCGACAACGTCGGCCCGGAGCCCGAGGCCGCGGGCATCGAGCAGCAGGGCCTGGGCTGGCGTAGCAGGTTCGGCAGCGGCAAGGGGGCCGACGCCATCACCAGCGGCCTCGAGGTCACCTGGACCACCACGCCGACCAAGTGGAGCAACAACTTCTTCTGGAACCTGTTCGGCTACGACTGGGAGCTGACCAAGAGCCCCGCCGGCGCCTGGCAATGGACGCCCAAGGGCGGCGCGGGCGCGGGCACGGTGCCGCATGCGCACGACAAGTCAAAGCGCATCGCGCCCTCCATGCTGACCACCGACCTGTCGCTGCGTTTTGACCCGATCTACGAGAAAATCTCGCGCCGCTTCTATGAGCACCCGGACGAGTTCGCCGATGCCTTCGCGCGCGCCTGGTTCAAGCTGACCCACCGCGACATGGGCCCGATCGCCCGCTACCTGGGCCCGCTGGTGCCCAAGGAGCAGCTGATCTGGCAGGACCCGGTCCCGCCCGTGAACCACCCGCTGATCACGGAGAAAGACATCACCGCGCTGAAGGGCAAGCTGCTGAAGTCGGGCCTGTCCGTGGCGCAGCTTGTTTCAACGGCGTGGGCGTCGGCCTCGACCTACCGCGGCTCGGACCACCGCGGCGGCGCCAACGGCGCGCGCATCCGGCTCGCGCCGCAGAAAGACTGGGAGGTCAACCAGCCGGACCAGCTGGCCAAAGCCCTCAAGAAGCTGGAGGCGATCCAGAAAGCCTTCAACAAGGGGCGCAAGAGGGTTTCGCTCGCCGACCTGATCGTGCTGGGCGGCTGCGCGGCCGTCGAGAAGGCCGCCGCCGACGCCGGCTTCAAGCTCAAGGTGCCGTTCAAGCCGGGGCGCATGGACGCCTCGCAGGAGCAGACGGACGTGGCGTCGTTCGCGCCGCTGGAGCCGGCAGCCGACGGCTTCCGCAACTATCTCAGCGCGCGCCGGCGCATGAGCCCCGAGCAGCACCTGGTGGACCGCGCGCAGTTGCTCAAGCTGACGCCGCCGGAAATGACCGTGCTGGTCGGCGGCCTGCGCGTGCTGGGCGCCAACTTCGGCGGCAGCAAACACGGCGTGTTCACAAAGAAGCCCGGCAAGCTGACCAACGACTTCTTCGTCAACCTGCTCGACATGGGCACGGAATGGAAGCCGGCCGCGAAAGAAGGCGAATACGATGGCTTCGACCGCAAGACCGGCAAGCTGAAGTGGACGGCCACGCGGGTGGACCTGGTGTTCGGCTCAAACTCGGAGCTGCGCGCCCTCGCGGAAGTCTACGCCGCCGAGGACGCCGGCAAGAAGTTCGCCGAAGACTTCGCCGCGGCATGGAACAAGGTGATGAACCTCGACCGCTTCGACCTGAAGAAGTAGGCCGGAGCTGAAAAGGGGTCAGGCTCCCGCAGGGTGCCTGACCCCGTGTTCGTTGCCGGAAATCGCTGGCGTGTCGCCCCTTCCGTTTCTGTACTCGTGCCATGAATTCCGAAACTGCCAACTACAACAAGAAGCTGCCCGCGGCCGAGCGCGCGATTGGCGACCTGCTGGCGAAACAGATCGACCGCCACCTGCCCGAGGCCGAGAACAAGGTCTGGCACGGCCACCCGGTCTGGTTTCTGGATGGCAACCCGGTCGCCGGCTACAGCAAGTTGAAGGGCTGCGTACGGCTGCTGTTCTGGAGCGGCCAGTCCTTCGACGAGCCGGGGCTGCACAAGGAAGGCAGCTTCAAGGCCGCCGAGGCGCGCTTCACGGCCGTGGACCAGGTTGACCTGAAGGCGCTGAAACGCTGGCTGGGAAAGGCCCGCGACATCCAGTGGGATTACAAGAACCTGGTGCGCCGCAAGGGCAAGCTGGAGCCGTTGAGGGGCGTGGGCAAGAAACCCGCGACGGCGCGGTCTGGAAAGAAAGTCAAGAAGACGGCAAAGCCGAAGCTGCTGTCGGGCGGCAACCCGCAGATCGCCAAGGCCGACGGCGACGCGTCGGTGCAGGCGTACATCGAGGCGATGCCGGGCTGGAAGCGCGAGGTGGGGCGCAGCCTGGATGCGCTGATTGAGCGCACGGTGCCGGGCGTGCGCAAGGCGGTGCGCTGGAATTCGCCGTTCTACGGCAGCGAGCAGGGCTGGTTTTTTAGCCTGCACTGCCTGACGAAGTACATCAAGGTGGCCTTCTTCAACGGCACGCAGCTGAAGCCCATCCCGCCGGTGGAGTCCAAGAACCAGGGCACCCGCTACTTCCACATCTACGAGAACGACCAGCTGGACGAGCAGCAGCTGAAAAGCTGGATCAAGCAGGCATCAAAGATACCAGGCTGGCAAGGCTTCAACTGCTGAGCCGCAGCGCAGGATGCGCGATTATCGAAGGTGCATCAACTGGAGTCAGACCCCAGCGTTTTTTAGATCGTCTTTCCGGGGCGTCCTGACTTGTACTCCGCCCTGGCGATCAGAAACACCCCGAGCATGTATCGCTCCAGGTCATCCTCTGTCTCCACGGATGCGACACAAAGAAACGGCTTGCCATTTTCGGTCTCGGCGTAGTGCTTGAGGCCGATCCTGGCGGACTCTGAATAGCCCGCTAACCCCGTCATAAGGAGGTGGGGACGCCCAGCCCCCGGGGCGTCTGGGAACATCGGCTTCAATTGGCCCTTTGCAACGAGACGTTCGAACTGCTGTCGTTCATCCCGTCCGCGTGGAATCACATGTACCGGGTTGCCCAACTCCTTGGCAAACTGACGAGCAGCACGGTCGGAGGCTGCACGCGGGCCTACAAACAGGACCATCGTTTTACCCCGCTCGTTGCCGCTTATGATTGCACGGATTCCGTCCAGGTGACGCCAGCTAACCACTGGGTTGGGGCGGTCCGAATCGGGATCAGCCACTCGAGAACGTCTTTTCCTGGCCATCAAACTTTCCCTTCTCAAGTTATCGCCTTGCTCGGGGGCGGTCCGCCGTAGGATTCCGGCAGGGTGTCGATGATGTCGAGGGTCTCCATGCTTACGCGTACGACCTGCTTTACGAGGCGCACGATGTACTCAGGGTCGTCTGGCCGGTTGGGATCGCTGGTGATGCCGGACTTCTTGTCCGTGTGCAGCTGATACTGGTCGATCACCCATTCCAGCGCGCTGCGGTTGCCGAGGCGGTATGCGAAACAGCGCTCGGGGATGCCCTCAAGCGTGAGGTATTCGTTCACCTTCAGCGACTTCTTGTCTTTGGACAGCCGCATCTTGCCGGTGATGACGTACATGTTGGCGGGGGTTGCGCCCTTGTGTTCGATCTCTTTGAGCGGCCAGGGTTCAAGCTTTTCGTAGTCGAGGTGGCGCTTGGAAAGCTTTTCGCCGGCTGCGACGAAGGCGCGGAACTGTACCGCAGCCGTCCCGGCTGCTGCTTCCGGCCTCTGGCCGGCTTGTGCCGGTATCTTCGAACGATTTGCCTGCGGCCGGAGGCCGCTTCGAGCAGGCGAGACGCCTGCGGTACCCAGCCCAGCAAACGGAATGCGTGGGAGTTCGCGCTTGAGGCAGTCTTTGAACTTGTCGCGGTAGCCGGGGTGGTGAAGCATCCCGTAGACGTAGTGGAAGATGTCCCACTTGGAGATCTTCGCGTCCCCATAGGCCTCACGAAAAGTCTTCAAAGCCCAATCCGTAACGTTCTCCCGCCGGTTCGAACCATCCTCGTCATACACGTAGAACGGGAAGCACTGTGAACCGCCTTGGGGAAGGAGGTCGACCAATGATCTGGCGGCCAGCCCAAAGGTTGGCCAGTCGCCTCCAGCCTTCACCCAGATGTGTGTGTTTGAGGTTGCCGCCTCCGGCAAGATGCTTAACCAACTATAGATCTCTTCATTCAAGACGCGGTCGAAGTAGACAGACTGCTTCGTAAATGGTCGGTACAGCGCATCCCGCACGTTGTCGTTGGTGAACTTGACTGCCCGGCCGCGCATCAGGTCGTTCTTGAGGTCGCGGCTCCACTTGATGTCGTCGTACTTAACGAAGTCATCGACGTTCTTCTTGAGGCGGCGTGTGTTGGATGCGCGCTTGTAGCGATCCACTTCGGCGTTGTAGGCCTCGATGAATTGCTTGACTCGCGCGACCAGTTTCTCCCGGTCGAAGTCGTAAACTACGTCATCACGATTCGTCTTGACTCCCGGTGAAGCCACGGTGAAGACCGTGGTCGTCGAGTCGCCCTGCTTCGAAGCCAGTGGCACGAACTCGGCGAACTCGTCGGCGCCGTCGGCTACCAGCCATGTAGCTTTCGCGTCGGGCGTGAGCATTTGCCACTTCACCGAGGAAGCTGACTTCGCCTCCTCCAGCAGGCGATACTTCTCCCAGCGCGTCAGGTTCTCTTCGACGCGGTGATAGGCGATTTCGTGCTTCTTGTGGGCCTTGCAGCGCACGGCGACCGTGATGCCCACGCCGACCTGAATGCCGAACACGTTGTGGGTTGTGCCGCTTAGCTTCGGGTTGTGTCGCACGTTGCCGTGCAGATCCACGTGGTAAATGCGCGTGAAGTCCTTGGCCATGTGCCGCCGCATGCCGTCGAACGCAACCTGATCAACGAAGCTGTTGTTGCTGACGTAGCACACAATCCCGTCGCGACCTTGCAGACGGTCCACAGCCCAGCGGAAGAACTTCACGTACATGTCGGACAGCGCGTTCTTGTTCGTCGCCCTGGAGTCGGCCGAGTAGGTCTCGCGAATCTTCTGGTCCGTGACTTCGTACTTGCGGTTCTTGTTCTGGTCGTTCTCGCTCTTCTGGCCCACATTGTAGGGCGGGTTGCCGATGATGACCGTGATCGGCGCCTTGCGCTGGCGTTGCACACGCTTGGCGTTGCCGGCCGACATGAACATGTCCGCCCGTTCTTCACGGTTGATGTCCAGCGTGTCAACGAAACACAGGCCTTCGAAGGGCTCGTAGCGGCCGGAGCGTTCCCAGTAGGCGTGTTCGATGTTCAATGCTGCGATGTAGTAGGGCAGCAACATGATCTCGTTGGCGAACAGCTGCTTGCGGTACATGCGCTCAAGGTCGCGTGTCGGGATGCGGCGGATCAGGTTGACGATGAAATTGCCGGTGCCTGTACACGGGTCGAGAATGTTTACTTCCGGGCCGCCGAGTGTGGTGCCGAACTCTTTCTCCAGCACTTCCTCAACGCTGGCGCACATGAAATCCACGATGGCCTGCGGCGTGTACACGATGCCGTGCGTGTCCGCCACCTTGACCGAATAGCCCTGGAAGAAGCGCTCGTAGACCGTGTTCAGCACCTCCTGCTTCTCGGAGTAATCCTCAAGGTCCTCGGCCTGCGCTTCGATGGCGCGGTAGAAGTAGTCGAGGCTCTTCAGGAACTTGGCGCGGTCGAACTCCTGGGCCTTCAGCGTATCTATGACCTTCTCGACTTCGTTGGCGATCACGTTGCGGCGTGTGAAGTCGTCCTGGTGAAAGACCTTCCTGAAGATGCGCTCGGTCAGCAGGTGCTGCACCAGCATCTCATCAACGGTCGCCTGCGTAATGGCCGGGTTCAGTGACGAGCGGCAGACTTCAAAGAACTCGCCGAATGCCTTCTTGAAGGCCGGGTTTTCGGCGTGGGCCTTTTCCAGCGTGTGTTTCAGGTGCTCTGCGATATCCGGGACATCATCGCGGAACTTGGCGAGGGCTTGCTTGTAGGAACCCTGAACCGGCTTCTCGTAAGCAAAGAACTGGTTCAGCAGCAGGCACAGTTCGGCGGGGTCGTACAGGTTTTTCGTCTTGAGCTGGATCCCGCCCTGGAAGTGGATCGCGCTGTGCGTGTCTTCAAAGATGATGTTGTCGGTGGGGTAGCCCTTCTTGATCTTGTCCTGCGCCTCAAGTTCAAGCTTGTCGGCGCCGTCCTTGGCTTCCCAGTGGCCCATGGCCACGCCCTCATCCAGCATGGTGCCGTCAGGCACGATGCGGCGGCCGTCGCGGGTGATGGGACGCTCAGGCATGAACACCCAGCCGCGCTGGCGGGCGAGCTTGCCCAGCATCTCCTGAAACGCCGCGCGCAACTCGGTTTCGCGTTTGGCGCCCGCGTCGCGCAGGCCTTCCAGCACGGCGTAGTATTCCTTGATGGCCTTGTGGTTGGGCTTGATGAACTCCGGCATTGTCGCACAGGTTAGAAAGCGCGAACACAGCGGCTACAGCAAACTTAGGCCGCGGGCTGGCAGCCCGCGCCACGCTCTAGCCTACCTTGATGACGCAGGCCATGGCTGCGTTGCCGGGGCGCGGGCGGCTCGCCTGCAGCCGCGCGGGCATCATGCCCGCGCGAAACGGGCGCGGGACGCGCCCGTTCAAGCAGGCCGGAGGCCTGCGCTCCCACCTAGCCTACCTTGATTACTGTGGCCATGGCGGTGTCGCCGGCGGCGCAGCCTGTGAATAGGCCGTGGCCTCCGCCTGCCTGCGCCAGCTCTTCGATCAGCTCTATGATCACTCGCATGCCTGTGGGGCCTTGCGGGTGGCCGAAAATCAGCGGGCTGCCGTAGTTGTTGAACTCTTCCAGCTTCTTGCCGGTCTGCTTGGCGAAATACACGTCGTTCACGGCGAACGGGTTGTGGGTCTTGATCGCCTTGATGTCCTTCAGCTCAACGCCGGCCGCCTTCATGGCCTGCTGGGCCGCGGGCACGGGCGCCGTGGGCATCAGGCCTTTGCCCACGCGGCACTGGCCGAAGCTGAGCACCTGCACGGGGATGCTCTTGTCGCGGCTCAGCTGCTCGGCGCGGGCCCTGGTGGTGAGGATCATGCCGGCGTTGCCGTCGGCCGGGTGAGTCTGGGCGCCGAAGGTGACCGTGCCGTCCGGCAACACGGGCTTGAGGTTGGCGAGGCCTTCCTTCGTAGTGGGGAACACGCCGTCGTCGGTCTCGATCAGCTTGGCGCGCTTGCCGCTGCCAACCTCGATCGCGAAGGTGGTGCGCTTGCGCAGCTCGGCGCCCTTCACGTATTGCTCGTGGCGGATCAGCGTGCACTCGTCCTGCTCTTCGCGGCTGATGCCGTGCGCCTTGGCGGTGTTCTCCGCCGTCTGGATCATGGCGTTTTTGGCGTACGGGTCTTTGTTGAAGTTGTCCATCACCCAGTTCTCGGCGTCGGCCGTGCCGCCCGGGGCGTTGGGTGCCGGGTACACGACGTGCGGGCCGTTGGAGCAGCGGTCGAAGGTCAGGCCCAGCACGCATTCGGTGAGGCCGGCTTCGATTTCATGGGCCGAGCCCGCGATCACGCGCGCGCCGGTGGCGCAGGCCTGCGAGTACATGGGGCCGGTGATGCCGGGCGCGCCGATCAAACCGGCGAGCCAGGGGGCGCCGTAGAAGCTGTGTTTCTGCGGCACCGTGAAGCCCAGGGCGACGCTGGTGAAGACCTCAGGCGAAATCTCGCGCGACTTCAGCCAGCGCGCGGCCGTGGCGGCGGCGAGGGTGACGGAGTTTTCGTCGGCCAAGGTACCTTGCCATTTGACGAAAGGGCTGGCCCAGTAAGCGCCGTAGGGGATGAAAACGTTCTCGAGTGCCATGATGTCTCCAGTTCTCAGTGAGAGGATCAGGCACAATTTCGGCGCGCCAACAGCGGCGCCCCGAAACTGAGCCAGACCCTTCCGGAGTATGGGCGCAGCGCGGCGCGCGGTCAACGAGGGGGTGCTAACGAACAAGGCCGGGTTGCCCCGGCCTTGTTTCAGCTTGCTTTACGCTTGGGTCTTTTTCGGGGTAGTTCGCGGGGTTCCACAATGGTGATACGCCCGTCTTTTGAGATCCCCCAGCCGCCGACTTTGCAGCGTCCCAGCCGCTCCTCGCGTTCCGGGGTGGGCTTCTCATCTTTCTTCTTCTTGCTCATGAAGGTGTCCCGGCGCCGAAGTCCACCATGATTGTACGCGCTCGAACGTCGTCCACAAGCACGACGAAGGTGTACGTTTTGCGTTTGAAGTCATGGAGCGATTCCCACTGAAAGAAGGTCTGCCAGTGGGGCTGCCCGGCCAGAACGAGTTCCGTGGGCGATTCGTCAAGCAGATTTCGACCTCTCCAGACCTGCACAGCGACGGTGAAGTCGCGCTCAGAAGGATTGTGCAGTTCAATCCACACCGCCAGGGTTGTGGGAGGACTGGACCACCTGGGCCCTACATCCATTAGCGTCACACGCCTGCCAACCCGTATCTGCTCGCAAACAACAGTGTTCAGGACTGAGACATTCATGCTTGCAGTATCCGTTGACGCTTGCGGCCGGTCAAACGCTTGCGCGTGGCGCTGCAGACGCTAAACCCGGGGCGTCCGAGAAGGGGAAACATCATGGCATTCACGTTGAAGAACTGGTCGCTGGACAAGGTTGGCGTGATCGGCTCCGGCCAGATCGGACCGGACATCGCGCTGTTTTTCGCCAAGACGCTCGCGCCCCACGGCGTGAAAACCGTGGTGGTTGACGTCAGCGCCGACGCGCTCGCCAAGGGCAAAGCCAAGCTCGAGAAGAAGGTCGCCAAGGGCGTCGAGACCAAGGCCTTCAAGCCCGAACAAGCCGAGCAGATGACCGGCAGCATCACCTGGACCAGCGACTACGCCGAGCTGAACGGCGCGAAGCTGGTGATCGAGGCCGCCACGGAAAACCGCGACATCAAGCAGAAGATCGTGGCGCAGCTCGAAGCCATCCTGCCCGAAGACTGCATCATCGCCAGCAACAGCTCGCACATGGAGCCCGAGGTGATCTTCGAGAAGGCCAAGCGCCCCGGGCACACCCTGGTGATCCACTACTTCTTCCCCGCCGAGCGCAACATCATCGTCGAGGTGGTTCCCAGCAACAAAACCCACAAGCCCGTCACCGACTGGCTGATGGCCTTCTATGAAGAGATCGGCAAGGCGCCGATCCAGGTCGGCTCGCGCTACGGCTACGCCATCGACCCCGTGTTCGAGGGCCTGTTCCTGGCCGCGGCCCTGCAGGCCGAAAGCGGCGTCGCCAGCGTGAAGCAAGTGGACGTGATCGCCCAGAAGGCGTTGGGCCAGGGCATCGGCCCCTTCACGGCCATGAATCTGACCGGCGGCAACCCGATCACGGCCGTCGGTCTGGACCACTACACCAGCAAGATCCACAGTTGGTTCCGCACGCCCGCCAGCCTGAAAGAAAAGGTGGAAACCAAGGCCGCCTGGGAAACCGCGGGCAAGGGCGAAACCGTCGAGTACAGCGACGAGCAGTACCGCAAGGTCGCGGACGCCATGACCGGCGCCTACTTCGGCCTGGTCGGCGAAATCGTGGACGCGGGCATCAGCAACGTCGGCGACATGAACATGGCCGTCAACACCGCGCTGGTAATCCGCGAGCCCTTCGCCTGGATGAACGAGATGGGCGTGGCGAACGCGCTCAAGCTGGTGGAAGCCTACGCGGCCGCCAATCCCGGCTTCCCGGTGCCCGAGTGCATCAGGAAGCAGGCCGCCAGCGGCAAGCCCTTCGAGATCCCGATGGTGTTCCGCACGGACAAGGACGGCGTGGCGGTTCTCAAGATCCGTCGCCCGGCTGTTCTGAACGCCCTGAACCTGGAGGTGTTCCGCCAGCTGGTGAACCACTGCAAAGCCGTGGAAGCCGACGCCGGCATCAAGGGCGCGGTGATCACCGGCTTCGGGACCAAGGCGTTCGTGAGCGGCGCGGACATCGACATGCTGGCCGCGCTGAAGACCGCCGCGGAGGGCGAGGCGAACAGCCGCCAGTTCCACGTCACGCTCGATTACATCGAGGACATGAAGAAGCCCGTGGTGTGCGCCTACAACGGCCTGGCGTTCGGCGGCGGCAACGAGCTGGCGATGGCCTGCCACGCGCGCATCGCCCGCAAGGGGCTGAAGCTGCTGGCCGGCCAGCCCGAGGTAAACCTGGGCATCATCCCGGGCGCCGGCGGCACGCAGCGCCTGCCGCGCTGGATACCTTTCGACAAGGCGCTTGAGCTGATGCGCACCGCCAAGCCTATTGACGGGTCAACAGGCCTGCAGCTTGGGCTGATCAGCGAGGAAGTCGAGGGCGACCTGGCGGACCGCGCAGTGGAGCTGGTGAACGAGTACGCCAGCGGCAAGCGCGAGCTGAAGCGCATCAACCGCGAGCCGGTGAAGGGTGTGCCCGACAAGGCGCCGGAGATTGAGCTGGGCCACCTGAGCCGGAAGATCGACCAGATCCTGTGCAACACGATCATAGAGGGCTGCAAGAAGCCACTGCGCGAAGGCCTGAAGCTGGAAAGCAAGGCCTTCGGCGAGTGCGTGGAAACAGAAGACATGCACATCGGCATGGAAACCTTCCTGAAAGAAGGCGCCCGAGCCAAGGCCAAGTTTGTCCACAAGTAGGGCAACTGGAGCGCGAAGCGTAAGCGAGCGGTCGCCGAAGGCGACAACGGAATTGCACGATGCCTTCCGACCTCGACATCCTCGCCTACATCCTCACGTTCACCACCTACGGCACTTGGCTCCATGGTGACGAGCGCGGGAGCGTCGACGAAGCCCACAGTACCTATGGCTCGCCGTACGCGCCGGCATCGCCCGACCGCGAAGATGCGATGCGAGAAATGATTAGGTGGCCGCCATTCAATCTCGACGCAAAGGCCCGCGGTGTGGTGGACCGCACGATTCGCGAGGTCTGCGAGCACCGCGAGTGGAACCTGAAGGCACTCAATGTCCGCACAAACCACGTTCACGTTGTGTTATGGGCGCCTGTGTCTGCAACGAAGGTGCTCTCCGACCTGAAGGCATGGTGCACCCGCCGTCTCCGAGAGGCCGGCTGCGTTGAGCCCAAACGAGAAGTGTGGACCGAAGGTGGCAGCAAGCGCAAGCTTCACACCAAACAGGGCGTAAACAACGCCTGCGAGTACACCCGAACCGGCCAAGGCGCCGACTTGCCAATGGAGTAGAGAGGGCGTTGTCGCCGTTGGCGACCGCTCGCTTACGCTGCGCGCTCCAGCGCGACGTCGGCGTTGCTGAGCGTCGTCATCGTCTGCCTACTGAAAGTCGATTGGTTGGCGCAGCTCGCTCGCGATGGGTTTGCCGTTGCGGGTGGCGGCTTTGAACCTTGCCTCACGGAACGACTCGCGCAGCAGCTTGTCGAAGCGCTTGCTGCCGGTGCCCGTCTCGATGAAAACGTCCGTGGCTTCACCGTTCTCACTCAGGTGAATGACCACCAGCACGTGCCCCTTGAATCCGCGCCTTACGTCTGGCGGCGGCTTCCATTCCAGCAGCGCGGGCGGGCGCCACTCCTCGGGCCTGGCGGCTACTTCCCTGGCCTTCAGGGGAGCCCCGGGGACGTGCAGCGGGGCGGGTTTCTCGACTGCGGTCTCGGCTCGCGGGGGCCGCCGAAAAGTCGGCGTCCTTGCGCGCCGCGGCTCGACCGGCGCGGATTCCGGTGCGGGGCTGAACGGTCCTTGAGGAGTCGGTTCCGGCTTTTCGGAGAACCTGGGCAACACGTCCTCGACATTGAAGGCAACCGGGTCGGCATCCGCCTGCGGGGCGAGGTCGCGGGGAAGATCGACGAACCGTTCGATGGTCGGGGCAACTTCGGCAGGGGCATCCACCGTTTGGGACAGCTCCGCACTCGTGGCGACGGCAGGAGCGGCAAGTTCGGGCGGGGTGGATACAACGAAGCAGGCCAGCGCAAGCGCGCCGGCATGCAGGCTCGCGGCACAGATCAGGCTGCGCGTCTTCATGCGTCCAGAAGGTACCTTTCGACCGTTCGTACTGACAAAGAAAGTGGCCGGCGGAGGCATGGGACCCGCCGGCCACCTCCGCGTGGGAAGAGCGCTAGAACTCCCAGCCGATCACCAGCCAGGTACGGAAGGCCGGAGAGTGCCCGCCGATGCCCGCGTACGCCACGATGTTCACATGCATCTGCGGCAGCGGTTTTATCTGGATGCTTGGGCCCAGCAGGTGCTCGTTCACTAGTTCGCCTCTGTCATCAGCCGTGTCGGCAAATTCGTTTTCGGTCTCGAGTCCGATCGAGAAAAACGAGTCGATCAGGGTGTAGCTCAAGCCCGCGGTGAGTGCATAGATGTTGTCGTGGTCGCCCCCAAGCACGTGCTCGAATACGAAGTTGACACCCCAGTGCAGGCCGTCGATGATTTTATCGCCGAGCAATACTTTGCCCTCAATCGCGTCCGGTTCCCCGTTTTCCATCGTGTATTCAAGATAGAGCGTCGGGTTGGTGTAAATGAAACCCCACTTGAACGGCGCCCAGCGCACTTCGAACTTGCCGGCCTGAAACTCGAAGGCGCCCTCGGATCCCTTCTTGCCGAGCTGCAGGTAGAGATCGAGCTGAAACCGCAAGGGCAGACCGAACTCCACCTCCAAAAGGAATCGATTGTCCACCTCTTCTGAGTCGTGGTTGCTTCTGCGCGGGACCGTGAGGCGGTGCCAGTACTCAATTTCGACTTCACCCTCGGGAATCACGTAGGTACGGGTGCGATTCCAGCGGCGGGCTGATGTCCAGCGCGGCTGCTCGTTGGAGCCGATGAACTCTTCTTCCTTGAGCGTCGGCTGATCGCCTTCCACCTTGATGGCCGGGGCATCCCACGAGTGGGTGCCGCTGCTTTCTTCTTCCCGGAGCGCTTCCTTTCCTTCTGCTTCTTCAGACCTGTTCTTCGCTTCCGCCGCCGGATCGACCGGCTCGGCTAGCAGCGGCTCATCGACAGCGAACACGATCAGCATCAAAACCGCTAACATCAGGAATCTCATGACTCTCCTTTCCTCGGAACGTAAGGCTTCCCACGCCACAAGTGTTTCTGCGCGCAGGTGACTTGGAGTTTGCTTCAAACCCCCGGGCCCGAGGATCGGAGCGGGTTCCCGGCGACCCTACGGCCCGCCGAGAACTCGCATTGCAGGTATGGGTTCCCTCGGGACCCCATCTCTGACAACCAATCATGGATGCGGAGTCAACATGATCTCCACGGGCGCAGTGCAGCAGGAACGGCTAGTTTGCGTCGCCGTCGGCTGTGGCGGCGCGCTCATTGGTGGCGTCTTCGGCGGCCCTGGCTGTGTTGCCTTTGCCCGTGGCGGCGGCGGCTGTTCTTAGCGCCCCGCTGCTGTGCCTGGGTGACAGCGTTTCGCCGTCCACGGCGAACTCGGGCTCTTTAGGCGTGTCCTCGAGGGCCTGGTACTGCAGCTCGTAGAGCTTGTGGTACAGGCCCTTCTTGGCCAGCAGCTGCTGGTGGCTGCCGCTTTCCGCCAGCTTGCCCTTGTGCATCACCAGGATCACGTTCGCCTTCTGGATCGTGCTGAGCCGGTGCGCGATCACGATGCTGGTGCGCCCCTTGGTCAACTTCACCAGCGCCGCCTGGATCAGCTCTTCGGTATGGGTGTCGATGCTGCTGGTGGCTTCGTCCAGGATCAGCACGGCCGGGTCGAACACCAGCGCCCTGGCGAAGCTGAGCAACTGGCGTTCGCCGGCGCTGAAGGTTTTGCCGCCCTCCTCCACCTTGGCGTCGTAGCCGCCGTCCAGCTTCTCGATGAACGCGTGAGCGCCCACGTATTTGCAGGCCTGCTCGACCTGCTCACGCGTGATGGTTTCGTCGCCCAGGCGCAGGTTGTCGAACACCGTTCCCGCGAACAGGAACACGTCCTGGTGCACGGTGGCGATGTTGCGGCGCAGGCCCGCCAGCGTCCATTCGCGCACGTCATGGCCGTCCACCTTCACCTTGCCGGCCTGGATGTCGTAGAAGCGACAGACCAGGTTGATGATTGTGGTTTTGCCCGCGCCGGTGTGGCCCACGATCGCCACGGTCTGGCCGGGCTCGATGGTGAAGTCCACGCCGCGCAGCACCGGCTCACCGGCTTTGTACTCGAAGTGCACGTCCTCGAACTCTACGCGGCCCTGGGCGCGGCCGAAGTCCTGCGCGTCCGGCTGGTTCACGATCTCGCGCTTTTCGTCCAGGATCGTGAAAATGCGCTCGGCCGCCGTCATGGCGCCCTGCACGACCTCGAACTTTTCCGTCAGGTCGCGGATCGGGTTGAAGAACATTTCCGTGTAGCCGATGAACGCGAACAGCAGACCGATGCTGAACGCCCCGCCGTTCGTGAAGTTGAACTCGCCCAGCACCGCCGCGCCGCCGAAGGTGATCACCAGCGCGACGCCGGAGGCCGACAGCGTGGTGTTCACCGGCCGGAAGATCGCCCATGCGGTGCGCTGGTCGATGAAGTGCTTCTTGTATTCCTGGCCGATCTTGTCGTAGGCCTGGTCGTTGCGTTTCTCCTTGTGGAAGAGCTGCACCACGCGCACGCCGCCCAGCACTTCCGCGGTGAAGGCGTTGATGCGCGACAAGGCCGCGCGCCAGCGGCGGTAGGCGGCGCGGGCGTACTTGCGGAAGATCAGCGTGGCCGTGACGATGAAGGGCACGATGGCCAGCGCGATCAGGCCCAGCTTCCAGTTCATCAGCAGGATGAACAGCATGATGCCCAGCAGCATGGCGATGTCTTTCAGGATCATCACCAGGGCGGTGCTGAACATTTCCTCCATGGCGCCCACGTCGTTGGTGGTGCGGGTGACCATGCGGCCGACGGGGTGGCGGTGGAAGTACGACAGGCTGAGGCTGTGGATGTGCTGGAACAGCTGCATGCGGATGTCGTAGATCACGCGCTGGCCGAGACCCGCCAGCAGGTAGCCGTTGCCCCATTCTGTGAAGAAGGCGCCCACGCGCACCAGCAGGAACAGGCTGGCCATCACCCACAGTTGCTGCATGGCGGTGAAGTCGGCGAATGACGGAAACACCGGCGTGATCGCGTTGCGTACGGCATTGGCGACGAAGCTGTCCTCCTGCTTGAAGACCAGGTCAACGGTGGCGCCCATCAGCGCGGGCGGCAAGATGGCGAAGAAGGCGATCACGCCCACCAGAAGCGTGCCCGTAAGCATGCGCGCCCAGTACGGTTTCGCGTACTTGGCCATGCGGCGAAACAGGACCGGATCCCAGACGTTCGTCTTGATCTTGTCCTCAAGCAAGTCTTCTTCAAACGTATCAGCCACGTGTTCCTGAGCCCTGCGTTTGCGTAGTCGTCCGCGTTCATTTGGCCACGCGGGGGCGCAAAGGCGCTAAGAGTCTATTCCAGCTTGTTTGCCACTCGGCTGATTCCGTCCTTCATCAGTTCCAGGTTGAAGTTCAGCAGCAGGCCGAGACTGCGCTGCATCAGCTTCAGGTACGTCAGCAGTTGCTTCTTGTGCAGCTTCGCGTTTGCCTCTGCGGACTTGACCTAAACAACCAGCAAGTCTTCGATAACAATGTCGGCGCGATACCCCACGCCCATGTCCACACCATCCCAGATGACGTGAATTGGAACCTCGACATCCACTCGGAGTCCCAGTTTCTTCAACTCGTATACGAGTATCCTCACGTACACCGACTCCAGCAGACCCGGACCTAGTTTCTGATGCATGCGCACGGCAATGTCGATCACTGCTGACACGATCTTCTCAAGCCGCTCTCGTTCCGTTTGCACCGCCTCCCCCTTTGCGCCTTCGCGTGGCCAAATTCAGACGTTCGGTCGGGGGCATCAGAACGTATGGCTGTTGCGCACCCTAACCTCTATCCTTGCCCGCTCAGCTCCTGCTCGAGCTGCTGTTTGCTGTGCAGCTCAGCGTAATAGCCCTTCTTCTTTAATAACTCTTCGTGGGTGCCTCTCTCGGCAACGCGCCCATTCTCCAGCACGATGATCTCGTCCGCGTGCTCCACGGTGCTTACGCGGTGGCTTACGATGATGGTCGTGCACTGCTTCATCACTTCCTTCAGGCCGCGCAGGATGGCCTCTTCGGTCTGGGTGTCCACGGCGCTTAAACAGTCATCCAGCAGCAGGATGGCCGGCTTACGCGCGATGGCGCGGGCGATCGCCACGCGCTGCTTCTGGCCGCCGCTCAGGTTCACGCCCTTTTCACCCAGCAGCGTGTCGTACTGTTTGGGGAACTCCAGGACGTCCTGCTCGACCTGCGCGATCCGTGCGCACTGCTTCAGCCATTCCACGTCGGCCTCGCGGCGCTCGCTGCCTGCATCCACCTCGTGCTCGTTGCCGAGGGTGCCCAGCGCGATGTTCTGCAGGATCGTCTCGCTGAACAGGAACGTCTCCTGCGGCACGGCGCCGATCTGCGTGCGCAGCACATCCAGCGGGATGTCGCGCACGTCGTGGCCGTCAAGCAGGATCGTGCCGGCCGGCGGGTCGTACAGGCGCGGGATCAAGCCCAGCAGCGTGGACTTGCCGCTGCCCACGGGCCCGACGATCGCCAGCGTGCTGCCGGGGGCGATGCCCAGGTTGATCTCGCGCAGGGCCCAGTCGGGCTCTTCCAGCTTCTCGTTCTCGGTGTCGCCCACCACGGCGCTGACGCTGGGGGCCGGGAAATACTTGAAGCTCAGGTTGCGCACTTCGATGCCGCCCTTGAGCTGCTTGACGTCCGCGGGCTGCGCGGCGTCCACGATCTCGGGCTCGACGCTCATGATGCGCTGGATGCGGTCCATGCTTACGCGGCCGCGCTGGTACAGCATCACTACCCAGCCCAGGCCGATCATCGGGCCGGACAGGCGAATCAGCCACTGGAAGAAGGCCACGAAAGCGCCCACGGTGATCTCGCCGCTGATCACCATGCTGCCGCCGTAGACGACGACCACCAGGTCGGCCAGGCCGAGCATCAGCACCAGCAGCGGGTTCTCGAGCGCGACCACCTTGGCGAGGTGCATGCCGCGCTTGAAGTACTCGCGGGTGTGGCGCGCGAACATGCGCACTTCGCTGTCTTCCTGGACGAACGACTTGACCACCTTGGCGCCGGCGTAGGATTCGCGCGAGCGCTCGGAGAGCACGCTGAATTGCTCCTGCAGGCTGCCGTAGCGGTCCTCGATGGCGTGGGCCAGCCTGGCCACGATCATGGGTATGAACGGCAGCGTGACGGCGCTGGCCAGCATCAGCTTCCAGCTGATCGAGGTCATGTACATCGGCACCATGATGAAATACAGCGCGGTGTCGATGATCAGCAGCAGCCCGAAGCCGAAGAAGTTGCGCACGGCGTCCATGTCGGCCGTCGCCAGGCTCATCATTTCGCCGGTCTTGGCGCGGTCGTGAAAGCGCGAGGCCAGGCGCTGGATGTGCGCGAAGAAACGGCCGCGCAGGTCGTGGGTGAGGTTGATGCTGGCCTTGGCGTAATCGAGCGACATCCAGTAGCGGAAGATGCCGGTGATCCCGACCACCAGCACGAAGCCGAGGGCGTAGATCCAGACGCCGGTGAGCGCGCTGTCGAGCATGCCCTGGCCGAACAGGTCGATCAGCGGGTTGCCCAGGCGCTCGAGGTCGGCGGGGGTTTTATCCGAAGACACCTGGTACTCGAGATGGTTGATCGCCCACTGCACCAGCTTGGGCGTGAAGGTGTCGAGGATGTCCACGAACACCAGCGCCAGCGTGCCCACCAGGTAGAACCGCCAGTAGGGGCGGGCGTAGGCGAGCATCTTGAAGAAGTTGCGTAACAAGGCGACCTCACAGCGCGGGCGGGAACGGCCCGGCCCGGGGATTCTGTCGGTTGCTCTGGACGTGTCAAGAGCAACCGTGCAACGCCGCCCGAAAAGGGCGGCGTTGCGTTCTTCCGCGCAGACAGTTAGAGCTATAGTCACTTCGCCGTGCAAGCGGGCGGGCGAAAACCGGAATCATCGAACCCGTCCGCGGGCAGGCGCGTCTTAACGAATACGGATCGCTCACGGTTTCAAGGAAACGAACATGAGATTGCTCAAAGCTGGACTGCTGCTGCTCGCGCTGAGTGGCCTGTGCGCCGCCAACCTGCATGCCTACGAAAAAGGTGACTTTGCGCCCCGCGGCTCGCTGCTGTACACGCGTATCAATGACCTGTCGGGCGCCCTGCAGAAGCTGGGCGGCGAAGACTGGAAAGCCCAGGCCGAGCGCATGCTGCTGGCCCGCAACCAGCGCGACTTCGAGGAGTCCGAGCCGCTGGTGATCGAGATCCGCCGCTTCGTCGAAGTAGCCGGCGCTACCGAGTTCATCATCGGCGACGTGATGGTGCGCGAGCCGTTCATCCAGAGCGCCACCATCGTCACGCTGAAAGAAGGCGGCCCCACCGAGTTCAGTGAGGCCTTCCGCGGATTCGTGAAGGACAACGACCGCGACGCCGAGGTCAAGCCCGACAGCATCAAGTTCGAGGGCGTGGGGCTGTGGATCAGCAAGGGCCACCTGATCATCACCACCGGCGGCATGATGGACGCCCACATCCAGGACGTGCTGGACGGCTTCACCGACGAAAGCCTCAGCCAGGTCGAGCGCTTCACCAAGTGGAGCAGCAAGGCCAGCGGCGACATCCTGCTGTTCGCCGACATGAAGGCCTGGCGCGCCGCCCTGGACCGCCTTGGTGAAGACTTCGACTCCGACGTCCGCCGCGCCCTCGATGTCGTGGAGTGGCAGAAGTGGGACCTGATCACCGGCAGCGTCAACCTGCCCGGCCGCAGCGGCGGCCTTTCCGCGGACTTGAGCCTCAGCCTTAACCAGCCGTTCTCGAAGCTGAACGCGTTCCTGAAGCCGTCCGGCGGCAGCCGGCTGGTGAATCTGCTGCCCGCCGAGTGCGTGGGTTTCCTGACCGGGCAGCTGGGCGCCAACCACCAGCAGACTTACGACGAACTGCTGCGATTCTTCCATGATTTCGAGCAGGACCAGCGCCCGGCCCGGCTGCGCCGCAACATTGAGTGGGTCGAAAATGACCTGCGCTGGGCTGAAGAGCGCCTGGCCGCCCTGGAAGGGGAAAAGGACAAGGACGCCGCGCCCGACCCCCGGCCGCAGGAACGGGCCAAGCCTGTTGAAACCCAGCCGGAAGGCAGCCCGGAAGAGGAAACACCGGAAGATCGCAAGAAGCGCCTGAAGGAGGAAATCGCCGAGTACAAGCGGCAGATCGAGGACCTTAACGCGCAGCTGGCGGCGTTGAAGTACCGCCCTTTTGAGCCCGACCGCGAAGTCCGCAAGGACCGCCGCACCGAAGCCGAGGAGTTCCATGACGAGAGCGCCGAGGTGTTCCAGCAGTTCGGCTTTACGCGCGAGGAGGTGCTGGCCGCGATCGGCCAGGAAGCGCTGTTGGGCATCCTGAACCTGCCGGACCCGGGTTTTGACGACAACGACCTCGACGAGGCCTTCGAAGACATGTGGTTCGTGCTGGTGGAGACCCAGGACAGCTTCGCCGACCTGAAAGAGAAGTTCCTGGACCGCATGCTTGCCCGCAAGTTCCCCGACGAAATGCCCGAAGAAGAACGCGCGCGAGCCAGGAAGCAGGCAGACAAGCTTATGTTCAAGCAGGTAGAGGGCGGCGAAATCCTGCGCGACCGCGGCCTCAGCGCCGATTGGTGCGCCTTCGGCGGCGAAGGTTTCGTCGGCATTGCCGCCAACGAGGAAGTCGCCCTGCGCATCCTGAAGTCGGCCGCGGGACAGGGCCGCTTCGCGCTGGGCAGCATTCCCGGCGGCAGCTTGGCGGGCAGCAAGTTCGCCTACGCCAACCTGCGCGACATTCTGCAGAAGCTGGTGGTCGGCAACTTAAACCGCGACCGCATGAACGGCCGATTCCCGGAGCCGCACCTCGACCTGGCGAAGTACCTGCCCGGCGGCTTCCACGTCACCCTGGCCAGCGACGAGGGCAGCCACGGCATCAGCTTCTCGCTGCGCGCGGCCGGCGAGCCGAACCTGGCGCCGGCCATGAAGATGTTCACCGACGAGATCCACCAGACCATGGCCTACCGCCACGACCGCAACATGCTGTACGAGCTGTCGAACGCGATCGAAAGCTGGCGCGGCGCGAACACCGAGGCGGTCAAGGAACTCGGCGATGCCGAGCGTGCCCGCTTCATCAAGGCCGTCACGCCCCAGAGCCTGATGGAAGGCGGCCTGTTCAGCCCGCTGGACGGCATGCGCAGCGGCTTCGACCCCGCCATGGCCGAGCGCTTCCAGGCCATGCTGGACAGCCACGCCGAGCACATGCTGAAAGACGGCGAAGACCCCACGGACCTGTCAGCAAGCAGCTTCGAGTGGTTCGGCCTGCCCGGCGACCTGCAGTTCAGCGACGAGCGCGGCTGGTTCCGCGGAGATGACCGCAACCCCTGGATCATCTGCCAGTTCAAGGGCGACTGGGCCCGCAACGGGCGCTTGTGCCTGGTACTTTCCGGCCGCGCGGAAATGCGCTGGTTCTCGGCTGACGAGCTGCAGCGCCTGCGCGAGGCGATCACGCGCGGTGAAACCTGGCGCCCGGTGGAGGCGTCCTCTGAGGCGCCGCCGAAGTGGCGGGCACGCAGGCTGCTGGCACGCAAGCAGTACGAGATGGACGACTTGTTCCAGCGGCTGGTGCAGGCGCGCCAGGCGCTGAAAGACCAGGGCAAGGACGCGCGTATCAGCTTCAAGGGTAGCGAGCACAACGCGGAGAAAGCCATGGACGAGTTGCGCAAACTGCTGGGCGTAACCGAGGAAGACTGGTTCTACTTCCAGCACGCCAACAACCTGAGCGTCGAAACGAAGCCTGACGGGCGCTTCAAGGTGAAGTTCGAGAAGTGGGGGCAGTGGATCGAGATCGACGAGATCGACCCCGAGACCGACCCTGAGAACTACCGTGGCTTCAACCTGAAGACGTCGTTCGACGAGTAGCGCCACCGCGCTCCAGTGTGGACAGGGACAGGCACCAAAGGTGCCTGTCCCTTTTGGTTGGCAGGTCGCCGGTGGTCACGCAGTCGCTGCTGTCCAGCAACAGCAAATTACCAATTACCAATAACCAATTACCAATTCTCAATTACCAATTGGCCCGGCACAGCGGTGGCATTGGTAATTGGTAATTGGTTGTTGGTAATTCGCTGTTCAACCCGGCTTCGGGGCGTGATCCAGCCCGCCCGCTGCAAGCAGGCTTCCCGCTCTCTAGCTCAGCACAACCCTGCGCTTGCCTGTTCTGATGTGGCCTATCACGTGGGTCTTGAGCGGCGGCTGGCCTTTTACCTTGTGCTTCTCGAGTTTGTCGGCAACGGCGTCCACGTGGTACGGGCTGCAGATCGCCACCATGCCGATGCCCATGTTGAACACGCGGTACATCTCGTCGCGCTCGACGTTGCCGCCCTGCTGCAGGATGCGGAATATCGGCGGCACCTCCCAGCTTGACGTGTCAATAACCGCCTCGCAGGTCTCGGGAAGGATGCGCGGTATGTTCTCGAGGAAGCCGCCGCCGGTGATGTTCGCCAGCCCTTCCACGATGCGCTTGCGTTTGTAGGTGTTCAGCAGCGCGGTCACCGGCTGGGCGTAGATGCGCGTGGGCGTCAGCAGCTCCAGGCCCAGCGGCTGGGACAGCTCGTCGAAAGTGCGCTCCAGCTTCCACTTCTTCAGCTTCAGGATCTTGCGCACCAGGCTGTAGCCGTTGCTGTGAAGGCCGCTGCTCTCGATGCCCAGGATCACGTCGCCCGGCTTGATGCCGTCACCCTTCAGCACCTTGTGCTTCTCCACCACGCCGACGGCGAAGCCCGCGATGTCGTACTCGCCCTCCGGGTAGAAGTCCGGCATCTCGGCCGTCTCGCCACCCAGCAACGTGCAGGCCGACTGCCTGCAGCCCTCGGCCACGCCGCCCACCAGGGGCAGCAGTACGCCCAGGTCTTTGCGCCCGGTGGCGATGTAATCCAGAAAGAACAGCGGCTCGGCGCCCATGCACAGCATGTCGTTGATGCTCATGGCCACGCAGTCGATGCCCACGGTGTCGTGCTTGCCCAGCTCAAAGGCCAGCTTGAGCTTGGTGCCCACGCCATCGGTGCAGGCCACCAGCACCGGGTGCTTGTAGTTGCGCTTGAACAGGGCGGTGTCGTAGTCGAGGCTGAACAGGCCGCCGAAGCCGTCTTCGACATCAATTACGCGCGGCGTTTTGGTGGCCGCGATCTTCTTGAAGATCTGGGTGACCAGCGCGTTATGCGTCTCGAAGTGCACGCCCGCATCGGCGTACGTGAGCCCTTTGCGCTTGACCTTGCCTGCCATGGCGTCCCCGCTGGAAAGGGCGGGATTGTAACGGCCGGCAACAATCCGCGCGAGTTGTGGAAAGTCGCCGAAGCCCGCCTCGGAACTTTCGGATACAGCCGGCGTCGGATAGGCTTGTGGCATGACCACGATCATGGACAGGTTCGGCCCCTTGATCGGGCTGTGGCGCGGCCCGATCGTGTTGCAGGATGGTCGCAAGGGCATCGCCGAGTTCAGCTTCTGCCCGCACTTTGAGGGCAACCTGATAGAGTTGGTCGCCCTTTCCATCGACGCCGAGACCGGTGAATCCCAGGCCTGGGGCATGGCGCATCTGGCGCTTGACCGCGCGGGGCGGACCGTGTGGCGACAGTTCAACCAGCGAATCGGGTTTGCCACACTCAACGAGGTCGATGACGATCCTGGGGTGCTTTCCGCAAGCGGATCGCTGTCAGCCGGGAGGCAGATGATGATCAGCATCCGGCAGGATGGCGATGAACTGGCCGTAACTGTCTCTTCAGGTATGCCGGACGGGCCGAAGACTGTTTCCCGCATGCGCCGCGCCAGCCGCACGCTGAGGGAGCGCCCATGAGCAACGCCATGCGCCTGCTGCCCCGCTGGTACGGCCTGTGGACCGGAACCTCCGAGCACGAGTCCACCGCGACCATGTCGGTGCGCACGAACATTCTGCCGGTGATGGAGGGCCGCGGCTTCGCGATGCAGACCGAAATGTTCGATCCCTCGACCGGCACTTTCCTGCGCGGAGTGCGATTCGCGCTGGCTGTCGGACCGGACGGGCGCGTGCAGACTGTGGGCTACTCCACCGAGATGGGGGTTTTCGGGCTTGAGGAAACCCCCGACGACGAGGATGTCCTTGCACTTTCCGGCGTCACCGAGAGCGGTATCCAGCTCAATGTTACCTATCGCGAAGAGAGCCCCGATACCCTGATGTTCAGTGTGTTCTGGCGGCCTCACGGGGCTTCCCTTGGCAAAAATGCCAGACCGGGGCTTTTCGGGCGCATCCACCGCCGGCAGCCCTGGCGCCCTCCGGCCCCGCAAGGTGGTGGAAATCCCGTTTGAGATCGCGCATCCCGATGTAATCTTGGCGCCATGACCACTCCGTTGATCAAGCGCTTTCACGACTGGCTTGGCGTCTGGCGTGGACCCATCGAGTGGTCTGACGGACGGCGCGGCATCATGGAGTTCACCTTCGAGTCCATCTTCAACGGACAGGCGATCGAAGTGCGAACGGTCTCGTTTGACAGCGAAGGAGCGCCGCTGACCCGCGGGTGGGGTTACCTTTCGCTGGACCGCAATGGTCGCGTGATCGACAACATCTACTTCAGTGACGCGGGCTTTTCCGTGCTGCACGAGGTCGCGGACGACCCGGGCATGCTCTCTCTGCACGGCCCTCTGCCCGGTAATCGCAACCTGGACGTGGCCATGATGGTGGAAGACGACGTCCTGGCCATCAGTTCAAGGCTGGGGGAGGGTTACGCGGCTTCGGACGCTCGCCCACGGACCTTTACGCGCATGCGCCGGATCGGACGGTCGCTGGCCCCGCGAGAGGAAGCCGAATGACGGCGCAGCTTGCCGAGTTCCTGCCCTGGATCGGCGTCTGGACGGGTGTGGGGGAGTCCCAGGCCGGCCAGCCCTGCTTCGTTCGCAATCGTTTTTTCCCGGGACTGGAAGGTGACGGACTTGGAATGCAGTTCGAGGCCTGGGATCCCGGCATGACCACACTGTTTCACGGCGTCAGGGCGGTGCTGGCGACCGCCCCCAGCGGCGTGATGCGGGCGTTGGCGTACTCGACTATCCACGGAGCCCTGATCCTTGAACTCACGCCTGATGACCCGGGCGTGATGGCCCTGGCCGGAGAGTCCGTGGCCGGCAACCGCATCTCGGTTACGTTCCTGCAGGAAGAACCGGGGCGCCTGCTGTTCACGGCATTCTGGCGGCCCGCGATGCACGAGCGGCAACCCAACGACGGACCGCGTATGACCTGCGGCCTGACCCGCGCTGTGCCCAAACGACCGCCGGGCGTATAGCGGCGTTATTTGCCCTTCAGCACAAGCTTGAGCGCGCGTGAGGTCGCGTGGTCGTCGCCGGTGGCGGTGCCGGTGTCGTCGAACAGGCTGACGCTGAAGGTGAGTTCTTCGCCGACCTTGAACACGGCGTCGTCGTCGTGGCCGGTGTCCAGCTTGCGCTTGAGCATCACCTGCCAGTGCCCGTCCTTGTATGCGCCGCGGGCTTCGATGTCGCCGCGGCTGCCGTCCGGCGCGCGCAGCAGGATGGAGGGCACGCTGTAGTCCTTGGGCGGCTCAAACTCGCCGGTCAGCGGAGTGCTGCTGTCTGCGTTGAAAGCGCCCCTGGTGTCGGCGTCTTTCTTCCACACGTATGCGGGTGCAGTGTCGTCCTCGTTTTTGTTGTTGCCGTAGCAGCCCTTTCCGGCGTCGTCGCCGCGGGCGTTTTCCTCGGCGTCCGTGATGCGCTGGTCGTCGGCGTGGCTGAAGCGCCCGCCGCGCGCGGCCTTCCAGTGCCAGATGTCCACCTTGCCGCCCTTTTCGGTCACGCGGAAGTCGCCGTAGTGGCAGATGCCCGCACAACCCTCCTTTGCAAACAGGTCGCTGTTGATGTTGAAGGCGAACGCGATGCGGTCTTCGTCGCCCTTCAGCTTCGTCCACTTGCCGTCCTGGAAGCTCCAGGCCTTCTTCACGTGGCTCTCGGTCGCGTCGGCCCAGCGCGCGAAGATGTAGATGTGCCCGGCGTCGTGCACCGCCCGCAACTCGACCGTGGGGCCTTCCTTGTCGCCCAGGGTGGTCGGCACCTTCAGCGGAGTGAGCTTGCTCCAGGCTTCGGTCAGCTCGGACGACAGCTCGGGGGCGGCTTCCACGCTCTCGGCCGTCAGGCTGGCGACTTCCGCCACCGGCACCGGCTTGGCGTCTTGGCCGGAGATCGGGGCGACCGCCGCGGCGAAGCCCGCGGCCAGGGCGGCAAACACAAGTGTCGGCATCCAGCGGGTCATGCTTTTCTCTCCACAAGGACCACGGCGTCAGTGTCGGAAGCCGGGTCTGACAGGCGCACGGTGATGCGCTGCTCGGGGCTGGTTTCCACCCGGAAGCCGGTGTAGTCGGCGCAGATCGGTACCTCGCGGTGCCCGCGGTCCACCAGCACGCAAAGCTCGATGCGCCGGGGGCGGCCGTAGTCGGCCAGCTCCGTCAGCGCGGCCCGCACGGTGCGCCCCGTGAACAGCACGTCGTCCACCAGTACCACGCGGCGCCCCTCGATGTCGAAGGCGATTTCGCTGCCGTGCACCTGAGGCAAGGCGCGGCCGGCCAGGTCGTCGCGGTACAGGGTGATGTCGATCGCCCCCAGCTCGGGTCGCGGGCGGCCCGCGGCCTCGATGGCGTCGGCAAGTCGTTTGGCCACCGTCACGCCGTGGGTGCGTATGCCGATCAGCGCCGGGGGCTCGGCGCCGGCGAGAATCTCGGCGGCCAGGCGCCGGATCTCGGTGTCGATGGCCTGGCGCTGCTGGAGTACGCGTTCGGTCACGGCCGTGTTCCGTCGGGAAGCGGCAAAGTCTGGAATGGGGAACGCCGCGATTCAAGCCACTTCGCCCGCAACTCGTCGGCGCTTGCTTCGCCCTTCGCCAGCCGGGACAGGTCGGCGCGCAGGGCCGGGTGCAGGGCGAAGCGCCGCTCAGGCGGCAAGCGCCGCAGGGGGCCGAAGAAGTGTTCCAGCAGCCGGTCCTTCAGGGCCCGCAGGGTTTCCGGCCGGCGCGTGCTGACGCTCGGCTCCGGGCAGCCCGGGTGCTCGTCGGCGCGGCTGTGCAGAAGCCAGCCTTCCGCAGGGTGGGGGGAGGCGCCCACGGTCAGCTCGATCGTTAGGTCGGCCTGCCTGCGCCAGGTCTGGGCCAGTTGCTGGGCCTGCACGTCCAGCCCAACGTGGCCGGCCCAGATGCCCGGCGCGTCAAACAGCCGGATCACGAACCCGTCGTACTCGAGCCGCCCCTCGATCACGTCCCGGGTAAGGCCGGGCTCCTGCCCCACGGCCGCCAGGTCGCGTCCGCACAAGGCGTTCAGCAGGCTGGACTTGCCCGCGTTGACCGGCCCCCATAACTGCACTCGTGGTGGATCAATAAGGAAGCGTGCGGCTGCGGACTCCGCCAGCAGCTCGGCAACCGGACCCGCTAGCGCGCGGGCCAGTGCCTCAGCCTGCGCGGCAGCCTCCAGCACCAGGGCGACCACCCCCGCGCCCTGCACGCGCGGCAGCAAGCCCAGTGTGGCGGCCTCGAAGGTGGTTTGCCCGAAGGGCTCAAGCTGCGTCTGCCGGAACCCGGCCCGCAGCAACTCGGCTTCCAGGGCGCGGCGCACGGCCGGTCCGCCGTGGCAGGTGAGCAGGATGCCGCCGCGCTCGCGGCAAGCCATGACTTCGTCAATGGGATTGCCGGAATCATTGGTAAGCCAAAGGTGACGGGGTTTGCGGGGCGGCTTGGCCAGAGCGCCGCGGAAGGCAGCGCCTGCGTCGGGGTGAAGAAAAAGTAAAGACAGGGCGGCGACGCCGGGCGCCGACAGCCACGCGAATCTGCGTTCTGCTTGGGGAGAATCCTGTAAGTCGTTGTGGGTCAGCATGTTAGTACGTGCTAAGGTTTTCCGCACAAGGTCACAATCCTGTCAGTTTCATTCATTTTGACTATTGCGCCGGGCATCGGGTCTACCTAGACTTCGCGTCCTCAATTGGCGGGGGGAGCAAAGTCGCTCTGAACCATTCCATTATCTTCAGGAGTGTTGATTATGAAGAAGGTTTTCGCGTTTCTCATGTTTGTCGGTGTGATGGCCCTGGCGGCTTGCGGCAGCAGCGGCGGTGGCGACGGTGGTGAAGGCTGCGGCGGCGAGTGCAGCGGCAGCGGCTGCAGCGGCACCAGCAAGATGGACAGCAGCGACGGCACCATCGACATGTACAAGAACGGCACCATCAAGGCCCAGTACTGGGTCAATGTGCACGCTGACCCGGTCGCCGGCCAGTACTGGGAGACCGGCAGCGAGGCTTACGGCACCACCACCACTCAGCGCTGGCAGGTTGCCAAGGTTGACGGCGGCACCGCGATCATCGAGTGGGAAATGAAGACGGACAGCGAGTACGCGATGTCCGACTACGTCATCGCCTTCGAAGTTGACCTGGGCGTCACCACCATGGGCGACGTCAACGTCAAGAAGGCCTGGATCGGCAAGCCGGGCGAAGCCGGCGCCGAGATCCAGATCATGGAGAAGGTCGAAGCGACCTGCGGCGGCACTGCCAACTACGAGATGACCGAGGAAGACTTCGCGGACGTCGAAGTGGGCGGCAAGAAGTGGAGCGGCAAGCTCGTCACCATGAAGGGTGAGGGCTGGGAGAGCAAGAGCTGGAACGCTGAAGGCGGCTACTTCGGCGGCGTGATCAAGACCGAAGCTGCGGGCATGGTCACCGAGCTGAAGGCCAGCGGCGAAGACGCCACCCCGCTGCTCAAGTGGGAGTAAGTAGTATCGACTCAGTTCAACCGGCGCGGGCAACCGCGCCGGTTGTGTTTTAACCCGCACGGAGCGCGGACGTCCCGTCCGCACGCAGTTCATGTTGTCAAAGATTGCGCCTGGGACAGGCAGCTCGGTGCCCGTCCCCGCTTGTGGCCAAAGGTGACTGCCCCCGCCGATGCGGCTACACTGCGTCCATGCGTACCCTCGCCCTGTTCGCCTTGCTGTTCCTGCCCCTGCTGTGCGGCTTCCAGCAGGAGGAAAAACCGCCCGCGCCGCCGCCGCCCCTGCCCGTCAAGGACACCAGCGACGACATCATCAAGGGCTACCTCGATGGCGAGTCCCTCGCACCCTGGGCCATCCCACTGCACGCAGACCCTAAGGCCGGCCAGTACTGGGAAACCGGCAGCGACAGCTACGAGATCGAAAGCACCACGCGCCGCCAGGTCTCACGCGTGGACGGCGACCTGGTCCTGGTCGAGCAGCGCCTGAAGCTGAAGGCCGAGATGTTCAAGTCCGACTATGTGCTTGCCTTCCGCGTGAACCTGAAGCCTGAGAAAGGCAAGCCGCAGATCACCCGGGCCTGGATCGGCAAGCCGGGCGAGAAGCCGAAGCTGATCAAGGTGCGCGAAATGCCCGTCCAGCCGGCCGAGACGCCCAAGGAAGACAAGGACAAGGGCGAAGAATTCAAAGATCTCGAGCTCGCGGGCGCCACGTGGAAAGGCCGCCTGTACACGCACAAGTTCGATGACATGACCACGAAGCTGTGGGTCGCCGAGGGCGGCTGGTTCGACGCCATCATCAAGACCACCGCCGGCGACGATTACCTCGAGGACCTGCGCGCCTTCGGCAGCGACGCGGAACCCCTGTTGCAGTGGCCCGAAGGCGCCGCCTGGCAGACGGTGGGGGACCAAAAGCCGGCCGGGGACTGAGCCGTTTCATTCCGCGTGCGGCTGCATATACTCGCGCCCTTCACGGGACGCGCCATGGAATACACCGAGCTGGAAGATTGTGTCGTCTGCGGCAATCACGCCGTGGCCACCAGCATGGTGGACGGCGAGATCGTGAAAGAGTGCGAGGTCTGCGGCAACCTCAGCGGCGACCCCGACACCGTGGAACTGGTCGAGCTGCAGCGCGAGGCCGAGGGCCTTGGCGTCAGCATCCACAGCTTTCCGCTGGCGCAATTCATCGACAACCTTCCGGGGGTAAAGCTGCAGGGCGACAGCGGCGGCGAGCGGTCGAAGGGCAAACTGCCGTTCATCGCGTTCGAGCTTACCGACCACCGCACCTTCCAGCTCGAGAACCTGGGCCAGGCCCTGCGCCTCATGCGCGCCGATCTGGAGTGCGACTGGAAGATCGAGTTCACCTTCGAGTACGAGCTCGGCTTTGAACTACGCCCCAGAACCAACGACAAGCCCGGCGCCGAACAGGTAGAGGCCGCGCGCCGCGACCTCAACCGCATCTGGCGCCGCCTGCAAGGTTTCAAAGGCCTCGCCTGGTGGAAGTAGCGCCACGGCGGTGCCGTGGCGTGGGCGCAGCGTTCCCGGCAACCGCCGGTCGTTTTCAACAGGCAGGCGTCTGCTACACTGCCCACACGTCCCGGTAGCTCAGCTGGATAGAGCAACGGTTTCCTAAACCGTAGGTCACAGGTTCAAATCCTGTCCGGGACGCCAACGCTTGTCGGCGGTCGCGATACCACTGTGATTCGAACGACCGCTCCGCTTACGCCCGCCTCTGGCTCGTCTTGGGACGAACCAGAGGCGGGCTACTTCGCGTCCGGAACAGTCCACAGGACTGTTCCGGGGTTCAGATCCTGTCCGGGACGCCAACCTGAAACCTAAGCGGGGAGCGGCTCTGGCGCTGTTCCCCGCTGCTAGTTCGCCCACTCCCCGAAGACGCCGAAGCCCGCGGCTTGGGCTTGCTGGAACCATTGGATTGGATCCTTCTCACCCTTGCCGGTCCTCAGCAGCGTGCGGTTTGCCAGGGCCTGGTACTCCCACATCGGGCTGAAGTCGGCCGGGATCTCCCGTTGCAGCTTCAATGCCTCCTGCCCGGCCGTGCGGGCGGCCTTCGCGCCGGTGGTTTGCTCGGCCAGCTGCGCGGCGACGGCCGCCTCATGGCACGGATCCGTGGGCCGTCCGCGCTGCTGGGGCGGCAGCTTCTCCAGCCCGGCTTCAAACCGGCGCTGCGCGCCCTTGCGCCCGCGCAGCGCGTCCAGCAGGCAGCGGGCGTGCAGCGTGTCGAGGTCGTTTTCCGGCACGCGCGCCAGCAGGTCTTCCGGCTTGTCCGAGACGCAGCGCGCCAGGGCCTTCTCGATGCGTGCCGGGTCCTCGAGCCAGCAGGCGAAGCGTAGCAGCTGGCGATTCTTGCCGCGCAGCTCGGCGCCGGTCTGCATTGCGCCATCAAAATCCAGCAGCCCGCCCCACAGCAGCCCGCGCACCAGCAGGCCGGAGTAGCGGCTCCACAGCAGCTCCGCGGCGCCGGGGCCGGCGTTCTGCATTCGCGTCAGCCCGGCCATCAACTCGCCGAGGTCAAGCATCATGCCGCCGCAGATCACCTCGATCTCCAGCTTCCAGGCGCCCGTGCTGTCGCGCCCGAGCGCCAGCGCAGCCTCGCACACCCGGCGCGCTTCCCTGATGCGGCCGGTGGCGTTCAGCGAGACCGCGAAGTTGCGTGTATGCTCGCCGATCTCCTGTCCGAGTTGCGTGATGCCGGCCAGCCGGCGCACGAACAGCCGGCGCTGCAGGGCGATCGAGAGCTCGAACTCGCGGCACAGATACGCGTAAAAGCTGCGCTGGCCGTCGAGCCGCAGGGCTAGCGTCTCGTCGTCGCACAGGCGCGCGACCTGCCCGGCCGCCTTCAGCAGGTCGCCGGCCTGCTCGAGTTGCGTCTTCTCAAGGCAGCGGTCGATGTCGTCCAGCAGGCGGCCGAACACCGGGCGGGTCTGTTCGTTCAGGCGGGCGCGCAAGTTTTCGTGCTGCAGCAGGGCGTCGTTCAGCTCGCGCAGCACGCGCAGGTGGTGCTTACCGGTGAGCGAGCCCAGGCGCATGCGTTCCACGGCGCTCAGCGCGCGCACCAACTCAAGCAGGTCGGCGCCCATGCGTGCCACGCCCTCGGGCACGTCCGACAGGTAAGGCGCGCCTTCGCCCAGCAGCAGCCACACCGGGTTGACGCTGAACTCGCGCGCCAGGGCCTGGCAGAACTCGGCGGGCACGCGGTGCCCGTTCAGGAAGCGGTGCACGTTGGCCTGGGGAAAGCCGGTGCGGCGCGCGATCTCGGCCTGGCTGCGGTTGTGCGCGACCTGGCGCAGGCGCGCCAGCAGTTCTGCCCGTTCCGTTTCCGGCATGGCAGTGTCTCCTGTATTCGAAACTGAAACAGATCTTAGCGCCTGATGTGACATGCCGTCTTCCAAAAACGGTACGCTGAATCCGCGTAGAAAACGGCCGGCCGGCAACAACCCTACGGAGACCCGGCATGAAAACCCTGATCCTGCTGCTCGTGTTGATCCCGGCGGCCCTTCACGCGCAGTCCTACACCGTCAGCAGCGGCGCGCTGCCCAGCTACCCGGTGCTGACGGGCGCGACCAACCTGGCGCTGGCCGACGACGACCTGTCGGCGCCGATTTCGCCCGCGGGTTTCAACTTCTATTACTTCGGCGCCTGGTACGACTCATTCCAGGTCGGCACCAACGGCTACATCGTGCTGGGCGGCGCCGGCGTCACCACCGCCACGGCGCCGGACCACGCCACCGCGCCCGGTCTGTGCATCGCGCCCCTGTGGGTGAACCTGGGCTTTCCCTTCGGCGGCACCTCATGGGTGCGCTGGCGCTATCTGCAGGGCGTGCTGCAGGTTGAGTGGAACAACATGGCACAGGTCGGCGGCCCCGTCGGCAGCATGCCGCCGCCCTCGTGCGACATGGTGCTCGCGCTCGACACCGTCAGCGGCGTGATCGACTTCCAGTACGGCTTCACCGGCGCCAGCGCTACCGGGCCCACTTCCGGCCTGCCGAACACCGTGGCGATCTCCGGCCCCTCGGGCGCCGGCCAGGAGGTCATTCCCGGCTACGACCCCGGGCATATCAACGCCAATGGCTCGATGGGGGACTGGCCGTTGCTGCGCTGGGTGCGCTTCACGCCCGTGGCGGGTGTGCCGGTGCCGGGCTCGCCGCTGATCAGCGTCAGCGCGAACGGCGCGCCCGTCGCCAACGGCGCCACGCTGAACGTGCTGCACCAGCAGACCCTGGCCTCGCTCAACCTGCAGATCAGCGTCAGCGACCCCGACGGCGACCCCACCGCGCTGACCGGCACCGTCAGCTACGTCACCGTCGAGAGCATCCTCAACAGCGAATTCAGCTGTCCCTCGGCCGGCGTGCCCTACACGCTTGTGCCCACGAGCGGCCGTTTCGATTCCGCCTCGGCGTCGCTGCCCGTGACGCTGACGGCCACGGACGGGATCTCGCCCCCCGCCCAGTTCTCGTTCCTCATCCAGGTTGGCCCAGTACTGGTAGGTGGCGCGGGAATGGGCGGTGGCGGTGGGGCCGGCGGCTGTGCGGGCGGCGGAGGCTCGGTTCCACTGGCGTTGCTGCTGCCGGTGCTGATCGCGGCCGTGAGCCTGCGCCGGCGCGTCATCCGGAATTGAGTATCGCCCGGCGGCCGAATTTCGAAAGCGAATGTTCAGTTGCGGGGCGGTGAAGCGTCACGCCCCGCAGCCGCGTAGACTTGTTGTCAGGAGGAACCGCATGAGACTCGCCGCCGTACTGATCGCGCTTGCGTTCGCGCTGCCCTTGGCCGCCAAGGATTTCACCATGGGGCAGGAGGCCCCGGACTTCGAGCTCGGGACCAACAAGTGGAACACGCCGGAAGGCTTCAAGACCCTGGCCGACTACCGCGGCAAGGTGGTGCTGGTGGAGTTGTGGGCCACCTATTGAGGCCCCTGCGTTGCGGGGGTCCCGCACCTGAAAGAGCTCAGCACCAGGTTCCGCGAGCGCGGTTTCGAGATCATCGCTTCCAGCAACGAAGACCCGGCAAAGGTGGCGGAATGGCTGCAGAAGAATCCGCTCAACTACGGCGTGGTTTCCAAGGCGCCCGGCATCAGCGCCTACATCGGCAACGGCCAGGGCGTGCCCCGCGGCTGGGTGATCTCGGCCGAGGGCAAGATCGTGTTTTCAGGCAAGCCCGCCGACATCACCGACGCCATGGTCGAGGAGTGGCTTAAGGATTGCCCAGCCGCGCAGATCGAGCGCGAGGTGTGCGCCAAGCTGCGCCCGGCGGTAAAGAGCTACAACACCGGCAAGTACGGCAAGGCGTTGAAGGACGCCGAAGAACTCGAGCAAAGTGAGGATGAAACGGTGAAAGCCGACGCTAGCTTTATTGCCGAGAGAGTTCGCAAGGCGATCGGCTGGCGCAAGGATGCCGCCAAGCGCCTGGCGGAAGACAAAGAGTGGGTGAAGCTGCACACGCTGCTGAGCGAAGACGCCGTCGCCTACGCGGGCTGCGAGTACGGTGACGAATGCAAGGAAAAAGCCAAGACCCTGAAAGGTGAAGACAAGTACAAAGAAGCGGTCGCCGCAGAGAAGATGCTGGGCAAGATCACCGAGCAGGGCGAGCGCCTGAAGGGCGAGGCCCTGAACCGCGAGCTGGACAAGCTGATCGATAAGTACCCGGACACAGCCGCCGCAGACCGCGCGAAAGCCATGAAGCAGTAGCCACGCAACGCACAACCGGCGCCGTTTGGGGGCGCCGGTTGTGTTTTTTCCAACTGTTCATCCGCGCGGTGCGTTCCAGAGTCGTTGACACGCCTGGAGACTCCCATGTCCGCCCTGCGCTTCGCATCCACCTTTCTGCTCGGCCTGCTGCTGGCCAACTCCCTGCTTGCCTGCCGCCACGAGGGCAGCAAGTCCAACGTGCTGGGCGAAGCGTGCCCCGAGATGCTGCTTGAAGAAAAGTGGGTGCAGGGCGAGCCCATCACGCCCGAGCGCATGAAGGGCAAGGTGCTGCTGTTTCTGTTTTATCAGCGCGAATGCGAAGGCTGCGAACGCCAGGCCATGCCGCGCATCCAGAAGTTGCACGAGAAATACATCGACCACGCCTGCGCCCTGGTGTTCGTGGTCAACACCGCCTTCGACAAAGACCTCTACCCGTACCTCGCCGACATCGAGGAAACCCGCAAGCACCTGGTGCGCATGGACTGGACCATGCCCGTTGCGCGCGACCTCGATGAACAGTCCAACGAACTGTTCACCATCGACAAGCAGTCCGGCACCCCGCAGGCCGTGGTGGTCAACGAGCACGGCCAGGTCTGCGCCCACGACTGGTACAGCGAAGAGAAAGAGATGGACGCCGTGGACGCGGTGTTCGAGCGCCTCGCGGCCGGTTTGAACTGCCACTGCGTGCGCATGCCGCGCAAGGTGGGGCAGAACTGCCAGCGCGCGTGGGACGCCATCGAAGCGGGCGATTACAAGAGTGCTTTTGACCACGCCGACATCATCGCCCGCAGCTACGGCTACGACGAAGCCGACAAGGCCGACGCCGACTACCTGAAGACCTGGATCGAGGAGCAGGCCAAGGGTCAGATCGACCGGCTTGACCAGCAGTTCAAGACCGACCCGGAAGCCGCCGTGGAAGGCGTGGACGAAGTGGTGAAGCGCTTCGAGGGCGTGACCGGCGTGAAGGATTTCGCGAAGCGCGCCGAGGGCTGGCGCGATTCGCCGGTCCTGGCGGACTTCCGCAAGCACCGCAAAGAGCTGGAAAAAGTGGAGGCCGACATCAGCGCGGGCGAGATCAACGACGAGCGCCGCCGCGTGCTGGTGGAGCGCCTGAAGGACATCTCCGACCGCGCCGGCGAAACCGTGGTGGGCAGCAACGCCCGCAAGCAGCTCGAGAAACTGACCGGCAGCAACCGCGAGCAAGCCGCCACGGACCAGCAGCAGGCAAAGGCCGCGGACCCCGCCAACGGCACCGACCGCCCCAACAAGGTCAGCGGCAGCCGCATCAACCAACCCGGCAGCGACCGAAGCAACCCCGGCAGCGATTCCAGCCAACCCAATCGAAACCGAAAAGTCCGCAGCAGGCGCTAAGGTGGGCTGCGGGAAGTAGCGTTGCGTTCCTCGTACTCGCGCGGTGCGGCATGCAAGCACACCGCCGGGGAAGCCTCGTCGCGGTGACTACTCCGCTTCCAGTACCAGGACTTGGCCTGAGCCTTTGGCGGAGTCCACCTCGACTATGGCCTCCTTGTAGCCTTTGAACTTGAGGCGCACGCGCGCCGCGTTCACGTCGAGACCGGTAATCCACAGGACAGGCTGGCCGAACTCGCCGGCATCAAAGTAGAACAGGTCGAAGTTCTTCTCGCTGCCGGGCAAGGCCCCGCCGGCGGCGTCCTCAACCTTCAGCGTGAAGTCCTGGGCCAGCACGGCCGCCACGTGTTTGCCTTCAATTCCGAGGCGCAGCTTGGTTGCGGGCGCGAGGTCCGCATTGAGCCGCGTGGTTTCATTCTTCTTGATCGTGACCTCACCCTGCCACGGCTGGCAGCCGGTACACTCGATGCGCAGGGTGTACGTGCCGGCAGGAACGCCGCCCAGTTGCATCCCGCCCGGTTGGCCCACAGCTGACGGCGGATAGCCGATCAGCACTTCCTTGCCGGCTTTATCCAGCAGTGTGGTCCTTACGGTCTTGTTCAATTCCTGCGGCAACGTCCCGGCTTGCAGTTCCCGTATCTCCAGGTCCACGGCGCCCTGGTTCTCGTCGATCGTCACCTTGGCCTTGGCGTTGCCGCTGACGGAGACGGCCGCCGATCCGTACAGGATGGCGCCGTCGGCGCTTCTGGCGCTGACCACGACGTGGTAGTCGCCATCCGGCACGCCCTTGACGGTGTACTTGCCGCGCTTGCCTTCGCTTGCACCGGCATAGAAGCGCGGCTCCGATACCCGCTGCGCCACGCTGGACACGTATACCGACACGCCGTCCTCGGGCGCGCCCTTGGGCAGCTTCACGGTAACTTCAACGGTGTTCAGCTTGGGTTTCACCTTGATGGTCTGCTCTGCTTTCGGCTCGACGTGCAGTTCGGTGAGGAAGCTGCAGGTCTGCCCCGTATCGTCCCGCAGCATCAGGCTCAACCAGTAGTGGCCGGGGCGCAGCATGGCGAACTCGACCTTGTTGCCGTCCTGTGTGCCGACCGCCGTTCCGCCCGCCTTGCGGGATCTGGCAAGCCGGGCGGTCAGGCCGGAGCCCTGGATGGTCCAGCCCTTGTCCAGTGCCACGTCAAGGGTCAGCCAGGTGCGTTCGCGGCCGCCGACGTCGATGCTGAGCTTGATGACAGAACCGTACGAGACGCTGAAGCTGCGCTCTGAGAGCATGCCTGCGCGCTGCTGTTTTTCGTACTGGTTTGGGGCGGCGTCGATCCACTCTTTTTCACGCTTGAGCAGCACCATGACCTGGGTGGGTTTCTTCAATTCAAACACGCACTTGCCGGAGGAATCGCTGGACGCCTCGACCACTTCCTCTGCGTTCCTGTTCATGAAGTCGGTCACGATCAACAGCAGCTTTTCGCCGGACGCGGGATTGCCGCCCTTGGTTACGTCAACCTCAATGCGCGGCGGTTCCGGCTTCAGGTGCAGTTTCAGGTGCTCGCCGGCCTTGATCTCGAATTCCCTCTGCACCAGGCCCATGTCGGAGCGCGCCCGCAGGAAATACTTGCCGGGCAGCAGGGGCCCCGGCTTCCAGACCTCTCCGTCCCCGTTGTCGTACATCATGCCCAGCTCATCGAGGGTGCCGCGGCGGGAACGATCCCCGCCATCGCGCAGCCAGGTCTCGGCGGGGGTGCCGATTGCGGCGACCGCGCCGGACCGGATGTCCTGCGCCTTGCCCTCAAGGTCCAGCATGCTCAACTCGAAGCTTCCGCCCTGGCTCAGGGTCAGCTTCAGGTTGCCTTCCATGGGCAGGTCCACAATCTTCCAGACCGGCGCCCAACCGGTGGCGTTGGCCCGAATGAACCAGCGGCCCTCAAACAGCGGGCTGAGGTATCCCTCGTTGCGATGCGTCGTGGTGGAAGTTCCGTGGGCGTCGTTGTTGTATCTGGGCGCGCCTTCCGGGGCGACGCCCTCAAGCAGGAAGCCGCTCAGCGTGACACGTTCGGGCAACTGCCCCTGGTCGGCCTCCATCACGACCTTCAGGTTGATGACGGGATCGACTTCGAGGGTCCCCAGGTCATTCACGCCGGCCTTCAGCATGGTGTGTGGCAGTGCCGTGCCCCAGTAGGCGCCGGTGACAATCTTCAGGTCATAGGCGCCTTCCGGGATGCCGGACTTCTCGAACACGCCGTCCGGGGCCGGCTCGCTCAGGTTTAGTGTGCCCTGCGTTGGCTTCAGCTCGATGTACACCGACACCGGCCCTTTCTTCACCGAGTCAACGACACGCAACTTGACGGTGCAGCCGGCCACCACCATCAGGTTGCCAAGGTCATTGTCGCCGTGCTGCAGCTGGATGCCCGACCACACCTTGGAGTTGACGGCGAACGCCAGCGTGCTGTCTTCCAGCGTAAGCTCAATGACGCCGACCGGTACTTTCGGATCCTTGAGTTCGAAGCTGCCCTTGGCGTCGGTGGTGATTTTCCACACCGGGACTTCCTGGCCCTTGGGCACATACAGCAGCTTGGGGCGAAGCAGCAGCGTTGTGTTCGCCAGCGGCTTCATGTTCGACAAGCTCATCAGGCGGCCGGTGACACGGGCGATCTTGTGCAGGTAGACGTTGCGCGCGATGTTTTCTTTATCGACGTAAAGGAACCAGGAATCCTGGATGTCGGCGTAGCCCTCGGCGGCGCTTTCGACCTTCACGATCACGTAGTCGTACCAGCTTGGCGGGTTCTGCCCGTCGTTCACTTTCGGCAGCTTCTTGCCTTCCGGCACCTGGATCTTGATCTGGAAGCTGAACTCGCCCTTGGCGTCCGACTTCCCGCCGCCGGTGACGGTGACGGCCGGATACTCCTGGTTGTTCTTTGCGGCCATGCGGTCGAGTTCCTTCTGGGTCTTGCAGCCCCACAGAGGATCAGCCGAGGCTTTCAACTCGACGTTCGGGGCGGCGTCCTGGGAACGGCCGTTGTTGGCCAGGACCTTTCCCTTGACCTCGACGGTGAACTCGGCGCTGAAGCAGGGTGCGGCTGTCAGCAGCAACAGCAATGCGGCGAAGAAGGTTTTCATCGGACTGCTCCTATTCCCGAACCAGGGTCGCCTTGGTCTCGTATTGTTTGTCGGGTTGCGGTTTGACTTCGATTTCCAGGTTTTTGTAGCCCTCGGCCACGACACGGATGGTCGCGCAGTTGGCGGGCACGTGCTGGAACCGCATAACACTGCGCTCGTTCCAGTTCACGACCTCGAAGGTTCTGCGCACGTCGATCTCGCCCAGCGCAATGGCTGCGCCGGCGGCATCGAGGAACTGGATGTCGGTCGTGCTGTCCTCAAGCCCGTCGGCGTTGGCGCCTTCCAGCTGCACGCTGACCGAGCACATCTTCTTGAGTGTCACGTTCAGGCTGGTGGTACGCAGGGTGTCAATCTCGACGTTCTGCTGGATGTAGGGCTCGAAGCCGATGGCGGTGATGCGCAGTGTGTACGTGCCCTTGGCCACCGCCGAAAGCGTCACGTTGGAGGCCTGACGGTAGAGCGTGGTGGGCCTTCCCATCACGGCCGGCGTGTCGCCGTCCATGAGTTCGATCCGGACGGACTTCTCTTGAGCGAAGTTGAAATCCTCGAACTTGATGTGGAGTTCGCCAACGCGCTCGTCGAACTTGAGCGATACCTTCTTGGTGCCCTTCAACTCGATTATTTCGGAGGTGACGTAGACGAAGCTGTCGCGACTCTTGGCTGCCCAGGCCACCACGCGATAGGGACCCTCGGGTACGTTTGCGAAGGTGATCGAGCCCTTGGCATCAGCGGATCCGCCAAACCCGGGACGTTCCCAACTGGCCCAAGCCATATCGTGGGGTTGTTCCAGGTACACCGTCACTTCTTCGTTCTTGAAGCCCTTGGGAGCCTTGACCTTGACTTCCAGCTTGCCCAGCGCGACATCGAACTCGAACTGTTGCTCAAGCAGCTGCGTGATCTCAAGCAGTCGCAGGAAACGGCACTCGCGCCGGCCGTCGGCGGTGACTGCCGCGCTAAGCTCATAGGCGCTGCGCTTGGGCAACAGACCGAACTGGTAGAGGTTGCCGCTGGCGACGGGGGAAATCCCCAACAGGCCCATGTGGTCGTGGAGATTCACGAGTTTGACATCGCTGATGGTGGCGCCCTTGGCCGCCTTCAGCTTGACGCTGACCCACACATAGCGGGATTGGTGGGTGTCAACCTCGACCTCGACGCGGTCGCCGTATCCAACCTTGACCTGGATCGCCACGCCTCTCGGCAGTGAGCGCGAGCTGCCGGCCCGGCCATTGCTGCCAGAGTTGATCCAGTCGTACTGGCGGCTGGTCAGCAACTCGCAGTTGCCCGCCGGCACGTCATTGAAGACGACGACACCCTGGGCGTCCGTTTTCCCGTTGAGGGTCCTGGGTGCCTCCCCGCCGTTCCAGCCTCGTGCCGGCACCAGGTACATCATCTCCTGCGCCAGCGGTTTGCCCTGGTTCGCGACGCGTGCGGTCAACTTCGCGCTGGAGTTCGTCAACACCAGCTGGGTGACCTCTCCCTTTTTGATCTCCACATTGTCGGCGCGCAGCGATTGCTGATCATCAATGTAACCGAAGACTGTGTAGGTGCCGGGCGGCAATGCGTCGAATCCGTTGACGGCCATGAAGTGGCGGTCGTCTTTCACAAACACCCCGGTGCTGTCCACCGTGCGGATCATCTCCAGTACTTCTGTTCCGGAGCGGCCGTTCAGTTCTTTCAGCGCGGGCGCGTTGGCGGAAATCGCGATCAGGGCGCGGAGTCTGCCCCACCCGAACACATTTGTGTCGAGGGACGCCTGCAACTGGCCGCCTTGTTCCAGCTTCACGAAGATGGGCTCAGCGGCAGGCACGTCAATCTCGACGCTGCCTGGCGAGAAACCCAGCGCGGTGACAGTCACACGCCAGCGCCCGCGCGCCAGGGGCTGGACCTTGTTCTGCTCGGGCGAACAGCTGGCGGTTACGGTCCATTGCTCTGGGTTTCCTCCATGCGAAGGGTACCTGGCGGGTTTGAAGCCGCTCAGGTGCATGGCCTCTACCTGGTACTGCTGAACTCCGGCCCCCTGATCAGAGACGGCAAACACCTCGATCGTGTGGTGAGGTTCGATCTTCACCTTGCCCAGTTCCGCCACCTTGCCTGCTTCGACAATCACCGGTTCGATTGCTACCGGCCAGAGCTTCGAATCGTGGACTGGCGTCATGTTGAGCTTGTGCGATCCCGCGGGAACTCCCTTAACCGTGAACTCGCCGGCGACGTACCCCAAAGGCGCGGTGAATTTCGAGTTCGGGTCAGCGCTGAAGACGTAGCAATCTACGGATACATCCGCGCCGGTGTCCGCATGGACCGGGTGGACGCGGATGGCTCCACCGGGGACCACTTCCAGTGTGCCGCCGTCGTTGGCACCGTCGCGCAACTGCATGTTGTTCCATGCGACGCAGTCGGGTGCGAAGGCCAGGTCGTCCTCCAGCATGCGCAGCTTCATGTACTGGACGGGGCACTGCTCGTCGTTGAGTGTCAGCATGCCCTGTGCGTCGGTCATCACTTCCTGCAGGTCGGCCGCTGAACGAATGCCCGAAAAGTCCCGCTTACCATCCACAAGCACCTTGGCGTTGGCGACGGGCTTGCGGTCGGCCTTGTGAACGAGTTGAGCCTTGAAGCTGGAGATGCGACGAAGCGCCATCCTCCACTTGTTGTCATCGTCAGAACCTACTTCAGTGACGGTCGTGCTGGGCCTGTACGTGCGATAGCCATCCTTGCTGAGAGTAAGCTTCACCATCACGTAGTCCGACTTGATCCACTGGTTCCCCTGGCGGACGGTTTGCTGTGGAAGTCTGCCTTCGCCGGAGAGCTTGACGGTCACGTTCAACCGGACATCGCCTGTCTGGTCCGTGGTGAACTCGCCACTGGCTTCCACTTTCGGAAACGGGCCGTAGTCCTTGTTGTACTTTTCAAACTCCTCCTGGCTGGCACGTCCCCACAACGGGTCGGCTTCGGCTGCGACTTTCACGCCTTCGAGAGGTTTGCCGTCAGTTCCCGTGACAGTTAACTTCACCGTACCGACAAAGTCGGCACTCAAGGCGCCGGCGCAGATCACGGACAGAAGCGTGAACATCAGTCTTGTTGGCATGGCTTCCTTTCCGCTCCACGGGCGCTACTTCTTCGTGCCCTTGGCGTCCTTGGTGATGATCTCCCCCGCCTTGACGTCCACCTTCACCACGATGTCTTTGTAGCCCTCGATCTTGATGCGCACTTGTTTCACCGCCGGCGTCATGTTGCTGAACTCCATTTTCGCGCCGTTGCCATTGCGGTCGCCCATGATCGCGACCGTGCTGCTGCCGGCCGGCAGCCACAGTTTCAGGGGATTGCCCTTGGCGTCCTCATAGGACCAGTTGATTTCCGTCTCCATGTCGAACGGCAGGTTGTTGATGTTCAAGACCAGGGCGCCGGCCTGCTGAGGCGTGGCTTTCACGGACGTGGTCTTGCCTTGCTCGATCTTCACATCCTTGATTTCGCAAGCCTGGAAGCCCGGCGCCGCGATCACCACTGTGAAGGTGCCGACCGGCAGGCCGGGAATGCTGAAATTGAATCCGCGCACTTCCTCCAGCAGCGTCGGGTCGCCCGGCTGGATTGCCTCGCCCTTGGCGTCCAGCAGGTACACGGCCGGCCAGCTGCTCATGCCGAGGGTGGACCGCAGCGGCTGGCCCTCGATCTGGACTGACAACGTGCCCACCTGGTCGGTCACGGGCACGGTCAGCGTGGTGTTGCCTTTCACCGTGACCGCTTTCATCAAGGCGTTCTGGAGCACGCCGTCATCGTCGTAGACGCGCACGTACAACTGGTAGTCGGCGGGACTCAGGCACTGGAAGGAGATGCTGCCGTCGGCGTCCGGCGTGAGCAGATCAGGCTCATCGTCCGGCCAGGACCTGCGCACTTCCGCGTACCGCAGGTAGACCCCGATATTGTCGATCTTGACGCCTGCGGCGACCTTGAACGTAACGTCCAGGCGGAACAGCTCGATCTTCAGCTTGATGGATTGCTCCGGCTTCTTGTCCACCGTGATGTCGGCCGCGAAGTACCCGCTGGAAGCCCCGGCCTGCACCAGCGCACCCATCCTGTACTTGCCCTGGGGCATGCACGCGACGCAGAAATCCTCACCGAGCTTTGCCGCCTGGAAACTCCGGCGTGAACTGAAACGCCCGTCACCCAGCGGAGAAAGGTCCACCCGCTGGACCGTCTGGCCTTCCTGCGGCGTGAGGCGCAGGCGCACGAACACCTGCTCGGGGTTGGCGATCTCGAAGCCGATTTCGCTGTCGCGCGCCACCTGCAACTGCACGCGCCTGCCCGCAAAGATGGTGTCGTTCAAAGCGCGCCATGGCTCGTTGGGATCGTGGGCGTCCACCCATTCGCTCTCCGCCTCGGTCAGAAGCCAGCCGGAGGCCGCGACCGTGAAATCGTGGATGGCAGCGCCGGCTTTGTCCGTGGTCAGGCTGATGGGCTGCTGGTCACGGCCGTCGAGCCTGAGGATGAAGCTGTACTTCGCCTTGGGCTTGCCGTCTTCAGTGACTTTCACGGTCAGCGTGCCGGGCTTGGGCGACAGGGTGACCTTCACGGTTTCGCCGGTCTTGAGCGTGACATCGTCGGCCCGCAACACCATCTTCCAGCCGCCTTCCGCGAGCAGCAGGTAGGTTCCGGCGGCCAGGTTCTCGAACTTGTTGCCGTTAGACATGCGATATGCGCCTTCGGGCAGAACCGCCTCCCAGCCGGTGAACTTCCCGAGACCCTCGTCGTCGAGGTCCGCCATCTGTTTGTGCGCAGTGCTGCCGTGTCGCAGCGCGAACGCCCAGCGGGGGCGGGCCGCGCGGCCGCCGGCATCGAGCGCCGTGAACTCGATGGTGCCGGCTTTCTCCATGGTGACGGAAAGCGGCTCGTTTCTCGGCAGCGTCACGGTTGTCATGTAGTGCGCGTGATTCGGGGCGCTGATGGTGACCTGCCATTCGCCGCTGAACAGTCCGTTGATTTTCGACTCCTTTGAGCTGAGCTGGCCGCCCGCGCGGATCGGCTCACCTTCGCGGAAGGGTCGCCGCGCGGGTGGCACGGCATCTCCCACGTACACCATCTGTACGTTGAAGCGGTCCAGTGCGCCGTCCTGGTTCCGCACCGCGAATTCGAGCGTGCGATGGGGTTCGCACTGGATAGCGCCAAGTTCGACCGTGGTGCCTGCCTTCAACTCAATGGGTGCGACTTCCGGCGCCCAGTGCCCCTCCAGCCGCAGGTGCAGCTGGTACTGACCCGCCGGCACACCTTCTATGTCGGCTGCACCCGTTGCGTCTGAAACAAACCCGGCCTGGAAGCGGTTGCTTTTGTCCGTGGATTGGAGTTGCCCGTAATAGATCCCGACGCTTTTGCTGTTCTCTGAGTCAACTGCGTTGAACTTGACGCGCCCCCCGGGCACCACGGCCAGGATGCCCAGGTCCAGCACGCCGGGTCTCAGGGTGATGCTCTGCCAGGCTTTGCTGCCAGGCTCAAAGGCGTACTCGTTTCCCGCGACCTGAAGTGTGACCGAGTTCTTGGGCAGGTTTTCATCGGAGATTTCAAAGAAGCCGTCCTTGCCGGTGCTGAATTCGTAGCGGATGTCATCGACCAGCCCGGTTTGGTTGTAGCTGCGGTAAACCAGCAGCAGCTTCAGGTCGGGCAGGAACTTGCGCCCTTCCGCGAGCACCACGCCGCCCTTCAGCACTGTGGCTTCGGTCAGCGAGAAGTCGGCCGTGCTTTCGAAGCCCTCGTTCGCGCGGCCTTTCTGGGTGCCGGTGCTGAAGCCCTTGGCCGTGGCTTTGAAAATCACGGGCACGGAGATGTACTCGACATCCTGCCCTTCCTTGTTGCGGTAGGTGCGTTTGGGGATGGTGCCCTTGTCATCCCAGCTGACCGTGACGTTGAACAGAAACCTGCCCTTGGAGTTGGTCAGCCCGCTGCCGGTGACCGTAACGGTCGGGAGCGCGCCGTGCAGCTTCTCAAAGGCCTTGAACGCCTCTTCGTTATCGCAACCCCAAAGCGGGTCGGCCTGCACAGACGCAACCGCGCCTTCAAGGCCCACGTAGCGGGCGCTGCGGATGTAGCCGGTCGCGGTCGTTTTGAACTCGCCGGCCGCCAGCGGAAGTGCAAGACCGAGAAGAACCGCCAGCAGCGCGATGGACGATTTCATGCCTCACCCCTGTCAACTTTGAAAATGCGGGCAAGCAGTATCGCAGCATGATTCCGCACTGACAACTGTTTTAGGACGCCGCCCGGCAGGCAAAGTTCAGGTCGCAGAGGCGCTGGGTGAAGCCAGTCCGATGCCCAGCAGCGAATTGGAGAGATCGAACACGCGCACCTTGTTGTCCTGCTGGCTGATCACGGTGGCGGTAAGGTAAAGCGGCTGGCCGGCCTGCGGGTTCTCGCGCACAACGCGCAGCTCGCAGCCCAGCAGCTCGTTGGGGTTGAGAGTGTTGACGGACAGTTCAACCACGCTGACGTCATCACAATCCGGTATGGGGGGACTTGCTTTCGGATTCCCTGATGAACAGCAATGTTCGAAATCCACCGGCCCGCAATTGGCCTGTCTCGTACTTCAGGTCAACTCCTCGGCTGTCGCGGCGGCGGTATCGAGGAACAGGCGGCCTTCACCGGCCTCAATGGCTTTCCGAAGCTGACGACCGAACTCCTTGTGCCGCTCTTCCCAATCAAGCCGCGGCGCCAGTTCGGGCGGGTTCACCAGTTGCATGCGGTCGCAGTGCGCGATGGCCTCGTCGTTCTCGCCCAGATAAGCGTGCAGGATTGCCAGCATGCAATGATCGTTCGTCGATTCGCGGCATTCGCGAGCCCTTCCCTTGCACAATTCCAGAACCTCTCGCAGATCAATCGGCTTGAGAACTGGCGGCTGAAATTGCTGCTGCATAGCGGCGGCCATCCCTCTCCACTTTGACTCATGCTCGCGCAAAAGGGCAGCCTGATGTGGATGATCCAAGAACATCGGTAGCATTCGGACATCGCGGAGCGCGAGAGTGTGGATGCCAGACATGGGGCGGTATGCACCCGAACTCAGAACCTCAAAGCCGATTTG
>JACKIE010000017.1 GCA_020638635.1 Planctomycetota bacterium
CAGAAAGCCGACGAGCTCACGGCCGTGTTCCGCACGCCTGTCACGGTGCGCTTCGTGTACCAGGGCGGCGAGGAAGTGCGCACCTTCGAGATCAGCAAGCCCGCGCACCGCTACCACGTGAAGCTGCCGTCGCGGCCGAAGTGGATCGCCTTTGACCCCGGCAACAGCGTGCCCAAGACGCTGGAGACGGATTACAGCGAAGACATGCTGATCCAGCAGCTCCAGCACGACGAGGACGTGATGGGCCGCGTCTACGCCGCCCGCGGCCTCGGCGCCAAGGCCACCAAGAAAGCCACCGAGGCGCTGGCCGAAGCACTCGGCAAGGACAAGTTCTGGGGCGTGCAGGCCGAATGCGCCCAGGCACTCGGCAAGGTGCACAGCAACCAGGCTCTCGACGCGCTGCTGAAGCACTCGAACATGAAGCACCCCAAGGCCCGCCGCGCCGTGGCGCGGGCATTGGGCGAGTACCATGAGGGCCGTGCGGCCGCGCGCCTGCAGGAGTACCTGGAAAGCGAAGAGAGCTATTACGTGACCGGCGAAGCCGCGCTCGCGCTGGGCAAGACCCGCCAGGCCAACGCCTTCGACGCGCTGCGCGAAGTACTGGCCCGCGACAGCCACGTGGACGTGATCCGCAGCAGCGCCTTCAGCGGCTTCTGTGATCTGCGCGACTCGCGCGCCCTGGAATTCATGCGCGAGTGGACCACCTACGGCCGTCCGCAACAGGCGCGCCTGTCGGCAATCGCGTCTCTGGGCCGCCTGGCGCACGAAGTGGGCGAGGAGAAAGACAAGACCGTCGCCCGCGAAACGATCGAGCCGCTGCTGGAAGGCGACTTCCGCACGGCCATGTCAGCGATCAGCGGCCTGCAGGCCCTTGGCGATATGAAGGCCGCTCCCGCGCTGGCCAAGCTGGCGCGCACCACCCACGACAGCCGCATCAAGAAACGCGCGCAGGGGGCCATTGAGGCCATTCGCGCGGCGCAAGGCGCCGTGAAGGAAGTGAAGGTACTGCGCGAGGACTACGACAAGCTGAAGGAGAACTACGACAAGCTCGCGGAGCGCCTGCAGAAACTCGAGGACCTCGACAAGGAAAGCAAAAAGAAGCGCCCGACCGAAAACCTGAAGAAGACAGCCAAGCTGACCACCAAGGTGAAGCCGGCCGCGCGCAAGGCGACACCAAAGAAGGTGAAGTCAAAGAAGAAAGCCAGGAGGTAGAGCCGGTCTGTAAAGGGCAACCGCTAAGAACCGCAAAGGACCGCGAAGAGATTGAACTTCGCGGTCCTTTGCGGTTCTTCGCGGTTCCAAACCCGGCTCAGCGTGAGGGCGGAAAGGCGATGAAGTAGCCCAGCGCTGACACGCCTGCGATCGCGCAGTAAATGCCGAACCAGCGCAGCTTTTCTTTCTGCACCACCAGCTTGATGCCCGCCAGGCCGATCAGGCTGAACACCAGGCTGGCGATAAAACCCGCGGCCGCGGGCGCCGGGTCGATGTGGCTGATTTCTCGCGCCTCGATCAAGCCCGCGCCGCCAATGGCAATCAGGCCCATCAGGAAACTGAGCTTCACGGCGTCGGTCTTTGCCCAGCGCAGCATCAGCGCCATGCAGATCGTCGAGCCCGAACGCGAGATCCCCGGCAGCAGAGCCACCATCTGAGCTACACCAACCACGAGCACCAGCCAGAAATGCACGCCTTTGGCAGCCTCGAAGGTCACGAACAGTTCTCGCTTGCGCTCGGCCAGCCACAGCACGCTGGCGGTCGCGAGCAGGCCAAAACAGGCCACCCAGGGCGACTGCAGCACGTTGTGTTCGATCCAGCCGGCTTGCGCGTCGGGCAGCAGCTTCTTGATGGTGATGCCCACGATCGCCGCCGGCAGGCTGGCCAGGAACAGCAGGGCAAAGGCACGCAGATCGAATCGCGGCCACACCAGCTTGATGATGTCTTTGCGGAACACGATCAGGATCGCGAGCCAGCTTCCCAGGTGCAACAGCACGCTTTGGGCCGTGCTGCCTTCACCGCCCAGTTCGCGCCCCAGGATTTCACCCAGGATTACCAGGTGGCCGGAGCTGCTGACGGGCAGGAACTCGGTGAGTCCTTGCACAGCGCCGAGGATGATGGCCTTGAGTACGTCCATGGCTGAATGATCGGCAGAAACCCCGCAGAAAGTGAAGCGCGACCGGCACTTGACGCGTTCAGAATGTGGCGGTATCTATTCGCGCCGCAAGCGGCCGGAATGGTCGCCCTGCGGGGGTGTAGCTCAATCGGTTAGAGCGTCGGCCTGTCACGCCGAAGGTTGCGGGTTCGAGTCCCGTCACCCTCGCCAGTCATCAAGAGCGGTCGTGGGAGTTGATCCCACGACCGCTTGCTTTCTGTGGCATGAACGCCTTCGCCAGATAATCTGGAATTCGGTGTGGGGACTGTCCCGGAACGGGACTGTCCCCGTCTTCGAAGCTCTTGAAGCGGCCGATGACGGGGACAGTCCCCAACTGCGGGGACAGTCCCCTGACCACGCTCTGGGCGCTTTTCATTTGGTACGTTCTTCAATGATGCGTCGGTAATAGTCCCACAGTTGCTCGCCGGATTTGTCCTCGTTGCGCTTACGTCGGTCAATGTATGCCATCACCGCATCATCGTTGCGTGATCGCCGATGGAGTCGTTCAACGCACCCCCACGCCAACCCTTCCTGATTGTAGGTGTCGCCAGGAAACCACTCTTCAACATCGTTGAGTATCTGCGCGATCATGCGATCCAGTTCGAGGTCGTCGTCGTGCACCAGATCTCCCAGCAGATCGCGCACTTCGTAGTTGGAGACGGCCGCGTACTCCCGTTCGCGGGCTGGATCTTCGTCCGGAAAAAGTTCGTTCAGCACACGCAGCGCAGCGGGATCGCCGGGGAAGCTTGGAACCGAATGCGCGTCCGAGCGGAGGTAGGCAACCAGGATCTCAAGCTTGGCTTCGGAAAGGCTCGGTTTGAGCGCGGCCCAGTTTTTGTCGAGACTTTTCGCTGACTTCAGCTTCTCCAGCAGTTCGTAGATTGATCCACCGTCGACCCGAGGTTTGCCAAGGAACGCGCGGACGAGCCTCACGGCATCGGCAGGTGAATAGAACGCCAGCCGCGCATACGCGCCCGCACGACGCCGCCGGCGCTCGTTGCAGGCGAGGTCCGGCGTTAGGAAGTCCTTAATCAGCGACTCGCGCAAAGCTTGCGGTGTTATGCTGCCCCAGTCCTTTCGGGTTAGCCGCGCGAGGTCGGGTGCATACAGGGGGGAGTTCAGCACAGCGCACATTGATGGCTGGCCACGCCCCGCGTAAAAATTGCGATTCACAATGCAGCCGATCAACTTGTAGCAAAGGTCTGCCACACGGAAGTGGTGGGGGAAGAGCTTCTTCTCATGCGCTTCAGGGAACTTGATGCTGGGGGAACCGAAGTAGTGGAACCGATCGCCCGGTGAGTCCTGCCAGCCGTCATTCCAGTCGTACTCCTGTGCAAACCACGCACCACCCATTGGCATATGGCCGTCGAACACCAGGCCGGTTGGGCGCTGGTCCAGCAGGTGTTCACACAACACAGGAACTGCGACAGCTCCGATCCCAACGATGCGGCGAAAGCAGTCAGGGCTGCGAGAGGTCACAAACCAGTCGCCCCAGATTTCCGTGTAATAGTCGTCCGCTCCCTCGGCGGGCGGGAATCCGCTCCCCCAGGCGACGTCCTCACTCACACCTTGGGCGCCCAATTGGGTGAGTGAGTCGACAAGCGCTTCGACTTCCCGACGCACGAGAGGATCCACGAACACGGACGCTCGCCAGACTTCCCCGGATTCAGGCAGCCGCTGTGGAGCGGACGGGGACTCGGCCGTCGGCAGAGGAGCGTGTTGAGGCGAACGGCTTACGCAGGCTGCCAGGCAGATCGCAATTGCGGGAAGTACAGTAGCACGAAACATCTTGGCAGTCCCGGGGTGGGCTGCGGGGTAGAGCTATGTTAGCGATACATGCTTAGCGAGGACAGAATTTCCTGGCCAACGGCGCGCATCTGACGCGACTCACCAGCGCGCCGAAGGTTGCGGGTTCGAGTCCCGTCACCCTCGCCAGTACTCAAGAGCGGTCGTGTGAGCAAGCAGGCTCGCACGACCGCTTGGCATTTGTGGCATTGGAGCTTCGCCTGATCCTGCGTAGTTTAGGAAGCAGCAGTTGCCTTTCAGGCCTGCGGAGCAGGCCTACAAGGTTAGCCCCCAGCGTAAGCTGGGGGTTTTCTCGCCGAGAGTTTGTCGAGGCGCGGAGCGCCGGCACAACGGCCGCTTGCGGCCGATTGGCTCTCGCGGCAAGCGCCGAGAGTGTGTCGGCGCTCCGCGCCTCTGAAACTTCTTTCGCCGATTACCCCCACCGAACGCCGGTGGCGTTCGGTGGGGGCTTCCACTGTGAAGGCGCTCCGCGCCAAACAACAAGAACGACAGTCGTGCCGCTTAAGCCCGCAGTATTGGGCGCCTCGCCCATGGCCGACACGGGCGAGGCGCCCGTGCCACTATCATGGCCTTGTGGCCTCGGGCTCTAGCACGAAGCGGGCTTCGAGGCAGCCGCCTTGCAGCAGGCGTTCGAAAAACTGTTCCGCCCGTTGCTTCAAATCACCGAGACCCTTGCCGCCTGCCCGCAGCGCGTTGCGGTAGTGGGTGGCGTGGTATTCCAGGTCGGGCGTGATGCCGGCCGGCAGCTCATGCAGCAGGCGGTCTGCCTCCTGCACCTGCTTGCGTGCCGTGGCGGCCTCCTTGCGCACCAGCGCGAGCTGCGCCTGGAAAACCGCGTCGCGGAACTCGGCCACCGGCGTCTGCACCGGCTCGGGCGCGAGCTTCGGCTCGCGCTCGCCCTGCAGCGCCGCCAGCAGCCGCGCGGCGTGGCGCGCGTCGGCTTCGCCGGTTTTCAGCTTCAGGGGCTCGTCGGCCACGAAGCGCTTCAGCACCAGCGCCAGCCACTCCGGCTGCTCGCGCCAGTTGGCGTAGCGGGCAAGAAAGCGCGTCTTGCGCGGCAGGTTGTTGCCCCATTCCAACATCTCCTCGAAACGCGCCGTGCCCGCCCACAGCGACGGCCGCACCCACACCCCCGCGCTCTCGCGGCGCAGGTCGTAGATCGCGCCGGGCAGCACGCGTGCCACGCGCGACAGGGCGTCGCCCACGCGCAGCAGGTCAACCTCGATCGAGCCGGCAAATGCCTCCACCCAGGCGTTCGCATCAGCCAGGTCCTCGCGCCCGCGCATCAGCGCCAGCATGGCCAGCGCGAAACGGTGGGCTTCTTCCATGCGGCCGTAGTCGCGCAGGGCGACGACGAAGCTGCCGCCGTGCTCCGCGGCGGCGCGCGTGAACTCGGCGCCCTTGGCCAGGGCGCGCATCATGCTGCGGCGGTGGAAGGCGATGGCGGTTTCGAAGTCGCGCTCGACGTGGGCCTGCAGGCCCTGCAGCGCCTCGAAGCGCTCGTGCAACTCCTCGTTGCCCGACAGCAGGCTGACCTGGTCCAGCGCGCGGCGCAGCTCGGACGCGCGATCGAGCTGGCGGCGGCGCAGTTGCTTGTCGAACTCGGCCAGCAGCTCGCGGAAAATCGGCTGCGACTGGGCATCCAGGCGCCCGCGCAGGTCCGCGAAGCGCTGCATGGCGTCCGACAGCTCGCGCAGCACCTTGAGGTGATGCTTGCCGGTGAGCGCACCGAGGCGCATGCGCGTGACGGCGTTCATGGCTTCCACCAGTTCCAACAGGTCGCCGCCCAGGCGCGCGTTCACGGCGCTGACGTCGGCGATCAGGGGCGCACCTTCGCCGTGCAGCAGCCAGGCCGGGTTGACTTCAAAGGCGCGGGCGAAGGCGGCCAGGAATTCGGCCGGCACCTTGGTGCCGTGGAAATAGCGGTGCAGGCTGGCAAAGGGGGTGCCGGTGCGGCGCGCGACCTCGGACAGCGAGACTTCGCCGACCACCTTCTTCATGCGCTCGAGCAGGCCTGCCGCGTAGTCGTCTATCCGGGTTTGCATTGCCGTTCCCCCCGCCTATTCAGATATGAATAGCAACGTGTGGGTGAGTTTACCGGCCCATATCCGCTTCCGTTATCCTTTTCGGCGGAGGTACTGACGATGAGAGCGCCCGTCCTGCTGCTGCCGCTGCTGCTGCTGCCCGTTGTACTGATGCCGACCGAAGCCGTGCAGGCCCGCCAGAAGGCCGGCGACCCCATGGAGCTTCCGCGCCCGGCCTGGGAAAACGGCTTCCAGCTCTGGATCCAGCGCACCGACGGGCGCGAGCTGGCGGACTGGAGCGTCGAACACCAGGAGATCATCGATCGCCTGGGCAAGGGCGGCCTGTACCTGCGCCTGAACTATGATTGCTCACGGCTGTCAGACGCCTACCGGGCCGAGCACGGCCTATATCAGTCCTACGCCTGGAACAGCCCGCTGGATTCCTGCAACCCGGTGTACAACACCAAGGACCGCCGCGCCCGCCAGTGGGACCAGGCCAACCTGCTGGTCAGCGAAGAAGACAAGAAGAAGGGCGGCAACCCGGCCGACAACGACCTGACGCTCAGCAGCTACTGCCAGGTGGTGCGCGAGGGCAGCGAGCGCTACATCAAGGACCTGGCCGACCGCTACCTGCGCGAGCAGGAACAGAAGCGGTTTAAAATCTTCGCCGGGCCCAACGAGTTCGGCCGCATCTTCTACAAGGGCGACGAGCGCTGGTTTGATTTCGGGCCGTACACTCAAACCGAGTTCCGTGACTGGCTGACCCACAAGGGAGAGTTCGCCGATGGCGGTCGCTACGCGGGCATGGGCTGCGCGGGGGGAGAGTGCTTCAGCGACGACCCTTCACCGGACAAGGCGGCCGGCAAGGGCAAGAGTTTCAACGCCACCTACGGCACCAAGTTCACCACCTGGCAGTTGAAGTACTGGGACGTTGAAGCGTTCCCCGGCGAGCTGCCGCACAACATCAAGCCCATGCCGGGCGAGGGCGAGAAAGGTTACGTCGAGGGCGGATTCGACGCGCCACGCGCCCCGGGCCAGCCCTTGTGGGCGATCTGGAACAGCGCGCGCGAGCAGACGCCCGGCTTCCTGCAGTGGCGCATCCACCAGAGCATGATCGAGTACGTGAAGATCGCCTTCGACGCCGGTGTTCCGAAGGAGGAGATCTGGACGCGCCAGCACGGCAGCTTCTTCGACGCCGGGCGCGAGGGCAAGACCCGCAACATCCTGATGGCGCCCTGGATGAACGTGACGCCCTACTCGAACATGGGCTTCAACAAGTACGGCGCCGGCAACAACCCGCTCGAGTGGAAGCTGAACAACGAGATGGCGACCGCCAACAACTGCGGCTGGGGCAGCTTCGAAATCCACCCCAGCTACACCAAGCCCAACGGCAAGACCGCGGCCGAGTACCTGCAGGTGATCCGCGGCTACTACGACAACGGCGCGCACCTGTTCCGGGCGGCGTGTTGGGGCGGACACGTCTCCGCGCAGCAGGCGCACGGCATCAACCAGGGCGAGATGCAGATCATCGACACGCCCTTCGAGACCGCCCTGCGCGAGTTTTTGACCACCACCCCCGACTTCCCGCGCGGCGCCGACCCGGGCACGAAGTTCTACACGCCCGCGCCGCGTAACCTGGCCTGGGACGGTGTAACGCTGAACTGGGACGCACGCATGTGGGACGGCGAGCCCTGGACCTTCCACGACTGGCAAGGCTTTGACTACTTCGAGGTGTTGGCGGCCGACGAGCTGGACGACAAGGGCCGGCCCAAGAGCCCGCGCAAGCTGGGCAAGGTGAAGCGCGAGGACGGTTTCAGCCTGAAGATCAAGCCGGACAAGCTGAAGAAGCTGCTGCTGGTGCGCGGCGTATGCCAGGGCGGCATCGAAGGCCCCTGGAGCGAACCGCTTAGCGCGCAGAACTAGCGGAATGCCATACCACAATCAGACGCCTGACCTGGCTCGGCTTTGCACCGGCCCGAAGGGCCGATTCCAGCAGCCCAGGCCGAAGGCCTGGGTAGACGGAGTAAAGGGATCCCCGCCGGCCTGAAGGGCCGGTTCATCCGATCCGACGGCTTGATGAACGGCCCCTTCGGGGCCGACGTCCGGGACACATTCGAAATCCCAAGGCTTCGCCTTGGGCTGACAGAATTGCCCCTTCGGGGCAACATGGCGCCGATTCTGTGCTGGCTTCTTGATCACAAGGCGTTGGAACTAGCCGCGGGCGCGTGCGGCCTTCAGCAGCACGCTCACCACTACCATCAGGACTGTTTTTGCGACGGCCATGGCCGGTCTCCGTGTTTCTCCGGAGATAGAGGTACCCCATGCGTGTGAAGAAACAGCGGGCTGGGGCGCAAGGATTGCGTTAATGCGCGGCACCTAGGGCAGATCCACGGCCGGGCGCTGGATGCCGCACTGGGCGAGCATGTCCTTGATCTCGTGGCTCAGGTATGCCGCCGCGCGGTCGATTTCTTCTTCACTTGACACGTCAAGCCAGTTCACGCGGGGGAACTGCTTGAAGAAGGTCATGCTCTTGCGCGCGAAGGTCTTGATGTCGCGGACGGTTTCTTCCACGCACTGCTCGTAGGTCAGCTCGTTTGAAAGGAACTGCTGCAGGCGCCGGTAGCCGTGGGCTTTGCCCGCGGTTTCGGAAAACCCCTTGCCGTTCAGGATGCGCTTCACTTCATCCAGCCAGCCCTGCTCGAACATCTGCAACGCACGCTGCCGCACCCGCGCATACAGCAACTCGCGCGGCCAGCGGATGCCGGTGAAAATCCAGCGGTACTCCGGCCGCGGCTCGCCCCATTGCTCGACTTCGCTGGGCAGCTTTTCGCCGAACTCGATGATCTCCAGCGCGCGCACCAGGCGCTTGCGATCATTGGGGCCGATGCGCGCGGCCGAGGCCGGGTCGCGCCGCTTGAGCAGCTCGTAGACTTCGGGCAGGGGGCGGGCGTACATCTCGTCGCGGTAGCCGGGGCGCGGCTCGGGGCCGCGGTCCAGGCCGTATATAAGCGCCTTCAGGTAGTATGGAGCGGTGGCGTCCAGCACCGGCACGTGGCGGCGGGCGACGATCTCGGCCAGCTTGGGCTCGGCGTAATCCAGGAACTCGCTAACGCTGAAGCGTTCGTGGGGCTCAACCAGGTCGATGCCGTGGTGGGGGACGCGCGCGAGTTCAGCGGCGGTGGGCTTGGCCGTGCCGACGTCCATGCCGCGATAGACCTTCAGGGCGTCCACGCTCAGGATCTCGCCGCCCACGCGCTCGGACACCGACACGGCCAGGCGCGACTTGCCGCTTGCCGTTGGGCCGAGAATCACCAGCACGGGGAACTTCGCGTGCGGGTTGAAGCCGTGTAAGTGCTCGAGTTCCATGCACCGATTTGTAGGGACACGCGGCAGCGTGTCCATGGGGCGCGTGTCGAATGCGGGGACACGCAGCAGCGTGTCCCTACAGGTTTTTCTTGTCTTCGGCCTGCACGGCCGTGCCGCTTACGGTCATCAGCACCAGGCCGTCGCTGGCTAGGCTGGCGAAGTCGAAGCTGACGCCGATGATCGCGTTGGCGCCGAGCTCCTTGGCCTGGGCCTCCAGGCTCATGATCGCCGCGTGGCGCGTCTCCAGGATCAGCTGCTCGAACTCGGGGTGTCGGCCGCCGCCTTCGCGCCGGATGAAGTTGGCGAAGTCGCGCAACTCAATGGGCGCGATCGCGGCCTGGCCCGCCACCAGCCCCAGGTACTGGATGATGACGTGGCCTTCCAGGTTGTCCGTGGTCGTCATCAACATGGCTTGACCTGTCAAAGCCTGTACTTCAAGCTAACACGCCCCGAAACCCCGGTCAAAGGCCGCCATGCGCACAGCCGCCGCCATCGCACTGCTTTCGTTGCTGTTTTCAACGGCCGTCGCGCAGAACGACACCGAGACGCCGCGCCAGTCGTTCCAGGCCTTCGTGGACGCCATCCTGCGCGAAGACTTGACCCAGCAGGAACGCGGCGAAGCTTTCGAACGCTACTTCGATTTCGAAGCCTGGCTATCCGAGCGCGAAGTCGCCGACGGCCGCAAGTACGACGAGACCGAGCGCGAGTCGATGAAGAAGGACTGGTTCGAGCTGTTCCACAGCGACGAGTTCCGAGATTCCTGGCGCAGGCGCAACGTGCGTGTGCTGGAAGAACCGCAGGCGCAGGGCGACAAGGCCGAACTGGTAATCAGCATGACCGGCGCGGGCGGCGCTGAGGAAAAGTTCCGCGTGCTGATGACCAAGGCCAACGACGGCACCCATTGGCGCTGGTACTCGATCCCGCAGGTGGCCGAGACGCTGCCGGAGCCCACGCTGGCGGAGCGCATCGCCGCCATCGAGCAGGCGCTCAAGCGCATCGCGAAGCAGCGCGCGCAGCTGGAAGCCGACGAGCAGGCCCTTGGCCGCGAACTCGAGAAGCTGCGCGCCGAGCAGGCCGAGCAGCATGTGGGGGATTCGCCTTACGCCACGCCGCAATCCGTGGTGAAGGCGGCCTGGACGGCGATCGAGAAGGGCGACCTGAACGCGCTGCTGGATTGCCACACTACGCGGCGGGTGGCGGGCGCCGACACCGAGGCGCTGAAGGCGCGCCTGGCGAAGACGCGCGAGCGGCTGATGGCCTGGCAGGTGCTGGATACAACCATCGACGAGACGGACACCGCGCGAGCCGTGGTCCGGGTGCAGCTCAAGCTGCAGCGCACCGGCGAGGTGGACCAGCGCACCATCAGCGTGCGCGTGCTGAAAGCCGGCGAGAACTGGAAGATCGACGAGGCCCCATGAAGACACGCACGGCCGCAGGCTTCATCCTTGCCCGCTTCGTGGACGGCGAGCCGCGTTACCTGCTGCTGCGCGGAGCCCGCAGCGGCGACTGGCTGCCGCCCAAGGGCCATACCGACAACGACACGGACACGGTGGAAGCGACCGCCCGACGCGAAACTGAAGAGGAAGCCGGTATCACGGAGTTGCGGGTGGTGCAGGGCTTCGAGCGCAGCATCGAATACGACGTGGAAACCGCAAAGCGTGGGCGCTACCGCAAGAGAGTGACGTACCTGCTTGCTACGACCGGCACAGAAGGCGTGACCTGCAGCGACGAACACACCGACGCCGGCTGGTTTGGCCTGGATGAGGCGATACGCAAGATCAGCTTCGAACAGATGCGCGACGTGCTGCGCGCCGCGGACGCCCATCTGCGGGCAACACTACCGCGGTAAATTACTCAGCGGTCCGTTCGGCCTTCACGGCATCAGCCAGTTTGTTCAGCCACGCCACTACGGTGTCGGGCGAAAACAGGTCTCGTCTCGAGGGAGCATCGGGCGGATTCTTCAGGCCCTTCCGGAAGGCCTCGTCCGCCCAGGTATCGACAACATCCTTCATCAGTTTGCGGATGTCACGGTTTTCCCTGCCCGCTTCGATCAGCTTTGCGCACTGCCGGATTCCGCGCTCCTGAGACTCGCGGTGCTCCACGAGCACCAGCGCCTCACTCAGGCTTGCCAGCAGGTCCGCCTGTGCCTGTGAATTCAGCTCCGTTTCCTTCTCGATTCTCGTGGCGATGTCCTTCCCCGCCTGTGCGGTTGCACCGTCCCCGATCTGCCGCGCGGTGTCGGCCGCCAACCAGGCGGCATACGCGGATGTCAGGCGCTGCCGATTGTCGAGCTGCGACAGGAAGAACTTGAGCGACCGTTGCAGCTTGAAGTGTTGGCCCTCAAGCCGGACCTTTTCGCGCGCGAGGGCAAGTGAAATCGCCAGTTCGTCCATTTCGTCCGCCGCGACGCGGCTTTCGTAAAAACTGATCAGGCCCTCTTCGGTGGGGTCGAGCTGCAATTCGATCAGCCGCAGCTGATTGTCCAGGATGGTTCGCTGTGATTTGACCAGGTCCGTGGTCCGCAGATATTCCTTGAGCCAGTCCCGGGCTGCCTCGAGCTTGCCGAGGCCCTTGGTCAGGAACTCCGCGTAGGAGCGGGCGTAGCTGCCGCGCAGGGCCAAGGGCATGTGCTCACGCTCAATATCCGCGCAGGCCCTGTGCTGGGCGTCGGCCTCGGCGATGAAGCTGTCGAACTTCTCCTTGCTTCCGGGCTTGGCCAGTTCCGGGTCGCCCACCTTCAGGTCCATGGCCTTGAGGGTCCAGCAACGGGCCAGCCTCTCATGGCCCCACGCAGCGATGGCAGGGTCCACTTCAGCAGATTGCAGTTTGAGCAACTCCTCCAGCAGCCCGATCGAATCGTCCCACTGCCCGTTCGCCATGCGCACGGTGGTCTGCACCCGCAGGGCGCGGACCTTAAGGGAGGTGTCAAGTCTGCCGCTTTCCGCCAGGTTCCGACACAGGCTGTACAGGGCGTCCGCGCCGTGACAGCTGACGTACAGCCTGAGCAAGTCCTCGAAGTCATCCGGGTTTCCAGTGAGTTGATCCTTCACAAAGGGCGCCAGCATCGCCTGCACTTCCGTGCTGCGCGGCGGGTTCGCCCGCATGTAGACCTGCCCTTTGAGAAGCACTGCGCGCAGAAAGTCCGGCTTGATCTCGAGCGCCTTGTCTACCGCCTGGAGTACTGCCCTGGGGCTGGTGTTCTCAATCTCCACAAACCGGAGATACTCGAACTGCGCGAGCAGGAACCAAGGGTACGCATAGTCCGGCGCTCTCTCGGCGGCTTCTCGCAAAAGTTTCTCCGCCTCCGTGATGTTGGGCTGTCCGGGCGGGTAGTACATCAACACCAGCGCATGCAGGACCTTGAAGGTGACGGTGTTGCCCACTTTTCCGCGCGAGTACTGGTCGAACAGCTTGGAGATCGTCGAACCCATGTCCAACGTGCCCATGTACTCAAGCAGCAACTGCGTCATGGCCACCGTGTAGTCGTGGCGTTCGGCTTTGTCCTTGGGATCTTTCAGGTTGAACGGGTCGTGTTTGCCGCCCGGATCAAGCCCCGGGTAGGTCTTCTTCAGGTAAGCGTTGAAATCGGCCGGGATGCCGGGATCTTCCGCCTGCTCTTCTTTGGGTGCGGGCTGGGGCTCCTGCGCAAAGGCCGCGGTCGCGGCCAGCAGCAGAAGCGAAACAAGCGTCAACGCGATCAGTCGGTTCATCGGTCTACCTCGGGCCCGCTTCTCGATACGGCCTGGTCAGTCCTCAAGCGACAACTTCTTCCAGCAGCTTGTAACGCGAATCACGCCGGCAAGGCACGCGGCCGGCGTCACGGATCAGCTTGCGCACGTCCTCTTCGCCCAGCTTCTGCGGCGTGCCCGAGCCCGCGTCATGGAAGATGCGCTCGTGCTCGTACACGATGCCGTCCAGGTCATCGACGCCGTAGCCCAGCGCCACCTGGCTGAGTTTCAGGCCGGCGCTGATCCAGTAGCACTTCAGGTGCGGGACGTTGTCCAGCATCAGGCGTGAAACGGCGTAAACCTTCAGGTCGGTCATGCCGCTGGCGCGCCGGGCCTTCAGCGCGTTGTTCTCTGCGTGGTAGGCCAGCGGAATGAAAACCTGGAATCCGCCGGTCTTGTCCTGAAAATCGCGGATGCGCAGCAGGTGGTCGATGCGGTCCGCGTCGCTTTCGACGTGGCCATACAGCATGGTGACCTGGGTCTTCAGACCCATCTCGTGGGCGATGCCGTGGATCTCGAAGTAGCGCTCCGCCCCGATCTTGTTGGGACAGATCTGCTTGCGCACCTTCTCGGCGAAGATCTCAGCGCCGCCGCCAGTCAGGGAATCCAGACCGGCCTCGTGCATTTCGCGCAGCACGGTGCGGGCGTCCTTGCGGCCGATGCGGCTGAACCAGTCGATTTCGACGCTGGTGAAGCCCTTCAGCGAGGTGTCAGGCAGCACCCCTTTCAGGCCGCGCAGCAGCTGCAGGTAGTAATCGTACTTCAAGGCCGGGTGCAGACCGCCCACGATGTGCAGTTCCTGCACGCCCTGACCTTCATACTGCCTTGCCCAGTCAACAATTTCATCGATAGGCTTGGTGAAGCTGCCGGGTTCGCCGGGTTTGCGGTAGAAGCTGCAGAACTTGCAGGTGTCCCAGCACACATTGCTGTAGTGCAGGTAGCGGTTGACGATGTAGGTGGTCGTGTCGCCGTGCAGGCGCTCGCGCACCAGGTTGGCCGCGTAGCCCAGGGCCGCGATGTCCGGGGTGCGGAACAGCCGCAGGCCGTCCTCGGCGGTCAGGCGCTCGCCGGCTTCCACCTTGCTGATCAGGTCCGCTATGTCGCTGCGGGCAAACAGGGACTGCATGTACTCTCCCGGGGGGAGTGTAGCAGTGGAAAAGCCCAACCCAAAGCCCCCGTACGGTTGTTGAAGGACTGTGGGCGGGTTAGAGTGTGGCGTCCCCGCAATTCCCCGTTGAGGACCAGGCAGTGAAACGGCACATGATTCCCGCACTGGCGCTGCTGCTGGCCACGCTGGCCGGCTGCGCCGAGTACAAAGAGTACACCTACAAGGAGTATTCGGTAAGCCGCGAACAGGCTTACCAGGCGATGCTGACGATCCTGAACAGCGAGGGCTACGACGTCACGGAGGTGGACGAGAACTTCGTCAACGAGCTGCCCGAGATTTACATGGAAACCGACTGGAACATGCGCCAGACCGGCAGCGTGTATGCGGGCAACGACTTCCGACGCAAGGCCTACATCAAGATCACCACGCTGTACTCCGAACGCAAGGCGTTCGAGCACCAGCCGCTGTCAGAAGAAGACGGCAAGCGTATGAAAGAGCTCGAGGCGGAGCAGAAGAAGAAGGCAGACCTCGAGCAGACCCGCCTCGGCATTGCCGTGCGCCTTGAGCGCCGCAGCGATATCAAGCGCCCCCTGGAGGCTGACTGGTACTACGAGGGCCCGGACAACTTCGAAGTGGCCTCGCTGATGGGGCGGTTCGAGGCTGCCTACGGAGAGGAAAAACACGGCGGCTCGACCGAGCCCAGCGCGCGGGGAATGTCGAACAAACGCGACGAACTCGAAAGAAGAACCGGAAACTAGATGAGCGAAGAGAAACCCGACAAGCCCAGGATCGTCGTCGATTCCGATTGGAAGGAACAGGCGGCCAAGGAAAAGGAACGACTGGCCGAGAAGGCCGACCAGGGCACCCCCCGAGGGTTGCCGCCCGCCGACTTCATCACCCACTGCGCTTCCCTGGCCACGCAGGCCATGATCTTCATGGGCGCCATCGCCAACCCGCTGACCGGGCAGGCGGACATCGACTTCGAGCAGGCGCGCTACGTCATCGACGTGCTGGTCATGCTGAAGGACAAGACCCAGGGCAACCTGAAGCAGGACGAACAGGACACCCTGGACAGCCTGATCGGGGAACTGAAGCTCATCTGGGTTCAGGCCCAGGGCGGGAGCGCGCAGGCGTGACCCGCCGTCTTCCCCTCATCGCGGCGGTGCTGGCGTTGCTGCTGTCCGCCTGCGGCGGCGGCAACGCTGCCCCGCCGGCCCCCGCGCCGTCGCAACGGCAATCGCGCCTGGTAAGTTTCGATTCCGCCGGCCTGGCTCAAGGGCTCGCAATTCCCGACTTCACCCGATACTGGACGTTGGCTGAGCAACGAAACGGCAACGTGTTTCCAGTTAAGGCCAGGACGGACGACCCCGAAGTGATGTGCCTCAGGTTGGACAAGGTCGGTAAATTCGGGACCAGGGCCGGCACAGGTTTCCAGGAAGCCAGCCTGACTTCGATCAGCGCTGCTCTGGAAACGCTGTCGCGCGCGCACTGGAACGACGACATCCAGGCCAGCTCCGCGGCTGTGTTGCTGTTTGCAGACGGCGGTGCGCCTTGGGTTGCGCTGTTGCAGCTGTGTCGGGAACTGGTGGACCTGCGCGTGCGGAATCTGTGGCTTGTGACATCTGACCAGCGCGACGAAGTTCTGCGCCTGCTGCCCCTGCTGGTAGACACGTCGCAGGTGTTCAAAGAGTGGTACACCCTTGAGCCGGAAGAAGCAGCGCCCACAGTGCATTTCGCGAGGGGACCCCAAGGGGTCGATTTCGGCTGGTTTGATGGCAAGGGCGAACGGTTCAGCGGCGGCAGCGACTGGAGGGCCGCGCTGGAGCAGGAGTTGACGAAGTTCGCCAAGCGCGCGCAACGAGTGCAGTTTCACCTGCCTGACGAAAGCACCATGGCGGAATTTGCGGCTGACGCCAACCTGCTGGCGCCACTGGGCTACGCCGCAATCGAGCCGTTCTGGCCTGCGCTCGACCGACCCGAAAGCAGCGCGCCCACGGAGCCGCGTCGCGAACTGGCCGTGTTCAAGGACACTCTTGAGTTGACCTCGAACTTGAATGTTCCGACCTTGTCCGACTACTGGCGCGCCTCAGCCGCGGACCATGGCCTCGCGGCCGCGGGCGCCGTGGACGAGACCGCGCCGCTGCTTGCGGTGAGGGTGACGGCGGACGGCGGCTTTGCGTCCCGTACGCGCGACGCGCCGACGTGGTCGCAGCACGCCGACGACCTGGGCCTGCTGGAAGCCCTGCAGCGCAACGCCGGCGAAATCGACTTCGATACCGGGCTGAGCGAGCTGCAGATCCTGCTGTGCATGGATCGCGCGGCCGCATGGGAAACGTTCCTTGGTGTGCTGGAGATACTGAAATCCGTGCGCTGCCACCGGCTGCTCGTGGTAACCAACGACGTGGTGGGGCCGACCCTTCGATTGCTCAATCTGAACCTGCCGTTGGATGCGCTCGACCCGGGGATGAACGTCGCAGCCGTGCGGATCGAACGGACCGGCCCCGTGGCCGACGGCCTGTACAAGGCCACCATGACGCTCGACAAAACCGAGCGGCAGGCGAGCGGCGTGAACTACCCGTCAAGCCTCGCGCACTGGGTGACCGAGCGGAAAGCCGAGCCGGACGTGCTGTTGCTGCAACTGCCGCGCGACGAACCCTTCGAGACGCTGTTCACCGTGCTGAATTCGCTTGCCTGGCTGGGCATGCACGGCATTCGCTTCGGGGGCTGACTTCCGCAATCCACCTGCTAAATTGCCTGCACACGCGGAGGTTCCACAGTGAAGATCGCTTTCCATGGGCAGCGCGGATCGTACTCCGAAGCTGCGGCCGCCTGGATGTACGCCGACCAGGACATTGCCACCGTGCCCTGCGACACGGTGCAACAGGTTTTCGACGCGCTGGCCGATGAACAGTGCCAGTACGGTGTCGTGCGCGTTGAGAACTCGGAGTCGGGGACCAACTTCAACATCCTTGACCTGCTCCGGGCTACACGGGTGTATTTCTCGCGCGAAATCCGTTTCCATGAGCGTTACAACCTGGCCGGCCAGAAGAACGCCGGAAAGGGCAGCGTGAAGCGAATCTACGCCCACCCCGCCATCCTGAATCTGTGCAGCACGTTTCTCGCACGCCAGAAGAACATCGAACTGGTCGCGCGCTTTGATGGCGCGGAGAGCCTGGCTGCCCTGGTACAGCGCGGCGACAAGATCGAGGCTACCGTCTGCGGCGACTTCGCTGCCAGCATCTTCGGGCTGAAGGTGATCGAGCCTTCGATCGAAAACTCGGTCACCGGCGTAACCCGCTTCGTGTCGCTGACCAAGTCAAAGCATTTGCCCCCTGAAGACGCCGCCGACGTTCACACCAGCGTGATGTTCGAACTCAAGCACCAGCCCGGCGCGCTGATGAACGCCCTGGCCGCCTTCCGCCAGAACGAAATCAACCTGACACAGGTGTTCGCCCGCCCCAACCGCACCAACAAGTGGGACTACACCGTATTCGTTGAGTTCCCCGGCCGGTTCGACCAGGAGAACATCCGCACCGCCCTGGCCGAGTTGCGCCAGCACACTACTTACCTGCAGTTGATCGGAAGCCACGACAGCGTTGAGCCGCGAATCCAGACGACCTGAGAACGAAGATGACCCATCTGAAACTGGCCGAGCGCGTGGGCCGCATTCAGCCCTCCGCCACCCTGGCGCTGACCGCACGCGCCAAGGCGCTGGCCGCCGAGGGCAAGGACGTGATCGCCCTGACCGCGGGCGAATGCGATTTCGAAACCCCCGCGGCCGTCCGCGCCGCCGCCATTGACGCCCTGAACGCCAGGGGCGTGGTTGACCGCTACACACCGGCTTCCGGCCTGCCGCAACTGCGCAAGGCCATCGCCGCCAAGTTCAAGCGCGACAACGGCCTTGAGTACGCGCCCGAGCAGGTGATGGCCAACTGCGGCGCCAAACACTCGTGCTTCAACCTGGTCGGCGCGCTGGTGAACGATGGTGACGAGGTGATCATCCCCGCGCCCTACTGGGTCAGCTACCCCGAGATGGTGAACTTCTTCGGCGGCAAACCGGTCGTTGTTGACACGTCAAGCACCGGCTTCGTGCTGACCGCCGAAGCACTGAAGAAAGCGCTGACGCCGCGCACCAGGCTGCTGCTGGTCAACAGCCCGGGCAATCCCACCGGCGCCGTGTGGTCGCGCGAGGCCCAGCAGGCACTGGCAGATGTGCTGAAGGGCACCGAAGTGGCCGTGCTGTCGGACGAGATCTATGAAAAGCTGGTCTACGACGGCGAGCACGTCAGCTTCGCGGCGCTGTCCGAAGACGCCTACAACCGCACCGTCACCATCAACGGCGTGGCCAAGGCCTACGCCATGACCGGCTGGCGCATCGGCTACGCGGCCGGACCCAGGCACATCATCGATGCCATGGGCGCGCTGCAGAGCCACAGCACCAGCAACCCGGCGACGGTGTCGCAGTTCGCGACCATGAAGGCCCTGACGGAAGATCCCGCCGAGCTGGATGGCTGGCGCAAGAAGTTCATCGCACGCCGCGACCTGATCGTGAGCGGCCTCAACGACGTGCCCGGCGTGAAGTGCGCCAAGCCGGGCGGCGCCTTCTACGTGTTTCCGGATTTCCGCGCCTGGATCGGCAAGCGCCACGGAGACCTGAAACTCATGGACGACAGCGTGATCTGCGAGGCCCTGCTGACGCGCGCACTGGTGGCCGGCGTCCCCGGCCGCGAGTTCGGCGCGCCCGGCTTCCTGCGCTTCTCCTACGCGGCGTCGGATGAAGAAATCCGCAAGGCCGTCGAACGCATCGGGAAGTTCGCACGCGAGCTCAGCTGAGTTGTGGAAAGAAATTGGAAAGCGTTGATAACCGCAGAAGTGGCAAGCACGTAGGCACTAGGACCGAATTGTAAAGACTCTGTCAGTAATCTTCTTTGACTCGATGAAGCCAAGGCGGTAGTCCTTAACCATCCAAGCGGGAGAGCGCCGTGAACGCCGAAACCCTGGTGAAGTTCTGCGCCATTCGCGAACTCGATTACATCGAGCAGGGCATGAGCCACGGCGTGAAAGGTGCCTGGTTCCAGACCCGCAAGCGCGAACGCCGCTTCTTCAGCGAAGACGAACTGCGCGAGTTCAATGAAAAGGTCAAGAGCGACTCCAACCGCCACGCCCGCGTCAACCCAAGCTTCACAAGCTGATCCGGACAACCAAAAGCCCGCGCAAAGCGCGGGCTTTTCCTTTTAACCCGAAGCATTGCCCCGCTATGCTTCGCGCCCATGCCTGACTCGGTTGAAATCGCCCCGCCGCCCCTGGAAGCCGGTGAGCACACCACGCTGGTGCCCAAGGCCACCGCCTTGCCCAAAACCCTGCCCGGCGCGGCCACTGCCTGGGTGCTGTACGACCTCGCCAACACAGTTTACGTGGCGACGCTGACGTTCATTTTCGTGCCGTACCTGGGCAGGTTGTTCGAGACGCGCGCCACGGTGGGCATTGTTTCGAGCATCTCGATGGTCTGCGCCGGCTTGATGGTGCCGGCCTTTGCCGCCGCCGCTGACCGCACCGGGCGTTGCCGAACTTACCTGATCGTCGGCACTCTGGCCTGCATCGTGCCGATGGGCCTGTTCGGCGCTACGCGCTCGCTGATTCCGCTGATGGCGGCGTTCTTCATCGCAAACCTGGCCTACAACGCCTCGCTGGTGTTCTACAACGCCCTGCTGCCCAGCGTCGCCGCCGACCGCAACCAGGGCCTCGTCAGCGGCCTTGGCGTGGGCCTGGGCTACATCGGCACGCTGCTGACTCTGATCGTGGTGCTGCCGCTCAGCGACAGCCTGGGAGAACAGGCGACGTTCTACATCACGGCCGCGATGTTCCTGGCCTTCGCCCTGCCCAGCTTCCTGCTGGTGAAGGAGCGCCGGGTGACCTCACGCGAGCCTTTCAGCATGGGACTGGTGCGCCAGAGCTTCGGCTCGGTGCTGAAGACCTTGAAGTCGCTGCCCGCCAACCGCGCCGTGATGTGGTTCCTGCTCGGCAACTTCTTCTGCGTGGACGTGCTGAACACCGCCATCCTGTTCTTCGGCGACATGACGGAGACTACCTTCCGTGATTCCATCGCCGCCGGCGAGGCAACCATCTTCGGCCTGCGCATCGAGTCCGGCCTGCAGTTGCTGATGATCTCAGGCATGACGCTCAACGGCCTGGCGCTGATTTTCGGCATCACGCTGGGCTTCCTGACCGACAAGCTGGGCTCATTGCGCATGCTGCGTTTCAGCGCGATCTGCCTGGTGATCGGCCTGGTGGGTGCCGCGCTGGCGGCCGGGCAGACCGTGCTGGGCTATCTGATCGGCATCTGCGGCTTCGGCGGCCTGGGCCTGAGCGGCATCTGGACCGCCGGCCGTAAACTGCTGATCGAGCTGAGCCCGCGCGAGAAGGTGGGGGAGTACTTCGGCCTGTACGGCATCACCACCAAGCTGAGCGTGATCGGCAGCGCGGTGGTAGGCGTGTTGAAGGACTCGATCACCAGGCAGACAGGCAGCGAGCTGACAGGCTGGCGCATAGCCATCGGCGCACAAGCCATCCCGCTGCTGCTGGGCATCCTGTTCCTGGCCCTGGTGAAGAAACCTAAGAACCCGGACACAACGGCATGAAGAAGTGGCCTCCAGGATTCATATGGGACCCACGCAAGGCACAGTCCAACCTGCGCAAGCATCGAGTGAGTTTCCTGGAAGCGTCGGAAGTGTTCCGTGATCGTTTCGGCCGTTTACGACCCGATCCCGATCACGAAGACCGCTGGATCATCGTGGGAAGTTCCAATCGCGACCGCCTGCTTACCGTGGTGTTTCAAGAACTGGACGATACAATCAGGTTGATTTCAGCAAGGCGCGCGACAAGGCGCGAAACGAATGCCTACCAAGAAGCAATCCAGGAAACCGGCCAAGCGGACGAATGACGACATCCGTCCCGAATACGACTTCTCGCAAGCTGTCCCCAACAAGTATGCAGAAAAGTTCCGCGAAGGGGTGCATTACGTACCCATCGAGCCGGAACTTGTTGAGTTCTTCGGCAGTGCGGAGTCCATCAACGACGCCTTGCGCGCCTTGGCGGGCATGCTGAAGTCCACCTCGCGCAAAAAACGCGCCTGAGACACTTCCCAACGATTTGCTGACAGGTTGCGGCCGGCGCTTGTGCGCCTACACTGCGCGCTTCACAGGAGATTTCCATGCGCGCGACACGTGATGCCTTCGGTAACGCCCTGCTCGAGCTCGGCCGTGAGAACCCCAACGTAGTGGCCCTGACGGCCGACCTCGGCGGCTCGGTCAAAACCGGCGCGTTCGCCAAGGAGTTCCCCGACCGCTTCTTCCAGATGGGTGTGGCCGAGGCCAACATGGTGGACGTCGCCGCGGGCATGAGCACCGCCGGCAAGATCCCCTTCGCCACCACCTTCGCCATCTTCGGCACCGGCCGCGCCTGGGAAAGCGTGCGCAACACCATCGGCTACCCAGCGCTGAACGTGAAGATCGCCTGCACCCACAGCGGCATGGGCGTGGGAGAAGACGGCGCCAGCCACCAGTCGCTGGAGGACATCGCGCTGATGCGCGTGATCCCCAACCTCACCGTCTGCGTCGCGGCCGACTACGCCTCAGCCTACGGGCTGACCAAGCTGGTAGCCGCGCACAAAGGCCCGGTGTACCTGCGCCTGGGGCGCCCCAAGGTGCGCGACGTGTACCAGGACGGCGAGAAGTTCGAGATCGGCAAGGCCAAGCTGCTGCGCGAGGGCAAAGACGTCGCCATCATCGCCTGCGGCCCGCAGGTGGGCTTCGCGCTGGAGGCCGCCGACGAGCTGGCCAATCAGGGCATCCACGCGGCCGTGGCCGACTTCCACACCATCAAGCCCCTTGACGTGTCAATGCTGACCAGGCTGGCGGAAAGCTGCGGCGCGATCGTCACGGCCGAGGACCACAATGTGCTCGGCGGCCTCGGCGGCGCGGTGGCCGAGGCGCTCGCCCGCACTCGCCCCACACCGGTGCGTTTCGTAGGCGCCCAGGATACGTTCGGCGAGTCAGGCGACCCCGACAGCCTATGGCGCAAGTACAAGATGGACGCCCCAGCAATTGCCGAAGCCGCCAAGCAAGCCATCACGGCCAAGCAGTAGCAATCTTGTTTGCGGTCCTGGGTGGCGCGGACATTCCTGTCCGCGGTCGCGGCGCCTGCGCCGCGACGATTGTGTGCCATCACTCGGCCTTCAACGCCCGCGTCATCAGGCGGGTTACGGCCTCTCTGGGGTCCGCGCCGTCGTAGATCACGTTGCAGACTTCTTCGCAGATGGGCATTTCCACGCCGTGCTGCTGGGCGAGCTCGCGCAGGGCCCTCGCCGTGTTGTAGCCCTCCACCACCATCTGCATGGAGGCCAAGATCGCCTCGGGCTTTTCGCCTTCGCCGATGCGGCGGCCGAAGCGAAGATTGCGCCCGTGGGGCGAGGTGCAGGTGGTGATCAAATCACCGATGCCGCTCAGGCCGCTGAAGGTACGCTCCTCGGCGCCGATCGCGTGGCCGAGCCTGGCAATCTCCGCCAGGCCGCGCGCCAGCAGGGCCGCCTTGGCGTTGTCGCCGAGCTTCAGCCCATCCAGGATGCCGGCCGCGATTGCCACAACGTTCTTGGCGGCGCCAGAAAGTTCCACGCCCTTGAGGTCGGTGCTGTAGTAGACGCGGAAAGTCGGCGTGCTGACCAGCTCGGCCAGCGCCTGGGCGCGGCTTTCGTCGCCGGCGCTGACCACCACGGTGGGCAGGCCGCGGGCTACTTCCTCGGCGTGACTGGGACCGGACAGGCACAGCAGGTGCCTGGCACCCGTGGTCTCGGCCAGGATCTGGGTGGGGAATTTAACAGTCTCCTGCTCGATGCCCTTGCTGAGGCTTACCAGCGGCAACTCAGCCGGGTAGTTCGCGCCCAGGCTCATGAACTCGGAGCGGATGAAGCGCGTGGGCACGGCGCACACGCACCAGTCGAAGCGCTCCAGGCCGTCGAAGTCGTTGCTGGCTTCCAGCCCGGCCGGGAACGGCATGCCCGGCAGAAAGATGCGGTTGACGCGGGTTTCGGCCATTTCGCGCGCGTAATCCGCCAGGCGCTCGTACAGCGTGACGCGGTGGCCCGCGCCTGCCAGCAGCATGCCGAAGGCGGTGCCCCAGCTGCCCGCGCCCACAATCAGGACTTCAGCCATTCGTCACCTCGGGCTTCTTGCGGCCGATACGCGGCTCAGTGCCGCTCATGATTCTACGGATATTCGCGCGATGTTTGACCACCACGAACAGGCTGACCAGCACCAGGAAAATGAAGCGGTTGTTGTAGGGGTCGGTGAAGGTCGTACCGCCCAGCCAGGCATAGTAGAAGACCGGAACGCTCAAGGCCGCCACTATGCTGGAAACGCTGACCATGCGCGTCGCCAGCAGCACCAGGCCAAACACACCCAGCGCGCACAAGGCGGGCAGGGGCGCATGGATGTCCGGCACCACGGTCAACACCAGCACCACGCCCAGGCCCGTGGCGACACCCTTGCCGCCCTTGAACTTCAGGTAGACCGAGTACAGGTGCCCGGCCAACGCGCCGATGGCGGCAAACAAGGCGAGGTCCGTGCCGGCGCGCCCGGAGAGCCACAGGCCGGCCAGGCAGGGGCCGGCGCCCTTGAGCGCATCCAGCAGCAGCACCACCGGAAACCACTTCCAGCCGATCACCCGCGCGGCGTTGGTTGCGCCGATGTTACGGCTGCCGTGCTGGCGGATGTCCACACCCTTGATCAGCTTGCCTGCCAGCAGGCCGAACGGAACGCCGCCCACCAGGTAGGAGACAAGCAGCGTGCCGACAATCCAGACGTAGATCATGTTCAGAGGTTAGAGATCAGAGGTTAGAGGTCAGGGCGGTTCCCTGATCTCTGGCCTCTAGCCTCTGGTCCCTGCAGTGAGCGTGCAAATCGGGTCAGCTCGGCGATCATGTCGTAGCGGCTCATGGGCGTGATCAAGTAATAGCCATGCACTTCGGGCGCGATCTGTTCCATCAATTCTTTGCTGATCGCCACGCCTTCCGCGCGGCCGGCTTCGCCGCGCTTGCCCTTCATGCGCTCGCGAACGTTCTCCGGCACGTCGATGCCCGGCACCTCGTGATGCAAAAACTCGGCGTTGCGCTCGCTGACCAGGGGCATGACGCCCAGGATCAGCGGCACGCCCAGGGGGCGCACGGCCGCGGTAACTTCGCGGGCCTTGGCGATGTCGAACACCGGCTGGGTCATGATGTAGCGCGCGCCGGCCTGCACCTTGCGCTGGAAGCGCTTGACTTCGTTTTCCAGCTTGCGCGAGGCGCAGTTGAAAGCGCCGCCCACGAAGAAGTTGGTGCGCGCGTCGCCGTCTTTGCCGGTGGCGAACTCGCCCTGGTTGAAGCGCGAGATCATCTCGATCAGCTTGTGGCTGGCCATGTCGAACACGCCGCTGCTGCCTTTGTAGGCCTGTGTCGCCACCGGGTCGCCGGTGACGGCCAGGATGTTGCTGATGCCCATGGCGTAGGCGCCCAGCAGGTGCGACTGGGTGCCGATCAGGCTGCGGTCGCGGCAGGCCACGTGCAGCACGATGCGCGCGTCCATGCGCTGCATCAGCAGGCTGGCAAAGGCCAGGTTGCTCATGCGCATGATGGATAGCGGGTTGTCCGCGATGGTCAGGGCGTCGGCGCCGGCTTCCACGATCTGCTTCGCGCCATCCAGCTCACTTGACGCGTCAATGCCACGAGGCGGGTCCACCTCGGCCACCACCACGCGGCGCGACACGAGGTCGCTTTCCAGCGTGGGCTGCACCTTGATGGGCTCGCGCGCCTTGGCCTTGGGCGCGGGCTCGGCGGGTACGCGCAGCTGCCGCATGCTGGGCTTGCGCGCGACCAGCTGCGCCTTCAGTTTGCGGATGTCCTCAGGCGTGGTGCCGCAGCAACCGCCGATCAGGTTGGCGCCAAGGTCGGCCAGGCGCCGCGCGCTGCGGGCGAAGTAATCGCTGCTCTCGATGTAGATGGGGCGGCCGTGGTCGTCGAAGTCGGCCAGGCCGCGGTTGGGGAAGATGCTGATCGGCTTCTGCGTCAGCTCGACCAGCCGGCGGCAGACTTCAATCGCCGCGCTCTCGCCGCCGCCGCAGTTGGCGCCGATCACGTCCACGGGCTGCTTCTCAAGCTCGCGCACCATGCGCTCGGGTGAGATGCCGGTGGTGGTAGTGCCCGCCAGGCTGAAGGCCATCTGCGCAACCAACGGGGTCTTGGGCGCAACGCTGCGCACGGCCGCGATGGCGAACAGCAGCTCCGGCAGGTCGGGAAAGGTCTCCAGCAGCAGGGCGTCCACGCCGCCGTCTACCAGGCCGCGGGCCTGCTCGGCAAACGCGCTACGGCGTTCGTCGTCGCTCAGCTTGGCGCTGGTGCGGAACAGCGGGCCCATGGCGCCCAACACGTAGGCGCGACCACCGGCGGCCTGGCGGGCGAGCTGCGCGCCGGCCTTGCAGACCTCGTAGCTGCCGGCGTTGGCCTCGGCGGAGGCCAGCGCCATGGGGTCGGCGCCGAAGGTGTTGGTCTCGATCACATCGGCGCCGGCATCGAGGTACTCCTGGTGCGCGGCCAGCACGAAGTTCGGCTTTGCCAGGTTCAGCACCGGGCCCACGCCGCCGCCTGCCACCAGGCCGCGGCTGGCCAGCAGGGTGCCGTAGGCCCCGTCACCGACGAGGACCTTCTTCTTCAATGCTTCGAGGAACGGCTCCATGCAGACTCCGGCAGGCGTGGCGCGAGTATAGGTCTGTGCGTCAGGCTTCCAAGCGCACGTAACGCTTGCCGGGCAGGGCTTTGGCCAGCCGCTTCATCTCGAGGGTCAGCAGCCCGCTGGTGACCTGGGCCGCGGCCATGCCGGTCTTGCCCATCAGATCATCGACTGTCAGGCCGTCGCTGGGCTGCAGCACCTTCCACAGGGCGGACTCGGTGGGGGACATGCCCTGGGGCGTGCTGTCCCCGCGTTTCTCAGGCGCCTTCTCCTCGGGCAGCAGCTTGAGCATCTCGAGACCTTCGTACACGTGCGCAGGCTCGGCCACCAGGTGCGCGCCCTCGCGGATCAGGTCGTGGGGGCCCTGGCTCAGGTCGCTGTCCACTTTGCCGGGCAACGCGAAAACCTCGCGGCCTTGCTCAACCGCCAGCCGCGCCGTGATCAGTGAGCCCGAACGCCGGGTGGCCTCAACCACCAGAACGCCCAGGCTCAGCCCGGAGATGATGCGGTTGCGCTGCGGGAAATTGCGCGCGCGCCCGGGAGTGTGCAGCGGAAACTCGCTGATCACCGCGCCGTGTTCGGCCAGCTCCAGCGCGAATTGCTGGTTCTCGGGCGGGTACACATCCAGCAGCCCGCTGCCCACCACGGCGATGGTGCGTCCGCCGCCCTCGATGGCGGCGCGGTGCGCGGCCGTGTCGATGCCGCGAGCCAGGCCGCTGACCACGGTGACGCGGCGGATCGCAAAGTCGCGGGCGAAGCGCGCCGCCTGGGCGGTGCCGTAGTAGCTGGCGCTGCGGCCGCCGACGACGGCAAGCGAAAGGTCGTCCTGTTCGGTGATTTCGCCGCGCACATACAGCAGCGGCGGCGGGTCGTCGATGCGCTTCAGGAGCTGCGGGTAGCCTGGATCCTCGAGCTGCAGCAGCCGGATGCCGTGTTTCTCGCACTCGTCAAGTTCGCGCAGGTGCTCGCCTGTGCGGACCACGTCGGCCAAGGCGTCGGCGCCCTGTTTGTTGGCCTTGGGCACTTTGCTGATCTCGGCCTTGGGTGCCGCCACCACGGCGCTGGCGCTGCCGAAGCGTTTCAGCAGGTTGCTCATGCCGAGCGGCGTGAACTTCTGGGTCAGCGCGAGCGCGACCTTGGCCTCAAGCTCATGCATGGCCGCGCCCCAGCAGCGTGGCGGCCAGCGCTTCGTCAAGTCTGCAGGGCAGGGTGCCGGCCTCGCCGATTTCCGAGATCACCACGAAGTGCACGGCATGGCCCTCGCGCTTCTTGTCGCCCTGCATCACCTGCAGCATTGCCTCGGGCGAAAAGTCAGCCGGCGGATCGGCCGGCAGGCCGAGTGCGTTCAGCAGCGCGGCGACACGTTCAGCCAAAGCCGGCTTCAGCTTGGCGCGCTCAACCGACAGGCGCAGCGCCGCATGCAAGCCGATGGCCACGGCCTCGCCGTGCAGGTAGCGGTTGGGAAACAGTGTCTCCAGCACATGGGCCAGTGTGTGGCCCAAGTTCAGGGTAGCGCGGCGGCCGCTGGTCTCGCGCTCGTCGTCCATCACGACATCGGCCTTGAAACGGATGCAGAATTCCACCACTCGGTGCAACGTCTCCAGTTCGCGCGCGAGCAGCCCATCGATGCATTTCTCGAGCATGGCCAGCAGCACATCGCCGCTCAGGGCTGCAGTCTTCACTACCTCGGCCAGGGCACTCACGTACTCGCGCTTCGGCAGCGTGTTCAGGAAGTGCAGGTCGCAAAACACGGCCGCAGGCTGATGGAAAGCGCCTATCAGATTTTTTCCGCTGGCGTGGTTGATGGCGGTTTTGCCGCCGACGCTGGAATCCACCATGGCCAGCAGGCTGGTGGGGACCTGCACGTAGCGCAAGCCGCGCAGCAGGGTGGCGGCCAGGTAGCCTGCCAGGTCGCCGACCATGCCGCCGCCCAGGGCGATCACCAGCGAATGGCGATCAAGTTGGCGTGTGGCGAACACCTGGTCGTAGAGCGCCTCAAGCTGCGCGAGGCTCTTGCTGTTTTCGCCGGCCGGCACGGTCAGCACGTGGTTGGCTACCACCGCGTTCTGCACGGCCTCGGCGTGGTGGGGGCCGACGTTGCTGTCGGTGACCAGGAAGATCGAAGTGGGCTTGGCGGCCTCGGCGAAGGCGCGCATTTCCCCGAGCAGCCTTTCGCCGATCACGACGTCGTAGCTGCGCTCACCCAGGCTTACCGGTACGCGGGTCACTTCCATGGCGTGAGACTAGCACGCCGAAAGAAAACGACTATTGCTTCTCTTCGGCAGGGGCATCGCCCGCGGGCGGCTCTGGGACCGTTTCCGGTTTGGCCTCAGGCTCGCCGCCCTTGGCGCCGGGCAGAGGCTTGAGCTTCAGGCCGCCCTGCTTTTTGATGCGATTGCGGGAAAGCTCAAGTGTGCTCGCCTCAAAGCGCGCGCGTTCACGGCGCTCGCTGACGATGAACCAGGTCAGTACCAGCATCAGCACCAGGATGCCGACGACTCCTAAAAGGGCGTAGATCCAGTCACCGCTACCCTGCTCTTCAGCCAGGCCTTTGACGCGCCTCACGATCAGCAACGGCCGGATGGTCGAACTGGTGCTGGTCGTCTCGAAGACATTGCGGTAGTAGCGCGCGTCCATGCGTATCAGCGCCCGTGGCTCAAGCCCGGTGGGGGGCTCTATCATGTCCACCAGATAGCGCTTGGGCGATTCCAGGTTGGCGGTGTCGTGCAACACCAGCGCGCGGAAGATGCGTCGCAGGCCGCTGATGTTGGGCGGCAGGATCACCGGCGCGTAGTCGTCGCCGATCATGCCGTCAACGTGGATGCCCTGGCCGCGGTAGCGAGGCCCGGTTTCCTGGCCCGCGAGGTCGAAGTAGCCGATCTCGGGAACTACCTCCACCTGGTCGTCGGGCGCGTTGGCCTTGGCGAGCATGGCGTAGTATGCGGCTTCAGCCTCGAGGAACACCGGGTCTTCGCGCATGGCGTCGCGTACCTGTTGCAGCAGCTCGTCGGTCAGCTCGTACTTCGACATGTCGCTGGCGGCCAGATCGGCGGTCAGCAGCAGGGGCAGGTGGTCCTGGGTCAGTACCTGCCTGGCTTTGGTGCTGTAGGGTTTGACTTCTCGGCTGTACACCCAGCGGCGCATGAACGCACCGCTCAGTTTCACCATCACGTGCTCGCTGACCAGTTTGTCCTCATGGGAGACATGACCCGCCGTGTTCAGGTAGGGCTTGAGTGACTCCGGCAGGTTGAGTGAATGGAACAGCACGGTGCGCTGCTCGATTTTGTGCTCGTTGCGTCCCAGGCCCGGACCCAGCAGGGCGACCACGCCCTCGAAGTAACTCTCCACCTTCGTTCCGTCCTGCAACACGACTGGCTGCTCGGGCTTGATCTCGTACAGGTCGAACAGCCTGCCTTCGGCCGCGAATCCGCGCCCGCGATAGACCTCCAACGCCTGTTGTGACTTGCCGAAGTACCAGCCTTCCCGATCGACCTGTTGCTCGAAGGCCGCATAGTCCGTACTGCCGGGCGCCGGCAGCTTGCGCAGGATCTGAAGTGCCAGCAGCTCATTGGTGGGGGCCTGGCGTCCGCGATAAGCGGCGAACTCGTTCATCGATTTTTCGCGCGAGCCGTCCTCGAAGGGCACGAAATCCAGCAGGTTCTGGGTTTCATCCAGCAGCTTGAACACGGGCTGCAGCGTCAGCTTCTCCGCGAGCTTCATTTCGTGCGCCGCGTCGCGCTTGACCTCGTCACGCTGGTCCACGCCCGAGGCATAGGGATCCGGCGGGGGTGGTTCGCTGCCGCCGTCGTTGCCGAAGGGCACCTCGACGCGATTGGCGGCGGGCTGGTTGGCCTTGCGCGGGTCCTGCTGTTCACCGGTCTCGATGGGGATTTCGTTGATCTTGTGCTTGGTGAACCATTCTTCGCGCTTCTTCTTGAACGCCTGCTGGATCTGCTCCGTTGTGAGCAGCGGTTCGAAGTTGGTGCGGATTTTGTCCGGCTCCCAGTCCCAGCTGAGGCGCTCACCCTGCCATGAATAAGTCAACAGCATGTAGACGGCGCCGACCATGGTGGCGGCCATCACGATCATGCTCATCAGCCGGATGAACATGGCCGAGCCGCTGAGTTTGCGCCCGGGTTCCGCAGCTTTCAGTGAAATCTTGGCCAACAGCGCACCTCTCACCTTAGGAACGGGAATGTCCGTTCCCGGTTCAACCGCAGCTATTGGAGACTATTCCGGCTTGGTTGTGAACTGGAAGATTCGCGCGCCCTTGGGGTGCTTTAGCGTGATGGCCACGACAACCTCGTCGCCGTCGCGCAGGGGCACCGGCTCGTGCACCGGAAGCCCGTTCAGGTAGGTGCCGTTGGTCGAACGCATGTCCTCGATCAAGAAAGCGTCGCCTTCTTTGCGAATCTGGAAGTGGCGCTTGCTGATGGTAGGGATCTGGAACACCAGGTCCGAGGGCGGTTCACGCCCGATCATCATCGAGTTGCGAATCTCGTGCCGCGAACCGCTCTCCACATCTACCAGGAATCCGACGTCGGCCTTGCTCGCCTTGTCCACCGGCCGCGATGCGCGCTGCGGCTTTTCCTTTGCCGGCTCGGGCGTGAGTTCGACGGCCGCGGGCTCCGGGGCCAGCTCAGACGCAGCCTTTCCTGTCCTGCCCTTGGCCGGTGCTTTCACGGCGGCGTACTTCCCTGCCAGGATGTCAGCCTTGACTTTTGCGGCGTCCGCCTTGCCGTTGGCGGGCACGGGGTGGACCACGTCCACCTCGACCATGCGATACAGGTTGGCGTGGCGGAAGTATCTATCCACGGAGGGCGGAATGCGGATCAACACCTTCTTTTCTTCAGCCTCACCGCCGATCAACTTGATTGCGATGCTTCGAAACGCATCTTCGGAGATCTCCGCGGTGCCGGTGATGTCCATCTCGACCTGCTCATAGGGAAGCTGGAGCAATTGCGGAAAATAGTCGAATACCGCCGAGATGAATTCTTCTTCACTCTCGGCTGCAATCACTAACCGGTTCCAGCGCAGGGTTGCAGGCATGGCCTAGTCGTCGTCCCCCGGGACATGCTTCAACGCTTCTTCCTGTAAAGCGGAGAGTTGCGCATCCGCGTTGCCCGTTGCCTCGATGATGCCGCGCATTTCCTGTTTGCGGTCATCGCCGTTGATCAACGTGTCGATCAACAGGCGATAAAGGTGTGTGGTGCTTATGGGGATTGCATGCACCAGGTCGTCGAACTCGTCTTCGGAAAACGTGAAGCTGCCGTGGTCGGATTGCAGGGTCGCGGAGCCATCGGCGTTCTTGATGATCTTCATTGCAGTTCCTGGTTCCTGTGCAAATCAGCGCTTCTGGGTGATGCGGCACGACAACCCCGCGTCCTTGAAGCGATCGCGAATCACTCCGGCCTCATTCTCGGAGACGCCCTTCACTACCGGCACGATCATCTTCCCCGCCAGTGCCAGGGCCGAATTCATGTCGATGCCCTGGATGTCGGCGATGATTTCCGCCGCGGCCTGTTTCTTCTCAGCGCCCTTGGGCGGGGAGAGGAAAACTGTGAAGTTGCCCCCGCCTGCTGCCGCAGCTGCGGGCGCGGCTTTCTTGGAGGCGGCCGGCGAGACGCCGCCGGTGATGGGCTTGTTGACCGGCTTGGTAACGGGCTTCTTTGCCAGAGGCTTTGCGGCCGGCGCAGCGCCCTTGGCGGGAGCCCCGGACTTGTTCAGCTTCGAAGTCTCTTTCTTCTTCTCAAGCTCAGGGTCTCGATAGGTGCTGGCTTTGCCGGTCCACACTGGCAGCGTGTCTTCCGGCCCGGGCTTGAACTTCTTCTTGGGGTTTCCATCGGCGTCCAACTCATACTCCTCGTTCTCGGAGTCAAGGGAAAGGTTATCCAGCGCCATCGCAGGCTCGTCATCATCCAGTGAGAGTGACATGGCGTTCTGTGGCGCCTGGCGAGTCGGCGGAACCATCGTGCGCGCGTCCGCGCTGAAGCCAGGTTCATCATCAAGGGGGATGTCTACGGCGTCGTCGGTCGGGATGTCCACCCCAGGGTCGTCGGCCGGAATGTCCACTCCCACCGTAACTTCTTCTTCACCGAGATCGTTCAGGTCGAGATCCAGGTCGTCGCTCTCCGTGACTTCCTGGGTTGCCGGTTCACCATATCCACTGGTGTCGTCAGCCACGTCCTCGAACGGGATGTCCACCGCCTGCGGCATGTCGCCGAAGGGTTCCACCGCCGCAAGGCTCTCCACTCGCTGAACCGGCGGTGGTTCCTCCGTCACTGAGTCCTCGGCCGCAAACTCCGCGGTGAGGTCAAGCGCTTCGGAGTCATCTTCCAACTCATCGACTTCCGGTGGTCGAACGCCGCCGAAGATTGTGGGGGCGCCCATGGGCATTGGCTGCGACATCGCCACGCCCTCAGGTGTCAGGCTAAGATCGAGCCTCAGTGGCTGCCCGGGCACCTCAAGCCTTACCGAGATGGAGTCGCCGGGGCGCAGCACTACTTCTTGTTGGGTGGCCATAGGTCGTTTCACACCTGTTCAGGCGTTGTCCGTCTTACACGGCTGCAATCCGCTGGGGTGCCGAATTGTCGCGGCGGTCGGCAACTTGTGTCAAGCCCTTAAAGTAAACGCGCATCTTAGCTTCATGGGCGCGTCAGGCCTATATCTTGAGAGATTACGCGCGCGGCACAACCGGGCGGCGCCCGCAGGTTGCCAAACGCCGCATGGGGTGATTGCATACCGCCCGCATGAATGCCCCCGCGCCATCCGCCACTCCCGCCCTGCTGATCGAGGGCCTGTACAAGACCTACCCCGGCGGGATCGAGGCCGTGAAGGGCATCGACCTGACCGTGCGAGACGGCGAAATGCTGGCGATCATGGGCAAGTCCGGCAGCGGCAAGAGCACGCTGCTGAGCCTGATCGGCACACTGGACAAGGCCGACGCCGGGCGCATCCTGATTCATGGCAAGGACATCTCCAGGATCCGTGACCTGGCGCGCTTCCGGCGCGAGGAAATCGGCTTCGTGTTCCAGCTTCACTACCTGCTGCCGCACCTGACGCTGCTGGACAACGTGGCGCTGCCCCTGCAGGGCAAACGCGACGCCCTGGCCTTGGCCCGCAAGGCTCTTGAGCAGGTGGGCCTGGGCCATCGGCTGGACCACGTGCCCGCCAAAGTCAGCGGCGGCGAACGCCAGCGCGCGGCCATCGCCCGCGCCATCGTGAATCGCCCGCGCGTTCTGCTGGCGGACGAGCCCACGGGCAACGTGGACAGCGAAAGCGAAGCGGCCCTGCTTGACCTGTTCGAAAGCCTGCGGCGAGAACTTGGCATGACGCTGGTCGTCGTGACCCACGAGCGCGGAGTGGCCGAGCGCGCCGACCGCATCGTGCACTACCGCGACGGCCAGATCGAAAACATCGAAGTGAAGGAAGCAGCCTGATGGCACGCGCGGCAATACTTGCACTCGCCCTGCTCTGTGCGGGCTGCATGGATTCGGCCAATGTGCCGGGCGTGACCGCCGACCCCGAGCAGTCGGCCGCCAATGCCTTTCCGGACATTCCTTCCTCTACAGAGGCCATGCAGCTGGCCGAAACCGGGCGCAAGGCCTTCCGCGGCCTGGGCTGCGAGAGCTGCCACTCCATCACCGCAGACCGCAGCGGGCTGATGGGCCCGCCCCTGGGCGGCATTTCCGACAGCGTGCTGGCGCGCCAGGACAACGACCCCTTGAAAGCGCGGCGCTGGCTGGTGATGCACATCAAGGACCCGGCCAAGTATCCCGGCGCCCACGTCGGCGACGACGCCTACCGCGGTACCCATATGCCGCCCAACCCGCGCGTAACGGACGAAGACCTGCGCGCACTGGTTGAGTTTCTCTGGACCCTGCGATAAACCCGCTTCCCAAGCGCATTTCGGAAATCGCCATGCCCGGTGATGCCAGGCAGCTATCGTTCCCGCCAGGGACCGAACTCGTGTTCGGCCCCCAGGCCGCGCGCCGCCAGTTCATCAGCGAGCGCATAGCAGCCGTGTTCCGCGGCTGGGGCTTCACCGAGATCATCCTGCCCGCCTTCGACAGCGCGGAGACTTTCGCCGAGGCCGGTGAGGAAACGGAACTCTACCACCTGGTGGACCGTGAAGGGCGCCGCCTGACCCTGCGCGCCGACTTCACGCTGATCGCCGCCAAGGCCCTGGCGCTCGAGCTGCGCCGCGAGCCCCGCCAGATCCGCGCCAGCTACGAGGGGCGCGTGTATCGCTTCGCCCCCAGCGGCCACGGCCACCGCGTCGAGCAAAGCCAGCGCGGCCTGGAATGGCTCAACGCGCGCGGCGCCGTCTACGATGCCGCCGCGCTGATGATGGTGCGCGAGAGCCTCGAGGCCGTGGGCGCCGGCGACGCCATCACCGTGGTGGGCCACGCCGGTTTCATCCACGCGGTGCTGGGCGAAGCCGGGCGCCGCGAGCGCCGCCTGTACGAGGCGCTTGACCACAAGAACCCCAGTCGCATCCAGCAGCTCTGCCAGCGCGTCGGCCTCGATGCCGGCACGGCCGCATTGCTGGAGGCCCTGCCGCTGCTGACCGGCGGCCCGGAAGTGTTCGCCGCCGCGCGCGCCTTCACGCTGTCGCCGCAGGCGGACGCCGCGCTGGCTGAGCTGGAAGGCCTGTACGCGCTGCTGCGCGACGCCGGGGCATCGGACCGTGTGCTGATCGACCTGGGCGAAGTGCGCCGCTCGGATTACTACAGCGGCTTCATGTTCCAGATCTACCACGAGTCCGTCGGCGAAGAGCTTGGCGGCGGCGGCCGTTACGACCGCCTGTTCGACCGCTTCAACATGGACGTGCCGGCCGTCGGCTTCGGCTTCAACCTGGCGCGCTTGGCCGAGGCGGCGTCACAGGGTGGCTTCGCGCCGGCAAGGCCGGAGCGGGTGAATGACAAGGAAGGCTCGGCCGCGCTCAAGCGCATCCACGACCTGCGAGCATCGGGCAAGCCGGTGCAGCTGGAAGGGGGCGCCTGATGCTGCGCATGGCCCTGCCAACCGGACGTACATTGAAGCAGGCCGCGCCGCTGCTGGCGAAGGCGGGCTACGCGCCCGTCGAGTCGCTGTCCGAGACGCGCAAGCTGCTGGTACCCAGCAAATGCGGCCGCCTCGAGTACCTGCTGGTGAAGCCGGTGGACGCGCCGCTTTACATTGAACAGGGCGTGGCCGAGGTCGGCATCTGCGGCAAGGACGTGCTGATGGAGGTGGGGGCCGACCTGCTGGAGCCGCTGGACCTCGGCATCAGCCGCTGCCGCATGGTGGTCGCCGGCCGCCCGGAGATCGAGCGGCGCCTGGACAACCTGCTGTCGCCGGTGCGCGTGGCCAGCAAGTTCCCGCGCGTGGCGCAGAACCACTTCCGCAAGAAGGGCACGCCCTGCACGGTGTTCAAACTTTCGGGCAGCGTGGAAATCGGTGCGGTGCTGGGGCTTTCTCATTACATTGTGGACATCGTGGAAACGGGCACGACGCTGAAGGAAAACGGGCTGGTCGTGCACGAGGAAATCGCGGAGTGCAGCGCGCGCCTGGCCGTGAACCGCGCGGCGTGGTACGCCAGGCTGTCTGAGCTGCGCGAATTGCTGGAAAACCTGAAACAGGCCGTCGAAGGGGGCTGAAATGACTGACTCGCTGAAGATCTATGAAATCGGCACCGAAGAGTTCACCGCCCTGCAGAAGCGGCTGACCGCGCGGGCGGAAACCGGCGACGTGTCGCTGGGCGGCAAGCCCGGCGAGCTGCTGCAGCGCGCGAAGGACAGCGGCGACAGCGAATTCGCCGCCTTCGCGGACAGTTTCTATGAAGGCCTGCCCCACACGGCCTCGGCCACGGTTGAGCGCGTGATCGACAAGGTGATCGAGCTTCGCGACGACGGCGTGCGCCACTGCGCGCGCCTGTTCGACGGCCAGGAACTGCCGACCAACCGCATCCAGGTCAACAAGCTCGACCTGATGAAGGGGGCCGACGGCGCGAACGAAGAGCTGATCAAGCTGTGCACCGAGCAGATCATCCCGCGCCTGCGCAAGTTCCACGAGAAGCAGAAAACCGAGTCCTGGCAGATCGACGATAACGGTGGCTCGGTGGGCATCCGCGTGCAGCCGCTGCGCCGCGTGGGCCTGTACATCCCGGGCGGCACCGCCAGCTACCCCAGCACCCTGATGATGACCGCGATTCCCGCCCAGGTGGCGGGCGTGCAGGAGATTGCAGTCTTCACGCCGCCCGAGACGCTGGAAAAGTCGCCCGAGCTCTGCGCGCTGATCACCGAGCTCGGCATCACCGAGGTCTACCGCGTGGGCGGCGCCCAGGCCATCGCCGCGGCCGCCATCGGCACCGAGAAGATCGCCAAGGTGGACAAGATCGTCGGCCCCGGCAACATCTTCGTGGCGATCGCCAAGCAGATGCTCAGCGGCCGCGTGGGCATCGACAGCTTTGCCGGGCCCTCCGAAATCGTGATCATTTTCGACGCCTCAGCCGACCCTGCCATGGTGGCGGCGGACCTGCTGGCACAGGCCGAACACGACGAGCACGCCTCGGCGGTCGCGATCACCGACAGCACCGAAGCCGCCGAGAAGGTGAAGGCGGAAGTCGCGAAGCAGCTGGCCGACCTGCCGCGCAAGAGCATCATCGAAAGCTCGTTCGCGTCCTACGGCGGCATCATCACCGTGCCGAGCAAGGGCTTCGCGATCCGGCTGGCGGATTCGATCGCGCCGGAGCACTGCGAAGTGCTGACCGAAGACGCCGAGAACGACGCCAAGCAGATCCGCAACGCCGGCGCGGTGTTCATCGGCCCCTGGGCGCCCGAGGCCTTCGGCGACTACAACGCCGGCCCCAACCACGTTCTGCCCACGGCCGGCAGCGCGCGCTGGGCCAGTGCTCTCGGCGTAGACGACTTCGTGCGCCACGTCAGCATCATCCGCGGCAGCAAGGAGCTGCTGGCGGCCAACAAGGATGCGGCCATCAAGCTGGCGCGGGCCGAGCAGCTGGAAGCCCACGCCCGCAGCATCGAGAAGCGGCTGTAAATTGCATGGACAACACCACGCTCAAGTACTTCAAGACGCAGCTGCCCGGCCTGGCCGGCGGCTACACGCTTGATGTGCCGGACTGCCCGGTCAAGCTGAACCAGAACGAAAACGCCTGGGACTGGCCGGCCGCGCTGAAGCAGGAAGTGTTCGAGCGCGTGCGCGACCTGCCCTGGAACCGCTACCCGCCATTTGTGCCCGACGCGTTTCTGGCCAAGGTGGCGGCGCACATCGGTGCGGACGCTGAGCAGGTGCTGGCGGGCAACGGCAGCAACGAGCTGTTGTATGCCGTGTTCGTCAGCACCCTCGAGCGCGGGCGTAAGGTGGTGATCCCGCAGCCGACCTTCACGGTCTACAAGCTGCTGGCGGACCTGCTGGGCGCCGAGGTTGTCACCGCCGGCCTGAACGACGAGTTGCAGTACGACGCCGCGGCGCTGGAACAGGCCGCCGCGGACGCCTCGGTGGTAGTGCTGGCCACGCCCAACAACCCGACCGGCAGCGTGATCGACCCGACCGACCTCGAGCACCTGGTCAACACCAGCGCCGCGCTGTGGGTGGTGGACGAAGCCTACTTCGAGTTCCACGGCGAGACGGCGCTGGATCTCACGCGCAACTGCCGCAACCTGGTGGTGCTGCGCACCTTCAGCAAGGCGCTGGCCACGGCCGGCCTGCGCTTCGGCTGCATGGTCTGCCACCCGGAAGCACGTCCGATTTTCTCCGCAGCCAAGCTGCCCTATAACCTCAACATCTTCACCATGGCCGCCGTCGAGACGGCGATTGAGAACGCCGTGACCCTCAAGGCCCGCGTGGAAGAAACCAAGCGCGAGCGCGAGCGCGTGGCCCGCAAGCTGCGCGAGTACAAGGGCGTGAAGGTGTACCCCAGCCGCGCCAACTTTCTGTTGTTCGAGACCGAGCGCGCGCCGCGCGACATATGGAAGGCCATGGTCAGCCGCGGCGTGCTGATCCGCGACGTCAGCGGCTACCCGCGCCTGGGCAAGGCCCTGCGCGTGAGCATCGGCCGGCCCGAAGAAAACGACGCCTTCCTGAAGGCGCTCGAGTATGCGATGACAGTGGTGGGGTAACGTTTCCGGGACCGGCCGATGCGAACAGCCAGCTACAGCCGCAAGACTTCCGAGACGCAGATCGCCGTCGAGGTCAACCTCGATGGTGAGGGCAAGTATGCCATCCAGACCGGCATCGGCTTCCTGAACCACATGCTGGAGCTGTTCAGCAAGCACGGCCTGTTCGACCTGAGCGTCAACTGCACCGGCGACCTGCACGTGGACGCCCACCACAGCGTGGAAGACATCGCCATCGCGATCGGCGAGGCCTTCAAGCAGGCGGCCGGCGACAAGGCCGGCATCAACCGCTACGGCAGCAGCCTGATCCCCATGGACGAGGCGCTGGTCCGCTGCGCGCTTGACCTCAGCGGCCGCCCGTTCCTGGTGTGCGAAATGGGGCAGCTCAAGCGCGAAGAGGTGGGGGGCCTGCCAACGGAAATGGTCGAGCACTTCTGGCGCAGCTTCAGCACGCACTTCCCCATGAACCTGCACATCGACGTGCTGCGCGGCGACGACACGCACCACATTATCGAGGGTGTGTTCAAGGCCGTCACGCGCGCGCTGCGGGTCGCGCTGGATCACGACGCCCGGCGCAAGGGCGTGCCCAGCACCAAGGGAGTGCTTTAGGCCGTTGTGGAGATCGGGCCGAGTTTCGAGGACGGAGACAGTCCCCAAAGCTGCCATGAACGTCACCATTATTGACTCCGGCATCTGCAACCTGGGCAGCATCTCGCGCGCACTGGAACGCGCGGGCGCAACTGTGCAGGTCGCCACTGAAGCCGCCGCCGTCGCAAACGCCGAGCGCCTGCTGCTGCCCGGTGTGGGCAGCTTCCCGGCCGGCATGAAAGCCCTGAACGAGCGCGGGTTCACGGCCGCAATCCGCGAGTTCGCCGCAGCCGGCAGGCCCCTGCTGGGCATCTGCCTGGGCATGCAGCTGCTGTTCGAAACCGGTGAGGAGTTCGAGGAAACCCGGGGCCTGGGGCTGATTTCCGGCCGCGTGCGCGAAATCAAGGCCGGCGCCAACCCGGTGCCGCACATGGGCTGGAACCGCATTGTGCCGCGCAAAGCCGACCCGCTGCTGGCGGAGTTGCCCGCGGAAGCCTTCTTCTACTTCGTGCACAGCTTCGTGTGCGAGCCTGCGGAACGCGCGGAGGTGCTGGGTGAAACCGAATATGGCGAGACCTTCTGCAGCGTGGTGCGGCGCGGCAACGTGCGCGGCATCCAGGCCCACCCGGAAAAAAGCCAGCGCTGCGGCGCCACGCTGCTGGAGAACTTCCTGAAGCTATGAGCGACTTCACGATCTATCCCGCCATCGACCTGCGCCGGGGGCGCGTGGTGCGCCTGCAGCAAGGCCGCGCCGACGCCGAGACCACCTACGCCGAGGACGCCACGGAAGTCGCCCGCGACTTCGCGACCCAGGGTGCGCGCTGGCTGCACGTGGTGAACCTGGACGGCGCCTTCGGCGAAGCGGGCGAGAACCTGGCCGTGCTGCGCGCGATCTGCAACAGCGTGGAAATCCCCGTCGAGTTCGGCGGCGGCCTGCGCAGCCGAGACGATGTCGAGCAGGCCCTCAAGCGCGGAGTAAAGCGCGTTATCCTCGGCACCGTGGCCCTGCGACAACCTGAGTTGGTACGCGAACTCGCGACCGAGTTCGGGCAGCAAGTGGCCGTAGGCATCGACGCCCGCGAGGGCATGGTGGCCGTGGAGGGCTGGGTGGAAACCAGCGAGGTCTCGGCCGAAGAGCTGGCCGAGCGCATGGTGCAGGCCGGCGTCTCCCGCTTCATCTACACCGACATCGCCCGCGACGGCATGCTGGTCGGCCCTGACCTGCAGGGCGCCTGCAAACTGGCGCAAACGGGGGCCGCGGTGATAGCCTCCGGCGGTGTAGGCAACCTCGAGCATGTGACCGCGGCCGCAACCGCCGGCGGCGGGGTTGACGGCCTGATCATCGGCAAGGCGTTGTATGAAGGGCGATTTACGGTAAGACAGGCACTGCAGGCCGCGAAAGGACAGTGATCATGAGCGACTTCCAGGTGATCCCGGCAATCGAGCTGCGCGGCGGCATGGCCCTGCGCTATGAATCCGTGGGCATGGGCACCCGCGCCAACCGGGTTGAGCCCATCGGCTTCGTGCGCAAGTTTGTCGAAGCCGGCGCGCGCATGATCCACCTGTACAACCTGGACGGCCCCTTCATCGTCAGCCAGGCCGAGCATTCCGGCAGCGTGCTGGCCGGCGCCGAGCGCAACCTGTCCGTGATGGGCGAGCTGGCCAAGAGCTTCGACATCACCATCCAGGTCAGCGGCGGCGTGCGTGACCTGGAAAGTTTCCAGATGGTCACCTCGCTCGGCATCAAGCGCGCGGCCATCGGCAGCGCCGCCATGCAGAACCCGGCGCTGGTGCAGGCCGCCGTCAAGCACGCGGCCGACGCCGTGGTGGTGTTCATCGACGTCAAGAACGGCCGCATGGTCGCCCAGGACTGGATCAAGGACCCCAAGGCCACTCCGGCGCAGGTGGCAGCCAGGGTGCGCGAGGCGGGCGTGAAGCATTTCATCTTCCAGGACGTATCGGCCGACGCGCGCGGCAGCGGCCCCAGCGTGGCGGAAGCGGCGCAGGTCGGCGGCGACGTAATCATCACCGGCGGCGTACAGACGCTTGACCACATCAAGGCCGCCGCGGCCACCGAGGGCATTTCCGGCGTGCTGGTAGGCAAGCCGCTGATGCAGGGCGAATTCAGCTACGAGCAGGCCCTCGAATACGCCAAGGCCGGCCTCGCAGCCCGCGGCTAGGGACTGGCTCCTTTTTCGCCGTGGGTTCGTTCGAAGTTCCGGTCGGCGTTCCAGGCGAAAAAGGTGCCTGTCCCTTTTGGAACCAGCACCCATGCTCGCAAAACGACTGATCGTGTGCCTCGACGTCAAAGACGGCCGCGTCGTGAAGGGCGTCAACTTTGTCGGCCTGCGCGACGCGGGCGACCCCGTCGAATGCGCCGTGCGCTACGACCGCGAGCAGGCGGACGAGCTCGTTTTCCTGGACATCACGGCCAGCCACGAAAACCGCGACACAACCGTTGAGCTCGCCCGGCGCTGCGCCCTTGAGCTGAGCATCCCCTTCACGATCGGCGGCGGCGTGCGAAGCGTTGAGGACTTCGAGCGCCTGCTGCGCGCGGGCGCCGACAAGGTCGCGGTCAACAGCGCGGCCGTGAAGAACCCGCAGCTGATCCGCGACTGCGCCGCGCGCTTCGGCAAGCAGGCCGTGGTACTGGCCGTGGACGCGCGAAAACAGTCTGACGGCGGCTATCACGTCTACGTGAAGGGCGGCCGTGAAGATACGGGCCTGGACGCGCTGGAATGGATCAAACGCGGCGTTGAGCTTGGCGCCGGAGAGATTCTGCTCACCAGCATGGACCGCGACGGCACGGGCGAGGGCTTTGACCTGGAGCTTACCGCCAGGGCCGCCGCGCTGGTTGCCGTCCCGGTGATAGCTTCCGGCGGGGTTGGTAGACTGGAGCATCTGGCCGAAGGGCTGAAAGCGGGCGCGGCGGCGGTACTGGCGGCCGGCATTTTTCACTTCGGGCAGCACACGGTCAGGGAAGCAAAGGAGTTCCTGCGCAGCCAAAGCTTCAACATCAGACCGGTGGAGATGACAGCGCAGGCGTAGTTCCCTGACCCCTGAAACCTGTAACCTGGCCCCTGACACACCATGAGCGACTTCACTGAACAAGCACCCGTCGAAGGCCTGAAGTTCGACAGCAGCGGCCTGATCCCCTGCGTCATGCAGGACGCGCGCACCGGCGATGTTCTGACGCTGGCGTGGATGAACCTGGCCGCCTTCCGCAAGACGCTCGAAACCGGGCTGGTGACCTTCTGGTCGCGCAGCCGCAAGCAGCTGTGGGTGAAGGGTGAATCCAGCGGCAACACCATGCGCGTGGCCGAGCTGAAGCTCGACTGCGACGGCGACGCCCTTGTTGCCCGCGTGCTGCCCGATGGCCCGGCCTGCCACACCGGCGAGGGCGACTGCTTCTTCCAGACCGTGTTCAAGAACAAGGCCGTGCTAGGTGAGATCGAGCAGGCTGATCAACCGGCCCTGGGCTGGGGTGCGCGCTTCGGCGCGCTGATGGACGAGGTGCGCACACTGCTGCAGGAGCGCAAGACCAAGCTGCCCGAGGGCAGCTACAGCACCTACCTGTTCACCAAGGGGCTCGACAAGATCCTCAAGAAGCTGGGCGAAGAAGCCACCGAGACCATCATCGCCGCCAAGGGGGAGAAGCGCAGCGAGCTGGTCGGCGAGATGTGCGACCTGGTGTTCCACCTGATGGTGCTGATGGTGCAGAAAGACATCAGCTTTGAGGACATCCGCCGCGTGATGGAAACACGCCACCGCGGCGACGACGCCAAGCCCGCGCCGGATACCGAGCTCAAGGTCAGCCGCCCGCCGGAATGCGAGCCGCTGGAGAAGCGCCTGTTGAACCAGCTCGAGCCCGGCCTGCACCGCGACGTGACGCGCGCGCTTGAACTGATGTACCGCGCCCACGCCGGCCAGACCCGCGACGGCGGCCTGCCCTACGCCACCCACCCGCTGGAGGTCGCGTTGATCGCCGTCGAGAACGTGAAGCTGCGCGAGCGCGACGAGGTGATCACCGCCCTGCTGCACGACGTGCTGGAAGACGACATGAACACCACGCCCGCCCAGCTGTCGCAGTCGTTTGGCGACAACGTCTCCGGCGCCGTGGTGCTGCTGACCAAGATGTACAAGCGCGACGGCACGCCCAAAGAGCTGGGCCTTGAGCGCTATTACGAAGGCCTGCGCCGCGCGCCGGGCTGGATCAAGGCCGTCAAGATGTGCGACCGCGTGCACAACCTGCGCTGCCTGCCAAGCTCCGGGCGCAGCGCCGAAGAGATCGAGAAGTACCGCAAGGAAACCCGCGCCAACCTGCTGCCGCTGGCAGCCAGCAGCATGGACCAGCGGCTGCTGAAGGCCGGCGACCTGCTGTTGAAGGAGCTTTACAAGTAGGCATGGACAGTTGATGCGAACGCGCACGTCCAGGGCGTTTCGCGGGCGACGCAAGCGTCGCCCTTACGCCCGCGAATCCTTCACGTCGCTGTCAGCCTCGGGAATCTCCTGCACCGCGCCCTCCAGGCCGCCCTTGCCGCGGCGAAAGAAACTCAGCCAGTCGTCCATCAGCACGTAGAACGACGGCACCACCATCAGGCTCAGCATCGTCGCCACCGCCATGCCGCCCAGCACGCCGATCGCCATGGGCCGCCGGATTTCGCCGCCCGGGCCCAGCGCCAGCGCCGCGGGCAGCGCGGCCATCATGGTCGCCACGCTGGTCATCAATATCGGCCGCAGGCGGATCGGCCCGGCCTTGGCCATGGCCTCACGCGCGGTGAGGCCCTTGAGGCGCAGCTGGTTGGCGTAATCGACCAGGATGATCGAGTTCTTCTTGGCGATACCCAGCAGCAACAGCAGGCCGATCATGCTGAAGATGTTGAGCGTCTGGCTGAAGGCGAACAGCGCCAGCGCTGCGCCGGCCACGGAAAGCGGCACGATGGTCAGCACCGTGATGGGGTGGAAGAAGCTGTTGAACTGGCCGGCCAGCACCATGTAGGCGACCAGGATGCCCAGCAGCAGCGCAAAGATCAGGCTGTTGAACGACTCCTGGTACTCGACCGAGGCGCCGCTCATGGCGATGCGGTAACCCTCGGGCATCTTGTCCTGCAGCTCGCGCACCCTGGCCAGTGCCTCGTTCTGGGTGTGGCCGGGCGCCACGTTGGCGAACACGGTGATGCTGCGCTCGCGGTCCTGGCGCATGATGCTCTGCAGCACCGGGCGCTCTTCCTGCTTGACCAGGTTGCTGAGCGGGATGCGCTCGCCGCTGCTGGTGCGCACGCGCAGGCGCTCGATGTCCTGGGGGCTGCTGCGCTGCTCGGCCAGCAGGCGCAGGCGCACGTCCAGGCGGCGGCCCTGGTCGCTGAACTTGCCGACGCGCACGCCGCCCACCAGTGAGTTCAGCGTGACCGCCACGTCCTGCATGGGCACGCCCAGGTCCGCGGCGCGGGCGCGGTCCGGTACCACGCGCAGCTCCGGCATGCCGACCTGGTAGTCGGTGTCCACGTCCACCACCAGGCCGCTGTCGCGCATCTCGTCGGCCATCTGCTGGGCCAGCTCGCCGAGCCTGTTGAAGTCAGGCCCGCGCACGCTGAACTCGACGGGGAAGCCGCGCCGCGCGCTGAAGCCCTGCTGGCTGAGGTCCTGCACCACGGCCTTCAGGCCGGGCGTCTTGTTCAGCGCGCCGCGCATTTCGCCGGCGATTTCGTTCTGCGTCTGCTCACGCTGGTCGGGTGGCGTCAGCGTCACGAACATCACGGCCGTGTTCACGTCGCCGCCGCCGAAGCCGCCCACGATGCAGAACACGCGCTGCACGTCCTTGCGGCCGTTGACGTATTCCTCGGCCTGCTTGAACAGGGTGTCGCTTTCCTCGAGGCTGCTGCCCACGGCGGTCTGCAGGCGAACCATCAGGCGGCTCTGGTCCTGGCTTGGCACGAACTCGCTGGGCAGGCTCAGCATCAGCCACAGGGCGCCGGCGAACACGCCGCCGGCCACCAGCAGCGAAAGGTAGGGGAAGCGCAGGATGGGGCTCATGGCCCTGCTGTAGGCTCCGCGCAGGCGGTCGAAGCCGCGGTCCACCACGCGCCCGATCACGCCGCGGCTTTCCTTCACGCTGCGCTTCAGCAGTTGCGCGCAGCGCGCGGGCGCCAAGGTGATCGCCTCCACGTAGCTCAGCAGCACAGCCAGGCTGAGCGTCACGCCGAACTGGAAGAAGAACTTGCCGGTCACACCGCCCATGAAGATCACGGGCGCGAAGATGGCGCAGATGGCGATGGTGGAAGCCAGCGCCGCGCCCATGATCTCCTTGGTGCCGCCCAGCGCGGCCTTGAAGCGGTCCGCCCCTTCCTCGCTGTGGCGGTAGATGTTCTCCATGATCATGATCGCGTCGTCAACCACGATGCCCACCGCCAGCGCCAGCGCCAGCAGCGTGAAGGTGTTCAGCGTGAAGCCCAGGAAGTAGATGATCGCGATGGTGCCCAGCAGCGACATGGGTATCGCCAACACCACGTTCATGGTGCTGCTCAGCGAGCCGAGGAAAATCCAGCACACCAGCGCCGTCAGCAGCACCGCCAGCACCAGCTCGAACTCGATCTCGTGCACCGATTCCTCGATGTAAACCGTCGAATCGAAGTTGATGCCCAGGTCCATGTCGTCTTCGAGCGTCGGCCGAATCTCATCCAGCACCGCGCGCACGGACTTCGCCACTTCCACGGCGTTGGCGCCGCGCTGCTTGCGGATGCCCAGGCCCTGCGCCGGCACGCCGTTAACGCGGCTCAGGCGGCGCTCGTCCTCGAATCCGTCTTCCACCAGCGCGACCTCGTGCAGGTAGATCGGGCGGCCTTCCACTTCGCGCACCACGATATTGCGCAACTCGTCCAGGTGCAGCGCCTCACCCAGCACGCGCACGTTGACTTCGCGCCCCGCCGTCTCGATGCGCCCGGCCGGCAGCTCGACGTGTTCGCGGCGCAGGGCGCTGATCAGGTCGCTGACCGTCAGGCCCTTCGAATCCAGCTTGTCGGCGTCCACCCAGATGCGCACGTTGCGCTCGAGGTAGCCGCCCAGCGTGACTTCTCCGACGCCGGGCAGGGTCTGCAACTTTTCCTTCACGCGGTAGCGCACCACGTCGGCCAGTTCCTGCCTCGAGTATGGGCCCGACAGGCTGACGTACATGATCGGCCGGTCTTCCGGGTTGCTCTTGCGCACGGTGGGGGGCTCGACGTCATTGGGCAGGCGGCGTTGCGCCTCGGCCACCACGGCCTGTACGTCCTGCACCGCGGAGTCGATGTCGCGCGACAGGTCGAATTCGACCGTCACGCCGCCGCGCCCCTGGCGCGAGGTGCTGCTGATCGACTTCACGCCCTCGACCTGCACCAGGGCTTCTTCGAGGATCTCGACCACGTCCTGCTCGACCGCGTCGGGCGATGCGCCCTCCCAGTCCACGTTTACCGAGACGGTGGGGAAGTCCACGTCAGGAAACTGGCTGATGCCCACGCGGCTGGCTGCCACCAGGCCGAACACGATGGTGGCGCCCATGATCATCCAGGCCAGCACCGGCTTGCGCACGCAGAGTTCGGTCAGTTTCACGGCCTGCCCCCCTGGGGCTGCTGTTCGCCGCCGGCGGTCACGACCTTGACCTCGGCCCCTTCACGCAGCGCCTCGGCTCCGCGGATCACAACCACCTGCCCGACCTCAAGCCCGGAGCGCACCTCGATGCGGCCGTCGGCGGTGCGCAGGCCGATTTCGATGATGCGTTGCTGCGCCTTGCCGCCCTCGATCACGTACACCATGAAGCCACGCTCGCTGGCGCGCACGGCTGTTTCCGGCACGGTGGGGGCGTTGGCGCGCGAACCCACGGGCACGGTTACGCGGATGAATGTGCCGGGCGTCAGCGCCTCGGCGTGCTCGGGGGCGATCTCGGCGATTACAGGCACCATGCGGGTGGCCGGGTCGGCGGCCGCCGCCACATGAGACACGGTAGCCTGGTACTCCTGCTTTGAGCCGGTCACGTTGAAGCTCGCCGCCAGGCCTCTGCGCAACTGGCCGGCCTGGTCTTCGGGTACGGCGAAGCGCAGCAACATGGGATCGCGCCGCAGCAGGCGCGCGATCACGGTGCCCGGCGTGACCCACTGGCCGGTCTGCACCAGGCGCGACTGGATCACACCACTCATGGGCGCGCGCGGCGTCGCATTGGCGAAGTCGAGCTTGGCCTGCGACAGCTCGGCGGCGCGCTCGCGCTCGACGGCCGTGGCGACCGCGACCTTGGTGCGCCAGGCTTCGACTTCTTCCTTTGAGAAGATGCCGCCCTTGGGGTCTTCGCGGCGTTTCAGGCCGTCCTGGGCTTCTTTCAGCTCTGCCGAGGCGCGGTCGTAGGCGGCCTGGGCGGCGTCCAGCGCGTACTGGAAGCGCGCGGGCTCGATTTCCACCAGCACGCTTTCGGGCGTGACGGCCTGGCCCTCGCGGAAGTGGACTTTGTCCACGGCCCCCTGCACGCGGGCGGTGATCTGGACTTCCTCAAAGGCCTCGATCGAGCCAACGGCCGACACCACGTACTGCACTTCGCGGCCGGCGACGGTTTCGACTTCCACGGGGAAGGCTTTGGAACGTGGCGGGCCGGACTTGTCGTCTTCGCCGCCGCCGCAGGCGGCAAGCAGGACGAGCAGCAACAACGAGCCGGCGATTCGCAGCTTCGGACGCATCAGCATTCCCCAACATTCGATTGCAGGGTTATACGTCCGAAACACCCAGGCCGCGCCCGATATTGCCGAAAACCGGCCCGTTGTGCGGCCGGCACTTCCGGCTATCTTGACGCTGGGGACGTGTAGCTCAATTGGTTAGAGCATCTGCTTTACACGCAGAGGGTCGGGGGTTCGAGTCCCTCCACGTCCACCATGAGTAAGGCCCGCGCAAGCGGGCCTTACTCATGGTGCCCTGAGCGAGTGAAGCCAGTCGAAGGGCTTTCCCGCTACCGCTTCGTTTACGCCCGGCCGAATCGCTTTCTCGATCGCTCTTTGGCCTTGGCCGCTTCCACTTCTCGGTTGCGGGGCTCTGCGTTGGTGGTCAAAGACGCGATCAGCCTGCGGGCGGCTTCGGCAACTTCCTGCACGCCCTGTTCAAATGCAGCCGCGTTGGTCTGGCTGGGCTGGTTGAAGCCGCTCAGCTTGCGCACGAACTGCAGGGCCGCGGCCTGGATTTCCTCGTCAGTCGCGGGTGGCTCGAAGTTGAACAGCGGCCGGATGTTGCGGCACATGACTCCTCCAGATGGGCCGAGAGGGCAGGCGCAGCCTACTGGGGCGGCGAACTGCGCGCGATAGCCTTGATGCACCGGGCGTCGATCAAGCTGTTCATCAGGTCCTCGGCCATGCCGTGCGGGTGGCCGTGTGTACGGGTGGCATAGCCCGGGTAGTGGATGGCGTGCACGTCGTCGAAGGCCAGGAACGTGCGCCCCTCATGGTGGGCGACGCTCTTGGCACGGCCCTCGTAGAATCCGTCCAGGTCCCGGATGCCCAGCACTACAAGGAACTTGTAGTGGTCGCCGGGCGTTACCTGCTCAGGTGTGATTGCCATGGTTGCGCTCCTTGAACTGTTACCCCTCAAAACGCACAGGGCGGGTATAGTCATGCATTAATCTGAAGCCCGGGCCGAAACCGCGAGGGACTTATGTCAGAGGACGACTCGATCATCACCCGCCGCCACTACCGCTACATCGCCGAGCATACCCGCGGCGACGACCCGTTCCTGCTTGGGCTGAAGCAGGCCGCCGAGGCCGAGGACATACCGAAAATCTGGATCTCACCCGCCCAGGCCAGCCTGATGCAGGTGGTGCTGAAGCTGCACCGCGCGACACGGGTGATTGAGGTCGGCACCCTGGCCGGCTACAGCGCGATCTGCATGGCGCGCGCCCTGCCGCCGCACGGAACGGTCCGCACCATCGAGCTGAACCCCAAACACGCCGACTTCGCCGAGCAGTGGATCGCGAAATCCGACGTGGCGGACAAGGTCATGGTGCTGCGCGGCGCGGGCATCGACGTGCTGAAGACCATCGAGACCGGCAGCGCCGACGCTTGCTTCCTCGACGCGGACAAAGAAAACTACCCGCGTTACCTGGACGAGTGCCTGCGCATTCTGCCGGTGGGCGGCCTGATCATGGCCGACAACGCCTTCGCCTTCGGCCAGTTGTTTGACGAAGTCCCCAGCGAATCCGGCGTGGCGGCCGTGCGGCGCTTCAACGACTACATGGCGGCGCAGAAGCACGTCCACGCGGTGATGGTGGGCATCGGCGACGGCTGCTGGGTGGGGGTGAAAGAGGCGTGAGCGACTCGACACTACTCGCCGCAGGGCTGCTGCCCCAGGACTGGTACTTTCGCGATGTGGTCGAGGTCGCCCGCGACCTGGTCGGCCGGTACATCCGGCGCGGGCCGGTGGTGCTGCGCATCACCGAAGTCGAGGCCTACCTGGGCCCGTCCGACAGTGCCGCCCACACCAGCATGGGCCGCACGCCGCGCAACGAGCCGATGTGGGGCGACGGCGGCCACAGCTACGTCTACCTGTGCTACGGCCTGCACAACATGCTGAACGTGGTGACCGGGCGCGGCGAAGGCACGGCCGTGCTGATCCGCAGCGCGGAGCCGGTGGAGGGCGAGTCGATAGTGCGCGCGCGGCGCGGCGGCAAGTCAGGCCCTGTGCTGCTGACCGGGCCCGGCAAGCTGGGCCAGGCTCTTGACCTGTCAACGGAATGGTCCGGCCACCCGCTGTTCGCGCCGGGCGGGCTGGAGCTGCTGGAGGGCGAACCCGCGCAGCGGCTGCTGTCGGGCCCGCGCGTGGGCATTGATTACGCCAGGCCCAAAGACGTACGCGCGCGCCTGCGCTTTGCGGACGCGGACAGCGAGTGGGTCAGCATGCGCTCGCGGCTCAGGCCTTGAGCGCTTCTTCGATGTCGCTGCGCAGTTGCGGGTCGTCGGGCCTGGTGGGCGGCGCGAAGCGTTTGATCACCCGGCCGTCCTTGCCCACCAGGTACTTGGTGAAGTTCCAGTCCGGCACGTCGTGCTCGGCGGTCAGGAACTGGTACACGGGGTGCTGGTTGTTTCCTTTAACGTCCAGCTTCTCGAACAGCGGAAAGGTCACGCCGAACCTGCTGGTGCAGAACTCGCGGATTTCGGCGGGCGTGCCCGGCTCCTGCGCGCCGAACTGGTTGCAGGGGAAGCCAAGCACGCTGAACCCGCGCGGCGAAAGTTGACGGTGAAGCGACTCCAGACCGGAGTAGTGGGGCGTAAGCCCTCAGGCACTGGCGACGTTCACCACCAGGCAGACCTTGCCCGAGAAACCCGAAAGCTCCTTCGGCTCGCCCTCGAGCGTCTTCGCCTTCAGCTGATAGAGCGACATCTTCGCCTCCTGTTAGACAGCGTTGTTGTGAGACCGGCCGAAACGCCAAACAGGGTCACTCCTGTTCCCGCCATGTCTCCGGACGCCGATGGGCATGGACAACACGCAGTACTTCGGCACGTTCTTTCCTGAATCGGTAGTAGACATGGAAGGGAAAGGATCGAATTCGAATGCGTCTCACGCCCGGCTCGACCTGCGGCCGCGATTCCGGGAATTGCCGGATGGAGTTGTAGGCAATCTCGAGTGCTTCAAGAAACTCGTACCCCTTTCCGGGCCGGCGTTCTTCATACCACAACGCCGCCCGGATGGCGTCCGTGTCCGCTTGCGGGGAAACGACGAGTCTCATGGTTTGTCAGAACGCAGCTTGTCCAGAGCCTGACGGACGTTGCGCAACGACTCTTCGGCAGGAATTCCGCTGTCCGGATTCGCATCCATGCGGGCAATAGCTTCCCGCACCGCTTGACGGTGCCAGTCGGGGTAATACCCCGGATCGTCTGCCAGCATGGCTTCCAGCAACTCAACTAGGTCGTTGAGCTGGCTCGGTTCCAACTTGCGGGCGGATTCCAGTATCTCGGCCAGATTTGAGTCAGCGGAAGCGTTGGTCATAAGATCACCTCCACCATTACACCGAATCGGTGGTCCGTTCGCCAGCGTTGGCGGGTCTGTTCCCGCCCGGCCGGATTGCTAACTTGAAGCCCCGAACCCACGGGAGCAACCATGCCGCACCGACTCGCCGTCTATCCCGGCACCTTTGACCCGGTCAGCAACGGACACCTGGACGTGATCCAGCGTGGCAGCCAGTTGTTTGAGCAACTGGTGGTGGCCTGCGCCGTCAACATCGCCAAGGAGCCGCTTTTCAGCCTGGACGAACGCATTGAGATGCTGCGCGAGACCACCGCGGACCTGCCCAACGTGCGGGTCGAGAGCTTCACCGGCATGGTGGTAGATTACGTGCGCGGACTGGGCGGCAAGGTGATCCTGCGCGGCCTGCGCACCTTCAGCGACTACGAGAACGAGGTGCAGATGGCCTACGCCAACCGCACCTTCGCGCCCGATGTGGAGACCGTGTTCGTGTGCGCCAGCCTTGAAGAAAGCTTCATATCGTCGCGCCTCATCCGCGAGGCCGCGGCCCTGGACGGCGATATCTCCCGCTTCGTGCCCGAAACCGTGGCCAAACGCCTGCACCAGAAGGCGCATGCGCTCAAAGGGGCCGTCAAGAAGCACGGCAAAGGCCGTTAAGTTTGCGCCTTGCGTCCCGTGTGCCTGCTCCGCACAATGCCGCCGCTTTGGGTCTGGCTCTTTTTTCGCCAAGTACTGAGTATCGAGTTCAGGGCGGCGTGCCCGGCGAAAAAGGTGCCTGACCCACTTACATCGGAACGACGCTATGAAGATTCACGAATACCAGGCCAAGGAAGTCCTGCGCCGCTACAACACGCCGCTGCTGAAAGGCCGCGTCGCCTACAGTGTAGAGGAAGCCGTCAACGTCGCGCGTGATATCGGCGGCGAGGTGTGGGTGGTGAAGGCGCAGATCCATGCCGGCGGCCGCGGCAAGGGCGGCGGCGTAAAACTGGCCAGGAGCATCGAGGACGTGCGCACCCACGCCGAGAAGATTCTGGGCATGCAGCTGGTCACGCACCAGACCGGCCCCGAGGGTAAAAAAGTCAACCAGCTGCTGGTCGAGGCCGGCTGCCTGATTGACCACGAGTACTACCTGGCGGCGGTGCTGGACCGCGAGACCGCCCAGGTCTGCGTGATGGGCAGTTACGAAGGCGGCATGGACATTGAGGAAGTCGCCGCCAAGACCCCCGGCAAGATCAAGAAAGAGTTCTTCGACCCGGCCGAGGGCATGCACGGCTTCCAGGCGCGGCGGCTGGCGCTGGCGATCGGCATCCCGCAGGAGCTGGTGAACAAGGCGGCGACGCTGATCCTGGGCGTGGCGAAGTGCTTCGTGGAGGAAGATGCCACGCTGGTCGAGATCAACCCGCTGGTCACCACCAAGGACGGCAGCGTGCTGGCGCTGGACGCCAAAATGAGCTTCGACGACAACGCCCTGTTCCGGCACACGAACATCGAGGCGTACCGCGACGTCACCGAGGAAGTCCCCGAGGAAACCGAGGCCAAGAAGTACGACCTCAGCTACATCAAGCTCGAGGGCAACATCGGCTGCATGGTGAACGGCGCGGGCCTGGCGATGTCCACCATGGACATCATCAAGCTGCACGGCGGCGAGCCTGCCAACTTCCTCGACGTGGGTGGCGGCGCCAGCACCGAGCGCGTGACCGCGGCCTTCAAGCTGATCCTCAGCGACAAGAATGTGAAGGCGGTGCTTGTAAACATCTTCGGCGGCATCATGAAGTGCGACGTGATCGCCGAGGGCGTGATCGCGGCGGCCAAGGAAGTCGGCCTGAAACTACCGGTGGTGGTGCGCCTCGAGGGCACCAATGTCGAGAAGGGCCGCAAGCTGCTGGACGCCAGCGGGCTGAAAATTCAGTCGGCCACGGACCTGACGGACGCCGCGAAGAAAGTTGTCGCGGCGGCGAAGGGTTAGCCGGGTCAACTTGACTAATGACAGGCTCGGACTAGTCTGGTCCGGCCTTCCGCGGGCATGGCAGCCGTGTCATTTGGGCATTTAAAACGAGACAGGTCGGAAGAACTCAGTGGACGTCTTCGCCAAGTGCTTCGAATTCACGCGCGACCTTGAAGTTCAGGCGGCGGGGCTTTACCCCTTCTTCAAGACGATCGAGGGTAACCACGGCTCCCGCGTCGTGATCGACGGGCGTGAAGTCGTGATGGCCGGGTCCAACAACTACCTGGGCCTGACCCGCCACCCCAAGGTGGTGGAGGCGGCCGTGAAGGCCACCAAAGAGTACGGCACGTCCTGTAGCGGCTCGCGCTACGCCAACGGCACCTACGTGATCCACGTCGAGCTTGAGGAAAAGCTCGCGGACTTCATGGACAAGCCCAAGGCCCTGTGCTTCACCACGGGCTACACCACCAACATGGGCGCGATCAGCGTGCTGGCCGGGCGCCGTGACATCATCTACAGCGACCGCGAGAACCACAGCTGCATCATGGACGCCACGCAGCTCACCTTCGCGGAAACCAAGAAATACAAGCACGATGACGTCGAGGACCTGGCCCGCGTGCTCGAAAACTCGCCGCCCGAGGCCGGCAAGCTGCTGGTCACCGACGGCGTATTCAGCATGAAGGGCACCATCTGCCGGCTGCCCGAAATCGTCGAGCTCAAGAAGAAGTACGGCATGCGCATCTTCATCGACGACGCCCACGGCGTCGGCGTGGTCGGGCCAACCGGCCGCGGCACCGCCGAGCACTACGGCCTCGACAAGGACGTCGATGTCGTGATGGGCACCTTCAGCAAGTCGTTCGCCGGCCTGGGCGG
>JACKIE010000018.1 GCA_020638635.1 Planctomycetota bacterium
TTGACCCCGAGGCCGCCAGGGAGTTGCTGGCAAAGCGCCTGCCCGGCGTGCAGCGCGACGTGGACGACCTGCGCGCCTACTGGCAGCAGTTCGAGCAGGGCGTGGCCGGCGAGGTCGGCAAGGCCAGCGAAGCCGTCAACGACGCCTACCTGAAAACCAACGGCGTGAAGGGCGGCGTGCAGAGCTACCGGATGAGCGCGAAGCTGCTGATCGTTTACGCACGCAAGGCCGGCACACTGGTGTGGACGCCGGCGAAGGACTAGCGCCGCACTCGCGAATCATGAACGTATTGGTCGCCATGTCGGGAGGAGTCGATTCCTCCGTCACCGCCGCGCTGCTGAAAGAGCAGGGCCATGAGATCGTCGGCCTGTTCATGCGCAACGGCGTCACCGCGGGTACGGCCGCCGCCTCAAACAAGCAGGGCTGCTGCAGCCTGGCCGATTCCCAGGACGCGCGTTTTGTCGCGTCGCAGCTGGGCGCGCGCTTCTACGTGCTGAACTTCGCCGAGGATTTCCAGCGCGTGATCGATTACTTCGTGTCCGAGTACAAGCGCGGCCGTACGCCCAACCCCTGCGCGGTGTGCAACACCGACCTGAAGTTCGGCAAGCTGCTGGATTACGCCCGCGCCGTCGGCGCCGAAAAAGTCGCCACCGGGCACTACGCGCGCGTGGATTTCAGCGACGGCCGCTGGCGCCTGTACCGCGGCGCGGACCGAAGCAAAGACCAGAGCTACTACCTGTTCGGCCTGACACAGGAGCAGCTGAGCCGCGCGCTGTTTCCGCTGGGTGGGCTGACCAAGCCGCAGGTGCGCGAGCTGGCGGGCAGGTTCGAGCTGAAGACGCGCGACAAAGCAGAGAGCATGGAGATCTGCTTCGTGCCCGAGGGGGACTACCGGGCCGTGGTGGCGAAGCATTCCCCGGACGCGCTGGTGCGCGGCGAGATTGTCAGCACCAGCGGCGAGAAGCTGGGCGAGCACGACGGCATCGCGGGTTTTACCATCGGGCAACGGCGCGGGATCGGCATCGCCGCACCCAAGGCCCTGTACGTGGTGAAGCTGGAGCCGGAGACCAACACGGTGGTGGTCGGCGACCTGGAAGATTTGGAGATCGAGCGCATCCGCGTGGCGAAGCTGAACTGGATCGCATTCAAAGATCTGGCCGAGGGCCAGCAGCTGCGCGCCATCGTGAAGGTGCGCTATCGCCACGAGGGCGACCCGGCAACCATCATCGGCGGCAAGGACAGCGTGGAAGTGAAGTTCGACCAGCCCATCAAGGCCGCCACCCCCGGCCAATGCGCCGTGTTTTACGCGCCGGATTCAGACGAAGTCCTCGGCGGCGGCTGGATTGCCTAGGATTCAAACGAGTATTTTCGAGCCCGCCGGGGCGGCCATGTACAAAGCACGATTGCCGCTAGCGTGAGCAGACTGGGAAGTGCAACCGCTAGGTGGATCGCAACCAGGATTCTTGCGAGATCGATCACCAGCATCGTCAGAGAGTTCTCCCGCCTTACTATCGGCGCTTGCCGCGTCGGCGCTGCTTGTTATCCCTCCGCGGCTTGCCCCGCACGACAAAGCCGATGCGCTCTTTCTTGTCGCTCTCCGGCGGCTGCATCAGCTTGCGCAGCGCGTCAAAGACCACCTTGAACTGGGAGTCGTACTTCTTTTCCAGTTCGCGAAGCTTCGCGGCTACCTCGGTGTACTCCGCCAGCAGCTTGCGGAGACGTACAAAAGACCGCACTACCCAGATACTTGTTTGTACTGCCTGCTCGGAGTTCAACACGCCTGCGGCCATGATTGCGCCGTGTTCGGTAAAGGCGTACGGCAGAGTTGGTGAAAACTTGAGCGAGGCGAGGTGGTCGCAATTTGCGACCACCTCCCGTTTCTCTTCGTTGGTCAACCGGAACACAAAGTCTTCCGGGAAGCGCTCCGCGTTGCGTTTGACTTGTTCGTTCAGCCGCTTGGTTGTGACACCGTACAACTCAGCGAGGTCGGCATCGACGATAACCGACTGCCCCGGATCCGCAGAATGCGTTGCTCCGCAATCCGTGCGAGCGACTGCTCGCTCTTCTCGCCTTGTTTTGCCATGCCCCCGCCCTTCATTTGAGCAACGTTCAGGCACTGACCTGCTACTTCAACACCTCCAGCACAACTTGAGGGCACTGATTGTGAATTCAAGTTGCGGACGGGACGTCCGCGCTCCTTTATCCGAACGCGCTGATGCCGGTGATGTGCTGGCCGATCGCGAGGGAGTGCACGTCGTTGGTGCCCTCGTAGGTTTTGACGCTCTCGAGGTTGCACATGTGCCTGATCACGTGGTACTCGAGGCTGATGCCGTTGGCGCCCAGCATCTCGCGGGCCGTGCGCGCCACGTCAAGCGCGATGCCCACGTTGTTCATCTTGGCCATGCTGACCTGGTAGTGGCTCATCTTGCCGGCGTCCTTCAGCTTGCCGAGGTGCCACGCCAGCAGCTGGCCCTTGGTGATCTCGGTCAGCATCTTCGTCAGCTTGTGCTGCGTGGTCTGGTGCGCCGCCAGCGGCTTGCCGAACACCACGCGCTCGGCCGCGTACTGCCGCACGATGTCAAAGCACGCCATCGCCGCGCCGATCGCCCCCCAGGCAATGCCGTAGCGCGCCTGGGTAAGGCAGCCGAGCGGGCCTTTCAAACCCTCGGCCTTGGGCAGCATGTTTTCCTCGGGCACGCGCACGTCGGTAAAGAACAGCTCGCTGGTGTTGCTGGCGCGCAGGCTGGCCTTGTGGTGCTGCTCGCGCACCTCGTAGCCCTCCATGCCCTTTTCCACCACGAAGCCGCGGATGCTCTTGGGGTCGTCGCTGTCGCCGGTCTTGGCCCACACAACGGCGATGTCCGCCATGTTGCCGTTGGTGATCCACATCTTGGCGCCGTTGATCACCCACTCTTTGCCGTCCTTGTGCGCGCGGGTGATCATGCCCGCCGGGTTGCTGCCGAAATCCGGCTCCGTCAGGCCGAAACATCCGATCATGCGCGCGGCCGCCAGCTCCGGCAGCCACTTGGTCTTCTGCTCTTCGCTGCCATAGGCGTAAATCGGGTACATCACCAGGGCGGATTGCACGCTGGCGAAACTGCGCACGCCGGAGTCGCCGCGTTCGAGTTCCTGGTTGATCAGGCCGTAGGCGATGTTGTTCATGCCTGCGCAACCGTATTGCTCGGGCAGGCTTGCGCCCAGCACGCCGAGTTCACCCAGCTTGGGAATGATCTCGGTGGGGAAGCTGCCCTTCTCGTAGTGTTCCTCGATGACGGGCATGACGTTGTCGTCCACGAACTCGCGGACGGTGTCGCGCACGTTTTTCTCGTCCTCGTTGAGCATGTCATCGAGGTTGAAGAAGTCGGGGCTCACGTATTTCGCCATAGCTGTGTCTCTCGCGCCTTGTGCCTTTCGGCACCACTGCCGCCCTTGTCCGGACCGGCACCATAGCAGTGGCCTTCAGGTGCCACAACAAGGGCGCGCCGGCGCCGGCAGGCCGTGGAGGCTGCGTGCCGTCAAATCAGACAGCACTATCCGCTATGAACGTGCTCGTATCACGAAGTCATACATCATTTCTGCTAAAAGAACGCTGTGAACATGTCCCGAGGATTATACTGTTTGGTGTCTTTCGAGCTCAGAAGACGGTTCCGAGATGATGAGTCCCGCGCCCAAGGACATCCAAATCACGCTTCGCCTTCCCGGCGAACTCGCCCAGCTGCTCGATCAACACGCGGAGCGCACTCGCACCAATCGCAGCTGGGTCATTCGCGACGCGCTGCACCAGTACTTTTCCAGGCCCGGTGAAAACTCCGGGAACAACGGGCCGAACAAGGCCTGACACCGCGTTGCCGCCGTTTGTCGGAATCGAATGACCCGGGTTTGCCCACGGCACACAGGGCAGCACCAGGCGTCCGATCTGCCTACCCTGCGGGCGTCGCCGCACCCATGCCGACGGACTGAATCTCGTGCGTCTCCGCCAGGGCCCTGAGAAAACCGTACCCCTGGGTCAGCGAGTCGCGCACGAACGCCGCTGCGCGCTCGCGCGCTGCCTCGTCTCCCAGCTCCAGCGCGTGGCGGGCGTGCATGGCGCGCACCAGGAAGTCGGGCAGGAACTCGGCGTCCAGCGATTGCATGGCTTGCCCGGCCGCTTCGAACAGCTTGCGGGCCGCTCGCGTGTTGCCGGCGCGGACCTGCGCCTCGCACTCGATCACCTGCAACTCCAGCTGCAGCACGGGCTCGGTGCTCGCGACCTCCGGAAACGCGGCGCCCTCCAGCACGGCGTCTGCGGCCTCCAGCAGCCGTCGCGAGCGCGCGTCCAGGTGACCCTGCATGTTCACACGGGTGCGCCGCACGCGCTGCAGGGCGTTGTCCTCGCGCGACCACAGGCCCAGCAGCAGCAGCGGCGGTGAGCCCACGGCCATGCGGGTCCAGCGCCGGGCGACTTCCTCAAGCGGCGTCATGCCGGCCAGGAAGCCGCAGAACAGCAGGGCGTCGCGCAGGTTCTCGGCGATTTCGCCGCCGCAGGCCGCCACCACGCGGCTCAGCTCCTGCATGGCCGGGCCCAGCTTGCCCGTCTGCATGTCCAGCACGGCCTGGGGCACGCGCAGCAGCCAGTCTTCCACCCAGCGCGGCGGCTCGGAGTCCGCCAGCTGCAGCGCCGCGTTGGCGAGCCGCGCGCTCTCGGACAAGCGCCCGGCCGAGGCCAGCCCCACGCAGGTGTTGTAGGTCAGGCGCATGAACTGGGCGTCGCGCAGGCGCCCGGCGTTCAGCAGCGCCGCCAGCGCCGAGCGGTGCAACTCGCGCTGGCGGGTGTAGTCGCCCTCAAAGAAACACTGCACGGCCTCGAGCATATCCACGTTGGCCTGCATGGATGGGTTCTGGGTCAGTTTCACCAGCTGGCGCAGTGCCGGCAGCACCTCGGCGGTTTCCTGGTGGCGGTGCTCGCCGATCAGGGTGCGGTAGTCGTTCAGCAGCTTCAGGAACACGGGGCGGGCGCGCTCCATTATGCGCTTCAGCAGCTCCTGGTTGCGGGCCAGCGCGTCCGCCAGCTCGCGCACCATGCGGGCCGGTGCTTCACCCATGGCGCCGATGCGCTCGTGGCCCACGGCGTTCAGCTTCACCACCAGCTCGAGCAACTGCTGCGACTCCGCGGCCGCCGCTTCGCTGACGCGGGCCTCCAGCATTTCGCCGCGGCCCAGCAGCAGCCAGGACGGGTTCAGGCCAAAGGCGTGCACGAGCCGCTGCAGGAAGTCGGCGGGCACGCGCCCGGCGCGCAGGTGGCGGTGGACGTTGGCCTTGCTGGCGCCGGTGCGGCGGGCGATCTCGTTCTGGCTGTGCTGCTCGGCGATGAGTCGCAGGCGGCCGCGCAGGGCCTCTGCCTCGTCGTGTTTTTGATCCCCCCTGGCCATGGGTTTCAATTCTAAAACCCGTGAATGAAGAAGCCATTGGCGTGATCGGATTTCATGGGGTATCCATGGAAGTCGCTTACAGGGGCGCTTGAAGGGGAGACGCAGATGATTTACGAATACATAGCACTGGGGTTGCTGCTGGTAGGTGCCACGGCGTTCGTGATGCTGCTGGGCGGCTAGAGCAGCCAGAAGTTCCACAAACGGAACCCGGGCCCGGGTTAAACAAAAAGCCCCCGCAGCAGCGGGGGCTTATGCATTCGGTTGGCGTTACTTGCTGACGCTGGCGCGGTTGCGGGTCCAGGTCGCTACCACCCCATCGTACAGGGCCTTGGCCAGCTTCTGCTGGTACTGCTTCTGGCTCAGCAGCTTGGCCTCCTGTGCATTGCTCAGGAATCCCAGCTCCACCAGCGTGGCGGTCATCTTCGTTTTCTCCAGCACGCGCAGGCCGCGGGGATCCTTCTTGGCGCCGCGGTTCACGGCGCCGGTGGCTGTGTGCAGGGAGCCGGCCAGAGCCTTGGCGAACAGGGCCGCGGGCTCGGAGTTCTGGTTGTAGAAGACCTCGATGCCCGTCACGCTCTCGTCCGTGGGCGAGATGTTGGCGTGGATGCTGATGAACAGGTCGCACTTGCCGTTGTTGGCGATCTCACAGCGCTTGTCCAGCTCCGGGTACATGTCGCTGGTGCGGGTCATGATCACCCTGGCGCTGGCGGCCTCGCACAGCTCCTGCAGCATCAGTGAAACCGGCAGCACGACGTCCTTCTCCTGCACGCCGTGGCCGATGCCGCCCGGGTCGGTGCCGCCGTGGCCGGCGTCGATGCAGATGGTCAGGCCCTGCAGCACGGTGCTGGTGGCCTTCGGCTTGTCGCTGGGCTTGTCTTCGCTGAGGGGACGGATCGGCTCCAGTACGTAGTCCGGGCTGGTCTCGCGCTTGGGGGCGCGCACCAGGTCGTAGCGCCCGAAGTGCTCGCACACGAAGTTGAAGGTGGATTCGGGCAGCATCAGGTCGCGGCGGCGGCCGAAGGCGTCGCGTTCCTGGCGCCACTGCGTCCCGTTGATGTTGATGATGTCGCTGCCGGCCTCGAACACCACGTTGTCGCCCTTGGGGCCGCTGAGCGTGTAGTCGTATGCGCCGGGGCCTTCCACGTAGGTCCAGCCCAGCTCGGCGGCCATCTCCGACAGCCAGATGGTGCGTGGCTCGGGATTGTCGGCGGTGACCGGCGTCGGCGGGATGGTGCCGATGGTGGTGCAGCCGGCCATGAACAGGGCCAGGGCGGCGAAAGTGATGAGTTTCATGCGCATGGGCTTGCTCCGCATTGGGTGGCGTGCCGTCCCGCGCTACGCGGGCGGATCATGGGGCCTATCGGCAGCAATTGACCCCGAGGTTGAGCATTTTGTTGCGAATGTCGCCACGGGGCGGCGCAAACCCGTTTGCTTTGGGGCTTTGCTGGAGTAATGTAACCGGTCCGTTGCCCGAATTCCGGAGACGCAATGATCCTTACTCGGGTCGCCACCCTTGCCCTTCTGCTCGGTCTGCTGGCCGGCGCGCTGCATGCCCAGGATGCCAAGCCCGACCTTGAGTCGTTGTGGAAGACCGGCTCGTTGTGGGAAGTCGGCGACAACCGCGCCAAGGTGCAGGAGGCGCGCAAGGCCATCATCGCCGCGGGCGCCGAGGGCCGCAAGTTCGCGCTCACCAAGCTGGGCGTTACGGCCGGCCTCGAGATCCGCTGCCTGAACGCCGTGTTCGCCGGCTGGGGGGCCGAAGCATTTGACGACCTGGTGGCGAACATCGCGCACGAGAACTCGGTGGCGCGGCGCAACGTGGCGGAGATCCTGTCGGCGCTCAACGACGCCAAGGCGGCCGGGCCGCTGCTGGCCCAGGCCGAGAAAGAGGAAAGCCTGAGCCCGCGGCTGTCGCAACTGGCGGCGCTGGCCAAGTGGAAGATCGAAGACGCGGTCCCGCTGCTGGTCGAGATTTCGCGCAGCGAGACCGAGCGAGTGCGTCATCGTGCCGCCGGCCTGCTGGGCGAGTACGAGACGGTCACCGCCGTGAACCGGCTGATCGAGCTGCTGGATGACAACGTGTACTACGTGCGCGACGGCGCCCGCGACGCGCTGGCCGCCGGCACGCCCGCCGCGCGCGCGCTGTGCCTGGCTCGCCTGCGCGAGCAGCTGGAGCTGTCGCCCGCCGAGCAGGACCTGCAGCGCATCCGGCTGCTGCTGCCGGTGATCTCGACACTTGCCGACGCCGGTGTGCCGGCGCTGTTGCAGAAAGCCCTAAAGCACGAGACCGGCTCGGTGCGCGGCGAAGCCGGCGGGGCGCTGGTGAATTGGAAATTGACGGCGGGCCTCCTGGACGCCGAGCCGGACGTGGATGCGGCGCTGAAGCAGGCGCTGGACAGCGAGTACGACCCGTACGCCAAGGCGACGCTCGAAAAGGCGCTCGCCAGGCTGGATGAAGCCAAGAAGTGACAGCCATGAGCAAGCAAAGCGGATTCGGCACCCTGGTCAGCGCGGATGACGCGCTGGATGTGATACTCTCGAAGTTACGCCCGGTGACGGGCGCCGAGCTGATTGACGTGCAGGACTCCGACCTGCGCATCCTGGCCGAAGATATCAAGAGCACCATCAACGTGCCGGCCTTCGACCGCGCGGCCATGGACGGCTACGCCGTGCGCAGCGAAGACCTGGAAGAGCCGGGCATGCTGAAGATCGCCGGCAGGGCGCTCGCCGGCTCGGCGTTCAAGGGTACCGTGCACAAGGGCGAATGCATCGAGATCGCCACGGGCGCGCCGATGCCAAAGGGTTCGGACGCCGTGGTGATGGTCGAACATGCCCAGCAGGTGGGCCAGGCCGTGAGCTTTCGCGCGCCGGTGGCCAAGGGCGAGAACGTGGGGCTGAAAGCCTCCGACATCGGCAAGGGCGACGTGGTGCTCAAGCGCGGCACGGTGATGGGCCCGGGCCAGATCGCCGCGGCGGCCATCATCGGCAAGGCGAAGGTGAAGGTGGCCAGCCGCCCCAAGGTGCTCATCTTCACCACCGGCGACGAGATCGTAACGCCCGGCAAGGCGCTCAAGGCCGGGCAGGTCTACGACTGCAACAGCTACGCCATGATGACCATCGCGCGCCGCGCGGGCGCCGAGGTGACCTATCGCCCCAACGTGAAGGACACCCTGGCCAACCTGACCAAAGCGCTGATGACGGCGGCCGGGCAGTACGACCTGATCGTGTTCAGCGGTGGCACCAGCGTCGGCGCGCGTGATTACGCGCGCGAAGCGGTGGCCGAGCTGGGCCGCGTGCACGTGCACGGCGTGGCGATCAAGCCGGGCAAGCCGGTGCTGTTCGGCACCATCGGCAAGTGCGGGGTGTTCGGCATGCCGGGATACCCGACCAGTTGCCTGCTGACGGCCAAGCTGTTCCTGTCGCCGGCGATCCGCCGCCTGGCGCACAACCATTTCCATGAGCGTCGCAAGAAAGTGGTCACGCTCGGCCACGAGGTCAAGCAGGACAAGACCAAGCAGTTGCTGCTGCCCGTGCGCGTGGACGACCACGACGTGGCCTGGAGCACCTTCAAGGGCTCCGGCGCGATTACCAGCCTCAGCGAAAGCGTCGGCTACATCGAGATCGACGCCGGCGACGGCGTGATACAGAAGGGCGCCGAAGCCGTCCTGCGCGTGATCGGCTAGCACGGTCACGCCGCAGCGCTTCAACCACCACTGCGGTTTGCCACTAAGTACACGAAGGGCACGAAGAAAGGCGGAGCAGCTTCTCGCGTTTCGTGTTTTTCGTGGGTCACTGTCGTTGCAGTTGTGTGAACAGGCGGGAAGCTTGACACGTCAATCCCTTCGTTCCTTCGCTTCTTCGCGTTAAGAAACTGCAACTGCCGGCAACCACGAAGGACACCAAGGGCCACGAAGAAACGCAGAACATCTTCGTGTACTTGGTGGATCAGAGCCTTTGCAGTTGAATGAGGAGCGGGATCAAGCTCATCCCGCGGCCCAGGGCTTCACTCACCCCATCCTGACAAATGCAGTTGCCGTGAGCAGCGCACAGGCCTTCGCGTCAAACCCGGGTTTCCTCGACGGCCTTCTCCGCAGTCTGGATTGCCAGCAGTTCCATGAACGCGGGGTACAGGGGCAGCAGCAGGTGAGCCGCGAACGCCATGGCGCCGGCGCGGCCGGGGCCCTGAAGCACCAGGTGCCCGCGCTCGACCCGGCCGCTGGCATAGAGCGGGATGTCCAGGGCGTCGCGGTCGGCGTCGGGCACGCCTGCACTCCAGACGCGTTTGCCTTCGTCGCTGAACAGGGCGATCGCCGTGACGCCGGTCAGGCGCATCCAGTCAAGCAGCTTCGCGTCGGCCAGGGCGGACTCGGCGCCCGCATCATCGGCCCGCGCCGCCAGGTTCTGCGCGGCGTCGCTGGCCGCTCCTGCGTTGCGCAGGTTGCCCCAGCTGGCGTAGCCGCCCGCGATGTAGACGGCCGCGTACAGCCCGATCGGCAGGGTGATCGCCGCGCCGGCCAGCATCGGTTCCCAACCCGACCAGATGGCGCCCGCGGCGCCCATGGCCGCCATCAGCAGCAGGGTGGCCGTGGTCCGCGTCACGTTGCCGTCGAACAGCAGCAGCAGGATGTGGTGGATGTGGCCGCGATCCGCGCGCAGGGGGCTTGAGCCCTGCAGAATGCGGCGGAAGAACACAGTGGTGATGTCCACCACCGGCAGGCTCAGCAGCAAGAACAGGGGCACCAGGTCGAGTGCCCCGTCGGCGCGCACCACGGCGCGCAACGACAGCGTCGCAACCAGGAAGCCCAGCAGCATGCTGCCCGAGTCGCCCAGGAACGCCTTGGGCTTGCCCAGGTTGAAACGCAGGAACGCGAGGGCAGCGGCGCCGAGCGGCAGCGCCAGCTCAAGCCGCAGCTCGCCGCCCAGCATCGAGAAACCGCCGATGCCGAGCAGCGCAATGAACGCGGCGCCCCCGCACAGGCCGTCCACGCCGTCAATCATGTTGAAAGCGTTGGTGACCGCCACGATGAAGACCACCGTCAGCGGCAGCGACAGCCAGCCGGCCGAAAACTGCACCAGCCCGGCCGCGTTCACGTGGTCGATGCGGAAGAACAGGAACCAGGCGACGGTTGCCGCTGCGGCCTGCACGGCCAGCTTGGCGGCGGCGCCCAGGGGGCGCAGGTCGTCCATCAACCCAAGGCCGGCGATCGCCAGCGCGGGCAGCAGCAGGTAGAGGTGGTTGATGTCATTCAGGTACGAACCCTCGAGGTGCATCGCCCGCGCGGTCACCAGTTGGGCCAGCAGGGACGCCACCAGCGCCGTGACGATCGCCATGCCGCCGGACTTCGCCACCGGTTCGGCGTGTACGCCGCGCAGCCTGGGACCGTCGATCAGCCCCAACCGCCAGGCCGTGCGCCGGAACCAGCGTCCGCCCGCCAAAACCACCAGCACGGCGGATGCTACCCCGACACCATAAGGTATGTACTCACGCATTCCCTGTTGCCCTGTTCAGGTGACAGGTTTCAGGTGTCAGGGAAACACGGCGAACCCCGCAACCGGAAACCTGCAACCTGATTCAGCCGACCACCGCCAGTACCAGCAGCCCCACGATGCTGACGATCGCCGACATCCCCACTGCATAGGCCGAGCCCGGCGGCATGCGCTTGAGCTGGCCCAGCGCCCCGCCGCAGATGATCAGCGCCGAGGCGAATCCCGCCGCGCCGATCCCGGCGAACAACGTGGTCAAGTCGTAGCTGGGCCGCACCAGCGCCCAGTTGTTGCCGCCCGTGTGCGTGACCTCGTAGGCGCCGCCGTCTCCCACGCGCAGGTCGAAGTTGCCCAGCACGCAGGCCGCCAAGCCCACCAGCCCCACCATGCACAGCACCAGGCAGGCGATCGCCGCTTCGCGGCTGAAGCCGCGTGCCTGCGCCTCGGCCCGCTCGGACAGCTCCGCGCGGCGAGCGCTTTCGCGAACCAGCAGCTCTTCATCGGTGAGCGGCATCACTTTGCTCCAGCACCGCCGGCGCTTCCGCGCGCCGCGTTACCAGCCGGTCGCCCAGCACCACGGCGTCCATCTTCGTGCGCAGGAAGCACTCCAGCGCCTCGCGCGGCGTACAGACTATCGGCTCATTCTCGTTGAAGCTGGTATTCAGAACGACCGGCGTGCCCGTTTGCTTCTCGAACGCGTCGATCAGCTTCCAGTATTTTTCGTTCGACTCCCGTGTGACTGTCTGCACCCGCCCCGTGTGGTCCACGTGGTCCACGGCCTGCAACTCGGCGTACTTCTCCGGCCGGGTGCGGTAGACCATCAGCATGAAGGGCGAGGGGTGGTCGCTCTCGAAGTAGTCATGCAGCCTCTCGGCCTTGATGCTGGGCGCGAACGGCCGGAACGGCTCGCGCTGCTTGATGCGCGCGTTCAGGATTTCCTTCATGCGCGGGTGGCCCGGGTGTGCCACGATGCTGCGGTTACCCAGCGCGCGCGGGCCCCACTCCATGGCGCCCTGGAACCAGCCGACCACGTTGCCCTCGGCGATCAACCTGGCGGTTTGCGCGCACAGCTCGTCTTCATCAAGCGGCGTCGGTGTCTCAACGCCCGCTTCGCGCAGGGTCGCCGTAATCTCTTCGTCGGAGAAGCTGCTGCCCCAGTTGGCGTGCTGCATTTCAAAGCGCGGTAGGCCCGCCCGCGCGCACTGCCACGCCGCGGCGCCCAGGGCCGTGCCGTCGTCGCCGGCCGCGGGCTGCACCCAGATGCGCTTGAAGGGTGTGTGCTCAAGCAGCTTGCCGTTGGCCACGCCGTTCAGGGCCACGCCGCCCGCCAGGCACAGCTCTGTCAGGCCGGTCTTCGCGTGTAGCAGCCTGGCGAGGTGGATGAAGGCCTGCTCCAGCCGCTGTTGCAGGCTGGCAGCAATGTCCTTGTCGCGTTGGGTGAGCTCCGCGCCGCGCGTACGCGCCTCGCCGAAGGTCTCGATCCACTTGCGGGTGTACAGCGGGGCGAAGCTGGGGCTGCCATACTCGTCACTGCCGGTCGCTACGCCCTCGGTGTGATGGTTGAAGAACGACAGCTCCAGCTCGAAGCCCTCATCCGTGAAGCGCAGCAGGCGCTCGAACTCCTGCGCGTAGGCCGGCTCGCCGTAGGGCGCCAGGCCCATCACCTTGCCTTCGTCCCCGTAGCGGTCAAAGCCGATGAACTGGCCCGCGGCCGTGTAGAGGATGCCCAGGCTGTGGGGGTAGGTGACGCGGCCGAGCACCTTGATATCGCCGCCTTCGCCCACGCCCCAAAGGGCGCTTGCAAAGTCGCCGAAGCCGTCGAGGGTGAGGATCGCCGCTCGTTCAAAGGGGCTTGGCAGGAAGGCGCTGGCGGCGTGGGCCAGGTGGTGCTCGACGCGGCGGATCGGCGCTTTCAGTTTGTCGGGCGCGACGCCGCAAGCCTCGGCCAGTTGCACGTCCAGGTCTTTCAGCCCGGCGCGGTCGGCCAGGCGCTTGCCGGCCACCTTGCGGGTGTTGCGCAGGTTACGCACCACATAGGCCAGGCGCTTGCGCAGGTTGGCCGTGGAATCGCGTGCGATGGCGACTTCATCAACATCTGCCAGCGACACGCCGCCGATGCGCAGCACCTCGGCCACAGCCAGCGCCGGGAAGCCCGCGCAGTGCTTGATGCGGTTCAGGCGCTCTTCCTCAACGGCCGCGACCAGACGACCGTCGGCGTAAAGCACAGCGGCGGCGTCCGCGTGGTAGGCGTTAATCCCGAGTACCAGCATGTACAGCCCAAGGCGACCGTCGGGACATGATTGTCCACAAACAGCCAAACAGGGAAGGATACTACAGAAGGGCAGAAACGGCAAAAACCTCAGTAATGACTAGGGTTTGCAACGATTGGTTGCGGTTAGGAATGCTGCTCAATATCACGAACGCCCTTCGTGAGCTTCCATGTAGGCCTGGATCAACTCACGCTGGGTGATGGTTCCGACCAGCAGCCTCCGCCCGTTGTCGGAGTGCTTGACCACCGGCAGTGCGGTGTTGGGCAGGTCGCGCAGCTTCAGGTAGGCGCTGTCCACGTCGTCCTCGTCGAGGTCCACGGCGACGGGCGAGGTGATCAGGTCCGCGGCGCGCACCAGGTCCTTCATTACGGGGTCGAAGCCGGCGTCCTTGATTTCGTTGTAGCTGATGAAGCCCACGTAGAAACCGTCCTTGTCCACGATCGGGAAGCTGTCGTGGGGGTAGGTCTCGATGAACTTGGTGATCTTCTCGAAGCTGGCGTCCATGGGCAGGGCCTGGGTTTTCTTCAACACGAGGTCGCCCAGGGTTTTCTGTTTGCGCTGCTTGCGCAGCCCCAGGTGGCCCAGGAACTCGGCGATTACCGCGAAGAACTGGTTGCCCGAGGCGATGCGCTCCTTGTGCTTCACGGCGTCCACGATGCTGACTTCGCCGCTGCGGATCACGGCCACCTTCACCAGGATCGGCCCGATGATCTCGAACACCAGCACCGAGCCCAGCACCAGTGCAGTAACTTCGTCGGCCAGCGCGTGCCCGCGCTTCTGCATCACGGTCATGATCGCAATGGCGATGGCGCTCTGGGAAAGCAGGCTGAACGACATGTAGCGTCGCTGGCTCCTGGGCATGCCCGCCCAGCGGGCGCCCAGCCACGGCCCCAGGGTCTTGCCCACGGTGCGCAGGGCCAGGAAGCCGATGCCGATCATGCCCAGCTCCGCCAGCGCGCGCACGTCCAGCTTGGCGCCGCTGAGCACGAAGAAGATCACGTAGAACGGAATTTCCAGCGTGCGCATCTGCTCGCGCAGGGGCGCGCCCTTGACCGTGCTGTTGCCATACGAGAAGCCCGCCACCAGCACCATCAGGATCTCGCTGCACTTCAGCGCGTTTGCCGCGCCGATGCAGACCATCAGGCCGCCCAGCGCCAGCAGCATCCGCAGGGGCGACTTCTCCTCCACCGTCTCCAGGTACGCCAGCAGCAGCCCCACGGCCGCGCCGATCGGGAAGGGCAGCAGCATCCACTTCAGGGCCGGTGCGACGTTGCCGGTCAGGAAACTCTTTCCCGCCGAGGTATCGAAAATGAAGATGGAAACCACGCCGAACAGCAGCAGCGCGACCACGTCGTTGCGCGCGACCGCAGCCTTGATGTGCCGCGCCACGGGGCCGTCCGCGTTGTACTCGCGCACCACGGCCAGCGTCGCGGCGGGCGCCGTAGCCACGGCGAAACAGCCCAGCACCAGGCCCAGCCGCCAGTCGTTGCCGGTGGCCAGCGCCAGGCCCGTGACGCCCCCCGCCACCAGCACGAAGGTCAGGCCGATCTCCACCAGCGCGATGCGGTTGGCGGACTTGCTGACCGAGCCCAGGGTCTTGAGCGTAAGGTCCGTGCCGACCAGGAACACGATCAGCGCCAGGCCGATCTGCTTCACCACCTCCATCTGGGTGAGGAAGTCCTTGCTGATCAGCCCGGCCGCGTAGGGCCCGGCCGCCAGGCCCACCAGCAGGTAGGCGGTTACCTTGGGCAGGTATTTAAAGGTGGTGGAGAGGCGCGCGACGACCAGCGCCGCAATGAACAGGAACGCCAGCACCAGCGCGCCGTTGGGGGCGAACAGTTGCTCGCGCAACCAGGTCAGGGCTTCGGCTGGTTCGATCTGGGCCAGGGGCATCCACACCTATGGTCCGAAAAAAGGCGGACCACAGATAGCACATAAACCCCGCCCGCGCCAAAGCTTTCGGGGCTCAGGCAGTGTCTCAGTTTGAAGTGGGGAAATGAAACAGGGCCGGGAAACCGGTCCTGTTCATGAATACGAACTAGCTAGCCAACATTGGGCAAAAGAGTGTCGGCTAGCTCGCTTTCCTTGGCTTGACGCCGCTCGGCCTTCTTGCGGTGGTCCTCCGACATCTTGGCCGCGAGATCAAGCACATCCCCAAACCGTATGGCGTCTGGCGACATGTGTTGCTCCTCTACCAACTTGCGCACAAGCATACGGACACACTTAACCTTGTAGCCAGCAAGCGTGCCGGACGCCTGCTCGTAATAGAGCGTAACAAACGGGTCAATCTGGTCCGAATGGGTCGGCACATCGATGTGGAAGTATGTCACACAATCAGCATCGGGGTCGTACAGGGTATGCGGTGCAAAACTCTTTTCGCCGCTCATGCGCTTTCTGATCAGGTCGGCGACGGTGAACTCCTTTGTGTCACTCATCGTTTCTCCAGTCGTAAAGCGGTTCCTCAAAAACATGATCCCGTGGTTCACCTCCCCACGTGGACGGGGAGAAGCTCGTAAAAAGTATCTTACGGGTTTTGTCGTGGATGTAGACCATAAACGTGTTCTGCGCGCGGTACTCGGCCGTGACTCGTTCCAGTTCTGGAAGACTGTCTCCCTCTTGCCGGAACTTATGCCACACCCGCGAAGTGTAGCAAAGGCCGTCTAGCGTCTTGCCTCCGTACTCATCGGCATCCTTTCGGATGCCCCTAAAAACGAACTCAGGGTTCCGGAGGACTTCTTCGACGTTGAAAAGGTAGTCCCCGATGTCCGCCAATGTCCTGTTCTCGTACCTCCAGCCCTCGGCCCGCTTAAAACTCAACGTACACTTGCCATCTATCCAGTTGAACGCCGGAATCTCCGGCGGCAAGTCCGCCAACTCATCGATTCTCGGGAGAACACTTGGCGCGCCGGGTTGTTCGAGCGGCTGGTCCATTGGTGCCTTTAGTGTCGGATGGCACATTATAACAGGGCAAAGAAGTCTCAGATACTACGAATCCAACATATCAACCAAATCGCCAAGGGTCGCGGGCTCGTTGGTGATACTAGCAGCCATTGCGGGTGTGCGGCCCTCAAGGCTCTTGTGCTTGCGGCAGAAGTTGTAGTTGAAGTAGTCCAACGCAAGAGCATGGCCCAAGTTCTCAACCTACTTAGAAAAGCCGCTAGACAACCGGCTCATGCGCTTCATGTGCATGGTGAGGTTCTGGCGCTCAACGTAGCTGGAAAGTCGTTGGGCTCAAACTGAGACACTACCCGGGCGTCAGCGTTTCTTCCAAGCGTCCGGGTCCTCGGGCGTGTAGCCCTGCGGCTCGTCGTCGCTGTAGGACCAGCTTGGGTCGCCGGGGTACAGGCGCTCGGTTTCTTCCCAGTGGTCGAGCTGGCTTTTACCGCGCATGCGGATCAGCACGAACGCCAGCGGAATCAGCAGCGCCGTCAGCCCCAACAGGATCCACCACAGGTTGCTGCCGAAGAAGCCCGCCACGCGCCGGCCGGCGCGCGCCTCGCGGTCCTCAAGCCAGGCGGCCTCGAAGGCGGCCATGCCCTCGCCGGTGGCCTGCTCGAAGGCCGTCTCGAAGGGGCCCTCGCCGCGCTCCAGCAATTGCAGGAACTTGAAGAACTTCTGCTCGCCGTGGCGGCTGACGATCAGCCGGATCACCTCGCGCGCCTCACCGTAGGCCGCGCCGGAGCGCGCTTCCTCGCGCAATGCCTGGTCCAGGTCGGCCAGGCTGCTGAACTCGATCCAGGGGTTGGCGCCCTGGGCCTCAATCAGCTCGTTGAGCGCCATCGATTCCACGTACTGGGCCACGCCCTCCTCGAACCACAGCGGCCGCGCCAGCCGCAGGCTTGAGCCCATCACCAGGTGCGCGATCTCGTGGCGCAGCACGCCGATCGGCTCCAGTTGCCGGTCGCGGATGCCGCTCAGGTTCAGCACGATGCGGCGCTCGGCGGGAATCGCGTAGCCCAGCACGCTTTCGGCGTGCATGCCCACGCCGTCGCGCGCCGCCAGCTCGCCGAAGCTGGATGCTCCGCCCACCACGACGAGGCGCAAGGGGCCGTCATCGGCCAGGCCGGTTTTCTGTTCCACGTGCTCAAAGGCCGGCTCCACCTGCGCCTGCAGGCGCGCCAGGGTGGACTCCTCGGTCGCCACGCCCGAGACCGTGACGTCGCGCGCGAACAGCGCGGGAGCAAGCAGGAACAGGATCAGCAGATAACGGAGCATGGGGCCGAAGTATGGTCTTGCACCCATCGAACGCCCTCAGGTGCCAGGCTCAATCCATATTCCAAAATCAAAATTCCTCAGCGGCCTTCCACGCCGCCGCGCACCATCCACAGGTTCACCTGTCCGACGTCATCGTCCTCGACGGCTTGCGCGCCGAGGCTGCCCGGGTTGAGTGCGGATTGGGGGAGCACGCTCATCAGCAGGAACTCACCGGGCTCGGGGCGCAGTCCGGCGGTGTACAGCTGGCTTTCGAGCTGCTGCAGGCTGGAGGCCATGGTCATGCGGTCGTCGGGGTTGATCTCGAACATCGCGCCGAGCACTTCCCGCTCCAGGTCGCCGGTTTCGTCGGCCACGCGCCGGGCAAGGTCCTCGACGCCGTCGGACAGGCGTGTGCTCTCGCTGAACGTGATCGAGGCGTCGGGGCTGCCGGCGGGCCCGATCCGGGCCACGTAATGCCATTCGCACGCCTGGGTTCCGCCGGGGGCGTTGCCGCCCACCAGGAACACGCAGGCCTTGAGTTCGTGAGGCGACTTGTTGACGACGCGAACGGCGCCTTCCATCGAGACAACCTCGACGGCGAATCCCTCCAGGTTTGCGGGCTCGCGCTGCAGGAAGAACACGTTCTGCCAGCGGTCGAGCCCCGAAATGCTGGTGGCCGCCTGGCTGCCCGTGATGCTTGCGGTGTAGGGCAGGCCGTCGGCCGGCATGCCCCTCATCAGGCCGCTTTCCATCTTTGCAGGCAGCAGCGAAACCCGCGGCGAAGTTTCGAACTCGTAGCTGTCACCGCTGACCGCGTAAGCGCAGCCCAGGCCGAACACGGCGTTGCGGTCGGTGGTCTCATCGCTTACCAGGATGCGAACCGCCTTCACCCGGTCGCCCGAGCGCTTGTAGAGCTCTCCGAGGCCGAACACCAGGCCCACGCTCACCAGCGCCGCCAGCAGCAGAGTTGCGGGGTACAGCTCGGGCCTGCGCAGGCGCCGGGCAACCACGAACATGCCGACGCCCGCGATTGCCACGTACAGCAGCAGCACGATCACCAGCGCGTCTCGGCCGGGGATACGGCGGCCCGCGATGTCCACGGTGTCGCGCACGTCCGGGTCGGCCAGCAGCAGGGTTGGCGACTGTCCCGCGCGCCCGCCGACCTTTTCCCGCGCGAGCTCAAGCAGCTTGATGCAGGCCGTGGTCGGCGCGCGATGCGAGCCCGACGCGAAGGGCTCGGCCGAGATGTCGGTGTGGAGCAGCACCAGGTTTCCCGCGCCCACGCGCGCGATGCTGATCAGGCCGGCGGTGTCGGGAACCGGCTTCGCGCGTCCTGACTCGGGCCATATGCGCACCTGGGAATCGCCCGAGGGCTGCTCCGGCTCGGTCGTGGTTTCAGGCGGTGGCGCGACCGCTGTTTCGCCGGGGCGACCTGCTTCTTCAGCGCCCGACGGCGGCAGGTTGAAGCCGCTGCTGGTGAGCTTGCCGTCCAGGATCCCGTCGAACTCTTTCAAGCTCAGCCACTTCTGTGGTGTGGTGGCGGGAATGCGCAGCAGGGAGCCCGCCAGCGTCTCCGGATTGAACGAACCCGCCGAGCTGGGGGAAAGAATCACCGTGCCGCCCGCCGCCATGTAGTCGGCCAGGGCTTTCGACTGCGCCAGCGTCAGCCGGTCGTCGTTGATCACCAGCGCGTCGAAGCCGGCCAGCGACTTCCAGCTGTCGGGCAGCTCGTTGACCGGGATCTCCGCCACCTGGAAGAACAGCCAGGGCTGCGCCGCCTTCAGCCGCGCCGGGCTGACAAATCCCACAAGCTGACGCCGCGCATCGTAGGTGACCGGCGGCGCGTCCTGCACCGCGGCCACCGTTTCGTAGTAGTCGGACGTGACCTGCCGTTCCAGGCGCACTTCCATCGAGAGCATGCCGGCGACCGGCACGTCCAGCGACACCAGCTCGTTGGTGGCGCCTTCCGCCAGCGAAATGTCTTTGCTGATCTGCACCTCGCCGCTCTGGATCATCGGGCTGCGCGGACGACCGCGCCCGCGGCGTCCGCCGCCGGTCGGCATGCCGGAAGCACCGAGATCAACCACCACCCGACCCACGAAGGGGCGGGTGTCGGTGCGGGAAATGTTGACCTGCACCCGGGTGTAGGGCGGGCTCACGACTTCGCCGACGCCGGAGCGCACCTCGACTACGTAACTCTGCGCGCCCGCAATCGAGCCGCAGCACAACACAAACAGGATGCCCAGGGTTCGAAGCATGGCGGGATTATAGGGAAGGCTTTCTCACAGGCTACAGGCCAAGGGCCCCAACAGCCGATTCATTACCATGCGCTACGCCGACGCCCACGCCGACACCTTCTACCGCATCACGCTGGAACAGCTTGACCCCTTCCAGCGCGAGGGCGGCCTGCACGTAAACCTGCCCCGCACCCGCGACGTGGGCCAGGTGCTGCAGGTGTGCTCCGTCTTCACACCCGCCCGTTATTCCGGCAAAGGCGCCGAGGATTTCGCCCGCCGTATCATCGCCACCCTCGACCACTGGGCCCATCAGCGGCCGGACGCCTTCCTGCGCGTCCGCAACCGCGCCGACCTGGCCCGGCTGGGAGGCGGGGCGCTGGGGCTGATCCCCTGGCTGGAAGGCGCTTCGCCCCTGCGCGGCGAGCTGTCGCTGCTGGACGAGTTCTTCGCGCTCGGCGTGCGCGGCATCGGCCTGGTGCACAACCACGCCAACGAGGTGGCCGACGGCTGCGGCGTGGCCGAGCCGCGCAAGGGCCTGAGCGAGTTCGGCCGCGGGCTGATCGCGCGCATGGAGGCGCTGGGCATGGCGGTCGATTGCGCGCACCTGCCCCAGCCCGCTTTCAACGACGTGATGGCCGCCGTGACGCGCCCCCCCTGCATCAGCCACGTGGGTGCGCGGGGTCTGGTTGACATCGTGCGCAACGCCGACGACGCGATGCTGCGCGCGGTGGCTGAGCGCGGCGGGTTCGTGGGCATCGACTTCTACCCGGGGCACGTGTTGGCCGGCGCGTTCGAGCCCGGCGTGCGCGAGGCCACCGTGGCCGACGTGGCGGACCACCTGCTGCACGCGATCAAGGTCTGCGGGCTGGGGCAGGTGGGCCTGGGCGGCGACTTCGACGGTTTCAACGACGCCTGCGAAGACCTGCGCCACGTGGGCGACATGCCCAACCTGGAACGCGAGCTGGCAAGCCGCGGCCTGCCGGACAGCGCCATCGAGAAGCTGTTCAGCGCCAACCTGCTGCGCTACCTGGGTGAAGTGCTGCCCTGACGCAATCGGAGCGCGGACGTCGCGTCCGCAAAACCAGGACTTCGCGTGGCTTGTTGTCAGGATGCACAGGAAGGAAAAGGACACAGGCTGGCGGCGGCCTGTGCCACCACGAACTCGTGTCCTTTGCTGACAACTGCAAAGACATGTTAACCACGAAGGACCACGAAGGACCACGAAGTAAAGCGTGAGCCGCTGTTCTTCGTGGCCCTTAGTGGCTCTTCGTGGTTTACAGCGGTGGCTTTTGGTCAGGATGTACAGGATGAAAGAGGACGCGGGCTGGCGGTGGCCTGTGCAGCCGCGAACCCGTGTCCTTTCACTTCCTGTCCATCCTGACAAACGTAGTTCTTTGTCCCTTCGTTTCTTCGTTTCTTCGCGTTGCAAAAACAGTTCAACACGAAGCAACGAAGAAGCGAAGGTCTTGCACTGCTTGGCAAGCCCTGACGCCTTCTCGGGAGACCCGAAGCGAGTGAGCAGCACGAGCGCGTCATTTCGTGTTTTGGTGCTTTCGTCGTTTCCAAACCGAGCGACACTACAGGGCATGAAGCGTTGGCTGCTGCCCATACTTCTGCTCGCCGGCTGCACGGCCTCGCAGTCGCGCCATGCGCTTCAGGGCGAGCCGCTGGAGAGCGCGCCCGCCGCGCCGGTGGCCGGCCGCGTGCTGGACGACGGGGGCTCGATTGACGGGTGGCGCTACTACGAGGTAGAGGGCTCGCTGAAGCCGCTGACGTTCGAGAGCGTCGAGGGGGCGCTGCATCTCACCAGCGACGGCAGCGCAGGCCTGCTGTGGCGCGCCATGCGCTTCGAGCCAGGCGCCGAGCCGCTGCTGCAATGGCGCTGGCGGGTCTCCCGCACCTTTGACACGTCAACACCCCTGGCGCCGGAGTTCGACAATTTCCCGGCCCGGCTGCTGGTGGGCTTCGACTCGGGCTGGAAGGACGCCGGCCCTGCCGCGTTGGCCTGGCGCAGGAAGGTCGAACAGCACACCGGCGTGACGCCGCCCGCGCGCGCGATCTGTTACACCTTCGGCGGCACGCTGGAGAGCAACGAGGCCGTGGACGCCGCCTTCGGCGAAGGGCGCATCGTGGTGATCAACCTGCGCACGCCGCGCGACGGCACGGGCTGGCACACCGAGGTGCGCGACTTGGCGTCCGACTATCGCTCCGTCTACGGTGAAGACCCGCCCGAGGTGATGGCGCTGGGCATCGGCTGCGACAGCCACCGGCTGAAAACCCGCGTGGAAGCCTGGTTCGACGACATCACCCTGTACGGGTGCGACGCCTACGCGCAGTTCCGCCGCCAGCTGGCGCCGTCGCCGCAGCGCCGCGCGCCGCCCCTGGTGTGGTACGTGTTCGCGGCCTGCGCCCTGGTGGCCGGCGGCAGCGCGGCAGTATGGCTATGGCTGCGGCGACGGGGAGGTTGAATTCCAGGACGACTGCCTGTGCCGTAAGCGAGCATTTGCGGCGGCCGGAACAGCGAGTTACCAGTTACCAATGCGCTGACCTCTGGCTGCCAATTGGTAATAGGAAATTGGTTACTGGTAGTTCGCTGTTGCGTAGCTTCCCGCTGCTCGGGTCGATGACCCCAACGGGAAAGACGGCAGGGCTCACTGGCTGACCGGCTGTGGTTCGGGCGCCGGCAGCTCCGGCTGCTCGGCCGGGGCCGGCAGCTCGGGCTGTATCTCGACGGGCCGGGTGACGGCGTCGGCGTACTTCTGCGCCTCGCGGCGCAGGGTGTGCTTCTTCTCGGCCATGCGGGCGACCTGCACCATCAGGAGGAACAGGATGCCGATGGGCAGCAGCAGCCAGGGCCAGTACAGCGCCAGGCCGGCCACCATGCCCAGCCCGCCGCCCGCGACCTGGATGAAGGTGAGCTCGTTGGCGGCCACCCTGTCGATCAGCGTCTCGAGTTCTCCTTCGTCACGACCGAGGAGTTCCTGCTCGATCAGCCCGGCGACGTCCACGGCGTTGACCAGGTCGCCCGCCATGGTCTCGAACAACTCGGTGAGTTTCGCGCGCAGGTGGGCATCGGCGAGGATCTGCTCGGCGCGGGCCGGCAGCGCGAGCACGATGCCGCGCGCGGCGCCGTCCACCCCGCCGTCGCGGCGCATCTCGTCGGCCATGTTGTCAACCAGCTTGTCCACCACGTTGTCGAGGATGCCGCTCTTGATCGCACCGGCGGCCATCACCCCGGCCAGCGGCCCGAGCGAGGCGGCGGCGGTGCCGCCGGCCAGCACGGCGCTGAAGTTGCCGCGGGCTTTTTCCTTGAGCTTGGATTTGGCGGAGACGATCACGTCGCCCATGGTTTCCTGGATCGTGCCGGTGACTTCGCGAGTGATCAGCTCGCGCGAATCAGGGTCGTCCAGCAGGCGCGGCAAATGGGCGGCCAGCTTGTCGATTGCCTCGTTGACCGCGCCGCTGCCGACCAGCAGCTTGTGCATGCGGTCGCCGCTGATCAGGTGTTCCTCGAGAGTTTCACCCACGCTGCGCGCGAGCTCGAGCCTGCGGGCGGGAACCACGCCCTGGACGCCGAACACCCGCACGCGCGGATGGAACAGCATCTTGATCGCCACCCAGTTGGTGCCGAATCCCACCAGGCCGCCGATCGAGACCGCGAACCAGATCTGCGTCCAGGGCGCGTCGTGCAGCGCGTACCGCAGGATCGCGCCGGTGACGGTCAACGCGGTAAGCGTCAGTCCGGTGACAGCAAGGACGGCGCTGCCGGATTTCGGTTGTGTGGTTCCTTCAGTCATCGGACGCGCCGGTGGGACACATGGGACAAGTGGGACAGGTCAGATCATACGTCCTACCTGTCCCACCCGTCCCACGGAGTTTGCTATTCCAGCACCATGGTCTCGCGCATCACTTCGTCGATGGTGGTGCCGCAGTCGTAGATCGCCAGCAGGCCCGATTCGCGCAGGGTGCGCATGCCGTGGCGCCGCCCCGCCTCGCGCAGCGTGGCCACGTTGGCACCGTCCATGATCATCTGCTTGATCTCGTCGTTGATGCGGAACATCTCGTACAGCGCCATGCGCCCCTTGTAGCCGGTGCTGTTGCAGCGCGAACATCCCTTGCCGTAAGCGAATTTCTTGCCCGCCAGCGCTTCGGGGCGCAGGCCCAGTTCCATTGCCTGTTCGGCCTCGGGCTCGTAGTAATCCTTGCAGTTGTTGCAGATCTTGCGCACCAGGCGCTGGGCGATGATGGCCTCCAGCGTCGCGGCAATCAGGAAGCTCTCCAGGCCGAGGTCCAGCATTCGGGTGGTGGCGCTGGGCGCGTCGTTGGTGTGCAGGGTGGAAAGCACCAGGTGGCCGGTCAGCGCCGCCTCCACGGCGATGCCGCCGGTTTCACGGTCGCGGATTTCGCCCACCAGGATCATGTCCGGGTCCTGGCGCAGGATCGATCGCAGCGCGGCCCCGTACGTCAGGCCCACGTCCTCGTTCACCTGGCACTGCATGACGCCCGGCAGGTCGTACTCCACGGGGTCTTCCGTGGTGATGATCTTGATGCTCGGGTTGTTCATGTAGTTCAGGCAGCTGTACAGCGTCGTGGTCTTGCCCGAGCCGGTGGGGCCGGTCACCAGCACGATGCCGTTCGGCTTGGCGATCAGGGCCTTGATCATCTCGTTTTCCTCGGGGCGCATGCCGAGGTTGTCGAGATCAAGACTCACGTTGGACCGGTCGAGGATACGCATCACGCAGCTTTCGCCGAACATGGTGGGCAGCGTGCTCACGCGCAGGTCCACGCTGCGGTTCTCGATCATCAGCTCGATGCGGCCGTCCTGGGGCATGCGCGTCTCGGAGATGTCGAGCTTGCTGAGCACCTTGATGCGGCTGATCAGCGAATTGGCCAGTTCCTTGGGCGGGTTTTCCATGGCCAGCAGGGCGCCGTCCACGCGGTAGCGCACCTGGAAGCGGTCTTCGAAGGGCTCGAGGTGGATGTCGCTGCTGCGGTCGCGGATGGCGGTGGCGAGCAGGAAGTTCAGCAGCTTGACGACTGCGGGCGCGTCCACGTCGTCGCCGTCGAGGCTGACGGCGTCTTTCTTGTAGACGCCCTCTTCCACGAACTCGGCGAGGTCTTCGCCGGCCATGCCGCCCTTCTGACCGTCCTCGCTGTAGAATTTCTGCAGCGCGGCGTCGATGTCCTCGGCGCTGGCCAGTGCGCCCTGGATGCGGATGCCCGGGATCTTGCTCTGCAGCGCGAATCGCAGCTCGTCGAACACGACAATCTTGGTGGGGTCGTCCATGCCCACCACCAGCGTCCTGGTGTCGGAGTCAAACTCCAGCGGCACCACGCGGTAGGTGTGGGCCTGGGCGTCGGTCACGAAATCGAGCAGCTCGATGGGGATGTCCAACTCGGACAGGTCCACGAAGTTCATGTCGTTCTGGGCCGCCAGCGCCATGGTCACGTCGCCCTCGGAGCAGCAGCCCATGGCGACCATGATCTTGCCGATCAGGCCGCCTTCCTTCTTCTGGCGCGCCAGGGCCTCCTGGATGTCACCTTCGGTGACCAGTTCGATTTCCTTCAGAATCTGCCCCAGCAGCTTGCGGCGCTTGGCCATGTGGCGCTCCCTACCCCGTGAGAACTCATTCTAGACTTCGGCGGTGCGACTGCCCATCACCGGCGCATCAGGACTGCGAGCGCCGCTGCGACACGGCAGCGGCCGCCGCTGCCGCGGGCGGCGGCGCCGAGCCCCCGCCAATGCGGCCTTCTTCTTCCGCCACCAGCGCGTCGTCCCACAGTTTGCCCTTGCCCTTGCGGAAGGCGTCGAACTTCTCGCGCATCTCCTTGACGTTGCTGGCCTTGCGGAACATGTCGAGGCGAGTGATCTTCTGCGCCTGCCACAGGTCCCACAGGTAGTCGTCCAGCAGCACCATGCCTTCCTTCTTGCCGGTCTGGATTACCGAGTTGAGCTGGTAGGTCTTGGCCTCGCGGATCAGGTTTTCGACCGCGCTGGTGCTGATCATGATCTCGAACGCGGCGACCAGCCCGCCGCCGACCTTGGGCATGATCGCCTGGCTGATGCAGGCGATCATCGACACCGCCAGCTGGGCGCGGACCTGTTCCTGCTGGTTGGTGGGGAACGCGTCAATGATGCGGTCCACGGTGCGGGTCGCGCCCGTCGTGTGCAGGGTGCCGAACACCAGGTGGCCGGTTTCCGCGGCTGTGATGGCAGCGCCGATGGTTTCCAGGTCGCGCATCTCGCCCACCAGGATCACGTCCGGGTCCTGGCGCAGGGCGCGGCGCAGGCCCTCGGCAAAGGTCGGCACGTCATTGCCGAGTTCGCGCTGCGTGATGATCGATTTCTTGTGCTGATGGTAGTACTCAATCGGGTCCTCGATCGTGATGATGTGGTGGTCGATGTTCGTGTTGATCCAGTCGATCATCGTCGCCAGCGTCGTGGTTTTGCCCGAGCCCGTCGGGCCGGTCACCAGGATCAGGCCTCGAGGCCGGTCGAGGATGCGCTTCACGTTCTCGGGCAACCCGATCTGCTCGAAGGTCAGCAGCCGGTTCGGGATCTGGCGCATGACCAGGCCGACCATGTGCTTCTGCTTGAAGGCGGCGCAGCGGAAACGGGCCTTGTCGCCGTGGGCATGACCCCAGTCCGTGCTGCCGTTCTCCTGCAGCTCCTTCATGTTCTTTTCCGGCGCGATCTCCTTCACCAGGCGGATCGTGTCGGCGGCCGTCAGCTCCGGGGCATTGACGTCCTTCAGGTGGCCGGACTTGCGGATCACGGGCTTGCGTCCGACCGAGATGTGCAGGTCGCTTGCCCCTTGCGCGACCATGAAGTCCATCAGCTGATTCAGCGTCAACGACATCCGGGCTTCTCCGGTAAAGGCCGCGGGAAATCCACGGCGCAAACCACGGCCCCGCTCTGCGGGCCGATTGCGATAAGGCAACCGCGGGGGAACGCACAAGATACGAACGGGAGACACTCCGACAAGCCGCAATCTCAAGCCAAACGCAAGCCTGGGCGTTGGTTACGTCACGAGTCACACCGCCGTCATCAGCCGAAGGAAAGCTTGAGGAGGCGTCCCAGGGTGCGGCTCAATTCGTCGAAGTTGAGCGGGCGGGGCAGCGCCGCGTCCACGCCGATCCGTCGCACGCGCCGCACCAGCTCAGGGTCCGCCGTGTTCTCGCCCACCACGACCAGGAACATGTTGCGCGTGTCGGCGCCGGTACGCAGCCTCCGGCACAGCTCGGCCACGTCAACGGAGGGCAGCTCCAGGTCAATCACCGCGGCATGGGGTTTGAACGCGCCCAGCTTGACCAGCCCCTCGATGGCATTGTCGCTCTCCTCGAGGATCACCGTCGGCAGGTACCTGGCGATGGACTGGGTGCTGCGCTCAAGCACCTCGGGGTCATTGTCGATCAGCAGCACTCGGCGCTCGTTGCTGGGCTGCAATTCCTCGGGAATCGGCAGTCGGTTCTGCTCAAGGAAGCCCACGAATTCCGCCGCGTCCATGCGATACTGCCCACCCGGTGTGGTGTATACCTGGAGCTTGCCGGCCTTGATCCAGTTCACCACGGTCGCGGGCGTCACCTGGCAGTGGCGGGCTATGTCGCCCGTTGAAAGGGATTTACGGCGCGGGGCCATCGGGCGTAATCCTGAGCTGGAAAGTTGCGGTACTGTTTAAACGTATAATGCATAAAACTGACATGCCAACCTAAATCGTATAAATCGCCCAATCGGGTGCTCCGGCTGTCGGGTCGCGTCAAGGGCAGCGAGCACGCACTCGCTTTTCCACAATCTCCGAAATATGAATCACCCGACCCGTGTTCTGCGCACAACGGGTCAGAATCTGGCATCCCGGCAGCCGCCTTCTCCTTCCAAACCTGTGGTTTGGGGGTACTTTGAAGTCGATGTGACAAGCCAGCGGTGGACATGGATGACAACCTGATCACGCCCTCGGACTTCTTCCATCGCGGACTGGAGTCCCTGGAAAGCGGCAAGTACTCCGACGCCGTCCGCTACTTCGAGGCGGCGGTCAAACGCGAGTACTACGACAACGACATTCACCTGCCCATGGCGGAAGCCCTGTTCGAGATCGGGCGCTACCAGGACGCGCTTGACCACTTCAACAGGGTACAGCCCGGCGAGGCAAACCCGGCTGAGGTGCTGCTCTGGAAGGGCTCTTGCTACCTCGAGTTGCGCAAGACGCGCCGGGCAATCAGTGCCTTCAACCGGGTCCTCGAGATGGACCCGGACCACGCCGAGGCCCACTTCAAGCGCGGCCTGGCCCTCTCCGAAATCGGCAGCCCGGACCGCGCCCTGGAAGCCTTCGAGGCCGCGGAGCGCCTGTTGCGCGCCTTGCCCGAGCCGGAACCGGAGCCCCTGGCCGAAGTGCTGATGTGGAAGGGCCGCACGCTCACCCGCCTGGGCCGCCGCCCCGAGGGCATGCAGCTGATGTTCGAGGCCTGGGAGCTCGCGCCCGAGCACCCAGGGCCTTACAACGAAATCGCCGACTCGTACCGATTCAGTGGCGACCTGGGAGGCGCCGAGGAGTGGTACAAAAAGGGCCTCGAGCGCCTGCCCGAGGACCCCAGCCTGCATAACGACTACGGCAACCTGCTGCGCGAACTGGGCCGCTACCGCGAGAGCCTTGACCACCTGACCTGCGCCATCGAGCGCGATGCCAACCGCAGCGTGGCCTACTACAACCGGGCGCTGACACTTGAACGCCTTGAGCTGTACGACGAGGCCCTCAAGGATTACGACACGGTCATCGACTCCAACCCCGTGGACCTCGACGCCAAGCTGCGCAAGCTGGACCTGCTCACCCAGATGGGCCTATTCACCGACGCCCAGTTGCTGCTGGAGGAACTGACCGAAGCCGAGCACGCGACGCCCGAGGCGCGCGACGCCACCGCGCGCATGCGTAACCGCCAGGCCGTGCGCGCCGAGGCAAACGGCGACTGGCAGGGCGCCCTGCGCGCCCACCGCGACGCCCTCGCCCTGCACCCTGATTATCTCGACGTCGAGTCCCCGGCGCCCGACGACGACAGCGCCGAGCAGCGCCTGTTGCGGCTGACGGACCTGCTCGAGCACGTCCCCGCCGAGCATCCGGACGCCGGGCTGGCCGCGTTGCTGGCGGCCTCGGCCAGGCTTACGCTGCTGCGCCTGTTCCGCGCCAGGCGCGGCGACGGCGCCCCCGACCTCGGGCTGATCCGCGCGGCCATCGAGCGCGCCGTCGCGCTCTCGCCCCACAAAGCTCCCGCCCACAAGCTGCTGGCCGAGCTCGCGTTCTATGAACTGAAGGACGACGACCTCGCGATCGCCCAGGCCGACGAGGCCTTGCGTCTTGCGCCCGACTACGTGGGCGCACTGTGGATCAAGGCTGTGGCGCTGTCCGAAGGCAAGCTGCGCCCGGACCTCGCCGTCGAGTGCTACCGCCGCATGCTCGACATCACGCCCAACAATTCCAGCGTGCTGTTGAACCTGGGCGACCTGTACTTCGACCACGGCCAGCCCCATCGCGCGCTCAGCTACTATCGCCGCGTGCTGGAGGACCGCCCCGGCGACGTCAGCATCAACCGGGACATCGGCCACTGCTATCTCGCGCTGGGCCGCTACGGCGAGGCGATCGCTTGCTTCAGCCGCCTCGAGACCCAGGGCGCCATGCAGCTGGACGTGCGGCTCGACCTCGCCGAGGGACACCTCGCCGTCGGCGAACGTGCGGAAGCCGCCAAGCTGATCGGGGAAGTCCAGGCCGAAAACGCGGCCCTCGACCCCGCCATCGACGCCCGCGCCACCGAGCTCAGCGCCGCGCTGGCGCTGGCGCGCCGCAACCCCAAGGCCGCGCGCCGCGCCATCCAGGGACTGGATGACAACCTGGTCACCACCTACGGCATGCTGCAGCTCGCCCGCGCGGAGATACTGCTCGATAAGCTCGACAAGGCTTGGCAGTGCCTGGAGGATGTCACAGACACCCTCGATCCCCATGCCGCCGATGCCGTGGAGGCGCGCTACCACATGGCGCGCATCCTGTTTGCCCGCGGCGACCACGCCGGCGCGCACGCCAAGCTGGATGAACTGCTGGCGGCCGCGCCGCTGGACGAACGGGCATACCGGCTGAAGGGCTGGATTTACATGCTGCAGGGCGAGCTTGACCACAGCGACGAAACCGAGGAGGCACGCAAGTTCGCGGTCCAGATCGCCAAGGTGCACCGGCTGCTTCAGTACGAAGACTACGCCGAAGCCCTGCAGAATGCGAACGTGCTGCAGCAGGACTACTCGACTCGCATCGAGCCCCGCTACTACAAGGCCTGCGCCCTGGCGCAGCTGGGAGAGGACGAAGCGGCGCTGGAAGAGATCCGCGCCCTGCTGAAACAGGCCCCCGACCTCAAAGGTCGGGTGGTTGAGGAATTCTACCTCGAGCCCCTGCGCCTGGGCGACCGCCTCGAGTTCAGGGAAAACTCAGGCGACGAATAGCCGTAGGGACACGCCGCCGCGTGTCCCTGCATGGCATGCACGCTGGGATGCAGACAAGCACGTGCCGTGCCTGCCCTCGGTTGCGGACGGCACACATCAGTACGGCGCGCATTGTTTTCGGGGTGGCGGGTTGGGCGGGTGGTCCACTTCGTGGTACAGGCGCTCTTTCAGGGCGTCCATGTTTTCGGCGCCGCGGTTTTCCCAGCAGCGCGCCGGGTTGTGCGGCGTTTTCGTCAACTTCACCCGGTCCTGCACTTCACCCTCGATCTCGACCGGCGGGGTTTCATCCAGCAGCCTGCGGTACACATCCGCGTGCTTGCTGTGGATCAAACCGTTGGCCGCCAGCACCCGCCGCATGATGCCGCAGAAGGACAGCCACTGGTCCGGGAAGCGGAACGGCATCCATGAGCCGAAGCCGACATCGCGGAACTCCTCGTCCAGGTGCAGCAGCGTCGCGTACACCACGCCCACCGCCCGGTCCTGCAGGAACGAACGCCGGATGTCCATGCCCAGCGCCCGGTCCACCACCCGGTGCGCAAGCTCCGCGCGCTTGCCCGAGGCAGAGACGATCAGCCGCGCGCCCTTTTCGGCCAGGGGCAGCAGCTTCTCCAGGGGCAGCGTGTGCAGCGCAGGGTTCGCGTCAGCGAACGTGCCTGAAAGTCGCGTGCGACTTTCAGGATCGCCCACGGAAGAGGGCTCACCTGCGGCAGCCACCGCGGCCTCGACCTTGTGGAAGTAGGCCATGATATCGGCGACCTCTTTGTCATCACGATCGCAGGCCGGTTCCGGCACAACGACGTCCGAGCCCTCGGCGATGGGCCGACCCCCTTCAGCGGGAATCGACGGCAGGGACACGCTGCCGCGTGTCCCTGCGGACTGTGGATCAACCTGTGACTCCGCGTCCATCGTGTCCCGCCCGGGGTTTGCGCCTTCGCTGAAGCTATGGCGGACAGGTGCACCCTGGGCTTTGGTTTCGGCCACGGGCGCGTTCTTCAGCGCGTGAAGTCCGGCGTCCACCAGGGCTTCGCCGAAGGCGAGCGCCTTGTCGAGCTGGGCCAGGTGCTTGAGGTCGATCTGCTGGTGCAGGCGCTCGGCGTCGATCTGCATCGGCGCGAGCTGCTCCTTGCCGCCGGGGATGGGCTTGTCCCAGTGGTAGTACAGTTCATGGGAGCGCAAGGGCGGACGCGAGCCGTCTTTCATGCGGCCTTCGAACAACTCGGATTCAGACGGCAGCTCGGTCATGGTTTGTTCAGGAGCGCCGGCGTCCCGCTCGCGGGTCATGCCGGCATTCCTGTAAGTCGCTCGCGACTTACAGGTTCGTTCGCCGTGCGAACCCGGCGCTCCTACCCTATTGCGGCCGATGGAGTCGGATTTGGGCCGGAAACGGGGAAGCAACCGGCCGGGAACCAGCCAAGGGAGCGGATTAGAAGATTTCCCGGATTTATTTGAACGCGCGTACAAAATCGCCGGTCGCCGTTTCCTCCTCTGTTTCGGCGCTGCCGCTTCGTTGCTAGAAGGACCCGTGTTCACGAATTCGAACGAATACGACCTCGCGCGGATTTCGCGTGAGGGTTCGGCCTTGGGGCTGTACTAGGAAAGGCGCATGTCGGACGGATCGCAGGCAGAAACCTCAGCGCTAGTGAAAAGCGCGCGATCCGGCGACAAGAAAGTTGCCAGGCAGGCCTATGCCGATCTCGTAAACCGCTACCAGGAAGGCATTTACGCCTACATCCTGGGCCGCTGCCGAGACCCGGAGAAAGCCCAGGAAGTGGTGCAGGACGCTTTCATCACCGCCTATACCACCCTGGACAAGCTGGAAAAGGCCGCCAGTTTCCGCAGCTGGGTGATCGGCATCGCCCTCAACCTGCTGCGGCGCCGCAAGAAGGAGATCGCCAACCCCGACCTGCTGGAAGGCGCGACCGATTCGCGCGAAGCCGGCCTCCAGGGGCTGGCCAACCAGGAGACCCTGGAGGCCGTTAGAGCAGCCATAGACGAGTTGCCCGAGAACTACCGCACCGCCCTGCAGATGCACTACTTCGACAAGCAGCGCGGGCGGGCAATCGGGAACGAGCTGGGGGTAAGTGAAGGCGCGGTGCACATGATCCTGCTGCGCGCCCGCAAAGCCCTGGCGGAAAAACTGAAAGCTTTTGCCCCTGAGGATGACTAGGGGCGGGTAGAGAACCATGGCAGACCGCGAACATCTTGAATTGCTGGCCTCGCGCTTCCTCGACGGCGACCTGTCGCCCGCCGAACACGCCGAGCTGCAGGCCGCCCTGGCCCACGACACCGAGTTGCGTGAGCTGCTGGCTTCGCTGCAGCGCGTGCACAACAGCATCAACCTGCTGAGCGAGCAGCGCCTGCCATCCGACTTCACCAGCCGCGTACTCGAGCAGGCCTTCGAGCCCGCGGCCGTGATCCAGCTTCCCGTTTCCGGCTGGCGTCACTGGGCCGCCGCCGCCTCGGTGATCCTGATGATCGGCCTGCTGGTCGGCGCCGCGGTGCTGAACAACGGCGGCAAGCCCGAGGGCGCGCCGGAGATCGCGTTCGACAAACCCGCGTCCGGCGGCACTCTCACGCCGCCCGACGTCACGCCCCGCCACAGCAGCGCCAGCGTGGTCGCCTTCAGTGAAGGCGAGCTTGAGCTCGCTTCGCCCAAGGGCGTCCAGCGCACCAGCCGCTTCGAGGGCAGCGTTACCCTGCCCGCCGAGGTCAAGGCCCCGGCCGGCACCCACGCGGTGCTTGAGCTGCAGGGCGGCACGGCCGTGCTGTCGCCGGGCGCCAGCGCGCGCCTGACCGACGCGGACCTCGACGGCATCCCCGACATCGAGCCCATGGAGGGCGACCTCTATATAGAAAGCGCCGGCCCCGGCGTGCGCTCGCGCGTCGGCAGCGTTGACCTGAACGTGGACGGCGGCCTGACCCTGCGCCGCACGGCCGATGGCTACATGGCCGAGCCCAGCCACGGCGGCGCCAAGGCCGGCGAAACCGCCTTCGGCTTCCGCCAGTGCGCGCTGATCAGCGACGGCAACGTGAAGCTCAGCAATTGCGAGCGCCCGGGCCTCGACGACTGGGCCGTGCGCGGCCGCGCCGACGCCATCAAGCTGCAGGTGCGCAGGCTGCTGGGCGACAAGTTCGACCGCATCCCGGCCGATCACTGGAAGCAGTGGGACAAGTTCCTGCGCGGCGTGCTGTCGCAGCCCTGGCAGGCGGCAACCTACGCCTACACCATCCGCTTCGTGCTGAAATACGACTTCTTCGAAGGCGCTTCGCCCGAAGAGCTGAAGGCCTGGGGCACCATTGCGGGCATCATGGCCGAGGGAACCTCAGAGGCCGACATCCCGCTGCAGGTGCTGGAAGTGTTCCGTGCGGCCGAGCAGGAGTTCGACCGCGACCCGGAATCGCTTGCACAGTTCAAGCAGATGATCCGCGAGTGGATCGAGCGCAACGCCGAACACCGGTAGAGGCGACGCTTGCGTCGCCCGCGGGGTACGATTCGCAAGGGACAGGCACCTTGGTGCCTGTCCCTTGCGATTTACGCCCGCGCCTTGGCCACCCAGCCGAAGTCCTGGTGCTCGATAGCGATTTCGTCAAAGCCCGCGGCGCGCAACTCGGATTCCATCTGCTCCGGCGTGTAGCAGCGTAGGCGCAGCACTTCATCTTCCGTGCGCACCAGCCGGCCTGATTGCCGCAGCTCGTAACGGTTCTCGTAGCTGTCGATCTGCGTCGCCGGGTCGTAGTGCTGGCGCGACACCAGCCGGATCTGCGTGCCGCCCTGGCTGACCACGCGCGTGACCTGCCCGGGCCAGTCGCCCGCCCCGTAAGGCGGCTCGAACTCCAGCAGCAACAGTCCTCCTGCGTTGAGCGCGCCGTGCAGCCGCTTCAGCCCCTCCCGCGCCGCGGCCGGCTCATGCAGCAGGCAGAACGAGCCGGCCGGGATCAACGCGGCGTCGAACTCATCGGGCTCCAGCTCCTCCAGCGCGGCCTGCCAGACGCGGGTTTCCAGCCCGGCCGCGGCCAGCTTTTCACGGCAGCGCGCCAGCATGGCGGGCGAGGGGTCGCAGCCCTCCACGTTGAAGCCGCGCTGCAGCAGCGGAACCAGGAAACGCCCCGTGCCGCACATGGGCTCAAGGATGCGGCCGGGGGGCAGCGCGCCGGCGAACCAGACGAATGCCAGCTCCGGCGCCGCGGGCTTGTCCAGGTCATAGAACCACGCGCAAAGATCGCCGTAGCTTTCCATGCCGCGAGTATTGCCGGGATTTGGGCCAAAGGGGAATTAAACTTTCCGTCTCATGATCCTCTCATGCGGGGCGGGCTATCTTTCGCGCGTCGCCCCGCGGTGGGGCATGAAAACGGAGATCAACCATGAAAGCGATGCTGAGTGTGGTCCTGCTCCTGCTGTTCGCCGGCGCGGCCGCCGGCCTGCTGCAGGCGCAGGAAACGGACAAGAAGGTGACCGAAAAGACCGACAAAGTCACCGAAAAGACTGACAAGACGGCCAAGAAGGCCGACGTGTCTGAGGCCGTCCAGAAGGCCGCTGCCAAGCTGGCCGGTGACGCCGAGGTCAAGTTCAAGGCCAAGGGCAAGAACATCGAGGCCAAGTGGGTCAGTGACGGCAAGAAGAACGAAGCCCTGCTGGACGCCGAAGGCAAGCTGATCCGGTCCGAGATCAAGCTGACGCTCAAGGACCTGCCCGAGGAAGTGCGCACGGCCGTGGTGAAGAAGTACGGCGAGGACGCGAAGTTGGAGCTTACGAAGATCACCATCGCCAAGGGCGACAAGGTGTTCTTCGAGGTCGAAAGCGACGCCAAGGGCGACAGCATGTTCAACGCCAAGGGCGAAGCGGTCGATGACGACGAAGCCGACGAGGATGAAGACGAAGAGGACGACGACGACGGCGAAGAGGAAGATGACGACGAAGAAGACGATGACGACGATGAAGAAGGCGACGACGACTAACCAACAGGCCTGAAACCGGCCGGGGGTGCGCAACCCGCGCACCCCCGCGCCGTCGGGAAGCCCATGCGCGTACTCGTGGTCGAAGACTACAAGCCCCTGCGCGAATCGCTGGTGCAGGTGCTCAGCGAAGAAGGCTTCGCCGTGGACCACTCCGGCGACGGCACCGAGGGCCTGTGGTACGCCCTCGGCAACCCCTACGACGTCGTGGTGCTTGACCTGATGCTGCCCGGCATCGACGGCATCCAGATCCTGCAGCAGATGCGCGCAAAATCCATCGGCTCCCACGTACTGATCCTCACCGCGCGCGACGCAGTCAGCGACCGCGTGAAGGGCCTCGACGCCGGCGCCGACGACTATCTCGTGAAGCCATTCGCCATGTCAGAGTTGCTCTCGCGCATCCGCGCCCTGGTGCGCCGCGGCTACGGCCGCAAAGACCCCCTGATCCGCGTCAGCGACCTAGAGCTCGACACCGCCACCCGCAGCGTGACGCGCGCCGGCAAGCCTGTTGAACTCACGGCCCGCGAATACGCGCTTCTGGAGTACCTGGCCATGCGCGCGGGGCAGGTGGTCAGTCGCGCGGAAATCTGGGAGCACGTCTACGACTTTCATTCCGACGCCACTTCCAACGTGGTGGACGTCTACATCGGCTATCTGCGCAAGAAGCTCGACAGCGGCAAGCGCAAGCTGATCCACACCCGGCGCGGCCAGGGCTACTGCCTGCAGGAGGCGCCATGAACTCGCTTAAGGCCAGGCTCACCATCGGCGCCGTGCTGGCCAGCCTGGCCGTGGTGGCGTTGTGCGGCGCGTTGCTGTACGAGCTGGTCGAGGACGACCTGGAGGACGAGTTCGACCGCAACCTGCTGGAGCGCGCGCGCGCCCAGACCGCCCTGGTCGAGTTCGACGAGGACGGCCTGCAGTTCGAGTGGGAGCACTCGCCCCAGATCATCAAGGCCGGCGCTTTGCCGAAATACTTCCAGGTGCGCGACCTCAAGGGCAACCTGCTGGCGCACTCCAAGGACTGGCCCGAGAAGAAAATCGACATCCCGCGCATCGACCGCGACGAGGACTTCGAAGACGACGACGTCAGCATCGACGGCAAGCCCGCCCGCGCCGTTGCATTACGCTTCACGCCCAAGCTGGACGACGAGGCCGAAGAAAAGCCGCCCGCCCTGCTGCTGATCGTGGCCGAGCGCACCAAATCCGTCGACGAAACCCTTGCGCGCTTCCGCATGCTGCTGGGGCTGGCGGCCCTGGTGGGCGTGACGTTTTCCGTGCTGCTGCTGCGGCTGATACTGTGGCGCGAACTGAAGCCGCTGGAACAGCTGGCCGGCAAAATCGCCGCTGTTGACGAGTCAAGCCTCGGCCGCGAGATCGCCATCGAGCGCGCGCCCGCCGAGCTCAGGCCCGTGGTCGCGCAGCTGAACGCCCTGCTGGCGCGCGTGGACGACACCCTGCGCCGCGAGCAGGAGTTCACCGCCGGCGCCGCCCACGAGCTGCGCACGCCGCTGGCCGGCATCCGCGGCAAGCTGGAAGTGGCGCTCAGCCGCGAGCGCACGCCCGAGCAGCACCGCGAGTTCGCCCAAAGCTGCCTCGATATCAGCGTGCAGATGCAGGCCATCGTCGAGAACCTGCTGACCTTGGCGCGCGCCGGCAACAGCGGCGACGCGCCCGAGCTCGTTGACCTGCGCGAGGCCCTGCGCGCGGCCTGGAAGCCGTTTGCCGAGCGCGCCGAGAAACGCGGCGTAACCGTTGACTGGGAGTTCGCCGGCGAGGGCATGCTCAACACCCGCCGCAACGCCCTGCACGTGATCAGCACCAACCTGCTCGAGAACGCCGCCAATTACGTGAACGACGGCGGCCGCATCGAGATCTCGACCCAGGCGGGCCCCGACGGCCTGCGCCTGGAGGTCGCCAACACCGGCTGCACGCTCGACCCCAACCAGGCCCAGCGCGTGTTCGAGCCCTTCTGGCGCGCCGACGAAGTGCGCACCGGCGGCCAGGCCCACGCCGGGCTGGGCCTCGCGATCTGCCGCCGCCTCGCCAAGGCCGCGGGCGGCGAGATCACAGTGCAGGTGATCAACGACCGCTTCGTAGCCACCCTAAGCCTGCCCTGAGCGCCCAAGGGCAAAACCAAAGCCCAGCCTGCACCTGTCCGACGTAGCCTTGGCGAAGTCGGAAAGGCTGGGGATGACCAGTGTGCAGCTCGAAAACCGGGGGCAGCCATCAAAGCCAACAGCCCCGTGGGGCAGGCTTCCAGCCTGCCATAGGCGGACAGGCTGTCCGCCCCACGCACCGTGGGGCAGGCTTCCAGCCTGCCATAGGCAGACAGGCCGTGGAGAGTGGCGCGGAAGGAGGGGGGCATCAGGTCATAGGCCGCATCGCGCAGCACCCCATGACGAAACAGGTAAGCCCCCTCAGCATCCATGCCGACAGCATAGCGCCCCCAACCCAACCCCCAAACCCAACGCCGGCCATAGCCCCGCCGAAGAGGGCAAAATCAAAGCCCAGCCTGCAAAGGCTGGGCGGGGCGGGAAAATGTAGTCAATAGCCTCGAGTTGCAGGCTCCAAAAAGCAGCATAACTTCCTGCCAGCTCCTGCCTCCTACTTCTCGCGGCTACTGGTGGCGCTCCAACACGAACTCCTCCAAGTACTCAATCGGAATTTCCTTTGAACTGTTCCCCTGCCTGGCATAGACCTGGTAGTTGTCCGTGCTTGACTTACGAACGCACGAAAGCGCTTTGCGTGGAGCAACTTGAACTCGCGCGACGCGCTTCCCGCCTAGCGTCGCATATGTAACACTCAAATAGTTACTCACTTTGCGACCGTCGAAGAAGTGCGCCTCTACCTGATTACGAAGCTCCAGTTCCCATCCATCGATGTTCTGCTGCTTTTTCAACAACCCAAAGTCCGCCTCAATTCCCGTAGGTGTGCCGTCATCTGCAACACCAATGAACAGAACACCCCCGCGCACGTTTAGAAACGCTGCTACCGTCTTGAGTGCTGCAAACAGCACTGCATCGGACCGATACTCGGCACCATCCAGGCCTGGCTTATGCACCTGTTTCTTCAGGTCAAACAGGAGAGTACTTTTAAACTCCTGCTCCGTATGCTCTCCTCGTTCGATCTCGTCTCCAAATCTCTTCGCATCGCCCTCGCGCGTACCCTTCGACTTGCGGAGTATCCTGGTTGTACTCTCGTTGCCGCTGAGCACCGACGGAACCAGCTCGCATTCAACCTGCTCAAAGAACGTGGCAATGCGTCCAGCTCCTTCCAGTAGACCAATTTCGGAGGCCAAATTGGTCTCTTCCAACAGTTGCCCAAGGGACACTTCGATGCTGCCTTCGGCAGCAGCCCTCAAGGCATACCGAGCTAGCACAACCTCTGCCTGCTGGCCGAGTTGAGGCATGCGTGGCTCCTCACAGGCTAGACTGACACCTTGGTGAGCGTAAGAATGTAGTCTGCGATTCTCTGTGCGCGCTGTTCCCAAAACGTTAGTGGGTCGTCCTTGTTGCCATTTGCAAGTACCTTGAACTCGCCCTCACCGATAAACACCAGGTTGAGCCGCTGCGCCACTGGGTCATACTCGACCTCATTCGCTGTGATGAACGTAGCGGGGCTGTCGGAGGACCACTCGACGTTGGTCTTCTTCGCCATCGGCATACTGTTGGCGATACTGTTAACGTAATTCATCGGTGCTTCGGAAGGGTTTAAGACTTTCTTTAACTTCCCAGAAGCACGTCCTTTGCACCACCTCTTTGGATAAATGTGGTGGATGCTCCTGTTTTCTATGCCGCCCGGGAAGGATATGTCTATCGAAGGATCGAACACATCCTCCTGGACCTGAGCAATCATGGGAAGCATAAGCGCTTTTTGTAACGCGCCGCCGGGGGAGCCATCAAGTAAGTGCTCTATTAGGCGATCTCGGCTAGGGACCTCCTTTTCCATGTACTTGTCTAGCTGGGTGGAAATGTGCTTAGCCCACTTTCCAACATTCTGGTACTCCTCTCGACTTTTCAGCCATTGCTTGAATGTCCTAATGTCCTGTCCCATCTGCGTAAGAAATCCCTGGTCGTATCTCCCCGACAACGCATTTCTCCAGAAAAATGCGCGATAAAGTGCGTCAAGTTCAGGAACTTGCCATCCAGGCTTGTCGATCAACCTGTGCCAGCGAAGAGCCAGATAAATTCCAGCTGAGACGGGGTAGGGACAATCTCGCATTGAGAAGAATCCGCCCGCTACCGTGTGTTGGAAGTCGCCTAAATAGGTAGCGATGTGCTTTGCGTTAGTAGCGAAACGTTTCCAAAACTCGTACGGAGTGCCGAGGAGGTCTTCGGCCTTTACTGAACTGATTGCCGGAATCTTTTTACCAACCCTACGAGCCTTTGGTGGATTATCTTGCGCAATATATGCACCTGTTGCGAATTGCGCAACCAGTTCGGGTCGGTGAGATGATTGAGCCCAGCCGATTGCGCCCTCTCGCTCACCAAGGTCATCAATCCATTCGCGAAGTTGAAACGCTTCGCTTTCGGTCTTTAAAGAGACGTTGTAAAGCTGTGAATGGATTAAATCGACCGTTGATACTCGTGTTCCTGTCGTGTTGAGTGTCTCAAATATCTCGCATATCTCGCCGAGGCTGTACTTGCTTGGTATGACATAAACCGCCAACTCAGTGTCTATAATACCCTTTAGCGCACCTTCAAGAATTACAGCACGTCGTTCAAGCTCTTTCTTCGACGGAAGTCCCTTCTCGTAAAAGTCTGGATTCCGCAATGCGTTGTTGTAGCGCAACCACTGTGCATAGAGGTCTTCCTGTGCCCTTGATGACGAAAGAGGAAAATAGCCACTGGAGATAGCGCCAGCGTCACTGTCTATCTGTAGGCGTGCTATGTCGCCTGACTTGAAGTACTTAATGGGTGCGAACTCATCCTCTTTTCGAACACTTAAGAAGTATGCGCCACAGTGTTTTTTTCGGCCGTCCGTTGTTCGGAAGCCTCCAAATGCTACGGCCAACGCTGTGCATCGCTGCTTGCCATCGATGATTGCATACCGCTCTGACGGGTTGTTCTCTTGATTCGTAAAAAACACAAGGCCACCAACGTCCTCGAGGGAGAGAGGTTCCAGCGATAACGTCTCCTCTTCTGGTTGTTCCCAGATGGTTGCCATGCCGATCGGTCGTCCATCTATGATGCTTTCTATAAGGTCGCATACTTGCCCTGGGCCCCATACGAAGTCCCTTTGGAACTCCGGCACGAGCCAGTGGCGATCTCGTAGATTGTCGAGCACATCATTGATTTTTGCAGATAGTACTTTCTGCTTACGCATTCGGACGCCTCGCAAGTGAGAACGCTAAGGAATGAAACGAAGTTTAGCCGCCCGCATCTGCCGAGTCCACGCATCAATCGCAATACCTTGGCTGACAGCAAACGCAGCAAGATCCTCAGGGGGCATGGGTTCCTGGTGGCCAACCGACGCCTTCACCGAAACCACCACCCCTTCCTGTAAAGAAGCACGAATTGCTGCGGTGCCTTGCATGCTCGCAAAGCCTATAGTCAAAAAGCCGTAGGGGCCAATGAAGTCCTAATGCCTTCGCCCTTCCTTCACTAAAGCTACGGCGGGCTTCGTAGGACGAGTTGGCGGCTACCACTTCACCAGTCCCTCCACCGCCTCGATCACCTGGTCCTTCTGGGGCAACACGCCGTTTTCGAGCGGCTTCGCGTACGGGCAGAAGCTGTCCTTTGCGGCTACTCGCCTTACGGGCGCGTCGAGGCTTTCGAAGGCTTCTTCCATGATCCTGGCGCTGATCTCGGCGCCGAAGCCCATCGTGATAGTGTCCTCGTGGACTACCAGGGCGCGGTTGGTCTTCTGGATGCTCTTGAACACCAGCTGCTGGTCCCAGGGCAGAATCGTGCGCAGGTCGATCACCTCCACGCTGATCCCCTTGTCCTCAAGGCTGCGCGCGGCGTCTTCACTGATCATTACCGTGTTGCCCCAGGTCACCAGCGTCACGTCCGAGCCCTCGCGCACGATACGGCCTTTGCCAAAGGGCAGCACGTAATCCTTGTCCGGCTCCGGGCTCTTGCAGCGCTCCTGCCGGTACAGGTTCTTGCACTCCATGAACAGCACCGGGTCATGCCCCCGGATCGCCGCTTTTAAAAGGCCCTTGGCGTCGGCCGCGTTGCTGGGCATGGCGATGCGCAGTCCAGGGCGGGTGGCGAAAATGCCGTCGATGCACTGGCTGTGGTACATGGCCCCCTGGATGTAGCCGCCCACGGGCACGCGGATCACCATGGGCGAGGCCCAGTTGCCGCCGCTGCGGAAGCGCGTGGTGGCCACCTCGTTGATCACCTGCATCATGGCCGGGAAGATGTAGTCGCCGAACTGGATCTCGCAGACCGCCTTGCGGCCTTCCTTGTAGCTATAGCCCAGGCTGGTGCCGATGATGGTGGCCTCGGCGAGCGGCGAGTTGAACACGCGGTCGGCGCCGAATTTTGTGCTCAGCCCCTTGGTGGCGCCGAACACGCCGCCCTTGCCGTCCTGCACGTCCTGGCCCCAGCACACCAGGTGCTCGTCGCGCTCGAACTCCTCGTGCAGGGCGTGGTTGATGGCCTCGATCAGGGGGACTCTTTCACCAACTGAGGCAGGTGCAGGCGGGACGCCCGCGCTCCCGTCAAGCAGCGGGTTTTCGCCCTCGTGGAAGACGTATTTGGCGGCGTCCTTGGGGTCCGGGTGCGGCTTGGCGTCGGCGCGGTCGGCCGCTTCGTCGATCTCGTTCTTGACCTGGGCCTCGAGCGCGGTGATTTCGTCTTCTTCGGCGAGGCCGTTGTCGATGATCCACTCGCGCAGCTTCTTGTTGGGGTCTTTGGCGGATTCCTCGGCGATCTGGGCGTCGGTCATGTACAGCTTGCGGTTGTCGCTGCTGGAGTGGCCCCACAGGCGCACGACCTTGCTGATCACGATTGCCGGGCCCTTGCCCTTGCGGCACCAGTCGTGGGCTTTCTTGAAGGCCTCGAAGCTGGCGAACAGGTCAAGGCCGTCGCAGGGGAAGATGCCGAGGTTGGCGTAGCCCTTGACCCACTGGTCGATGGGCTGGGCGCGCTCCTGGCTGGCGGGGGTGGAAATGCCGTAGCCGTTGTCCTCTACGTGGAACAGGACCGGGGACTTGTGGATGGTGGCCCAGTTCAGCGCCTCGTGGAATTCGCCCTGGGCGATGCCGGCGTCGCCGCCCGAAACGTAGGTCACTTCGTCGGTGCCGTCGTGCTTGCTGCCCCAGGCGCGGCCGGCGGCCTGCAGCCACTGGGTGCCGACGCAACTGCTCTTGCTGATGATGCGGAGGCCGGCGTGCCCGAAGTGGCTGGGCATCTGGCGGCTGTTGGATGCGGGGTCGCCTTCGCGGGCCATGAAGCCGGTGAAGATTTCCTCGGTGGTGACGCCGAGGCCGAGCACGAAGGTGAGGTCGCGGTAGTGGCAGAGGGACCAGTCATGGTTGGGGCGCATGACCATGGATGCGGCGGCCAAAACGGCCTCGTGGCCGGGGCCGGAAATCTGGAACGTGCCGCCCTTGGACTGGCGCAGGATGATGGCGCATTTGTCCTCGGTCATGCGCGAGGTGATCATGAGCTTGTAGGCGTTGAGGATCTGCTCGTTGGAGAGGCCCTTGGTGTCAACGGCGGCTTTCGGCATGGCTGTTTCCTCTGGGCAACAAACGCGGGCCTTGGGGGCCCGCTGTGCGTGAACAGTGTATCGCCCCGATTGTGGCGGGAGCCGGTGTGAGGGTCAAGCAAGCCGGAGCACAAGTTACTGACAGCCGGAAAAGGCCTATTCGTCGCGGTCGCCAGCGGCCAGCAGCGCCGTGACGTCCTTGATCAGCACCGGCACATGGTCTTTGATGATCCGCCACACCACTTCATGGTCAACGATGCTGTAGCCGTGGATGAGGATATTGCGAAAGCCTATGACCGCGTGGATGGACTGAATGTCGTCGGCGATGGCTGGCCAGCCGCCGCGGATCACGTTCAGGGCTTCGCCGGCGATGGAGAACTGCCTCTCGACGGCCGAGCGCAGCATCTCGTTATGGCGGTAGGCGTTGAAGTCCGTGTCGCCGACAAACTTCTCAATCAGCCGGCATGCGTTGAACACATCCTCCAGGAGCACGTGGGGATCACGCTGCATAGAGGTGTTTCCTGGACTTCTCCATGGCGCGGCGCAGGCGACGGTTGCTCACGGCGTTCTCGCAGACCAGATCGACCTTCAGGCCGAACAGCGACTCGAGTTCCTGCTTGAGCCCGAAGTACTGGTTGAATCCGCCCATCGGGTTGGAGTAGTCGAATTCCACCAGGAAATCCAGGTCGCTGGTTGCGGGGTCAAAATCTCCACGGGTGGCGGAGCCGAACAGGTCGAGCCTGCGCACGCCGAACTGCCTGCACAGGGTGCTTAGACTGGCCATCTGCTCAGCGGTGAATTCAATCATAAAGGCAGTATAGCATCGCCCGCGACAGCGTAGTAAGACGGGGCCGGAGACTACCATGGACTTCAACGAACTGATCAACGGCGGCTGGGCGCGCCACGAGAAAGAGACTGCCGCGTTGGCCGCCGACCTTGAAGCCAACGTTGCCCTGGCCCAGACGCCCCAGCAGGCGGGCGCGTTTCTGCAGCTTGCCAACCATGCCATCGGCCAGCACCTGAACGACTGGCCCCGCGCCGCGGCGCTGGCCGAAAAGCTGATGCACGGCCGCGAAGACGCCCACGAGCTGGCGATGCCCTACAGCAGCCTGGCGGTGGCGCAGTACATGGCGGGCAAGACGGCCGACGGGCTGGCGAGCGAGGCGCACGCGGTGCGGCTGACGAACATGGAGAAGGTCAGCATCGTGGTGCGCACCCGGGCGCTGGTGGCCTCGGCGCTGGTGGCGGCGCGGCGCATTGAGGAAGCCACCACGGTGTTCACCGCGGCGCTTGAGCTCGCGCGCGCCCAGGACGAGAAGCTGGCCTGCGACCAGGCGCTGGCGGTCACGGGCAACAACCTGGCCACGGAGCTGCTGAACCAGGCCGCGCGCACGCCCGCCGAGGAAGCGCTGATGCTGCAGGCCGCGGAGGCCAGCCGCGAGTTCTGGCTGAAGTGCGGGACGTGGGAGAATGAGGAGCGCGCGGAGTACCTGTTCACGCTGATCTACAACAAGCTGAATCAACCGGCCAAAGCGCTGGAGCACGCGGCCAAGGCGCTGGACGTGATTGCGAAGAACGGCGAAGAGGTGGTGGACGAGGCCTTCATCAACCTGGCGATGGCGGACGCGTTCCGGCTGATGGGCGAGCGCGGCGGCTATGACAAAACCCTGGCCCGCGCCGAAGAGCTCGCGGCCGACTTCAACGACGAAGGGCTGAAAAGCTGGTTCAAGGACGAACGCGCCAAGGTGGAGTGGAAGTAGGCGGAATGGGTGCTGGTTTCACACTTCGATCGACGTCAAGGAGAGTTATGCGCCTCAACAGAGCGCTTGGCACAGCAAGGTGCCTGGCAGTTGCATTGCTGGGTACCGTGTTGGCGAGCCATTTCGGAGCCGCCCAGGAAGGCAGCGATGCCGCGAGTTTTGAGGCGCTGCATACCATTGAAGGCCACCTGGACTACGTGAAGTCGGTCGCGTTCAGTCCTGATGGGCAGACCCTGGTTTCTTGCGGCACGGACAAGACGGTCAGAATCTGGGAAGTCAGCACCAGCAAGGAACTGCTCGTATCAAGACAGCACACGGAGTCGGTCTACTCCGCGGCGTTCAGCCCTGACGGCTCTGCAGTGGCTTCCGCGGGTGGTGACGCCACGATTCGGATCATGGAGGCATCAACGGGAAAGGAAGTGCGGACGCTGACAGGGCACAAGGGGGTCGTCAGCAGCGTCGCCTACAGCCCCGATGGCGCGATCTTGGCCTCCGGCGGCGATGACAAGATTGTCAGGCTCTGGGAGGTATCGACGGGGCAGGAACGGAAGGCACTTGAAGGCCACACCTCCATCATTAGCTGTGTTGCATTCAGTCCGGATGGCAAGCTGCTCGCAACTTGCGGTGCGGATCAGCTGCTCAAACTGTGGGATGTCGCGAGTGGAACAGAGGTCCTCACCATCACCGGGCACAAGTCGTGGGTCTACTCAGTGGCCTTCAGCCCCGACGGGAAAATGGTTGCATCTGCAAGCTCCAGCAGTCCGGCAAGACTCTGGGAGGTAGACACGGGCAAGGAGCTGCGGACGTTCGGGGCAGCTGAGAGTGCGCCCGTCGCGATCCAGTTCCTCCCCGATGGCAAGACGCTGGCAACGGCGGGAAGTAAGGCGGCCAAACTCTGGGACGTGGCAACCGGGGCAGAGCTCAGGAAGTTCGAACACCAGGACACATACATCGATCGTGTAGCTGTCAGCCCCGACGGAAAAACGCTGGCCGCCGCGTGCAGCGACAAGTCCATAGTGCAGTGGGACGCCTCCAGCGGAAAAGAGTTGCGCTCATTCGAGGGCTACGGCGATGGTGTTTACTGCATCGCCTTCAGCCCCGACGGCAAAATCCTCGCCGTTGCCGGTATGGGACCGTGGATCAAGCTCTTTGAGCCAACCAGCGGTCGTTTGCTGCTCAAGGTCAAAGGGCATGCATCCACGGTCACGAGCTTGGCGTTCAGTCCTGATGGGAAGTTGCTCGCCACCGCGAGCTTCGACAAGACCGTGAAGTTGTGGAATGTCTCGGACGGGTCCGAGGTGCGGAAGCTGGAGGGGCACGCGAAGTACGTCTACTGTGTCAGGTTCAGCCCCGATGGAAAGACGCTGGCTTCTGCAAGTGCCGACAAAACGGTCAAGCTGTGGGATGTCGAATCGGGGGCGTGCGTTCGCACGCTTGAGGGGCATGACGGTGCGGTGCGCGCCGTCGCGTTTAGCCCCGATGGAGTCACGCTGGCCTCGGCGGGCGACAAGCCCACGATCAGGTTCTGGAGCCTTGATACAGGCGAGCAATCGAGCACCGTGGAAGCGGCGACTCGATCGGTCTGGAGCCTGGCTTTCAGCCCCGACGGCAAGACGCTGGCTTCGGTGGGAAGCTCCGACTACTACAACCCATCCAAAGACGAACGCATGGTCTGGTTGTGGGACTTGGCGACCGGCAAGAAACTGCGCCAGTTCAAAGGTCATAAAGGCGCTGTCCTCGCGGTGGTGTTTACTCCAGATGGGAAGTGCCTCGCGTCGGCCTCCCAGGACAAGACCGTCAAGGTTTGGGATGCGGCCACCGCAGACTGCCTTCAGACTCTCAGTGGGCATACAAACGGATTGCTTGCATTGGCGATCAGCGCCGATGGCAAGTTACTCGCCTCCGGCGGCACCAACGCTGCGTTGCAGGTCGGCAGGGACATGACTGTCAGGGTCTGGGGCACTGGGTCGGAGAAATGAATTGGCTGCTCGCACGTTGGTATAGGGGCGCGCGGTTTGACTGTTGGCCAGGAACCAAGATCGGTAACGAGAAGGCCCCGGCGGGCACCGCGAAGAACGGCGAAGAGGTGGTAGACGAGGCCTTCATCAACCTCGCCATGGCGGACGCGTTCCGGATCATGGGCGAGCGCGGCGGCTACGACAAGACGCTGGCTCGTGCCGAAGAGCTCGCGGCCGACTTCAACGACGCAGGCCTGCAAAGCTGGTTCAAGGAAGAACGCGCCAAGGCGGAGTGAGAGTAGGGGCGGGTGGTCCGCTTGCACTGCTAACCGAAGTGAAACGCGGTTATGCGGGCGTTGGAGAAGTGGCCGGTGTACGGGACTGTGGCCGCGTCTTCGCCGGCTGCGCCGGCCGTTACCATCAGGGGTAGCAGATGCTCTTCCCTTGGGTGGGCCTGGCGGGCGGCTGGGGCTTCTGCCCATTGCTGCAACAGCTGGTTGCGCTGGTCCGGCGCGGCCGTTACGGCT
>JACKIE010000019.1 GCA_020638635.1 Planctomycetota bacterium
GAGCGTATCAACGAACAGGCCGGCCTCGCGCGACAGGGTAAAGCTTCGCTGGTCCGCGCGAAGATGAACTCGCTGTCGGACCCGGGGGTGATCAAGGCACTGTACCTGGCTTCGATTGCCGGTGTGCCAATCGACCTGATCGTGCGCGGGGTGTGCTGTTTGCGGCCGGGCATTCCCGGGGTGTCCGAGACGATTCGTGTGCGCTCGATCGTCGGACGCTTCCTCGAGCACAGCCGGGTGTTCAGCTTCGGCCCCAATGGCGAATACACCTACGCATCGAGCGCCGACTGGATGCAACGCAACCTGCACCGACGGGTGGAGGTCTGTTTCCCGATTACTGACCCGGCCCTCAAGGCACGCGTGATCGAAGAGTGCCTTGACATACCGCTGTCCGACAACGTACAGGCGTGGCTGCTGCAGGGCGACGGCACATGGGTGCGCCGCGGTCCCGGCGATGAGGGTCGCCGGGCGGCGCAGGAGATCCTGGCATCCAGGCTCGGCGGCACTGGCGGGACTGCGTGAGGCTTGCGGCAATCGATATCGGCTCGAACTCGGTGCACCTGATCATCGCCGACACCTTCGGGCCGCATTCTTTTCAAGTGATCGACCGAGAGCGCGAGCGCGTGAAACTCGGCGCGGGGGCGTTCCGCACAGGGCGACTGCTGCCGGGGCCGTCCCAGGCGGCACTCTCGGCTCTGAAACGCTGTGCGACCCTCTGCAGGCGTCACCGGGTGCGGCACATCCTGGCTGTCGCCACCAGCGCGGTGCGCGAAGCGGAGAACGGAGTTGAGTTCCTGCAGGCCGTTAGGCGTCAGACCGGGATCGATGCGAGGCTGATCGACGGCATTGAGGAGGCGCGCCTGATTTATCGCGGCGTGCGCCACGCCACCGATCTGGACAACCGACGGGCCCTGATGCTGGACCTGGGCGGCGGCAGCCTCGAAGTGATGTACGGCAACGCGCGGCGTTTGATCGTTTCAGAGAGTCTCCCGCTCGGGGTGCAACGCCTCAAGGACATGTTCGGCAATGAGGATCCACTCTCGCGCCGTTCGCGCACCCGGTTGCTCAAGCAGATCGAGCAGGTGGCTGGTCCGTTACTTAAAAGTATACGGCGCAAAGGCATCGACCTGGTGGTTGGCACCTCCGGCACCCACATGACTCTGGGTCTCGCTTGCCTGCGCCTGCGCGGACGCGACCCCTGGGGCTCGCTGAACGGCTACGAGATCCATGCCTCTGAACTGCAGGACCTTGCCGGTGAGTTGCTGAACGTAAATGCCGCCGGTCGAACGCGCCTGCCGGCCATCGACGAACGGCGTGGAGATGTCATCCACTTCGGCGCGGCTGTGCTCACCACAGCGCTGCGGCTTGTAAAGACTGACACCTTCCAGCTGTGCGGCTCATCTTTGCGTGAAGGTATGCTGCTGCAGGAACTGGAGCGCATCCACAAGTACCGTGGCGCGCCGCCCAACGTGCGGCTGGCCAGCGCCCACGAACTGATCGCGCACACCGGCGCCGACCGCAAACGCGCGGAGCACCTTGCCGGGTTGGCGCTCGCGATCTTCGACGGCACACGCCGGCTTCACAGGCTCGAGCGCCGCCACCGCGATCTGCTGGAGACGGCCGCGTTGCTCGACGGCATCGGTCGCGGTATGAACTACCTCGATCGCGAACACATCAGCTACCAGCTGATCCGCGGCGGAGGACTCCGCGGCCTGACGGACCGCGAGATCGAGATCATCGGCCTGACCGCGCGCTACAGCCGGCGCGGTTCCCCCAAAGAGCGTCACAGGCACTTTTCGGAGATGGACACGGATGGCCAGCACGTGGTGCGGGTGCTGGCGGGAATTCTTCGCATAGCGTTGGGCCTTGACCGTGGCGGACGCGGCGTGGCGAGGAGCGCTCATTGCCGCGTCCACAACGGCGTTCTCAAGATTTTCGCGCACGTCTCCAACAACGGTGATCTGGAACTGGCCGCGGCCAGAGCCGCCACCAAACTGTTCTCACAGGCGATCGACAGCGACATCCAGGTTTGCGCCAGCCGGCGCGACTGAACCCTGCAAGGGAACACGATCGCGCGGCCTGCTTCCGCGGCGTCTCGAACAGGCCTTCATGCGCGTGCACGGGTTTTCCGCGGGACCGTGGTGGAAGCTGCCGAGCGAGCGTGCGGATGCTACTCGCTGTCGGTAGGAATCTCGGTCATCTCGAGGCCGATGTCGGTTTCCTCGGGTTCCCATTCGCCGCTGTCGCCCGTTTCTCGCGGCCCACCGTAGCTGAATTCCTGTGCGATCTTGCCGTCCATGTTGTGGATGATCACCTGCGACCAGGGCAGGTTCCTGGCAATCTCACGGGCGCGCTCGACCGCTTCATCCTTGTTTTCGCACACGGCGGAGGGGCGCGAGCCGCCCTCTTTGCGGATGCCCCAGCGCTGGTCATTGCGCGGGGTGACGTGGTAGATGATCTTTTCACCGGGCTGGGCGGCGCGGTTGGGCACCAGCACCTCGGTCTTGGGTGCCTTGCGTGGCTCCGGCGCGGGGCCGGGCTTTGCCGGCATCACGCCGAACAGCTTGACGAACATTTCCGTGGTGAAGGTGGATGCCATGGTCCTACTCCGAGGCTGCGTCAATCCAGACGAACGAGGTGATGCGCGGCTCGCCGCCGGCGCTGCGGCCGGCAACGCGCAGGCCCAGCGAGACCAGGAACGGCGCCAGGTCGAAGGGTGGCACGTTGCGCGAGCGGCTTCCGTAGCTGCCGATGATCAGCCGCCCGCCGGGCGCTACAAACTCACGCAAAACGCGGCGCAGGGTAGCGCCCAGGAAGTAGACCGGCACGCAGTCCCAGGTCATGTACACGTACTTGTAGCGCCGCGCGGGCACCCAGTCCCATACGTTGCCGACGTGGAAGTTCTCGACGTAGCCGGGCAAGCGCTGGCGCGCTTCCTGCACCAGGTGGCGGCCGGCGTCGAGGCCGTGAGGGGTGAGGTGCAGGCCGCGCTCGCGCGCCCACTCCATCAGGCTTTCCAGCAGGCATCCGTTGGCGCAGCCGATGTCGAGGATTGCGCCGTCGGAGTCGATCGCGTCCAGGATCGGCTCGCGCTCGCGCCGCCAGCGTTCGGGCCCGCCGCCAAAGCCGGAGCGCATCAGCGGGTCGCCCTTCAGCAGGTACAACGCCTCAAGCTGCGCCAGGCGCTCAAGGAATCGCGCCGGCAGGCGGCGACCTTTGTGACTCTGCAGGTTCATGGGCACAGTTTAACCGATCCCCCGCGCGCCGCTAACCACCGGCGCGGATCTTCTTCATCTCTTCGATGATCGCGTCGATCTCGTCCACCGTGTTGTAGAAGTGCGGGCTGACGCGGATGCCGCCCCCCGGGCGATAGTCGATGATGAACCCGCGCTCGATCAGCTTGTTCTCGGCCTTGCTGGCGCTCTCGAAGTTGATGCAGACCGTGCCGCCGCGGCGCTCCGGGTCGGTGGGGGAGTTAACTTTGAAGCCGGCCTCCCGGGCTTTCTCGAACAGGTGGGCGGTCATGCGCTTGCTCTTGGCCCGGATGTTCTCGACGCCGACCTGCTTGATGATCTCGTAGCCCGGCCGCGCACTGTAAAGGGCGACCACGGGCGGCGTGCCGGTCGCCGCGCGCCAGGCGCCCTCGTGGGGCTCGAAGTCCATCTCGAAGCGGAAAGGCCGCGCGTGGCTGATCCAGCCGGTCAGGGCCGGGTTGTAGTCCTTCATCAGGTCCGGCCGGATGTAGAGGTAGCAGACGTTGGGCCCGCCGCACACCCACTTCACGCTGCCGCCGACGGCGAAGTCCACGTCCAGGTCCTGCACGTCGATGGGGACGGTGCCGATGGACTGGTAGATGTCGAGCAGCACCTTGGCGCCGACCTTGTGGGCCTTCTCGATGATCGGCTTCACGTCCTGCAGGTAGGCGCTGCGGAAATAGACGTGGCTGATGGGCACGATGGCCGTGCGCTCGTCGATGGCGTCCACGATCTTCTGCACGTCAACGCCGATGCCGTCGTCGGACTTCACGATCTCGAGCTGCGCCCCGTAGCGCGTCCAGGCCTGGCACACGTAGTGGGGGCTGGTGAATTGCATGTCGTCGTAGACGATGCGGTTGCGCGGGCCGCTGAAGTCGATGCTGGAGAGCACCTGGGCGGTCAGCGAAGCGACGTTCAGGTGCAGCATCATGGTGCCGGGCTTGGCGTTGATCACGCTGCCGATCATGTCGGCGGTCTTTTCGCAGTCATCCAGCCAGCCGGAGCCATCGGGGTAGTGCCAGGCCACCACGCCGTCGTTTTCCCACATGTCGGCGAAGTGGTTCAGGCCGGCGCGTGCCGCGCGCGGCATGGCGCCGAGGCTGTTGTTGATCAGGTAAGTCTTCTTCGCAAGGATCGGGAATTCCTCGCGCCATTTAAGAAGCGGGTCGTTGGTCGTCACGGCCGATCTCCTCCTGCGAAGGTTTTAGCCACGGATTGACACGGATAAACACGGAAATTGTGGGCATGCCGAAGGACAAGCGCCGATCTGCAGGTGGAGGTGACACATGTGGTGTCGGGTGTTTTTCATCGCCGTTGTTCTGTTTGCGTTGTGCGGTTGCGGGAAGCACGAGGTAACCGTGAGTGCTCCGAAAGAACAGGGTGCCTGTGCCGTCTCATCTCTGCTGGAGAGGGACGAATCCACGGTGCTGCCACCAGCGTGCGAAACGGCTGCACCGCTGCAAATGCCGATTGGCTGGAAATGGGTGGAATCTTCTGCAGAAGAAGAGGACCCGAAGTATGCAAACTTCCTGATCGCCAAGGACCGCTACCGAGAGACCGCGTATACTTGGGAGAAGTGGCGGCTGGTCGATGTGAGTGATCAGGAACGCCAGTTCTCGCACGTTCGCATCGAATATGACGGCGTGCTGCAGTTCCTTACGACAGGCTGCTCCGGTTACGCATTCGAATTCTTCGATTCAGAAGACTTCTTGAAACTGGATGAAGGCCCCGAAGAAATTCGGCCGCCGGTTGAGCCGTCTGCGTTGACCTGGCAGGTGAACGGCCGGGCCTCCAACCTGGTGGTCGAAGACCTGACGGGTACCGGCGGAGCGACGCTGGTGTTGCTGGAGTGGACCGGCGGCAATCACGTGTATCGGCAGATCACGTTCATTCACCTTCGGTCAGACGGCAACCATCGCAGGTTCGGCCCCTACGACACCGCGATGGAAGTGACTTGGTGCGAAAGGTTAAACGGCGAGACGATCTTCCACCTGTCAGATGGAGATTGGCAGGGATGGAAAAGCTGCATGTGTGGTTCTCCATACCCCGTGGTCCGCGTCTCGTTCCAAGGCGGCTTTCTGCACTCCTGCAATGGCGCAATCTCGCCCGAAGAACTGCAGAAACACGAACTGAATCTGTGCCAGCAGCTTCGCGAGCAGGAACTGATTGAGGGTGACCTGCACTTGGACTTGTTCGCACGCGACCTTGTACTGGACCTGGTCTACCACGGTCAAATTGACGATGCGAAACGCTTACTTATGGAGTACTGGTCGCTGATCGACCGCGCCAAGGTCACCTCAGACGAGAGGAACGCCCGGGTTCAGAAGTACTGGTCCGACGTGATTCGAACTACCTGCTCCTCAAGCCTGTTCAAGCTACTCAACGAGGAGTTTCCCAAGCTTGAGGATGAGTACTACGACCTGACGGATTGAGCTTACTTCTTCTTCTTGCCTTTGCGGCTCAGGCTGTAGGCGCCCCATACTCCCAGCAGCACGCCTATTGCCAGCAGGGCGATGCGCTCGGTGGGCCACTTGTTTAGGTTGACAATGCCACCGAAATCCAGGTTGAAGCCCTGGCTCATGCCGAACAGGTCCACCAGCGCGGCGATGATGATCGCGACACCCATCAGCATCACGATCAGTCCGGTCTTCTTTGGCATGGCGATCCTCCTGTGTCCTTAGCCTACCTGGACGAATTGCACGACGCCCTCAGGCATTGCTTGCTTGCCTGCACCTCGGCGCACCAGCACGGCCGCGGCGTCGTCGAACAGCTTGCCGTTCGGCAGCCGGCCGAGGTCAATCATCGCGCGAGGGTTCATCGCCGCCGCCGCCGCCACCAGCTTGTCCTTCGCGGCGTACTTGTGCAGGCCGTCGGTGCAAACCAGTACGGTGCCTGCAGTCCACACCGACTCGAACGCGCGGACCACCGCCTGGCCGCTTCCCAACAGTGGTTGGCGCTGCTGATTGGCCGTAAGGTCCACCATGCGGCCATCAATCAAGAAAGCCTTGGAATCGCCGACACTGGCGCCGGTCACGCGGTCCGCCCCAATATCAGCGACGACAAGTGTGGACTCACCTGACGGCTCAAGCGACAACGGCACGTCGATTTCACCAACGATTTTCAGCCACTGCTCGGCCGGCAGCGGACTTGTCTCCCGGCCTACAAACTTCATGGCATGCTTGATCGCGAACTCGGCCGCGAAGCCTGCGTCGGCGCTGTTCCCCGCGCCATCCGCCACGGCCACTACGATGCGATTTCCCCGCCGCAACCATGCCGCCCGGTCAAGACACTTGGAGCCGGAGCCGCGAATGTGGCCGTTCAGCTCAAACATGGCAGCCTACTGATAAGCCCCGCCTCCCTGTGGACGGTACTTGGCATTGTAGCTGTTGGTGGTGCGGTTGATTACTGCCCAAAGGTCCGGGAACGCGGGCTCGTTGGTGGTCTTGGCCAGCACGGCCGCGGGCACGCCCTTGAGGCTCAGCACGCCGTCGCCGATCACGCGCTTCACCAGCTGGAAATGGCGGTACTTCCAGTGCATCAGCTCCTGGTCAAAGCGCAGCATGGCGGTGGTAAGCGCGAACAGTTGCTTCAGGCCGTGGGGGTCCTGGTGGATTTCGTCCACGGTCTTGCCTTGCCGGGTCAGCACGGCCTCGTAGGCCTTCAGCACGTCCGGCACCACGGCGTGGAGTTGCTGGTAGGTTGGGCTTTGCTGGCCGCTGCCCTTGCCGAGGCCCATGCGGATCTTGTGGTAGTCCCAAGGCGCGATGCTTTCGGGGAACTTCAGGCCCTCGGCCAGCCACCTGAGGATTTCCGCGCTGCGGTTCAGGTAGCGCGAGGCTTCGTCCAGCTCGTCACCGGCCATCCAGCTGCAGACCTGGTCCATGTGCTGGATCACTACCTTCAGCCAGATCTCCATGGCCTGGTGGACGCTCTGGAACATCAGCTCTTCTTCGTTGGCCCACTGGTCGGGCGTCTTCTGCAGCTTGTAGATCTCCTGGGTGTGGATGTACTTCTCGTAGTCCGTGCTGCCGTCGCCGAAACTGTTCAATTCTGCCATGGCCCCATTCTCCTGTACCGCGATGCGCGCCCTTTCGACGCGCATCTAAGCACCTTCGCAGCCTGCCGCCAACGGCTTCCCTTTCCCTGAATCATGGGGCATGATCGACCCCGTTAAGTTCCACGGAGACTGCATGCGCGTCGGCATCGGCTATGACATCCATCAACTGGTCGAGGGGCGGGAACTGATCCTGGGCGGCCTGGAAATCCCCTTTGAGAAAGGGCTCGCCGGCCACTCCGACGCGGACGCGCTGCTGCACGCCATCACCGATGCGCTGCTGGGCGCGGCGGGCCTCGGCGATATCGGCGAGTACTTCCCCGACACCGACCCGAAATGGAAAGGCGCCGACAGCGGAATGATGCTCAAGGAAGCCTTCAAGAACGTGCGTCGCCGCGGCTGGGAGGTCGAAAACATCGATTGCAACATCATCGCCCAGGCGCCGAAGCTGAAGCCCTACAAGAGCCAGATGGAGGCTCGCATCGCCTCATTGCTGGAAATCGAGACGCGTCGGGTGAACGTGAAGGCTCGCACCAACGAAGGCCTCGACGCCGTTGGGCGCGGCGAGGCGATCATCACCCAGGCCGTGGTGCTGCTGAAGCCGGCGCCGTAACCAGAAGCCGATACATGTCTGTCCTGAAGCTCAAAAACACGTACACCAAATCACTGGAAGTCTTCCAGCCGCTGGACTCACAGGGCAGGCGGGTCACCATGTACTCGTGCGGCCCCACGGTCTACAGCTACGCCCACATCGGCAACTTCCGCAGCTTCCTGATGGCCGACATCCTGCGCCGCGTGCTGGAGCGCAACGGCTACGAGGTGCGGCACGTCATGAACATCACCGACGTCGGCCACCTCACCGAAGACGACGTCGCCGATGCCACGGGAGAAGACAAGCTGCAGAAGGCCGCGCGGGAGATGGGCTGGGACCCGTACAAGCTGGCGCGCCATTACGAAAACGCCTTCGTCGAAGACGCGCGCAAACTGCGCATGAAGAACTACAGCGGCGGCGAGGCGAGCGAGCCTGAGCTGCACCCGCGCGCCGCCAGCCACGTGCCGGAGATGCTGGCGGCGATCCAGAAGCTGCTGGAGAACGAATTCGCCTACGTCGACGATCAGGGCCAGGTCTACTTCGATATCCAGAAGTTCCCGGAGTACGGCAAGCTCAGCGGCAAGGTGATCGACGAGCTTGAGGCCGGCGCGCGCGTGGCGGTCGGCGAACACAAGCGCGACCCGCGCGACTTCTACCTGTGGAAGGTGGACCCCAAGCACCTCATGCAGTGGGACCCGCACAGCGAAAAGGGCTGGGACCCTGCTGACTATGAGCGCTACCGGCAGCTGCTGCCCGAGGGTGTGGACCAGCGTATCAAGCCCGGCTTTCCCGGCTGGCACATCGAGTGCTCGGCCATGTCGCGCGCGCACCTGGGCAACCTGATCGACATCCACACCGGCGGTGAGGACAACATCTTCCCGCACCATGAGTGCGAGATCGCCCAGAGTTACGGCGCCTTCCACACCCACGTGCCCGGACCACACGGCGCGCCCGACGAGGGCTCACCGCGCAAGGCCTTTGCGCGTTACTGGGTCCACGGCCGCTACCTGCTGGTGAACAACAAGAAGATGAGCAAGCGGGACGGCACGTTCTATACCGTGCGTGACCTGCTTGACCCGCGTGCCGCCGAACGCGAAGAACTTGCGAATCAGCTGGAGCAGGCGGGTTTCAAGGGCGGCCGCGTGCCCGCCAACGTGATCCGCTTCGCGCTGATCAGCAACCAGTACACACAGCCGATGAACTTCAGCATCGAGGCGCTGAAGGCCGCCGGCAACGCGCTGGAGCGCATGCAGACCCGCTACGACAAGCTGCGCGAGGCCGTCAGCAACGGCACCGACCCAGACCTGGCCGGGGTGGCCTCAGACAAAGCGCTGGAGCTGGTAAGCAAGGCTGAAGAGGCCTTTGACGACGCGCTGAACGACAACCTGAACGTACCCAACGCGCTGGCCGTTGTGTTCAGCGCGGTCAACGAGTTGAACACCATGGAGCTTGGACCGGCCGAGGCTGGTGAAGCCCTGCGCCTGATGGAGAGTTTCGACGAGGTGCTGGATGTGCTGGACCGCAGCGCACGCAGCGGCCTGATCACGCGCGAGCAGGCGGCAAGCTGGCTCGACAGCGAGACGTTGAAAGGCAAGGCCGCGCACCTGAAACACTGGGCCGAAGCGCCGGACCGCGAGCAACTGTGGGAGATGATCGAGGCCGGCCAGTTGCCGATGTTCGAGGATCTTGCGCCGATCGAGCAGATGGACGCGGAGACGATCGAGCTGTACGTGGCGATCCGCCAGAACGCCCGCAAGGCCAAAGACTTCGCCACGGCCGACGCCATCCGCGACGAGCTCAAGCAGCGCGGCGTGCAAATCGAGGACACACCCCAGGGCTTCCGCTGGGTGCTGGGGTAGAAGTGCGCATTCGTTGCAGTGACACGCCTCCGCGTATCCCTGCTCGGCGGCGGGGTGATCGCGGTTCTCCAGGAGTATTTCCGCCCGCTGACGTTCAAGACGAGTTCCGAACTTCAGCAGACGCCACGGAGTGGCGCCAGGAATCTGTCCCACGGCGCAGCCGTGGGACAATCTGGCAGATCACAACACTTGTGCGCCCCGTAGGGGCGCAGGGAAGACGTGCATGGCTCATACGTACACAAAACTGCTCACGCACGTCCTCTTCAGCACCAAGAACCGCGATAAGATGATTCCCCCATACCTCCTGCCCGATCTTCACGCCTACATCGGGGGGATCGTCAAGGATGTCGGAGGCACAGCGCTGATCGTGGGCGGTGTTGAAGACCACGTCCACATGCTCGTTATGCTTCCTCCGCGTATTGCCCTGTCTGACGCCATGCGTGAGGTCAAGGCAGGCTCATCGCGCTGGATGAAAGAGGAGTTGAAGACGCGCGGATCGTTTGCATGGCAGACGGGATTCACGGCGTTCAGCGTCAGTCAGTCGCGCGCTTCTGAAACAATCCAGTACATCGCAAAGCAGGCCGAACATCATCGCAAGAAGACGTTCAAGGATGAGTTGCTGGAGTTTCTTGACGGGTACGGCGTCGAATACGACGAGAAGTATCTCTGGGATTGAACGCTTCCTGCGCCCCTACGGGGCGCACAGTCTTTTCGCGATCGACTGATCCCACGGCTTCGCCGTGGGCCAGATTACTTGGACCACTACGTGGTCCAAACCGCACGATGAACGGGTATCTCGGCGCGTGCCCCTTCGCTTACGCTTCGGGCTCCAAAGCGCGCCTTCGGCGAGTGCGCCTTTGCTTACGCTACGACTCCAACCCCAAATCGCGCACCAGCTCAAGGTCGTCTTCCTTGGTGCGGCCGGCGGTGGTCAGGTAATCGCCCACCATCATACCGTTGGCGCCGGCCATGAAGATGAACGGCTGCAACTGGCGCAGGTGCTGGATGCGGCCGCCGGCGATGAACAGGTCCGATTTCGGGTTGGTGAGGCGGAACACTGCAATCGCCTTCAGGCAGTCCATGGGGCGCAGGGGCTCGACGTGTTCGAGCGGCGTTCCCTTCACCGGCACCAGGAAGTTGAGCGGGATGTGCTCGGGCTGCAGGCTCGCCACCTGCTGCATCAGCTCGACACGCTGCTCGATGCTTTCACCCATGCCCAGGATGCCGCCGCAGCAGGTTTCCAGGCCGACTTCGCGGGCGCGCTGCACGGTCTCGAAGTTCTCGTTCCAGTCGCGGGTGGTGCAGATGTTCGGGTAGTAGCTGCGGGCGCTCTCCAGGTTGTGGTGGTAGACCTGCAGGCCGGCGTCCTTCAACTTCTCCAGCACGCGCTTGCTGACCACGCCCAGGCTGGCGTCCGGCGCGATGCGGCCGGAATCACGGATCTTGCGCACGGCCGTGCAAATGGCGTCCAGCATGGGGCCTTCCTGAACGCCCTTGATGGCGGTGACGATGCCGAAGTTGGTGCTGCCGAAGCCTGTGGCCTGGTCGGCGGCGCGCAGGATGGCGTCGGCGTTCATGACCGGGTAGGTCTCGACGCCGGTGGCGTGCTGGTAGCTGGCGCTCTGGCCGCAGAACTTGCAGTCTTCGCCGCAGGCGCCGCTCTTGGCGTTCACGATGCTGCAACGGTGCAGCTTGTCGCCCTGGAAGCGGCGCTTGACCAGGTAGGCCGCATACATCAGGTCATAGACGCGCTCGTCAGGCAGCATCAGCAGGCGCAGGGCCGTGGCGTCGTCCAGCGCGCCGCCCTCGATGATGTAGTCGGCGATGTTGGTCAACGGCCCGTCGCCGATGTCCAGTGTGTTCGATGTTGCCGTGCCTGCCATACTCACCTCTCGCAACTGCATGACGCGAAGGACGCGAAGATCACGATGAACCACTAACACACCTGAACAGCAGAACTCTCAACGCCGTCTGGTGCTGTTTTTAAAGTCCAAGTTACTGCCTTTCTTCGTGGCCTTCGCGCTCTTCGCGTCAGCCCTTCAAACCGCGGAAGCCGATGTCTTTGCGATAGATCATCTTGTCGAAGTGGATTTTGTCCACCGCCGCGTAGGCCCTGGCCCGTGCGTCTTTCAGGTCACTGCCCAGGGCGCAGACACTCAACACACGGCCGCCGTTGGTGTACCAGTCACCGTCCACCTTTTTGGTTCCGGCGTGGAAGACCTGCACGTCGGGGCCGAAGTCGGTATCAAGGCCCTTGATCTTGTAGCCCTTCTCGTAGTCGCGCGGATAGCCGCCGCTGGCCAGCACCACGGTCACCACGCTGCGCGGGTCCCAATCCACCTCGACGGTATCCAGCTTGCCGTCGATGGTGGCGTTTAGAACTTCGAACAGGTCGCCCTTCATGCGCATCATGATGCTCTGCGTTTCCGGGTCGCCGAAGCGCACGTTGTATTCGAGCACCTTGGGGCCCTGCTTGGTCATCATGCAGCCCACGAACAGGGTGCCCTTGTAGGGTTCGCCCTCGCGGTTCATAGCGTGGATGGTCTGCACCACCACGTCGCGCTCAAGCACCGCGTTCTGCGTGTCGGTGATCTGCGGCAGCGGGCTGTAGGTGCCCATGCCGCCGGTGTTCTCGCCGGTGTCGCCGTCGCCAACGGGCTTGTGGTCCTGGGCGAGGCACAGGGGCAGGATGTTGTGCCCGTCGCTGATGGCGTGCACGCTGACTTCCTCACCCTGCAGGAAGTCTTCAATCAGCAGCTTGCGCCCGGCATCGCCGAAGCGCTTCTCCACCATGGCCTCGGCGACGGCCGCCTCTGCTTCTTCCTGGGTGCGGCAGATGAACACGCCCTTGCCCGCGGCCAGGCCGTCGGCCTTGATCACGACCGGGTAGTCGCAGTTGGCCAGGTACTCCAGCGCGGGCGCCGCCTTGTCGTACACCTTGTGGCCGCCGGTCTGGATGCCGTGGCGCGACATCACGTCCTTGGCGAAGGCCTTGCTGCCCTCGAGGCGCGCGGCCTTGGCGGTGGGGCCGTAGATGCGCAGGTGCTTGCGCTGGAACAGGTCCACGATGCCGGCCACCAGCGGGTCCTCGGGGCCGACCACGGTCAGGTCGATCTTGTTTTCCCTCGCGAACGCGACCAGGTCATTGTGAGCGTCGGCCTTGATGTTGACCGGCTCGGCTACCCGGGCCATGCCATGGCTGCCGGGCGCGGCGTAGATTTTCGTGACGTGGGGTGACTGGCGAAGTTTCCAGGCCAGTGCGTGCTCGCGCGCGCCGCTGCCGATGACGAGAACCTTCATGGCTGCTCACTCCCGGTGGGTACCATCGACTTCAGGCTGCCGGTCTTGGACGGGTCCACGGGCAGCAGGATCAGGAAGCGCGTGCCCTTGCCCTCTTCCGACTCGAACGTGATCTGCCCGCCGTGCTCCTCGACGATCCGGCGCACCATCGGCAGGCCCATCCCGGTGCCCTTCTTCTTCGTCGTGAAGTAGGGGCGAAACATACGATCATAGTTGGAGGGCGCAATGCCGCAGCCTGTGTCGATCACTTCAATACCCAGCAGGTCGCCCTTGATGCGTGCGCGAACAATCACTTCGCCGCCATCCTTGCCGTCGAGCGCGTCGAATGCGTTGCGCAGCAGGTTCATGATGGCCTGGCGCAGCAACGTGGCGTCGAGCAGCAGGTTGTCCAGCTTGCCCTCGTAGTCAAAGTGCAGCCGGATCTTGCGGGCCTGCGCGTCGTCGGCCAGGAACTCAAACAGCTCCACGATCATCTCGCGCAGGTTGGTACGGGTAAGCTTGAGATCGTGGCCGCGGGCGAAAGTCAGGAATTCCTGCACGATGTCGTCCAGGTGCTGCACCTCGCGCAGCAGCACCTCGATCTTGCGCTTGGCGCGCGTGGCGGTGGGGGAGTCGTCTTTCTGGAAGTCTTCCTCCAGCAGTTGCAGCGTCAGCTTGATGGTGCTGAGCGGGTTTTTGATCTCGTGGGCCAGGCCGCCCGCGAGCTGGCCCAGGAACTCGAGCCTGGAGCTGGTGACGCTCATGGCTGTTCCTTTGCGGGCTCGGGGGTGACGTCGCTGGATTCCTGCGCGGCGGCCGGCGCATCCGGGGCACGCCCCTGTTTCCGTTCCGGGGCGGCGTCCACGCCCAGCGCCTCCGCGATCAGCCGCAGCGAGTCGCTGTTGCCCTGTGCGGCGTGCTGCTTGATGCCCTGGATCTGCGGGTGCAGCAGCTTGTTCAGCAGGCGGGTCGAGAAACCCTTGATCTCCTCCTGCGCTTCGGGCGGCAGGTCGCGCAACTTCGCCATCAAGCGCTCGACTTCGGCCTGGCGGACCTGCTCGGCCTTGTCGCGCAATTCGCTGATCAGGGGCCCCGCGGCGTAGGTCTGGAAACCTTTCAGGAAGTGGTCGGTTTCGTCGGTGGCAATTTCGCGGCAGTGCTCAAGCTCGCGGCTGCGTTCCATGGCGTGCTCCGCCACTACCTGCTCGAGGTCGTCCACGTTGTACAGGAACACGCCTTCCAACTCGCCCACGTCCTCGGCGATGTCGCGCGGCACCGCGAGGTCCAGCACGAACACCGAGCTGTAGCCGCGCTTCTTCTGCGACTCTTTGAACTGCTTGCGTTCCAGAATGCGCCCCTCGGCCGCGGTCTGCGAGATCACCACGTGCGCGGCCGGCAGGTAGTCCTGCAGCAGGTCGAAGGGCACGGCGTCGCCCTGGAAGCGTGCGGCGGCTTCCTTGGCGCGCTCCAGGTTGCGCGACACCACGATCACGCGCCCGATGCCGGCCTCGCGCAGGTAGGTCAGGGTCAGCTCGCCGACTTCGCCCACGCCGATCAGCAGGGCGGTTTTGTCGCCCAGGTCTTCGAACACGCGCTTCACGAATCGCACGGCCGTGGCCGAGACGGAAAGCTGCCCTTCACCGATGCCCGTTTCCGTGTGCAGTCGCTTGGCGGCCTGGAAGGCGCGGTGGAACAGGCCGTTGAGGGCCTTGCCGGTCGCGTTTTCGGACTGCGCCAGCAGGTAGGCTTTCTTGACCTGGCTCAGGATCTGGGTTTCGCCCAGCACCAGGCTGTCGAGCCCGCCGGCCACGCGAATCAGGTGCTCAACGGCGTCGCGCCCGCGGTGGAAGTAGCAGTATTGCTCGAGAAACTCGGGCTTCATGCTGTGGTCAGCTGCAAGGCCGCGCAGCAGGCGCTCGCGGGCGTCATCGCCCTCGGTGAAGGCGTAGACCTCGACGCGGTTGCAGGTCGAAATCAGCACGGCCTCTTCGCACTCGGCGCGTTCGCGGATCGTCTTTAGCGCTGCGGGGATGCGACGGTCCGGGTACGCCAGGCGCTCGCGCACCTCAAGCGGCGCGAACTTGTGGTTGATCCCGAGCACTACAAACCGCTGCATGGATCGCCGTCCCGTTCCAGTTGGCTGCTGTCGGCCGTCTGCTGCCGGTTGCGCGCTTCGACCACTCCAAGGCCGATGTATGTGGTCAGCACCAGCGCGAAGCCGACCAGCACCATGTAGTAGTGGCGCCGGCCGTGAAGCAGGCCCACGCGTCGCCCGACAAAGGCCGCCAGCAGCACCAGCCACAGCACCAGGCTGGTGATGACCTTCGGGTTGTGCAGGATGTTGCTCCAGGCCGCCGCGTCAAAGGCCGCGAAACCAAGCGCAAAGCCGAGCGTCAGCATGGGCAAGCCGACCAGGATGCACGAGTTCACGAGCCGGCGCAGGGATTCCAATGGCGGGAAGCTGCGCATGAAGGCGGGATCCTTGTGCTTCTTCAGCATGCGTTCCTGCAGCAGGAACATCACGGCCGCCACGGTGGCCAGGAAGAACACGCCGTAGGCCAGGATGGTCAGCACGATGTGCACCACCAGCAGCGGGCTGTCCAGGGGCGCGTCGGCGCCCTGCGTCGCAGTGCCGGCAAGCATCAGGTTGACCAGGAAGATGATGGCGATGGCCGGGTAGGCGAACGCGCCGATCGACGGCAGCTTGCGCACGCGGGTGGCCACGAAATAGATCAGCGCCAGGAACAGCGCGCTGAGGGTCACCACGTCGAACATGTTCTGGAGCGGCTCTGTGCCCGCGCTGATGAAGCGCGCCACGAAGTAAGCCAACAGCGAGCCCGTGCCCAGTGCCCCCGCCCAGTCGGCCCAGCGCATATGCACGCGCGTAGGCTGCAGCAGCGCCGCCAGCGCCGTCACGGCCGCAATGATGAACGCGCCGATGGCGACGTGCAGGGCGATCGCCGCGGTGGGCGACATCGCGTGCTGGCTGAACTGATGGAAGGTCTGCAGCAGCATGGACCCATTGCAATAAGCCCTGACGGCGGCGCAAGCGACCGGCAGCGGGTTACTGGAAAACCTGGAACAGCAGACTGGCGAAGGTGGTGATCGGCGCCTGCTCGCGGATGTCTTCAAATCCGCTGCGCAGGGTGTTGATGGCGTTCAGGGTGTCGTTGAACAGGGTGTCGTCGTTGAACAGCTTGCCCACCGTGCCCTCGCCGGCGTTGACGCGCTCGACGGTGATGCCGATTTCGTCGGTCGCCTTCTTCACACTGTCCAGCAGGGCGGGGGTTTTGCCCACGGCCGACTTGATGTTCTCGCCGGTCTCCTCGTCGTTCAGCAGCACGCCGAAGAAGCCCTTGCCGCTGTCTACCTTCTCGACGATCGACTTGATGCTGCGGGTAGCGCCCACGGTGTTGTCCGTGGCGTCTTCCACGTTGCGCACGATGTTCTTGATGCGCATGGCGGTGTCCGCGTCCTCCAGCAGCAGCGAGGCGGCGCCCTCGCCGGCGTTGATCTTCTCGGTGATGTCGCGCACGTTTGTCGTGATGCCCTTGGCGTCCTCGCTCATCATGCGCACGTTTTCGACCGTGGCGGCCACGTCGCCAGCGACCTTTTCGTCATACAGGATGGTGCCCACGGCGCCGCGCCCGGCGCGCACGTCCTTGACCACGGCGTTCACGTCCTTGATGGTGTCCACGGCCACGTCGATGCCTTCATTGATGCGGCTGATGCCGCGGCTGGCGGCGGTGAACAGGTCTTCCACCAGCTCACCGCGGATCTTTTCGCCCTCGGGCAGGGGATCGGGCGACTGGCCGATGTCCAGCGCGATGGCTTTGCCGCCGAAGGCGCTGCTGGGGATGATTTCCGCGTGGCAGTCGTTGTTCAGCGTGATGTCGTCATCGAGCAGGATCTTCACCTCGACGTTGCCGGTGCGGGCGTCGATGAACATGTTCTGCACCTTGCCCTTGGGCACGCCGCTGATCCAGACCGGCGCGTTGGTCTGCAGGCCCGCCACGTTGGGGAAGATGATCGAGTGTTCCACCTGCCGCACACCGATTTTCAGGCCGCCGGTGCCGCCCACGTAAACCGCGAAGTACAGGGCGACCGCGAACGAGGCGAAGATCAGCAGGCCGACGATGATGTCACGAATCTTCATGTGTCACTCTCCTCGGGCTCAAGGCTTTCGGGTTCAGGCTTCTGCGTGGCGGTTTCCACCGGGCCCTCCGTTTCCTCGGGGGCCAGGTCGCGCTCGGTGGGGAAGTCGGGCTCCTCGGCCGGCGCCACGCCCGCGGCCTCGGCTTCTTCTTCGCTCAGCAGCACGTAGCCCGGCTCGGCCGTGGCGACGGGGGCCTCGGCCTTGATGGCTTCAAGGCTGCGCTGGCTGAGCATGCCGGGCGCCACGCCGCGTATGATGGCGGTGGTGGCGCGGCGGCTGAGCGCGCCTTCGCGCCCGCCGGTGATAAAGTGCTGCACTTCCGGGACGGTGCTGGTCTGGATTTCCTCCGGTGTCCCGATCTGGATCATGCTGCCCTTGTAGAACATGCCGATGCGGTCGCCGATCTCAAAAGCGCTGTCCATGTCGTGGGTGACTACGATCTGGGTCATGTTGTGTTCGCGTTTCAGTCGGTTGATCAGCTTGTCGATCTCGTTGGCGATCACCGGGTCAAGGCCCGAGGTCGGCTCGTCGTAAAGCACGATGCCCGGGTCGAGCGCCAGTGCGCGGGCCAGGCCGGCGCGCTTCTTCATGCCGCCCGAGATCTCGGCGGGGTACTTCTCGCGGTCCTGCCACAGGTTCACGATCTCGAGCTTCTGCTGCACGATCTCGGCGCGCTTCTTGCGGCTCATTTTCGTGTGCTCGACCAGCGGCAGCTCGACGTTCTCGAACAGGCTCAGCCAGGCGATCAGCGCGCCGGACTGGAACAGCACACCGAACTTGCGCCGCATGATCTCCAGTTCGCGGCGCGACATGGTGGTGATTTCCTCGTTCTCGACGCGGATCGAGCCTTCGTCGGGCGGCATCAGGCCCACCATGTGCCGCAAGGTGACGGACTTGCCGGTGCCCGAGTAGCCGATGATCACGAACGTCTCGCCCTGGCGCACGTCGAAGCTCAGCTTGTCGAGAATCTGCCGGCCCGCCAGCAGCTTGCTGACGCCATCGAACTGCACGGCGAGTTTGGGCGAACCGCTCATATCACACCGGAAACGAACATCTTCACTATCCTATAGAAGCTGGTGAGCAGGTAATTGAAAAACACTACCAGCGTCAGCGAAAGCACCACGGTGTTGCGGCTCGCGCGCCCGACGCCCACGGCGCCGCCTTCGGTCTTCATGCCCGAGGCGCACGCTACGGAGGCCGCGGCGATGCTGAACACGAACGACTTCAGCAGGCCCCAGTAGATGTCCAGCGCCTCGGCGCCGTCCTCGGCGAAGCGCAGATAGTCGGCCCAGGTCACGCCCAGCTGCAGGTTCGAGACGATGCCGCCGCCGATGATGCCCACGAGGGTGCCCACCACCGTCAGCACCGGGCCCATGATCGAGTAGGCCACGATGCGCGGCATCACCACGAAGCTGGCCGGGTTGATGCTCATGACCTCAAGCGCGTCGATTTCCTCGGCCACGCGCATGGTACCGATCTCGGCCGCCATGCTTGAGCCCACGCGGGCGATCAGCACGAAGCCGGTCATCCAGGGGCCCAGCTCGCGCACCATGGCGGCCACGATCACCAGGCCCACCAGGTTGGTCTGGCCGAAGCGGGCGAATTCGATGCCCACCTGCAGTGCGAACACCATGCCGATCAGCAGCATGAAGAAGCTGGCGATCGGGATCGACTGGGTGCCGATCACGTGCATCTGCGTGAAGATGGCGCGGCGCCGGTGCCACAACTGGGTGCTGTGGCCAATGGCCTCCAGCAGCAGCACGAACGTAAAGCCCGCACCCTTCAGCGCCCGCGAAATGACGTTGTCTTTCCAGTTCATTTGCGGATCTTCACGCCCCAGAACAGCCTGGTGTACCGGTCATCCGGGCCGTGATGATACCCCAGCAGCCCGTACAGGATGTTGAAGTCTTCGATGTCGCCCGGCTGCGGGCCGTAGGCGTCAGGCAAACGGTCGCGGGCCTGCTTAACCACGTGCCAGTCGAACAGCGGCGCCAGGCTGAGGTCGATGTGATAGGGGTCCTCTTCGTAGCTGAACATGCGGAACAGGGCCTGCACCTTGGTTTCGTCGGGGCCGACCTTGACGCTGAAGAACTTGAAGAAGGGCCCGTAGGCGTTGTCGAACTTCTCGTCGTTGAAGGGGAAGATCGACAGCATGTCGAGGCTGACCGTGCCGTCGGTGTCCTTGGCGTACTTCATCAGGGGCCAGACCCGCACCAGGTGCTTGGTGCGGATGGTGCCGTCGGGCTCGGGCAGGTAGCGCTTGAAGTTGGCGAAGAACAGCGGGAACACCTGGTAGCGCGTTTCGGTGTATTCGGGGAACTCGTCCTCGTAGTACCAGAACAGGGGCCACAGCACGTTGATCGCCGTGCTGGTGCCGCCCGGCGTCTTGCGCGTCGAGTAGTCCCATAACGGCCACACGCGGTACTGCGTGAAGTTGTCGCCCTTGGCGTAGCGGAAGATCGGCCAGAAAGCGTCGATGATGGTGGTGTCGGTCAGCTCCGCGCGCGTGTAGCTGAACATCGGGTAATTCAGGATGAACAGCATGCTGAAGTTGGTGGTCACCGCGCTGGTCTTGAGCCCGAACAGCGGGTAGACCATCAGTGCCTCGCGGGGGTACTTCTTGTCCATGGCCTCGCGGTCGTAGCGGAACAGCGGCCACAACACGGTCCAGCGGTCGGCCACGGGCAGCTTCTTGGTGCCGCCGGTGATCTCGTCCGGCACCTCTTTCCATACTTCCGTGCGGCTGAACAGCGGCATCACGCCGTAGGTGCGGTAGCCCGGCCCGTAACCCCACTTCACGATCGGGAATGGCAGGTAGTAGGTGACGCGCCCCTGGCGGCGCAGTTCCACGTAAAGCGGGAACATCACGAAGCGCACTTCGTCGTTGCCGAACACGCCCTTCAGGTTGCCGCCAAATGGCGCTACCGCGAAGTGCGAGCCTTCAATAGTGCTCTCGCCGCCGAACACCAGCGGGAAGAAAAAGTAATCAAGCTCGCGGTGGCCGGGCGCGAAGCTGACGTCGTTCCACCACACGAACGGCAGCGCGTGGAAGCGCGTCTCGTGACGGCCTTCCCAGCCCGGCCTCTCGCGCTCGCGATAGCGGCTGAGGGGGTAGAAGAACAGGTGGTCTTCTTCGTAGGCCGAGGGATCGCGTATGTAGCGGTAGAAGGGGCGCACGGTGGCGCTGAAGTAGCCGTCGCGGCGCTCTTCCTGCTCAACGAACGGCCCCAGGGCGCGGGAGGTGGCGTTGCCTTGCGCGTCGATGCTCTCGTTGAAGAACGGCCAGGCGTAAGTGCGCACCGGCGGCCTGTCGCCGCCAACGGCGCAGCCGCACATCCCCAACGCAAGCACAAACATGGCCAGACAAACGCGCATTGAGCCTTTGTAAGGGGCAAATACCCAAATGGAAAGGGGTTCTGGCGGGTCCGGATTGTACATGGTTGACGGCGAATCCCATGCGCGGCAAACCGGGCGAGTGACCGAAGACTTCGAATGGGACGACGCCAAGGCAGCGGCCAACTTCCGGAAGCACCGGGTTGGCTTCGCCGATGCGGTGAAAGTCTTTGATGATCCCCATGAAATCACCACGATCGCGCCGGACAAGTCCGGTGAAGAGGACCGATATGTGACGATCGGTGCGATCCCAGACGGGCGCGTGCTCGTCGTGGCATTTACGTTTCGGGGGGCTAGAATCAGGGTGATAAGCGCACGACGGGCCACGCGCTCGGAACGAAATGAGTACGAAAAACGCCGTTTCAAAAGCTGATTCCGACGATCCGCTGGATCAGGAGATCGATTTCTCCGAGGGTGTGCAGGGCTTCCATGCGAAGCGCCGCAAGGACGCCGCAATGCTGATCCTGCTGGATGGGGAGCTCGCTCGCCAATTCAAGAATCGCGCCGAGGTGTTGGCGGCGCTGCGGGCTTTTCTGAAGAACCGCCGCAAGTCTGCCCCGTCCAAGAAGTGAAGCGGGCGGCAAGAAGTATGGCCAGGCTCAAAGACCCACCGGACACCGACATCCCGGTGAATCTCGACTGGTCCAAAGCCAAACGGGGGACCGTCGCGCGGCGCCTCAGGTGTTATGACACCGCAACCGGCTCAAATGCAGTGCGTGGCAGCTTCGTGCGGCCGATCAGTTCATCTTCCGGCACGCCGACGACGCTTTCGTAGTGGCTGGTGATTTCGTCGAGGATCTCGTGGAACTCCTCGCGCGTTTCCACCCGCGTGATCTGCGCGCGGTACTGGGCGCTGCCGGGGATGTCGCGCACGTACCAGGTCGCGTAGCGGCGCACCACCTGGCAGGCATGCCGCGCGTCGAAACCTTCCAGCAGCAGCTCAAAATGCTCGCGCAGCACCGCCAGGCGCTCGATGGGGTCCGGCGTGGGCGTCACCACGCGGCCGTGTTGCTGCATCTCGTCGATCTCGCGGAACAGCCAGGGGCGGCCCCATACGCCGCGGCCGAGCATCACGCCGTCGCAGCCGGTCTCGCGCAGGATGCGGATGGCGTCCTCGGGCTCTTTGATGTCGCCGCTGGCGATCACGGGGATGCTGAGCGCGGCCTTGAGTTCGCCCGTTCGCGTGTGATCAGCGAAACCCTTGAAACTCTGGGCGCGGGTGCGCGGGTGGATGGTGATCGCCACCATGCCCGCCTCCTGGGCCATCTTTCCTATCTGCACGAAGTTCAGGCAGTTCTCGTTCACGCCGGCGCGGATCTTGACCGTGACGGGGATCTTCACCGCGTTCACCATGGCCTCGAAGCACTTGGCGGCGCGCTCCGGGTAGGCCATCAGGGCCGAGCCCGCGCCGCACTTGCCGATCTTGGGCACCGGGCAGCCCATGTTCAGGTCAACGGTGTCGTAGCCCTCGGCCTCGGCGATCTTGCAGGCCTCGGCCAGCCATTGCGGGTTGTTGCCGGCGAACTGGATGCCGACGGGACGCTCATCCTCGCGGTAGTACTTGAGCGTCATCATCTTGCGGTTGTGGTGCAGGAAGCTCTCGACCTTCAGCATCTCCACGTAGGTCAGGCCGGCGCCGTAACGCTTGCACAGCACGCGGTAGGCGCGGTTGCTGATGCCGGCCAAGGGTGCCGCCACCAGGTTGTTCTTCAGTTGGAGATCGCCGTACCGCACGCTTAACCACAGCCTCCTGCATGGTTTAGCCGGTAAGTATGAATCAGGTGGGGGAGCGGTCAATCGGGTGTGCTTTACATTCTGTAGAATTACGGAGCCGATTGCTTTTCCATGGCGTACAATATGGAGTCGCTCAGACGGAAACGGGGACAGGAGAAGGATATGGGACGCTTCGGGCTGGTGATTGCCGGGACATTGAGCCTCGCGCTGCCGCTTGGCGCGCAGGGTATAACGATCAAAAGCAAAGAAGGGCAGGTCGAAGCGCACGGAGAGGCCAAGAAGGCTGAGCCGGGCGACGCCATCGGCCCCGGCATGGTGAAAGGTGACCCCAAGGCCATGACCGGCTTCGTGCGCGACGTCCAGAAAGTACAGCACGGCCTGTTGGCCGAGGGTGACCTGACGCAGGACGAAATCAACGCTCTCGAGGAAAAGGCCCGCAAGAAGCTTGAGAAAGACATGGCCAAGCTGGGCGAGCGCGAGCGCGAAGCCGCCGCTGAGCGCGACCCAGCCGACAAGGCCGAGCAGACCCTCGACGTTCGCAAGGATCGCTACCGCGCCAGCCTGCGGGCGCTCGAACGCGACCTGCTGTTCAGCGTCGAGAGCATCCGCGACGCCGGCCGAGGGAACCTGGAGTCGGAGCTGGACGACCTGTCTGACCGCATCAAGGACACCTTCGCCGACCTACACGACAAGATCGACGACGGCATGCCGGAAAGCTGGCCGGGCACCCTGAACGACGCCCGTAAGTTCCACAAGGACTACGATGCCCAGATCGACAAGTGGGCGGGCAAGATCGGCGTCAACCCGGAAGTGCCGAACGCCAAAGAACGCGTCGTCGAGATGAAGAAGTCGCTGATTGCCCGCGTCAAGCGTCTGCGCAAGATCGGCAGCGACAAATATCAGGACCAGCTCGATGACGTGGAAGAACGCATCTACGCCAGCTTCGAGGGCCTGGAGGAGAAGATTGAAGACTCGGACCCTGCAGCCTGGACCACCATCTTGAAGGATGCCGATAAATTCATGCTCAACTACACGGCCGAGCTTGACGGCTGGGCCAAGAAAATCGGTGTCGATGAAACGCTGCCAAGCCCGCTTGAACGCCTGGCGGAGTTGAACCGCGACATCGACCAGAAAGTTGACGACCTGCGCCGCATCGGTGGTGAAGAGTACGAGGACGCGATTGACGAGATCGCCGAACGCGTGGATGAGGTGTTTGCCGACCTGAAGGACAAGATTCTCAACGAATCGAAAGAAGCCTGGGCCGGCACGCTTGAAACAGCGGCCAAATACCACAAGCAGTTCTGCGAAACGATCGAACTGTGGGAGCGCAAGATCGTCGGCGCCAACGGAAAGATCGAGCGCAAGCTGCCCGAAACACCCGGGGCCGAAGGGAGTCCGCGCCCGGAGTACCCGGAGAAGGACGTGCCGCTCACCAAGGGTGAGCACATGGACATCATTGAAGGGGTGCGCGTTGCACGGCTGATGCCGCTGCCGCGCAAACAACTGGGCCTTGACCACGGTCTTTCCGTCAACGAGATCGTGGACGCGGACAAGCCCCTGGCCCGCGCCAAGCTCGAGGTCT
>JACKIE010000002.1 GCA_020638635.1 Planctomycetota bacterium
CGCGGAGCTGCCGGGCTTCCACCTGTTCAGCAAGGAGCCGCAAGGTGTGGCCCTGACGGATGACGGAATTCAGGCCATGCTCACGGCCTGAAGAAGCCGGGGGTCGTGGTTGTTTGCCCACCCACGACCCCCGCGCGCTTTTCGACGTTACCTACGCCTTGGCGGTCTCGGCTGCTTCACCGGCGCGTTCCTTTTCGAGCTTGTAGAGCTCGATCATCAGCTCATCGACCAGCTTTTCGTTGGGCACGCGCCTTAGAATCTGCTCGCCCTTGAACAGGTAGCCCGCGTCTTTAGCGCCCGCGATTCCCAGGTCGGCCTCGGCCGCTTCGCCCGGGCCGTTCACGATGCAGCCCAGCACACTGACCGTGATGTTGCCCTTGTAGTCGCGCAGGCGCTCTTCCACCTGGCGCGCCAGGGTTTCCACGCCGCCGTCCACCTCGTCGCGGCCGCAACTGGGGCAGGCCACGATCTCGACGTTCTTCTTGCGCAGGCGCAGGGCGCTGAGGATCTCATAGCCCACGTCCACTTCGTCCAGCGGGTCGCCGGTAATGGAAACGCGGATCGTGTCGCCGATACCCTCGCCCAGCAGCGTGCCGAGCCCGATGCTGGACTTCACGGTACTGGCCTGCAGCATGCCGGCTTCGGTCACGCCCAGGTGGAGCGGAACGTCGGTCTGCTTTGCGAACTCGCGGTTTGTGTAGATCGTGGTCAGCACGTCGCTCGACTTCAGGCTCACTTTGAAATTCTTAAAACCCCACTTGTCGAACTGCTCGCACCACTGCACGGCCGTGTCCACCATCAGGTCGGCCATCTCGAGTTCCATGTCCTGTTTCACCTCGAGGCCCTTGCGGGGCATGATCGAGCCGGAGTTAACGCCGATGCGGATCGCGGCGCCTTTGTCCTTGGCCAGGGCGACGATCTTCTGCACCAGCTCAAGCTTGATGTTACCGGGGTTGATGCGCACGCAGTGCACGCCCGCCTCGAGCGCTTTCAGGGCAAGCCCCGGCGCGAAGTGGATGTCGGCGATGATCGGCACGCGCGAGCCCGCGATGATGGCGGGCAATGCGGCGGCCGACTTGTCATCGGGGCAGGCCACGCGCACGATGTCTACGCCTTTGTCCTGGGCGCCGCGAATCTGGCGCAGGGTGCCGTCTACGTCCCAGGTCTTGGTCTTGGTCATGGTCTGCACGGCCACCAGGTGATCGCCGCCCACGGGGCGCTCACCAACCATGCAGGTACGCGTCTTGCGTCGATTTACAGTAAAGCCCACATCCGCTCCTTAACTGACTGCCGAAACCTACAACAAGAGTCCAGCGGACGCCATTACCCATCAGTCAACGGAAGCCTGTGAATCCGAACTTGATGTTCCGTCACCGACACCGCGGCACCGTGTTCGAGTTCGTCACGGCATGCAACCACCACCCTCTCAATCACGGCGGCACACCGCTCCGCGTTCAGTCCTTCGATGCGAATGCGAACCACCGAAGGAGCAGAGGCGTTCGCCAATGCCAGAAGCGTATGAAAGTCAGCGTCCAAGGTTACGATGATCCGGCCATCCTCGACTGCTTTGTGGATGATCAGCGGATCTTCTGCCCGCGCCATTCCGATTTCGCCGGTGTGGACGGCATCGTGTCCAGCCTTCCGCAGTATATCGGCGGTAGAACGAGGCAGCCCCTGATCAAGCAGCAGCTTCATGCCTGGTCGAACACCAGCGTTTTGTCGGGCAAGTTTCGGGCGGCATACTCCAGTACCTGGCGAATATCTTCATCTTCCAGTTCAGGGTATTCGCGGCGAAGTTCATTGCGGTCCGTGTACGTTGCAAGTGCTTCGAGCACCCTTCGTACAGTCAGACGAAGATCGCGCACACACGGGGCGCCGTTCATTCGCTGAGGATTGGTCGTAATCCGATCAAGCTTCATGTGCTTATTCTATCAGCACATCACCGATTGCAAGGAACTGAAACAGCCCCCAAACCACGAAATCGCCGGTTCTCTGGCGAGAATGTGCCGGTCTCCCCCTCGTGGTTGGCAAAGCCTGAGTTCGGACGAGCAACAACCGGCGCGCGCCCCGCTGGGGTGCCGCCGATGTTCTGCTATGGTGGCGGCATGTCGATTCTTGCCCTCAACAATGTCACCAAGGCCTACGACAGCCGCGTCGTGCTGAACTCGGTCAGTTTCGGCCTTGGGCGCGCTGAACGCGTCGGGCTGGTGGGCCCCAACGGCGAGGGCAAGTCCACGCTGCTGCGTCTTCTGGCCGGCATCGAGGCGCCGGACGACGGCCGCCGCATCGCCGCGGCTGGCGCGCGCATCGGCTATTTTTCGCAGGAGCCAAGGCTGGACCCCGCGCTTAGCGTGCGCGATGCCGTGCGCGCCGGCTTGGGCGACCGCGATGCCTTGAACGCGCGGCTGCACCAGCTGCACCTGGAGATGGCCAAGCCGGGCCTTGCCGCCGACGCACTGGCCGACCTGATCGAGGTGCACTCGCACCTGGAAACCCGCCTCGCCGAAATGGGCGGCCACAACGTCGAGCACCGGGTCGATGAAATCATGGGCCACCTGGGCCTGCGCGAGCCCGCAGCGCTGTGCGGCTCACTTTCCGGTGGCGAGGCGCGGCGCGTGTGCCTGGCGGCGATGCTGCTGTCCGACCCCGATGTGCTGCTGCTCGATGAGCCCACCAACCACCTCGACGTGGTGGCGATCGAGTGGCTGGAGCAATACCTGCAGGCCTGCCGCGTGCCGCTGGTGATGGTCACCCACGACCGCTACTTCCTCGACCGCATCGTGCAGCGCATCGTCGAGGTGGACCGCGGCAAGCTGTACTCAATCGGCGGCGGCTACCAGCAGTTCCTCGAGGCTCAGGCCACGCGCCTCGCCGCCGAGGCCAACACCGAACAGACACGCCTCTCAACCATCCGGCGCGAAACAGCCTGGATCAAGCGCGGCGCCCACGGCCGCACCACCAAGGAGAAAGCGCGCGTCAATCGCTACCGCGAGCTGACCGGCCAGGCCGACCTCGAGGCGCGCGCGGAGCTGGAGTTCGAGATTCCCAAGGGCCCTCGCCTTGGCGGCAAGCTGATCCGCGCCGAGCACGTCAGCAAGCGATACGGCGGGCGCACGGTGCTGGACGACGTCAGCGTCGAGATCACGCACGGCATGCGGCTCGGTATCGTGGGGCCCAACGGGGCGGGCAAGTCCACGCTGCTGCGCATCCTGACAGGGCGGCTGGCGCCTGACAGTGGTACGGTCGAAATCGGCGAGACCGTGAAGGTGGCCGACATCGACCAGTCGCGCTCGGTGCTGGACGACGAAAAGAGCGTGGTGCAGGAAGTTGCCCAGGACGCCGACAGCATGGTGACCGTGGGCGGCCTCGAGCAGCGGGTTTCGTCGTTCCTGGAACGCTTCCTGTTTCCCGGTCAGCGCAAGCACACGCGCATCCGGCAGCTCTCGGGCGGCGAGCGCAACCGCGTGCTGCTGGCCAAGCTGCTGCTGCGCCACGGCAACGTGCTGGCCCTGGACGAGCCGACCAACGACCTGGACTTGCCCACCCTGCGCGCGCTTGAGGACGCCCTGTGCGCCTTCGAGGGCGTGGTGCTGGTGGTCAGCCACGACCGCTACTTCCTGGATCGCGTCTGCACCCGCATCCTGTTCCTGGACGGCAGCGGCCGTGCGCGCTTCCACGAGGGGCACGTGGAGGACTTGCTGGAAGAGCTGGCGGGTGCGGCCGCGCAGCCCACGCAGGCTCCCCGGATTCAGTCAAACAAGCAGGCCGAAGGCGACCGGAAGGCGCGGCGCAGGGCAGAAACCGAGTTGAAGAAGCTACCGAAGCGCATTGAGCAGCTTGAGGCCGAGTGTGGGGCCCTCGACGGAAAGCTGGCGGACGGCACGCTGTACACCAAGCCGGGCGGCAAGGCCGAGGCTGCCGAACTGGCGGCGCGGCGCGAAGCCCTGGCGACTGAGCTGGAGGGGCTGTACGCACGCTGGCAGGAACTGGACGCCATCGTAGCGGGTGCCTGAAGCCGCGGTCTTACCAGCCCAGGAATTGCTGGAGATAGCCCTCGCGTTGGGCCAGCAACAGGCCGCCTGCGATCAGCAGCATCACGATCAGCACACTGAGCAGCACGATCAGCACCAGCAGGCCCGGGCCCACCTGGCGCTTCTCGGCTTTCTCGAGGCGCCCGCTGATCTCGCGCAGCATGGCGCTGATCTGCGCCGGGCTGGCTTCTTCATCGAGACTGGGCAGTTCCTGCCGCAGCTCGGCCTGCTGGCTGGACTCGTGCGTGCGGGCGGTGTGACGGCCTGCCGACATGCGCGTGGTGCGCTCGGCGGCCTCGGGCGCCTGGGACGAAGGCCAGCGTTCGGGCACCTCGTGGCTTGAGGGCGGGCCGCCGGTGTAGTTGTCGGTCTCGGGCGGGAAGGGCGCCAACTCGACGCCGGCATAGCGCTTGACCGGGCCGCGCGGGTTTTCGCGCACGAAATTTTCGGGGTCCTGCTCGGCCCGGTCCAGGTCCTGCAGCACTTCGGCCATGCTCTGGTAGCGGTCGTCGGGCTTGATCTCCATCATTTTGCCGACGATGTAGCTGAGCCAGCCGGGGATGTCGCGGCGCAGGTGGCTGGGCGGCAGGATGTCCTTGCTGCGCTGCTGCTCCAGGATGTCCATCACGTTGCTGCCCTCGACGTGCCGTTGACCCGTCAACAGGTAGTAGAGGGTTGCGCCGAAGCTGTACACGTCGCTGCGCTGGTCCAGGTTCTTGCCGCTGACCTGCTCCGGGCTCATGTAGTGCGGGGTGCCCACCACCATGCCGGTGCGGGTCATGTGCACCTCGGTCTGGTCGCCGAAGATGCGCGCCAGCCCGAAGTCCACCAGTTTCATGATGCTGTGGCGCTCGGAGTACAGGATGTTGTCCGGCTTGATGTCGCGGTGGATCACCCCGTGCTGGTGCGCGTAGCCCAGCGCGGCCCCGATCTCGCGCAGGATGCGCACGCCGAAGTCCCAGGTGATGCGGCGCCCGGCGCCGATCTCGTGGTCCAGCGGAAGGCCGTCGATGAACTCCATTACGATCGCGCTGCCGCGCGGGAACTTCAGGAAGTCGTAGACTTTCACGATGCCGGGGTGGTCGAGCTCCTTCAACAGCATCGCCTCGTGCTCGACGCGCTGCTCGACCTTCATGCCCGGCTTCATTTCGGCGCGGATGTCCTTCACCGCCAGCACCTTGCCGCCGCGGCGCGGGTCGCGGCACAGGTACACCACCGCCATGCCGCCCTTGCCAAGCTGCAGGATCACATCGAAACGCTTGGCGACTTCGGGGCTGGGCGGAATCTCGCCCTCTTCGGGCTCGTAGTGCTGCAGCGCGCGCTTTTCTTCCTTCTCGATCTCGGCCTGCAGGGCCGCTCGCGCCAGCTCTTTGGCCGCCTGGTCCACGGCCGTGAGCTGGCGGCGTATCTTGGTGCCTGGCTGGGTCTCGTCCACGGGCGTCATGGCGGGCACGTCATCGTCATCAACCTGGGGCGGCTCATGGAATGCGGCTAGGCTGGGGGCTGAAGCGGGCTCCAGCTCCGGGGCGCTTTCCGGACGGTGGGGGCGCGGAGTGGCTCTCCGTTCGTCCAGCTCTTCGACGTTGATAGCGCCGGACTGGTCCCAGCCCGGTGCGCGCACCGCGGGCAGCTTGCCCGGGTACAAGCTGCCGCCCGTGGAGCTTTCAGTGGGAGACTCGACGTTCGTCAAATCCTCAATGTCTTCGGGCTCAAGCACCGTGGCGTCGCTCTTCACGTTGCGGCGCGTGGGTGCGCTGGTTTCGTCCAGACGGTCGGAATCGTGCCGGTCCGTGTCATCCGTGGTCTCGGCCGCGGGCTCATCCACGTCGAAATCGGCCTTTACCGCCGGAACGTCGATTTCCGTGTCATCCAGCTCGGTTTCCGCGGGGGACGGGTTGCCGAAGTAATCGTCCGGCACCGCAAGGGATTCGCCTTCGGGGTTCAGCTCGGGCACGGGGGCGGCCTTGTCGCGGGGGCGCGCGCCGCCTGCGGCCGGCACTCCCTCGGCGGGTGTGGGATCGGTGGACACTTCAGGCTCCGGATGAAGCGTCCAATTTACTGCAATCGGACGTGATGCGAAAGGCCGGCGTGCTGCAGGCCCGGAACCCGCATTGCATCGCGCCCGGCCTCGACTAGCATGAGACGGGCCCCGCAAATTCCCCGGAGGATGCCTGATGGCACGCCATTGGTTTTGTCGTTCACTTTTCGTCGCTCTGATCGCCGCCGTTTGCCTGGTGGTCGGTTATCAGGCCGGCGCGCAGGACGTGCCCGGCAAGGGCGCCAGGAACTCGCTCAATCCCGGAGAGGTGATGCGCGTGGGCCACAAGGTGATCACCTCCGAGCAGCTGATCGCCCGCATGTGGGACTACGAGTTCATGGCCCAACCCGAAAAGAGGGTGCTGAATGACTCGCTCACCTACCTGCGCGACACAGCCGTGATCGAGCTCGAGGCCGAGCGCCTAGGCGGACTCAACCTGACCGACGAGGAAATCGACCGAGAGACGGACCGCCAGGTGGAGGCAATCCGCCAGATGGTGAAGCAGGATACCCACGGCATGCTGACGCTGGAGGACTGGCTGAAACAGCAGAACGTGGGCATGGACCTGGAGGGCTTCCGCGCCTACGTGCGCGAACGCGCGCCGATTTTCATCACGCGGCGCGTGCTGGTACGCTACTTCGAGGCCACTGAGCCGAGCCTCGAGTGCAAGCACATCCTGCTGAAGACCCTGTCCGACGCCAATGAAGTCCACAAGATCCTGAAGGAAACCGCCGCCAAGGAACTGGACAGCAAGTTCGAAGACCTGGCGGTTCAGCGCAGCATTGACCCTGCTGCGGGCATGACGCGCGGCAAGCTTCCGCGCATCTTCGAGAACGACGGCACACTGGTAAAGGAAGCCGCAGAGGCCCTTTGGGAACTGAAGGACGGCGAGTACAGCGAGCCGATCAAGACGGACTTCGGCTGGCATATTTTCAAGCGCGACCGGACACTGGTGCCATTGAAAAAGCCACTGAAGGAATTGCGCGACGAGCTGATGAAGCAGCCCGACCGCAGCAACGAAAACGACTACTTCAATCGCTGGATCCGCTGGGTGTTCAATACCCGCAAGTACCAGTATGAGAGGCGACTGCCCGGCTTTGACTGCAGGCCGGGCCAGCCCAACCAGGAGAAGTGATGAACAGACCGGTCTTCCGACTCGGTGCGGTCGCCGTGGCCGTGATTGCCGCCGGCGCGCTTGGCTTTGCTGCCGGCGCGCAGGGGGTGGACGGCAAACCGCCGGTGCGCACGCTGAAGGTCAACGAGGTTGCACGCGTCGGAGAACGCGTGATCAGCGCCGAGGAGTTCATTGAGCGATTGATCGAGCGGGAAAAGATCTACACCGACGCGGACCTGCGCAATGCCAGTTCAGCGCTCGACAGCCTGCTGATCGAGGAGATGCTCAGCCTTGAGGCGGAGCGGCTGGAAGCGGTGCCAAAGATCCGCGAGATCAACGAGGAACACGGGAAGCTCAAGGAAGCCTGGGAGCTCCAGTTCAAGGAAATCAACAACGCCATCGTTGCGGAGCAGAGGAAACGCGGCCTGGAAGAGAAGCCTTACAGCCGCGAAGAGTTCCTGAAGCTGAAGTACGACATGACTCCCCTGGAGTTCGATAAACATCTTGAGGCTGTCGCCAGGCAGAACTTGATGCGCCGTCTGGTAGTCAACTACTGGAGACTTTCCACCGACAGCGCCGTGGCCGAGGGCATCTACATGCGCAACCTGGCGGACATCGAAAAGGTGCGGGCCAGGCTGCTGAAAGGCGAGAAACTCAGCGTGTTGGCGCGTCAGTACAGCGAAGACATGCATACCCGCCAGAACGGCGGCCTGCTGGGTACCGCTTACCGCAAGGACGGTACCTTCAATCGTGACGGAACGCTGGACACGACGCTCGAGGACGCTTTCTGGGCTCTGGAAGAGGGTGAGTACAGCAAGCCGACGGCAGCCCAGGATGGGTTCTGGGTACTGCGCAAGGGCCAGTTCTTCCCGGGCAACAAGGCGGAGTTCTACCAGCTGCGTGAGTCCTGCCTCAATGAGCCCAATCCCACTGACATCCTGCTCACGAAGTGGCGGCATGCGACCGCCGCAGGCGGTCTCTACGCCTATGAACGACGCATGCCGGGCTGGGACTGCAAGGCGGGCGAGAAGTAAACGATCAATGACGTCGAAGGCGACGCAACCTGGAAACACGACATGGCCGCAACAGAACCAACTCCCGGGCAGACCTATGAGCCCGGCAACGAAGACGAGGGCGTTGATGACGCCACTGCGGCGGGCAGTGTGATCTCAGGCGCCGCACTGCCGCAGGACACCCTGGCCGCGAGGCTGGAAGCGCTGCTGTTCGTGCACAGTCGTCCGGTTGCCGCGCGTCGCCTGGCCGAGCTTGTGGGACTCACCAGCGTGATCCCGGTCAAGCAGGCCCTGGAGCTGCTGCAGAAACGCTACGAAGAACTGGGCTCGGCCTTCACCCTGCAGGAACTGGCCCAGGGCTACCAACTGACCACCCGGCCGGAACACGACGAACTGCTGCGCCAGCTCGTGCGCGAGCGCGAGGCGCAGAAGCTTTCGCCCGCAACGCTGGAGGCGCTGGCGATCATCGCCTACAAGCAGCCACTGGGACGTGGCGAGCTGGAAAACATCCGCGGCGCGGGGAGCGACCACCTGGTGCGCGCGCTGCTGGACCGCGGGCTGATCAAGGTCGCCGAGCGTGACGGCAGCAGACCCGGAGCGCCCGCCCTTTACGGTACTACCGCCGAGTTCCTGCGTGCCTTCGGTTTGCGCAGCATCAGCGAGTTGCCAAGCGAAGGTGACCTTGCCGCTCCCAACGTGGATGAGGACGAAGCGGAGATAGAGGAAGTGGAGATTAACGCGCCGGGGAGCGATGACGAGTAGCCCCGACGACAGCTTCTCACTGACCGGCGCTGACGGTGCGAAGATCACCGGCGACATGTATCTGCCCGCCGCCGAGCAGCCGCCGCTGGTGATCGTGATCCCCGGCTTCAAAGGCTTCAAGAACTGGGGCTGCTTTCCCTGGCTGGGCCGCAGGCTGGCCGACGGCGGCCTGGCCGCGGCCGTGATCAACCTGTCCCACAACGGTGTAGGCGCCAACCCGGACACCTTCGAGCGCCTGGACCTGTTCGAGCGCGACACCTGGTCGAAGCGCGTGTTCGACATGCAGCAGGTGCTGTCGGCCGCGTTCAACAGCCTGCTGACCGAAAAGGCGCAGCCGAATCCCGGCCGCCTGGGCCTGCTGGGGCACAGCATGGGAGGCGGGCTGGCGCTGCTGATGGCCGCAAAAGACGTGCGCGTGCGCAGCCTGGTGACACTCGCGGGCGTGAATCGCGCCAATCGGCTGGATGCGGCCGACGTCGAGCGGGCCCTGAGCGCCCTCGGCCACGTGCCGATTGAGAACGCCCGCACCGGCCAGATCATGCGCATCGGGCGTGACTTTTTCGAGGAACTGAGGCGGCACCCCGAAGCCTTCGACCTTCACGCCGCGGCGAAAGCCATCACGATCCCCTGGCTGCTCGTGCACGGATCGGCCGACGAGACAGTGCCGCTCGAGGAAGCCCACGACCTGCTGGAGTGTGCGGGCGAGAACGCCGGGCTGCTGACCATCGAAGACACCGGTCACACTTTCGATACGGGCCACCCGTTCAAAGGACCGACAACTGCCTTGGAACAGGCCGCGGACGCGGTTCTCTCGCACTTCCTGCGTACGCTGTAGTCCCTTCCCGAAAACATTCGGTTTGTGCACACTATGCACTTGTGGGGCTGACAGGCGGAGGTAGCTTTCCGCCCCAAAACGCCGAACGCAGAACATGATTCGCTTCTCATATGATGCCCCCGATGACCTGCAGTTGCCGTTCCGGCACTTCTCGCTGGAAGGCGACAACAAGCGGGGCTACGTCCTGCTGGGCTGGAACGACGAAGCAAGCGGCGAAGGCTTCGCGGACGAACTCGCCGACATGATGCTGCAGCAGTGGTTCGAAACACTGGGCGAGGCCCTGGATCACTGCGTCAACGAGTTCTGCATCACACGAACCGACTGGCACGCGCCCACGGTGCAGCCGCCACAAGCGCAGTTCGATCGATCCGACCGCGGACGGCGCAAGGGCGAAAGCACGCTGCTGAACCCCAACGCCGCGACCAAACCGGGCGACGCGCCCCAGAAATAAAACCTTGCATCCCCTTTTGAGCGCCACCGTGCCCGCTAGATTGGCGCGCCATGGCGGCCAATCCCTGGATTCTCACCCTGCACCTGATCAGCCTGTTCTTCTGGCCTGGACAGTTGCTTGTGATGACACGCCTGCTGGGCTTTCACGTGCAGCAGCCCTCCGAGTTGCAGCAACGTCTGTCGCCCCTTGAGAAGCGTATGTGGCTGATGGCCGGTGCGCCCGGGGCGCTGCTGGTTCTGGTGACTGGCCTGCTGATGCTGCACGGCGTTGGCAGCGACGCCTTCAACAATCCCGGCGAGGCGCTGCGCAATTACCTGAAGCCGCGCACGCCCGATGGTGCACCTACGTTCTGGTACATCACTTTTCACATCAAGCTGGTGTCCTTCACGCTGCTGGCCCTGACGGAAGCCTGGGTCGGCGCGCAGATTTTCCGCCTGGCGCGCGGCGAGCAACCGAAACGCGCATGGCCCCTGGCCACGCTGTTGGGCCTGATGGCCGCGCTGTTCGGTAACACCGTGGTGTGGCTGGTGCTGGCGGGCCTGGGCGTCGGGCCGGCGTCCCGCTTCATCGGTTATGGCGCGGCGCTGGTCAGCTTTGGCGCCGGCATGTTCGGCGGTCGCAAGCTTGGTTTGGCCGACTCACGCGCCAAGTATTCGCTGGTGCACGGTCTGGTGGCGGCGCTGCTGCTGCTGATCGTGATCCTGGTAATCGCGCGCCCGTTGGCCTACGCGGGGCACACCCTGGAGTAAAGCGTTCATCCCACGTAGTCTTCGTCCTGGGTGATGATGGCCAGCACCCAGTCGAAGTCTCCGCTGATCACCTTGCTGTTGCAGTATTCGCAGATGCCCGCGCGGTTGACCCGGTCCAGCGGTGCGCCGCAGCTGGGGCAGTTCGCCGGGTCTCCGGCCTCCGCGTGCTGGCGGTCGGAGCGGCGGATCATCGTCCAGTATTCGCTGAAGCGCCGCACCTTGTCTTTGCTCCCCGAGATCAGCCCGCCGGTCTTGTCCAGCTGGTACTCTTTCATCGAGGCGAAGATCCGCACCGTGATGGCATCGAACCAGGCGTCGTGCTCGATCCGCGCGACCTCCAGCCGCTCGATGATCACGTCCTGCACGACTTCGCGCACGCCGCTTTCCCGGTAGCGCGCCATCCAGTAGCGCACCGTGTCGAACAGGGTGTCTGTCACGAACGGCCGCATGCGCGGCTCGTCCTGGTCGGTCCAGGCCTGCTGCAACTCGTTAAAGATGAACGAGCAGCGCTTGTTGAAGGCATGCCAATGGAAGGCCGGGTCGCGCATGGCCAGCGAGCGCTTCTGGGCTGCAAGGTCGGGCGCGTAGATGGTGGGGTCGCCGGTGCCGACTTCAACCCCGCCCTTGTGGCCGATCGGCGGGCCCACGCGCTCGCGGCGCAGGGTCTCGATGCGCCGCACCTGCCAGTCCATCTGGCCGCCGCCGGTGACGCTGCCGCAACTGGGGCAACGGCCGTCAATGCCTGGTTCTTCAGGCGAGCCGCAGTTGGGGCAGCCCAGGGCCAGCACTTTCTCGGGCGGCTGGGTGATGGCCGACTTGGGGCGCATGAAGGTGAAGCGCTGCTCCAGGAAGAAGCGCGAAGGCGCGCCGCCGGCGGTCTCCACGACGTTGGAGCGGTAGTTCACCACGATCTGGATGCTGTCCTGGGTCAGCCCCACGCGCTGGAGTTCCAGGGCGCCCACGATCACTTCGCTGACACGGGTGTTGGACTGCTTCACCTGCTCGCGGATCTGAGGCGCCAGGTAGGGGGCCACCGCGAACTCGCCGCCGCGGCGACCCAGGCCGCCGCGCGACTCATGGAACTTCACGTACACCAGCCGGGCGAAATCCAGGAACAGTACGCGCGAGAAGTTGGGGTCGAACTGCAGGATCTGGTTCACGCCCTGGGCCTGGCGGCGCTGGGCGTTGTGGCTGTGCAGGATGCGGCCCTGCTGGTCCAGGTGCTGCTGCAAGTTCTTCCGATGTTTGGCGCGCCAGATGAACCCCGCCACCACACCAACCAGCAGCAGGATGGCGAAGAACTTGCCCACGGGACCCGAGTCCCAGAGCAGCAGGAACAGGCGTATCAGCAGGTAGATCAGCGCGCCGATGCCGTCTCCACCACCGCCTCCTCCTCCTCCGCCACGGCTGCCGCCGCCGCTGTAACCGCCGCCTCCGCCGAAGCGCGCCTCGAGCTCATGGGCGAAGATGCCCGCCAGCAGCGGCAGCAGAAGCAGGAACCAGAAGTACAGGCGACTTCGACGCATCTTCAATACGGTCCTTACGGCAGGCGGATTTGCGGTCTGTCCGGCAGCTCGTTCCGGTCGTCGGGCAGGATCGGGAAGCGTTCCTTGCAGCAATCCCCAAGCTTGCGGATCGCGTCGCACACCAGCTCGACTGCGTCGCCTTCGACGGCGTTGGCCAGCGCGCCGCCGATCTCACCCAGCTTTGCCTCGTGCAGAACGCGCTGGATGCCAATATCCGGCATCAGCTTCAATTCGCCCTCCAGCACGCTGATGTACAGCAGCACCGCGTTGCGGTCCCTGGTCAGGCACACGTTCTCCTGGCTGAACGTCGCGTGCGCGGCCGTCTCGACTGCCGACTTCATGGCCCAGCGCGGAATCAGCAGCCGCCGCAGAGGATCGAGGCGAGAGGCCAGCCAGGCCAGCAGCCCGCCGACGGCGGAGGCTTCCAGCAGCATCAACAGGGCGTCCGGGGTGACGTCCAGCGCGAGCGAGTTCAGCCAGTACAGTCCGACGAACAGCATCACGGCCGCCGCGGCGCCGGCGCGCAGGGCGCGGCCCTCGTAGCGGCTGGAGGCCGGGGCCAGCACCACGATGAACTCGCAGCTCGTCAACTTCTCGGCGTCGGCGATGGCCTGCTCGATGGCGTCCAGCGACGCTTCGGCAAGCAGTACACGGTTGCGCAGTGCCTTGGCGATGGCTCACCCCCGCAAGCAGACTAGGAACGACGTTGAACTGGGGAATCTACAAAACCATCCCTTGTGTGTAACGCAGATCGATGGCTCGAAACCCGGGGCGAAGCATTGCAATCCTGCGGCCATTGCCCATAGTCCGCGCTTCGTTATCTCGCGGGGAGTGCATGGCGCGCAGTGAACCGGAGCCTTTCCATTTCCAGCCCGGCCGCATCCTGGCCGGCAAGTACGTGGTAGCCGAGTTCCTGGGCGGCGGCTGGGAAGGCGAGGCCTACCTGGTGCATGAGCGCTCGACGGGGTTCCCGCGCGTGGCGAAGTTCTACTACCCCGAGCGCAACGAGAAGGGCAAGTCACTGAAGGAGTACGTGAAGCGGCTTGAGAAGCTGTCCGACCTCGGCTGCGTGATCCGCTACATGCACAGCGACAGCATCCGCTTCCGCGGCGAAAAGCTGGACTTCATGGTCAGCACGCGCGCTCCGGGAAAGCAGCTCAGTTATTACATCAAGAAGCGGGGCCGCCGCCTGCAGCCCCTGGAGGCGCTGCTGATCCTTGAACAGATCGCGATCGGTCTCGAGGCCATCCACGCCCAGGGCATGTACCACGGCGACGTGCACGAAGACAACGTGATGGTGCGCCGCATGGGCATCCACTATGACGTGCGCTTCCTTGATTTCCTGCACCTGGGGCCCACCACGCTCAAGCGCAAGCGCGACGACGTGTTCGAGATGCTGATGCTGCTGCGCGACATGACCGGCGGAACCGCGCGCTATGCGAAGCAACCCGAACTCATCAAGCGGCTGGTGAAGGGCGGCAAGCGCAGCCTGGTGCTGAAGGAGTTCCCCACGGCCCTGCGCGTGCGCCAGTTCTTGGCAAACCGCGACGCGCCGGACTTCATCTAGGCCGCCTACTTTTCGCTGCGGGTTACGCCGGGTGTGTTCGATTCAGGGCGGGACTTGCTCGGCTCGCCGAACGGCACCGTGGCGCGGTACTCGCGTCCGGGGTAGATGGCGCGCAGGTGTATCTGTTCGCCGCCCTTCTCGTGCTCGATGGTGAACACGATGATGAAGGCGGGAGTGTGCCCTTCATCGGCGAAGCGCGCGCCGATTTCGCGGTGCAGCGCCAGCTTGTCGCTGATGGCTGTGATGGTGCCGCGCAGCTTGTCGAGCTCGCTCTCGGTCCAGGTGGTGGTAGGCAGGTTCTGGCGGGTTGATTCAAGCTCAAACTCCAGCTCGATCCCATCCGCCAGCTTGCGGTCGGCCTCGTCCGGGTCCACGCTCAGGAACACGATTTCGCGCTGACCAAATACCGCGCCGGGCTTGCTCAAGCCCCGCTTGCGCAGGTCAGCAAGGATCGCGGTTTCCCACTCGCGGCTGATGTCGTCCACACCTTTTACCAGCGCGGGCAGCAACTCCACCCGTGAAATGGGCTCGCGATAGTTCACGCTCTCCGTGCGCACGCCGTTATCCAGGGCTCGGTCGATCTCTTCGTACACCGGGCGCAGCTCCGCCGCTTCGCCGGGCAGGCGGTCGCGCAACCTGTCGTCGGCGACGTGATCCTGGTTCAGCCTGTGTTCCTGCACCTTCGCGCCGGCGCCAAATGCCATCAGCGTAATGAAGCCGACACCGGCCAGCACGAGCACCACCGTTGCGGCCGTGCGCAGCCATGAACCCCGGCGCGGGGGCGCGTAGGCGGGCGCGCTATACCAGGCGCCGTAGCCGCCGGGGGCGGCGGCCAGGCGCTCGCGATACTCAGTGTTGGCCACCGGCGCCTGCGGCTGCAGGTGGGCCGGGACGGGCATGCCCTTGAAGCTGGGCAGGTCCGCGGGCTTCACGCCTTCAAGCTGGCCCTGGGCCGCGGCCCAGCACAGGAAGTCCACGTCCGTCAGCATGGCGCGGGCGTTCTCGTAGCGCTGGTGCATGCCCGTCATGGCGCGGTTCACCACCCACTGCGTGGCCATCGGCACTTCGCGCGGCAGGCGGGAAAGCGCGCCGCTGGTTGGGAACTCGCCGCTGAGCGCGAAGAACAGCACCGCGCCGATGCTGTAAACGTCGAACTTGGCGGCGTCCACTTCGCGCACTTCGCGGCCTTCCAGCGCCAGCTTCACCATTTCGGGGTCGCGGAAGTACTCGGTGCCGTGGGTCGTGAGCTGGCTCATGCTGCCGAGCGGCGTCATCAGGCCGATGTCCACCAGGTAGATCCGCTCGCCGTTGATGATCAGATTGTCGGGCTTGATGTCCTTGTGGAACACGCCGGCTTCGTGGTACTGGGCGATGATCTGCAGCAGTTGATGCACATAGCCCAGGCTGACGCGGTAATGCGCGTTCAGCCCGCCGTTCTCGCGCGACTGCTTGATGTTCCGCAGCACGCCGCCGGTCAGTGTCTCGCCGTGGTAGTAGGGCATCACGTACCAGAAGGCCGCGTCGCCCAGCTTGCTCTCGATGATCAGCCCCAGCTTCTGCGCCAGTTGCGCCGCCTGGCTTTCGCGCACGACGCTTTCCAGGTTGCCGCCCGCGCGCAGGTTGAAGTACTTGAGTACGTACAACTGGCCGGTTTCGCCCTCAGACGACTTGCGCACCACGTACAGCTTCGCGCTGCTGCCGCCGGGGGGCAGCTCGTCCACTACCACGTACTCTTCGGGAAAGTCGGCTGGTGCCTCGCTGTGGTCGTAGGCTTCGGTGGCGACGTAGCGGCGCCAGTCCTCGTTGGCCTTGTCGATGCGTTTCTCAAGGCTGCTGAACAGGCCGCCCAGGCCGAAGGTGCGGCTCCAGGCGCGCCCGACGCCCAGCAGCGCGCGCCCGGCGTTCTGCCAGTCCTTGGCGGCCTCGACGCCGAAGGCGCGGCGCTGGCCGCGCAGGCGCAGCATGCCCGGCGAGTTTTTGTGCAGGTACATGCTGCCCATCCACTCGCGCATCAGGCGGCCGAACCAGAAGGTGCTGCTGATACAGGCCTCGATGGTGTGGCGCACGAAGTTGACGGCATCGCCCAGGGACCAGATGGCGGCGATAACCAGGAAGATCGGCCAAAGGAAAAAGACGGCGATGATGAAGTGGATGACGTTGCCCAGGGTCAGCGGCGGCTTCTCGCCGGGCGGGGACATGCGCCAGTTGACGTGGGGGCCGCGGCGGCGGCGCGGGGGTGGCTCAACGCTTGCGTGAGTGCGCGCTTCGGCGCTGTCCATCTCCGCGACTGAGGTTCTGTCCCGCATGGGTTTCGGCCCCCTCCAAATACGAACACCCGACACCAACCGGCTGCCCGTTATTGGGGACCGCCCTCACTTTCTTTCAGCCTACTTATTCAAGCCATTCTTGGGCAGTTTGGCGAGTTTATGGCACGGGAATCCGGGCCGGGCTCGCGCCCGGCGTGGCGCGGGATATGCTTGGGCCATGAAAATCGAAATCCGCTCAGGCAGCGGCAGCCGAGTTTACGTTTCGCGCAGCGGCGCGGCCTACATCAGCGTGGGCGCAAGGCCCGAGAGCGACATCGTGCTGGAGGACCCGGCCGTCAGCCCCCTGCACCTGAAGATCGAGCACTTTGTGGGCCGCTGGTCGTTCACCGACCAGATGTCCGACAGCGGCACGAAATTGAACGGCGAGAGCGCGTACTCAGGCGAACTGGCAAAAGGCGACAAGCTGACGCTCGGCGGCAGCACACTCACGGTCGTCAGCCTGGAGGATGAAACCGAGGCCGCCTCCAGCCCGAGTGCCGTGCCGGATCGCAGCTGGCAGGAGCAGATCACCCATTCCGAGCCGCCCCTTTCAGCTGGCTACGAGCGCAGGCCCGAACCGAACTATGACGTCCGCGCCCAGGCCAGCTACGGTGCGCAGGCCGCCCCGGCGCCCTACCAGAAGCCGGGTGCCTTCCAGCCCTCCGGCAGCCAACGGCCGCGCCAACCCGCGAAAGCGATCGCCGTAGCCGCCGCCTTGATGGTGGTTGCCGGGGTTGGAGTGGCCATGGCGTTCCTGGGTTCAGGCTCGAATGGGCCTGCTGGAACCCCACGGCCCGAAGTGCGCGTAAGGGAGAGTGTACCGGCGCGCGACGCGCAGCCGGCAGATCAGGCCCGATGCTCCGGCACAGGCGATACGGAGCCACGCACCAACACGCGCATGCCTGACGAAGTCGAAGACGAGATCAAGCGCCAGCTTGATGCGTTGGTGTCGCAAGCAGACACCCGCGTCGCCGACGACAAGCTTGCCGACTACGCCAAGCTGAAGGCGCGCGCGGGTGAGTACGGGCAGCATGGGCTGTCCTGGCCCCTGGAGCGCGTGCAGACCATCCTGCGCAACCAGCTGTTCGACGAGATCCAGCAGCGCTACTCAAAGGACAACCTCGACATCTACCACCTGAAGGAAGAAAAGAAATTCGGCGAGGCACTGGATCGGCTGTACTCGCTGGACCGCTACCTGAAGCAGAGCGACCTGCACAAGGAGCTGGCCAAGGTCAGCGACATGACCAGCTACGTCGAGCGCGAGCTGGAACTGCTGCCCGACGCCAACTTCTGGTACATCGGTGAATGCTTCGCCCGCGCCGACGAAGCCCTGCAGCGCGACGACTACGAAGCCGCGATCCTGGCCCTGAAGGAAGCGCGCGACAACGCGAGGCTCGAGCAGCGGCAACGCACCGACGTCAGTACCGAGATCGCCGGCCTGGGAAACCTAGTGATCCGCCAGCGCAATGGCGACCTGCCGGCGGCACGCGCGGTGTTCGACAAGCGCAAGGACAAGCTACCCGCGGCGCCCGTGAGCGCGCTGCTGCCCAAGGGCGACAGCTCGGCCTACTCGGCCATGAACGCGCTCAAGAGAAGGCTGGAGGAAGCCTGGAAAAGCGGCGCGCTCGACCAGGCCGAGTGCGGATTCTTCGGTCGCAAGGCGCGCCTGCAGCCCAAGGGCGAGGACTGGCGCATGGAACTTGAGGTCACGCGCGAGTTCGGGGCCACCGTCAGCTACACCTACCGCGCGCGCTACGCCCAGCACCAGTTGCCGCCGGGTACCATGATCTCGCTGTACGAGGCGCTGAACCCCACGCGCGACGAGCTGCTGGCTATGCTGCTGATCTGCTTCAACGAAGGCCTGCTGGATGACGCGCCCCGCATCGCCTGCAAGCTGTGGAAGGCCGACGAAAGCGTGAAGGCCGACCTCGACCAGCTGCTGGCCACCAAGCTGAAGATCGAAATCCCCGATGGCGGTTTCAAAGAGAAAGACGGCCGCCTGGTGGCGGAATAGAAGTGAAGTGGCATGCGCTTCCAGCGCATGAGTACCGGCGGCTTCAAGCCGCCAACAGCGCCTGGAAGGCGATGCCACTCACCGCACCGTGGCGGCGGTTTTCTGCAGCTTGCCGTAGTCGCGGCGGGTTTGTTCGTCCTTCAGGTAGATGTCCGACAGCGCGTCGTCGAAGGCGTCGTCGTCGGCTGACGTCAGGCCGCTGCCGTTGAACTGGTCCTTTTCGTCGTCGGTCCAGGAGTAGCCCATCACGGCCACCTTCACGGCCTCGCGGATCTGGTTGCGCACGCGCTTGAGGTAGCGGCTGACGCTGGCCTCGCTGACGCCCATCATGTCCGCGATTTCCTTGCCCTGCACGCCGCGCGTGAGGCGCATGCGGTAGCACTCGAACTCGGTGAAGTCGGCCGACTTCTCGACCTCTTTCAGCGCGCGGTACACCTTGGCGCGGAACACGGCCATCTCGAACTCGTCGTCCGGCGGCGCGCTGGTGCTGACCTCGAAAATGGTATCGTCAAGGCTCATGGGCTTGCTGCCGCCGCCGCGCTTCTGGGCGCTGCGGCTGGTGAGCTCGGAGTACACGACGTGCTTAGCGATGGCGTATAGCCAGGTGCTGAACTTCACGCCGCGCTTGGGGTCGAACTTGCCGATCTCCTGGTACACGCGGGCCAGGGTTTCCTGGCTGACGTCCTTGATCGTCTCCTGCCCGAAGTAGCGCGAAGCAATGCTGCCGATCAGCCGCTCAATGGATGGGCCGAACACCTCCCACATCTCGTACCAGGCCGAAGCATCGGCCTTTTTCAGGCGTCCCAGCAGGTCTGTGTTGATGGAAATCAAGGCAAGTCCCCCGCGTTACGATGTGTGGTTGCGGATTGTCGTAGCCAGATTTCAGCCTAACCAGCCTCGATGATTTTGGATTTCAGATTTTGGATTTTGGATTGAGCGTGAAGTGCCAGGATGCCGTGTTTCGCCAGGCAGCCACTACAACAGCTTCTTCGCGAACTTCGCATCAACTGACTGAAACTCGCGTTTCGCACAAGGGCTCCCTGTTTTCCGCCCGTCCGGCGAATACGATTGTCCGGCCGGTCTGGAAACGCGTGTGAGCCAAGACGAACTGTACATCGCCATCCGCAACGTGGCCGAGGACGGCCGGGCTTGGTCGTACCTGCACTCAAGGCAACGCGACGAGAAGTACCGCGAGCTTGCGCAACTGGCTTTGGCGCAAGGCTCCGCCCGTGCCCAGCACCAGTATCTGCCCCTGTTGAGAGAAGGGTTGCTCGACCTTTACGACTTTGACGAGGCCCTGCACCACAGGCTGGACGACCCGCTGGAAGACATCGAGCTGCGAGAGCAGCGCGTAATCGACGCCGTCTGCCGGCTGTTCCACGCGCGCTACCGCGTCAACCTCCGCGAAGACCTGCTCGCCCTGCGGCGTGTGGCAGACGAGGCCTGGGATGTGGCTGACCGGTTGGAAGAAGCCGGCAAAGCCGAATTGCGCCTGCCTTACCTGGCCGCAACCGAGGCCGGCCCCTGCCACTGCTGCGTGCTGCTGCGCTTGCAAGGTTCAACCATCGAGGCTGCGGAATGGCTTCCGCACACGCCGCGGCCGAAGACTTTCAAACTGCCGCCGCCGGACGCGGTTGAACGGGCGTTGGACCTGCTGACGGCCCGCTTCAAGGCCGACACCGGCGTTGACCTGACCACAGACCACGCCGCCATGAACCGGTTGCGAGACGCCGCCAAAGCCGCCTGCAACGAGTTGAAAACGCGGGAACGCACGCTGGTTGAGCTGCCCTGGATCACCGCGGAGCTGATCGAGCGCACGGACCTGCGCATCGAGCTGACACGAACGATGCTCGGCGACGCGGCCCCGCTTCCCGATCCCAAACCCGAGCCGGCGCCCGCCGCCAAGCCGGAATCGGGATTCAGCAAGGTGATGGGCTGGATTGCCGCGATACTGATCATGGCAGCGATCTGGGTGCTGATGTACCTGCTGGACCTGTAGACCGACCGGTGCCAACCAATGCGGCGTACTTGAGAGATCGGCTGTTGCCATTGATGCCTGCGGAGCAGGCCTACAACGTTAGCCCCCAGCGTAAGCTGGGGGTTTCGCCAGACAGAGTTTGCGGAGGCGCGGAGCGCCGGCACAACGGTGGCCTGCCACCGCAAAGCCTTGCGGCCACGCGGCGGGTGTGTCGGCGCTCCGCGCCTTGGCTGTCTCAATACGCCGGGACCCCCAGCTTACGCTGGGGGCTAACCATTGTTGCGGCGCTCCGCGCCCGACTGCCGTTTTAAAACTTGCTTTGGAGCGCGCCCGCAAGTTCCTTACGTACGTAGCATTGCGGGAGGAAACTGCAGGTTCACACGAAGCAACCGAGGCACGAAGCACGGCGTTGTGTGATACCCAAGCCGATTAAGTGGAGGTGACGGGAACTTCCTTCACCACGCCCCCTCGGCGTTCCCACCACTCGCGCAGGGGCTTGGCCGCCCACCAGGCGAAGATTGCCAGCAGGTGCCCGGCGATGATGTCCGGGATGTAGTGGTATCCGCCGTACAACGTGGCGATGTACACCGCGATCCCCACGGGCAGGTACACCCAGAACAACGGCCGCACGCCCTTCCAGCTCGCGATCAAAAACAGCGTGGTCCAGGCCGTATGCAGGCTGGGGAAGCAGTCGCGGTTGCGGTCCTTGATGTCGTCCATGAAGCTGAGCGCGCCGCTGGAAGCCTCCAACCAGCGGCCCTCAAACACGTACTTCGGGCCCACCACGGGCACCAGCACGTAACCGATGTAGGCCAAGGCGCCCGTGATCACCAAAGCGCCCATGAAGCGGTTGAAATGCGTGCGCCGGCCCAGGAACCACAGGGCCATCGCCAGCGCAGGCGCCGCGTACACGTAGCTGATGTAGGCGGCCTCATGGATGTCGAGCTGCGTCAGGTTGAACCAGCCGATGAACGTGGTGATCCACTCCGCATGCATCCACTTGTGCACCATGGCGGCGCTGAGGTCGCCGAAGATTGCGTACTCCCAGTTCGCGAGCTGCATGTCGTACATGGTGTCGCCGCGGATGGCGGGTATCAGCCGCTTGTTCATCTCGTAGACGCCCATGCAGGCCAGGAATGGCACGTAACCGCGCAACCCGCCCAGGCCCCACAGCGTCGTCGCCCGCATGCGTGGCCCGAGGCCCGTCGCCTCGCCCCACACGCCGTGCATCAGCTTGCGGGCAACCCCTTTGCGCGCCATCGGCAGCATCGCCACCAGCAGCAGGACGGCCGTGCCAACCGCGCACCACAGGGTGAACATCCACATCGTGCCGCGGCCGTGGAAGTTGTACGAGAACCCGCGCCACAGGCTGGAAGTCGAGGGCGCGCCGGAAACCGCGAGGTAGGCCACCACGAACAGCGCGAGCAGGCCCAGGATGATCGCCTCTTCGAAGCGGAACACGCGGAACGGCAGGCCGCGCCAGCGGCCGGCGCGGTTACGGGCGCGGATCTGCTCGATCTCGCGCAACTCACCGATCTGCACGCTCTGGTGCGCGCCGGTGGGTACGTCTGCCAGTGCCGATCCCGTGTCTTCAGGCATAAGCCCGCAAGTGTAGCTGCGAATTTACGTTATCCTGAAGGAAATTTTACCCAGGCCTCACGTGTTCCAAGACAGCAGTGTGACGTAATGATTGCGAACATCACAGGCGCGGCCCCGTTTTGAGGTCAGGACCACTTGGGGGACGCCAATGCAAACGCTAGAATCCGCGAGCCTGGCAGTGCTGTTCGCCGTGAGCGAAGGTTCGACAATGAGCGAGTCACCGGGACCCACCGGCCGTATCCGTGAAATCAATCCGGATGACCTGGATTTCGACGTGTCCGACACGGCGAGCCAGTTCGATTTCGACGCCGAAGAGCGCCGGCGTTTCCAGCGCGCCATGCTGGAGGTGCCGATCGCAATCAAGCTGCTGGGCGACGCCGACAAAGAACTGTGCAAGGGCAAGGCCGTGCTGCGCGACCTGAGCCTGGACGGCGCGTTCCTGACAGGCATCGAGATCGAGGAAACCGCTGACGGCGTGAAGCCCGAGGAAATCGGCGAGTTCAAGCGCATCCAGTTCACAATCATGGACGGCCCGTTCAAAGGTGTGGAAGCTGCGGCCCGGCCCGTGCGCGTGGGCATGAAAGCCGGCGGCGTGGGCGTGAAGCTGGAAGAAGGCTTCAATTTCGCGGTCTGAACCGGAGCCCGCCGTGCCAACGGCGGGTTTTGCGTCGGCCGAAGAGTTGCTGTGCGTCTGACGTAGTTCGAAGTCCGGAGAATCGATGCACCCAAAGCCCGCCATTCGCATGGTGGGCTTCTGTTTACTCATGCCTTAGCGCGTCGATCGGCTCCATCAGGCTGGCGCGGATGGCCGGGTACAGCGACGCCAGAAAACCGATTGCGAAGGCCAGGCCCACCGCGTGCAGCGAGCGCTTGATGTTCAGGGCACCGCTCAGTGCATCCATGGCGAACCACTCCCGCGCCGCCTGCACCTCGGCATAGCCGAAGGCAACTCCCATCAGACCACCAAGAATCGAGAGCAGCAGACCTTCCAGCATCACGCTGCTGAGCACGCGGCCGCGGCTCCAGCCCACGGCCAGCAGCAGGCCGATTTCGCGGGTGCGCTCGTACACCGTCAGCGTCATGGTGTTCAGGATGCCGACGGCGCCGGCCAGCGCGGCCACCAGGCTGATCACCAGGCCGAACTGCTCAAAGAAATCGAGCTCTTTGTGGCGCTGCAGAATGTCGGCGGACTTGATCGCGCGCAACTCGCGCATGTTGACGTTGATGTACTCGCGGACTTTCAGGATGTTGGCCTCGAGCTGCTCCTCGCTTACGCCATCGCGCTTCATGATCACGATGTAGTTGGTGCAGCTTTCCGGCACCTCTATCTGCTTCTCGACGAACTTGCGGCCTTCCTTCACCTTCACGGTCTCGGTGCGGGCGTGTTTGCCTTTCAGGACCTGCGCGACCTTCAAGTGGAACCACACGGCGCTGTCCTGGATCATGATGCCCGTGCGGCACACACCGCGCGTGGTGAGCTGCAGCTTCATTTTCCAGGCGTACACCGGGTCCGCGGCGTCGTACTCGATGTCGTAAGTGTCCTTCAGCCACTTGGTGTACTGGGTGTCGTCCATGCGCATGCCGGTCAGCGGATGTACCGGCCGGCGCGGCGGCGCCTTGCGCCCGGTGCGGGCTTCGTAAGCTTCGGACGACTCTTCCTCGATGGCGTCCTGGTGGATGCCCAGCTCCGTCGTCAGGCGGATCAGCGCCCACCACTGTTTGCCCTGCTCGGACATCTGGTCCCAGTTGTCGGGGCGGCCGAAGACCTGCTCGAAACCTTCGCTGGTCACGACGTCCAGCAGGTTCAGGGGCTGCCCGACCTTGGGCACCTTGTCGCCCATTTTCTCGCGCAGGATTTCGTAGGCGTGCTCGCCGAACACTACGCCGTAGGGGTCGTCGTCGCTGATTGGCTGGCCCTCCACCATCTGCATGTGCGCCAGCACCGGGTTGTCGCCGGTGATGCCGTAGTAAAGGATGGCCGGGCGGTCGTCGAAGTCGTTCTCGGTGCGGAGAAACGCCGCGATCATGGGCGTGACGGTCTGTACGCCTTCCAAGGCGCGGATTTCATCCATGTGGTAGAGGGGGATATCGCTTTCCAGTTCTTCGGCCGTCGCCTGCGTTACCACCAGGTCGCCTCGCTGGGTTTCAAACGCTTCGCTGATCTGGCCCACCAGGTCGTCGCTGATGGTGAACAGCGCCACCATGATGCTGACGCCGATGCCCACGCCCAGCACGCTGAACAGTGTGCGCAGCTTGCGGCGGAAGAGGTTTTTGAGGACGAACTTCATCAGGGGCCAGAGGTTAGAGATCAGTGGCCAGGGAAGCCATATGCGGCGTGCCTCTATCTTGCAGTTCCCTGTCCTCTAGACTCTAACCTCTGACCTCTATGAGCCACTTGTTTGAACTCGAACACACCGACGGCCGCGCGCGCGCGGGCGTGCTGCACACCGATCACGGATCCGCGCACACGCCGGTGTTCATGGCGGTCGGCACCCAGGGCAGCGTGAAGGGCTGCACGCCGGAGCAGTTGAAGGCAGCCGGCGTATCGGTGGTGCTGGGAAACACCTACCACCTGATGCTGCGGCCGGGGCCGGAAATCGTGGCCGAGCTTGGCGGCCTGCACGCCATGACGCGATGGGACGGCCCCATGCTGACTGACAGCGGCGGCTACCAGGTGTTCAGCCTGTCCGGCATGAACCGCGTTACCGAGGAAGGCTGCAGCTTCAAGAACCACCTGGACGGCCGTGATGAGCTGCTGACGCCCGAGCGCAGCATGCAGATCCAGCACAATCTCGGCGCCGACATCGTGATGCAACTCGATGACGTGCCGGAGCTGCCCACCACGCCTGAGCGCGAGGCCGACACCATGCGCCGCAGCGTGCGCTGGCTGGATCGCTGCATGAATGCACTGCCGGAGCTCTCGGCCCAGGGCAAGCGCCAGCATCTGTTCGGCATTGTGCAGGGCGGCACCAACCCCGCACTGCGCATGGAGAGCGCACGTGAGCTGGTGAAGCGCGAGCTGCCCGGCTACGCCATCGGCGGCCTGAGTGTGGGCGAAACCAAGCGCCAGATGGAGGAAATCCTGGGCCTGGTTACCCCCCTGCTGCCCGAAAACAAGCCGCGCTACCTGATGGGCGTGGGCTACCCGGAAGACCTGATCACGGCCGTGGGCCTGGGCGTGGACATGTTCGACTGCGTGCTGCCGACGCGCTCTGCGCGGCACTCGCAGGTGTTCACCAGCCGCGGCCGGCTGCGCATGCGCAACAGCGCGCACGCGCGCTCAAAGCTGCCGCTGGACCCGGATTGCGGATGTTACACCTGCGCGACTTACACGCGCGGATACATCCGGCACCTGATGATGGCCGGGGAGATGCTTGGCATGACGCTGCTCAGCATCCATAATCTGAGCTTCTACACGGCGCTGATGCGCCGGGCGCGCGAGGCCATCCTGGCCGGACGCTACAGTGAGTTCGCCAGTGAATGGCTGCCGCGCGTGGGCGGGGCCGCGGAGTGACATGAGCGCAATCGGGTGGGTTCGCAACGGGTTGATTTTCGCCGGAATGGGCATCGGCGGCGCGCTGGCCATTGCGGGGGCGATCGCCTCGAAAGAAGAGCCGGAGCAGCCGGGCGAAACGGCGGTGGCTTCGTCGCCGATCACGCTTAACACCGCCAAGCCGCCCGATCTTGGCAAGACACCGCTGGCCAAGCCGCTCAGCCTGGAGTCCGCTTTCGGGCGCTCTGAGCTTACAGGCCTGCCGGTTGCGCACGTGCCGCTCAATCCGTTGGAGGAACTCGACTTCGATCGGCGGTGGGACATCACGCTTGCGCTCAAGTCGCCCAAGCCGCCGGTGGATCTGCCGCCGCAGCCCGCGCCCGACGAAGTAGCCGAGCCGGAACACGACGACGCCTCACTCAGGGCTGACGTCAAACTTGACGACCTTCCAAACGAGGCGAAGCAGCGCGCCAACGACGCTCTCGTCAGCCTGCGTGACGGCAGCAAGCTGCTGAAAGAGGGTATGAACCAGTTCCGCCGCCCCGGGGAAGAGGGCGTGCAGGGCTCACGCAAGATCCGAGAGGCGGCCGATCTGCTGCGCGACGCGCGCGACAAGCTGGAGTCGGCACTCAAGCTCGCTCCTCAGCACCCGGAACTGCTGCGCCTGATGCAGGAAGCCAAGGCCAACCTGTACATCTGCCTCAAGCACGGGATGTAGAGGGTGGTTGGTGGTTGGTCGCAACTGCAAACGCCCAACAATCAAAGGTCTTTAGAAGTCAAACCGAATGGTGTCTTTGGTCGGCGCGCCTTCCATCTTGCCGCGCCACTTCAGCCATGCGCCCAAGGCGATTGCTCCCATGGGTATCAGCACCAGGTCTTCCCACAATTGCCACCACCACAGGCTCAGCACTGACGACAGCGCCAGCAGCAGCGGCGGCACCAGCAGCCACAGGCGCGGCGCCGGACGGGCCGCCACAGCAACGCCCATCGTGAGGAGCGCGACCGATCCCGGCATCAATCCGTAGGTGGTAACAAAGGGGTAGTCGCGCCCCAGCACCCAGCTGAAGCCGGGGTACCCCACCACTCCGATTGCCGTGATGAATATCGATGCGAGGGAAGGATTGTCCCGCCGCCAGCGAAAGTGCGGCGGGAAGCTGTGTGAGGCCGCCACCGCGTAATACAGCCCGGCGCCCAGGAAAGCCCCGCCGGCGACATAGCCGATCCAGTGTACGCTGGTCATGATGTTGAAAAAGAACAGCACGCCGACCATCGCCCATTCGGCGCCCAGCAGCAGAAGTACGCCCCTGCTGGTATCCTGTTTAGTGCCGCGCAGCAGAAGCACGAAAATCAGCAGCGTCGGCACGTAAATCAGGACTTGCAACGGCTCGATGTACTCGTTGTAGCGGGCCGCCAGCCCCAGCAGTTGCTGTTGTGTGAAAGGTGCCGTCATGCCCAGTGGTTCTCCACCCAGATCTCCCGAGGATGGATCAACGGAAAAGGTTAGCACATCCGGCTACTGGAATGCCATTTATCTGGAGCAGGACAGCCCCGGCTGGAACATCGGCCAACCCGCGCCGCCCCTGCAGCACTGGCTGAAACATTCCGGTGCCAAGCCCGGGCGAGTCTGCGTGCCCGGCTGCGGTTACGGCCATGACGTACGCGAATTCGCGGCAGCGGGCTTTGAAGCGGTGGGGGTGGATTTCGCCCCGCTGGCCGTTGAGCGTGCCAACGAGCAGTCAAAGGGCGCTCCCGGCAAGTTCGAGTTTCGGCAGGCGGACATCTTCGAGCTGCCGAACACCGAACGCGGCAGGTTCGATTACCTGTATGAGTACACCTGCTTCGTGGCTATCGAGCCGCGCCGGCGACCGGAGTACGTGCAGCTTGCGCTGGAGCTGCTGAAGCCGGGCGGCATGCTGATCGGCTGCTTCTACAACCACGGGCGCGAAGGCGGCCCGCCCTTCGACGTCACGCGCGAACAGGTGCTGGAGCTGTACCGGCCGCACTTCGAGATACGAAAGCTCGAGATCACGCCCCACAGCGTGGAGCGCCGATCCGGCCACGAACTTTGGGCCGAGTTCGTACGGCCTTGATGCGCAACCGCGAAGAACCACTAAGGACCGCGAAGACAGCGAACAAAGCGATAACGCTCCGGTGGCGCCCAGTTCCGCAGTCCTTCGCGGCGCTTTGCGGTCTTTCGTGGTTCATTTCGACTTCGCCTGGCGGATCATTTCTTCCAGCTCATCCAGCCGCTTCTTGAGGCGGGCTTCGAAGCCTTGCTCTGCGGGTTCGTAGATGCGCTGGCCTTCGATCTTCTTGGGCAGCAGGGGCTCCGGGTAGAAGCCGCCTTCGTAGTCGTGGGCGTAGTGGTAATCCTTGCCCATGCCCATTTCCTTCATCATCTTTGTCGGCGCGTTGCGGATGTTCATGGGCACCGGCAGCTCCCCGTGTTCGCGGATCAGGCCGTGGGCGGCGCTGCGGGCCCGCGCGGCCGCGTTGGACTTGGGCGCCAGGGCCAGGTAGGCCGCGAGCTGGCAGATGGTGTATTCGGCCTCGGGCATGCCGATGAAGTTGACGATGCTGACGGCGCTGGCGGCCAGGTTCAGCGCGCCGGGGTCGGCGTTGCCGATGTCTTCGCTGGCGAGAATGGCCAGCCGCCGCGCCACGAAGTTGACGTCCTCGCCGCCGGCCAGCATGCGCAGGGCGTAGTAGATGGCGGCGTGGGGGTCGCTGCCGCGCACGGACTTGATCATGGCACTGGCCAGGTCGTAGTGCTGGTCGCCGGCGCGGTCATAGCGCAGCATGCGCTCACCGACCGCGCGCTCCAGAACTTGACGCGTCAATATACGCTGATCCGCGGGCTCCGGCGCAAGCAGGTCGGTGCAGCTCTCGATGGCCGACAGCAGCCGGCGCGCGTCGCCGCCCGCGTAGCGCAGCAGGGCCGCACGGCCTTGCTCGTCGGTGGTGATGCCCTTCACCTGCACGCCTTCGGAAAGCGCGCGGTCCAGCAGCGCGTTGAGGGCGTTCTCGTCCAGGGGTTGCAGCACGTGCACGCGGCAGCGCGACAGCAGCGCGGCGTTGACCTCGAAGCTGGGGTTCTCGGTGGTGGCGCCGATCAGGGTGATCAGCCCGTCCTCGGCGGCGTGCAGCAGCGAGTCCTGCTGCGCCTTGTTGAAGCGGTGGATCTCGTCGATGAACACCAGGGTGGCCTTGCCGTCGGCGCCCAGGCGCAGGCGCGCGCGGTCAAGCAGGTCGCGGATGTCCTTCACGCCGCTGCTGGTTGCCGACAGGGGCTCGAACTCCATGCCGCTGCGCTCGGCGATCAGGCGCGCCAGCGTGGTTTTGCCGGTGCCGGGCGGGCCCCACAGGATCATGTTGCGCACCCGCGCGCCTTCGGCGCCATCCAGCACCGCGCGCAGCGAGCCGTCTTCGCCCACCAGCTGTTGCTGGCCCAGGAAGTCCTCGGGCTTGCGGGGGCGCATGCGCTCGGCCAGGGGCGCGTGTTTGGCCGCCAGATCTTTCGCTCGTTTGCCGAACAGGTCCGCCATGGCGCTACTGTAGCGTCTGCGGAGACATCGGGGCAGAGAGGGCGTGCACACCACAGAAGGTGCTGATAAACTGCGCGCAGACCTGAGAGGATACCCCTGAAATGGCTCAGCGCATCCTGACCTGTCCCAACTGCAATCAGCAAGTGCACGTGCCGGACAACTACTTCCGCGCCGCCATCCAGTGCATGCGCTGCGGCGCGCAACTGGACCGCTTCACGGGCCAGGTCGCCGGCGCAGCGCCCGGCCGACAGGCGGCTGGCCCGCGGCCGGCCGCATACCCGCCCTCCGCCCCGCCCGTAGCGTACCCGCAGGCCGCGCAGCCGGTGGCGTATCCGTTTCAGGGGCAGACTCCGCAGCATCCGGTATACAGCCGGCCGGCCAAGGCAAAGCGCTGGTGGCTGATCCCGCTCGTGGTGATCGGCTCGCTCGTGGGGGTGCTGGTGATTGTCGCGGTGGTGGCCGGGCCGATGCTGCTGCGCGGCAACATCTCGGCCGAAGGCGATTGGCACCTGTACAAGAGTGAAGAAGGAAACTTCAGTATCGAATTCCCCTCGGAGCCCAAAAACCGCGTGCAGAAGCTGCCCACCGACCTCGGCACCCGCAAAATGTACAGCGCGTACCTCCAACCTGGAGTGATGTTTTTCGAGGCCGGCTACTTCGACCTGGGGGATGGGCCTGAAGGCTACTACGAGTTCGATTACAACGCGGCCGCTGCCTCGATGAAGCAGGACGGCGGACGCGTCACCAGCCAGAAACAATACATGGTGGGCCGCTATCGGGGATCGCTGGCGGTGATCGAAGACAGCGGGCGATACTCAACTGCGATGATGGTGCGCGTGCACAACCGGGTGTTCATCGCGGTGGTGGAGAACCACAGCAGCGGCGACCAGGACATCGTGGACCGTTTTGTAAAGTCGTTCAAACTGACTGCCAACGACGGCGATCTGGGAATCGACTACTGGTATGCGTACCGAACCAAGGGCAACAGCTGGACGCATCGGCATACTACTGACGGGCAAGGTTCGGAGTACATCAATGAGATGACCTACGAAGTCCTGCAGGTGCAGCCGGATCGGGCGCTGGTGCGAACCACGATGTCACAGCTGCCGAACGCTCCGACCGAGACGTGGATCGAATTCAGGGAAGGGTCGGAGCCACCAATGGGGAACGTAAGCCATTCGCGGGAGACCATCTCGGTCGAAGCAGGCGAGTTCGACTGCACCAAGACGGTGTTTGATGACGGCAACATCCACTCCACGACGTGGACCAGCCGCAAAACCGGCTTGCTGGTGCGCGTGGAATCCAAGCACGCGGGCATGCCCAAATCCATCACTGAGCTGATCCGCACCAATGTGAAGTAAACCTCTGCAAATGCCACCGGGCGCCCCTTGGGGCGCCCGGCTCTGTTTTGTTCCCGAGTTAGAGCGGTTTGACGTTTTCGGCCGCGGGGCCCTTGCGACCCTGGCCAACATCGTACTCCACCTTCTGGCCTTCCTTGAGGGACTTGAAGCCCTCCGACGCGATGGCGCTGTAATGGACGAACAGGTCGGGCCCGCCGTCATCGGGCGTAATGAAGCCGAAACCCTTGTCGTCGTTGAACCACTTGACCGTACCTTTAGGCATACTCGCTTGCTCCTGACCTTTCCCTGTTAGGCCGCGCCCTTCCTGTCACGTTTCCGGATGGCACGCGGTCCTGTTACACTTGGCACAAGGATAATTTCCCACTTGGCCGCGTCACCTGCTGAATCCCTCGCCGCACCCAAATTTCTGTGATCGCACGTTTCGCAAATCAAACCGGGCGGCCCTGAGGGCCGCCCGGGTGGTTGTCGTCCTGGGTGTTTAGACCGGCTGGATGTTCTCGGCCGCGGGGCCCTTGCGGCCCTGACCGATGTCGTACGACACCTTCTGCCCTTCCTTGAGCGACTTGAAGCCCTCCGACTGGATGGCGCTGTAGTGAGCGAACAGATCCGCACCACCGTCGTCGGGGGTGATGAATCCGTAGCCCTTGTCGTCGTTGAACCACTTCACAGTACCTGTAGCCATACCTCTTTGCTCCAAACGTTTGAGCTGCCTTGCAGCTCGCCTTGCCGGGACTCGTCCCTTACGTGCGGGACGACGCCACGGTCATTTCACTGGTCAAACAGGATAGATATCCACAATCAACTCTCACCAGCGGAATACGATTTTTATCAAAACTTATTCGCTGCCGGATGCCTCACCGGTAGTCAAACCGGGCGACCTTGCGGTCGCCCGGTTGCGTCCGGTTCAGTTGTGTTTAGAGAGGACGGATGTTCTCAGCCGCGGGGCCCTTGCGGCCCTGACCGACTTCGTACTCCACCTTCTGGCCTTCCTTGAGGGACTTGAAGCCCTCGGACTGGATCGCGCTGTAGTGCGCAAACAGATCCGCACCGCCGTCGTCGGGGGTGATGAATCCGTAGCCCTTGTCATCGTTGAACCACTTCACGGTACCTGTAGCCATGCCTTACTGCTCCTGTTTGGAGCCGCTCCCGCGGTCTCCCTGTCTTTGCCTCCGGCGCCCGCCATTCACAGTGCCTGGCGCCGCGCCGGTTTTGATGGGGAAGATGATAGAAACACAACCACATACCACGAAAGGGGCAGCCGTCCGAATTCCAGTGGATTTGTTCACAACGCTACGCCGCGTAGTAGTCGTGGATGTACACATGCGAGCCCTGGCTGGAAGCCACGAACGCCACCGGCGGTTCCTCCGGCCGGTTGGTCTCGGTGCTCAACAGGATCACGCCCGGGTTCTCTTTGCCGAAAGTGACGATCCAGTACTTCGTGTCGAGGCTCAGCGCCACGCCGCGGGGTTGCTCCAGTTCCAGCTTGTCCACGTACTTCTGCGTCTCGTAGTTCCAGAACGTGATGATTCCCGTGGGCTTGCCGTAGGGATTCGTCGCCGCCACCACCTTCTTGTCGTGGTGCATGCACAGGCTCAGGGTTTCGCCCTTCATGGCGCCGGTCACGTCGGCCGGGGTGATCATGGTTTTGAACTTGCCGTCCTTGGGGCGCAAGCTGATGGCGCCCAGGGCTTCGCGGGTATCCAGGCCCTCGCGCATGGCGTGGGCGACGGCCAGGTCGCCGTTGTTCGAGATGACCAGGTGGCCCGAGTTCATGAGCTCGCTGTCGAAGGTGATCTTCTCCAGCAGCTTGCCGGTGCCGACCTCCACGTAGGTCACGTTGGGCAGCGCGCCGCCCTCGATGTTGCCGCCGCCGTTGGTAATGGCCACCGTCTTGCCGTCGTCGATGAACTGGCAGTCGTGGGGCCACTCGCCGTGGGTGGGGAACTCGCCAACCAGCTTGAAGTCCGCGGCGTCGCGGATGGTCATCTTGCCTTCGTAGGTCTCTTCGTCGTACTCCGTGGCGTAGACCAGCTTGCCGTCCTTGCTGTAGGCGCCGTGGCCGTAGAAGGCGCAACCCTTGTCGGGCTTGATGCGAGTGACGATGGTGTTTTCCTTCAGGTCGATCTCGGCGCCTCCGGGGCCCTTCTTCTCGAAGACCAGCACCTTGTGGTTGGCGTTGGGGTTCTTGATCACGCCGTGGGCCAAAAAGCCGATGTCCATGATCAGCTTCTGGGCGATCTGCGTGTTGTTCTCGGCCTTGTTCTTGAGTGTCTGGTCGATGCTGAGCTGGGTGAAGACGAACTTTTCTTCCTTGGTCTCCGGGTTCACCAGCTTGCCGCCGCACATCAGTGCGCCGTATGCGAGCTTGCTTTCTTCGGGCTTGGGTTTGTCGTCCGTGGGCTCGGCGTGCACTCGGCCGGGCTGGTCGTCGCGTCCGCAGGCGGCAATCAGCAGCCCGCCGGCGACCAGGCCCGACTTCAGGAAACGGCGGCGTGAACGGCCTTTGCCGTCTTTGGGTGGCTGCATGGCGTGTCCTCCGTGCTCCTCCGGCTTGATGTTAGCTTCAATGTGTGTAGTTGTTTAGGCGATAGACGAACGGGAACAGCCATGCGCCATCGCGATCAATCGTCGGTACTGGAAGCCCTCGAAGACTGGAAAGGCCTTCGTTTGAAGGTCCAGCAGGAAGGGGGCGAGCAGTACGAGCAGCCGGTGTTGGTGAAATTCCTTGATACCGGGACCTTTGAAGTGATGGACAGGGACATCGTGGAGGACGAGTTTTACGTGCTGCGCCGGCACAAGATCCTGCGCGAGCTGGACGCGCAGGGCCGCGACCTGGAAGCCGCGATCCGTGACGCCGCGCGCGAAGCGCCGCGCCAGGGCCAGTCGCGCCGCGAGGGACAGTCGCGCAGGGAGGGGCAGTCCAGGCGCGGCGGCCAGTCGCGACGGGAGGGTAAGCCGCGCCAGGACGCCGCGCCCCGCAATGAAGGTGAGCAGGCCGCGGAGGGAGAGCGCCGCGAGGGCAGTCAACGCAGAGGCAGCCGGCGCGGCGGGCGCCGCAGAGGGCGCCGCACCGGCAAGCGCGGCCCCCGCAAACCCGGCCAGGGCGGCCCACCCGCCGCACCTTGACCGTGCCGGGAAGGGATGTTGAAGTTCGCGGCGTTAGCATGATCTTGGCGGCCCGCATTCCCGGGCGCCCACGGAGACCAGCATGATCGACTACGATCCCACCATCTTCCTGGAAGATGAAGACGATGAAAACGGCGAAGACGAAGAGGGCGCCAACGGCAAGGAAAGCGGCCACGTCACCGCCCTGGCCCAGAAGCTGCTGAAAAGCCGCACCATCATCATCAGCCGCCAGGTCGATGACAAGCTGGCCGCCAGCGTGATCGCGCAGCTGCGCATCCTTGAAGATGACGACGCCAAGAAGCCCATCACCTTCATCGTCAACAGCCCCGGCGGCAGCGCCGACAGCGGCTTTGCCATCCGCGACTACGCCCGCTTCGTGAAGCCGCCCGTGCGCAGCATCGTGTGCGGCATCTGCGCCAGCGCGGCCGTGATGATCCACCTGGGCGCGAAAAAAGAGAACCGCTACTGCACGCCCTCAAGCCGCTTCCTGCTGCACCAGCCGTCCATGGCGGCCCGCGGCCAGGCCAGCGACCTCGAGATCCTGAGCGCGGAGATCGACCGCATCAAGGCGATGTACAACCGCCTCGTCAGTGAAGAAACCGGGCGCGCCATCAAGCAGATCGAGAAGGACGTGCACCGCGACTACTGGATCCCGGCCGAGAATGCGGTCGAGTACGGCCTGGTGAAGGCGGTGGTCAACAACCGCAGCGAGATCGAGTAGTGCGACGACAAGTACAGCGTACGGCGTACCCCGCCCAGAGAGTGTGCGCCCGGGCCGCGGCCGTACTCTGCGCGTTGAGCCTTGTTCTGGCTTTTTCCGCCTGCACCGGTGACTTCGACCAGCGGCAGGAGAAGGCCAAGACGCAGGGCTTTGGCGCGTCGTCAGTCGGTACGGTGGTCAACCCGGACACCTCCGTTTTTATCCGGGGCACGGTATCGACGGCGGGAGCAGTGAAGGGCGCCTTCGTGACGCTGCGCCCCGTGTTGGAGGATGGCAGCGTTGACTGGAACGACGCGAACGCCCTCGGCACCGGCATCACGTTCGACAACGGCATCTACCAGGTGTACCTGAATGACGGCACATACCGCGGACCGATCCTTGTCGAGGTGCGGGGCGGCGCGGGCGTACTGGGCGCCAATCCGGCCACGGCGCTGAGCGACAAATTCCACGACATGCGTGCCGACCACGTGCTCTATTCCGTCGCGCCGCTCTACGACGGCTACAGCATTTCCGACGTGCACGTCACGCCGCTCACCACCGTGGCCGTGGCGCGTTGCCTGGCCTTTGACGGCAGCATCGCCGGCGTGCAGGGCGGCGTCGCCACCGGCATGTTCGGCCTGGTATGCCAGCAGGTGGCGGAGTACTTCGGGCTGGCGCGTATCCGGGGTGCTCTGCCAGCCGATTACTCGGCCAGCGGCTCGTTTGGCAGCGCGGATCTTTACGGGCGTGTGCTGGCGGCACTCAGCCAGGTCGCGTTCAATCTTGGCGTGTCCAACGTGTTTGACTTCTGGCTGGGCATGGAGCAGGACGCGCTGGATGACGGGGAGCTGAACGGCACGATCCCCGTGGTGCCAAACACGCCGATAGCAATGCCGGACCTTGGCGCCTCCGGGTTGATCGGCTCGGCCCTGCTGAACGACTACATGGACCCGGCCAACCTCGAGCGCCAGCGCGGCGGTGACAACACCCAGATTGCAGTAGGTGGCGAAGTGGAGACGCTGATCGCGTGGCTCGATTCCGCGCGCGACGTGGATAACGCCACGCGAGCATACGACCTGACGGTACGCGTGCCTGTCACTCTGGTGATCGGGCGCGGCGGCGAGCAGCGGACGCGCGTGGCAGCCCTGGACCAGATCGACAACAGCATCGAGTTTCACGCCTACGGCGACTCGGCCGGGCCCAGTTTCGTCGAGTTCGCATGGGTGTCGAGCTCACCGGCCAACGTGAGCGTGCAGCCCTACGGGCGCATCAGTGTAGACGCTTCAGCGCCGCCGGGCGCGTACACCGTGACGCTGACCATCCAGCCCGCCGCGGGCCAGACCTTCGTGACGGGCCCGACACAGACCCACACGATTACCGTGCACGTGCCCTAGTTCAGAGCCTGTCTGGAACCGTAAAAGAGCGCTCAGACTGTGAGCGGCACTTCGCCGAACTGGGGGTCCACGAACACCGGCACACCGGCGCGGTTGCTGCGCGTGACCAGGCCGCGCATGGCGGCCACGCCCCATTTGGCCCAGAAGCGGCGCCCGACGCCCTCCTCCTTCTCGAACTTTGACATGTCTTTGCGCGAGAGGTTGACGAAAGCGCCGAACTCCTTGACACCGAGAGTGTGCTCGACGGCGACGTACTCGTCCAGGCTGTCGAGTTCCTTCACGATGCGCAGTCCCGAGCAGATCACGTAAGGGTGCGCGCGCCCCTCGACTTCAGCCTGCAGGGGCACCGAGAAGTCGAACGGAACGACAATCGCGTCGTTCTGGCCCATCAGCACCAGGTGCAGGCTGTTGGTCCAGGCGTTTTCCTCGATGACTTCCTCGGGGGTGGTGCCGTCCACGAAGCAGGCGAATTCGTGCAACGGCTGCAGAAAGTTGAAGCGCTCGCACTGGAAGTGGCTGATCGGTTCAAGCTTGCGCTTGAACATGTCCTGTATCTCCCTCTTCTGGTCGGGCAGCTTCTCGACCAGGCGGGTCTCGGCAGCCCTCATCTTGGCGGTTTCCAGCGCGAAGTCCTGTTTCGACAGGTACTGCTTCGCGGCCGCCAGGTGATTGGGGACTCCCAGGACGCGGGCGTCAAACTTCATGCGGAACTCGGGTCAATCGAAGGAGGAAGCGCACAGCTAACCATTCCGTGACGCAGCCTACAATAGCATCACCCTCTATTGACAGGCATCGGGCCCCTGCTATTTTCTTCGCCCCTCCGCTGAATGCGGTGGACTTTGTATTTGAGGGAAGACCATGACCGTAGCGTATTCGCAGCGGAGCTTTCAGGCCAAGCAAACCGACGTAAAGCCGGACTGGCATCAGATCGATGCCAGCGGCCAGAACCTCGGGCGCATGGCCAACAAGATCGCCACGCTGCTGATGGGTAAGCACAAGCCGGGCTATACCGCCCACGTTGACACCGGCGACTTCGTCGTCGTGACCAACGTCGAAAAAGTCGTCGTCACTGGCCGCAAGCCGAAGCAGAAGGTGTACCAGCACTTCACCGGCTTCCCGAGCGGACGCAAGACCATGGTGTTCGAAGAGCAGATTGAGAAGAACCCCGAGATGGTCGTGATGCTTGCGGTGCGCCGCATGCTGCCCAAGACCAAGCTGGGTCGTAAGATGCTCAAGAAGCTGAAGCTGTACGCGGGTTCGGAGCATCCGCACGTCGCGCAGCAGCCCAAACCGTTCACCGTCACCTACGGCCAGAAGGCCGAGTTGGAAGGCAAGTAAACATGGCAGACAACGACATTACCTGGGGGCTTGGTCGCCGCAAAACCGCAGTGGCTCGCGTGCGCATCAAGTCCGGCTCGGGGCAGGTATTCATCAACAAGCGCCCCATGAGCGAGTATTTTCCCAACCAGATCGAGCGCCTGTCGGTCGGCAAGCCCTTTGCCGTCACCGAACTGAAGGACAAGTTCGACGTGCACGCCAACGTGCAGGGCGGCGGTCCGCACGCCCAAGCCGAAGCCGTGCGCCTTGGCATCTCGCGCGCGCTGATCAAGGTCAACAAGGAACTCGAAAGCAAGCTCAAGGAGTCCGACCTGCTCACCCGCGACTCACGTATGAAGGAACGCAAGAAGTACGGCCGCAAAGGCGCCCGCCGCGGCTTCCAGTTCAGCAAGCGCTAGTCATCCGATCTCGACGCAGATGGGACAGGCATCCGCCTGTCCCATTTGTATTCTGCGCGGATATCATGGCGCAGGAGGCGCGGATGCAGACGAAGGACATCGATAGTTTCGTAAAGCTGGAGCCGTTCAAGCCGTTTCGCTTGAACCTGGATGACGGGCGCGTCATCGCGGTCAAGCACCGGGAAGCAATCGCCTACTTCCCCGGCGGCCGGACGGTCGTTGTCATGCAGCCGGACGGATTCACGGACCACATTGAGCTGCTTCACGTCGTCTCGATTGACTACCGTCCCGCCGGAAACGGCAAACGCAAGAAGTCGGCCTGAGCATGGCCACCGCCACTGAACCAGAGCCCAAGTTACGCGGCGACAGCGCCGTGGACCCCAAGGACGCGAGCCGCGGGCCCAAGGTGCGCGCCATGTTCGCGGGTATCGCGCGCCGCTACGACCTGCTGAACCGCATCATCAGCGGCGGGCGCGACCAGGCCTGGCGCCGTCGCACAGTGAAGATGGCGCAGCTCAAGGGAACCGAAGGCGTCCTCGACGTCTGCTGCGGCACCGGCGACCTCGCCTTGATGTTCGCCCGTCACGGAGCAAGCCGCGTGGTCGCCAGTGACTTCACACCCGAAATGCTGGTGCTCGCGGCCGCCAAGGCGGCCAAGGCCGGGGTCAAGCTGCCGCTGCTGGCCGCGGACGCGCTGAATCTGCCTTTTGCCGACGCTGGCTTTGACGTGGTCTCGGTCGGCTACGGCGTACGCAACTTCCAGGACATCGACGCCGGCCTGCGCGAGCTCGCCCGCGTACTCAAGCCCGGCGGGCGCCTCGCCATCCTGGAGTGCACGCCAGCCCGCGGGCTGATCGGGCGCTTCGCCAACTGGTACATCAATCGCATGGTGCCCTGGCTGGGCAACAAGCTGACGGGCTCAAACGACCGCGCCTACAGCTACCTGGCCGACAGCATCCAGTTGTTTCCTGACGCCGAGGCGCTGAAGCAGCGCCTGCAGCAAGCGGGCTTTACTGACGTGCGCTACCGCAAGCTGAACCTCGGCACCATGGCCGTGCACGTCGGCACCCGCAAGGTTTAAGATTAACTTAGGTTGCAACGATCAAGCCGCAGACTATACGTTCTGCCTGTTGATTCGAGACGAGGGGCAAAACGATGGGCGACAAGAAGAAGAAGGGTTTCATCAAGCGGATCGCGCTGTTCGGCGGCGCGGGTTTGTTTGGGTTGCTGGCACTGACGTTCGTCGGGCTCTACATCGGCTCAAGCAGCGCACTGGGTGAGACCTACGAGGTCGAGACATACGCCATCGAGATTCCCGAGGGCGACGACGAAGCGATCGCGCGCGGCAAGTACCTGGTCAACCACGTCATGGGCTGCAACCACAGCGAGTGCCACCGCGCCGACTTCGGCGGCGGCGCCGTGATGGACGCCCAGCCTATCGGGCGGGTCTACGCCCCCAACCTCACGCAGGGCGAGGGCAGCGTCACCAAGGACTACAAGCCTGAAGACTGGGTGCGCATCCTGCGCCACGGCATCAAGCGCGACAACACCCGCGCGCTGATCATGCCCAGCGAAGACTACTACCTGTTCCCTGATGAAGACCTGGCCGCCGCCGTCGCCTACATCAAGTCGCAGCCGGCCGTGAACCGAGAGAACGAAGGGCACTCGCTGGGGCCGATCGGCATGCTGCTGACCATGTCCGAGCCGGTGTTCGCCTACGACAAGATCGACCACAAGGCCGAGCGCCCGAAGGCCGAGCGCGGCCCGACCAAGGAGTGGGGCAAGGTGATGATCGGCGCCTGCACCGGCTGTCACGGCGCCACGCTGTCGGGCGGCAAGATCCCCGGCGGCGACCCGAGCTGGCCGGCCTCGCGCAACCTGACGCCTGACAAGGAAACCGGCATCGGCAACTGGAGCTTCGACGACTTCAAGAAGGCGCTGACCACCGGCGTGCGCCCGGACGGCAGCCAGCTCCAGGAAATGATGCCTTGGAAGGCCTACGCCGGCATGGACCCCGACGACATCAAGGCGCTCTGGGAGTACCTGCAGACGGTACCCGCCAAACCCGCCGGCAACCGTTAAGCCATGCAAGCCAAGGGCCCCGCCGATTGGGCGGGGCCCTTGGCCTTTCCTGTTCAATCCTTGAACTCGGTCAACTCGAAGGCAATCTTGCGCCCGCCCTTCATTGCGCTCGACTTGAGGCGAAGCCCAGGCATGTCACGCGACATCCACTCTTCGCCCTCAACGCCGCCCTCCAGCTTCATCGTGTAGACGTCGCAGATCCACTTCCGACCGGCGACTTTCACGGTCTCTTCGCCCTTCTTCTCGGCGTTGGGGGCGGGTTGCAGTAGAGCCTCGAATTCAGGCGTGAACGCGATCGCCAGCTTGGCAGAAACGACCAGCTTGCCGCTCGGGCCATAGAAACGCGTCAGCACCACGGCGCCTTCCTCGTCACAGCGCAGCACGCGGTTCTCGAATCGGCCGCTGGCTTCCTGTTTGCCGTCCTGGAAGGTCAGCTTGATGGTCCAGCGTCTTCCCACTTTCTGGAACAGGGCAAAGTTGAGGTCCTTGTCATCCAGCTTCCAGTCATGCTTGCCGGAGTCACTTTCCTTGGCCGCTGCGAGGTCCGGTGCCCGAGCCAAAACGCGCGCGCGGTGGTGCTCCTCAAGCTCGCCCCGGGTGATGCTGCCGTCGGCGTCCAGGTCCGCCTTGTGGAAGCGCCGATACGCCGACCCGCTTTCCCCCGCGATTTCGTCGCTTTCCGTCAGGGAACCGTCGCGGTCGGCGTCGTAGCGGTCCAACTCGTCCTCCGCCAGTACGGAACAGAGTCGGTCAAGCTCGGCGCGGGAAATCGAAGACGGCGATGGGTAGCTGCCCCGGCGCTCAAAACGCTTGCGGTACTCGTCGAACTCTTCGCGTGACAGGCCTTCCGTGCCGTCCTTATCGGCGAACACGAAGTGGTGCGGCGATATCCAGGGCTCCATGTGCGCGCGCGCGCCGGCTTCTTTGCCTTTGCATTGATCGTCGCGATAGGCCTTGTTGGCGTCGAGGTATTCACGGGCCGTGATGCGACCATCTTTGTCCTTGTCCATCATCAGGAAGATGTTCACACCGGCCAGCTTGGCTGCGTTGTCGGCAGCATCTTCGTTGGCAGGCTCGCCCTTCTTCGGCTTGGACTTGGGTTCCTTGATCGAGATGGATGAAAGGGTGCCGTACATCTTGCCGTCAAAGCCGTAGCCGCCACGCATGAACTTGACGGGAATGCCGGGGTAGCTGTCGGAGTAGTACTCCGTTGTGGTTTCACGATACTGGGTGACCTCGAACACCGTCGCCTCGACCTTGCCGATCGGCAGGTCCAGCGACTCCTTTTCGGCCTTGGTCGTCCAACCCGAGGGGGGAAGGCACCAGGCCTTACGCCCCGCCGAAAACCACAGTCGCAGGAACAGCACCGGGAATCTTTCCGACGCCTTGCCCTCCTCAAGTGTGGTTACCTGAACCAGCGCGCTGTTCGGGGTCACCTGGATGACTTCCCACTCCTCCGCCAGCGCGCCGCCGGCTCCCGGAACGCCGAAGTCGTACGTCCAGCTTGAGCCAACGTAGCGATACAGCCGCAGCGGATCGCCCTCGGGGCTCGGGACGCCGACTGCGTACCAGCCCGGGAATTCGTGAATGTCCAGGGACTCGTCACCGTTCAGGTCGGCGGTGTTGAAGCTTTCCTCCGCGTCAGCACCAAGCCCCAGCTCGCTCATCGACAAGCGGCCGTCTTTGTCCTGGTCGTTCTTCAGCCCGTCCATGAATGCCTTAACGCCGTCCACCCGCGCCTCATAGGCGTAGTCGGCGGCGCTGGGAACCGGGGCCTTGCCCTTCTCTTCCAGCTTGAAGAAGGCGATCAGCTCCTTGCGTGTGAGGTCCATGTCTCCGTTGGTGTCGGCCGCGCAGAAGATCGGCCAGGTCAGCATGGATCGGCCGGTCAGGCGGCGAATCCCGAAGCTGGCCGCGGGGCCAGTTTCACCCTTCCCGCTTAGGTCGCCGGGCGAGACCTTGTCGTGCTCTTCGGGGCGGAGATGAGCCGCCGCGAAAAAGGCCTCGGTCCATTCTTCAGGCGTGGGCGGCTTCGCCTTCTTCGGCTTGGCGTGTTGTACTGGCATGTGCACCAGCAGGCCGAGCAGGATCAAAGTCGCGCACCAGACGAACTTGCCCACGGGAGCCTCCTGTTTTGAACTTGAACCGCGAGCAGCCATTCTAGAACCAAGGTCACACCAGTTCATGCATGATTCCTTTTTGTCTATGCTGCGCTCGACCAAGGAGCTGACCATGCGCGTGCTGTTGATGTTGCTGGTTTTGGGGGCGGCCTCGACCGCGCAAGCACAGGACCAGAACTACTGGTTCCAGCAGTTCGGCACGCGCTCGCACATGCTTGGGGGCTCCGTGGTGGGGGGCGTGGATGACACCTCGGCCGGCTTCTACAACCCCGCGCGCCTGGCCTGGATCGACAACCCCGAGCTTTCGGTCAGCGCGACCGTCTACCAGCTCGACCGCTTCTTCATCCGGGACGGCGCCGGCAAAGAGCGCGAAGTGGACGCACTCAACTGGCGCGTGGTGCCCTCTCTGGTCTCCGGCATCCACCTGTTCGACTTCGCGCCCGGCCACGCGTTCGGCCACACCATCCTGGCCCGCCACTACTACAACAACAGCGTGAGCGCCCGGCGCGAGGCGCGCGACAACGTGATCAACGACCTGCGCAGCCCGGGCGACGAAGACTACACCGCCCAGATCACCGTGGACGTGGACGTGCAGGAATACTGGCTGGGGCTCAGCTGGGCGTGGCGGATGACCGAGTTCCTTTCCGTCGGTGCCACCACCTTCGCCGGCCTGCGCATCGAGAGGCTGCTGGCCGACATCGACGCCCGCGCGGTCTGGTTCAACGGCACCGCCTTCGAAGCCACCGCGATCGAGAACTCGACTTACGTCAACTACTTCGACCTGCGCGCCTTCTGGAAGCTGGGCCTGGCGCTCGAGCTGGACGACTTCAAGGCCGGGCTGACCGCCACCACACAGCCCATCCACCTGTGGGGCCAGGGCACCATCTCGCGCGACCTGGAGATCCTGAACATCGATGCCGACGCCGACGGCATTGGGGCCACGCTGGTGCTCAATGACCGGCAGGACAGCCGGCCGACTGAGTACCGCTCGCCCTGGTCGTTCGCGGCCGGGCTCGACTACTCCGTCGCCCCGACTGGCACGCGCTTCTGCGCCAGCGTGGAGTGGTTCCTGCCCGTCGGCACCTGGACCGTGATCCGCCCGGAGAGCGGCGCCTTCTTCCAGGGCGCGACTACGCTGGTGGGCGGCTCCAACGACTTCCTGAAGGTGCGCCACGGTACCAGCGGCGTGTTCAATGTGGCCGCGGGCGTCAGCCAGAAGTTCGGCGACTGGCTGATCGGCGAGTGGACAGGACACTGGGCTTTCTACACCGACTTCTCGGCCAACCTGAACAAGCACGACGACGCCATCCGCCTGGGTTCCACCGAATGGGACCTCTACCACGGCATGACCGGCGTCAGCATCCGCACCGACAAGAGCGAGTTCGGCATCGGCGTGCACTTCACCATCGGCAGCGACAGCGTGGAGCAGAACATCAACCTCGACGACCCCACCGAGGCCGGCCTGCTGCTCGGCACCCCCAGCGGCACGCGCGGCGTGTACTGGGCGATCGGCGTGGTAGCCGGCTACACCTACTTCTTCTAGGCGCGCGCGGTTACACTGACGGGCTGATTCATCGTGGGGGAAGCATGCTGTTGAAGTTGCGCCTGGCCGTTGTTGTGGCGGTCCTGTGTCTTCCGGGCATCCTGGTCCGCGCCGACGACGCGCAGCAGGCCGCGCTGCCCCAGCCGGTGCGCGAGTACCTGGCCAAGACCCACTTCGGCAACTGCGACCCCGGCGACGTGCAGATCGACAAGGCCGTCGAGCGGCTCAGCGTGCCCGAAGCCATGCTGGCGCACATCCGGCTCGACAAGTGGGAGGCCGGGCAGCTCGACAAGTTCGCGGCTAACAAGCTGCATCTGCTAGTGAAGACGCCCGGCGGTGAGACGCGCTCGGTGGTGTTCCGCGACGGGCGCAAGCGCAGCGACCGCAAGCTCAGCCCCGAGCGTGAGCGCGTGCTGCGCCGCCTGTACACCGACGCGGCCTTCAGTGCCCCGGAAGCCGAGGCCCTGCGCGACGCGCGCCGCAAGCTTGACCCGTCAAGGGTGCTGGAAAGCGCCATCGCCGCGCTGGACGAAAAGCACCAGCTTGACCCCGACACGCTCAAGCGCGCACGCGAGAACCTGGTCAAGGCCAAGGGCGGTGGCAGCGAGCTGGCCATCGCCCTGCAAGCCCTGGGCGAGTCCGAGCACGCGCTGGAAAACCGCTGGGCCGCCGTCTGGCTGATCTCGCGCCTCGACGTGATGGACTTCGACCGCGAGGACACCAGCCTCAGCGTCAGCGACCTGCAGAGCATGGACGCCCGCACCTTCTACGAGAACGTGTTCTACGCCACCAAGGCGCGCCTCGACTTTCCCTGGGGCGCCAGGTGCGACGACCACAACTTCCTGCAGCAGGTGCTGTCGCCGCGCGGGACCGGCGAGCCCCTGCAACGCTGGCGCCGCCACTTCTACGAGGCGCTGGAGCCCGAGCTGCGCGAACTCAAGGCCGAAGACGCCGCCAAGGCCGCCGCGCTGGCCCGCGACGCCGCCTACGACTTCTTCCAGTACGAGGGCGACACCACCTGGGAGGACTTCGGCATGCTGACCGCGCTGGCCGTGCACGAGGGCCGCTGCGAGGACTGCAGCAACGTCGAGAACTGCATGCTGCGCGCCGCGGGCTTCCCGGCAGCGCAGGCCTTCACCCCCTGGTGGGGCCACGCCGACGGCAACCACGCCTGGACTGTGATCCCCAGCCTGGACGGTGGCAAGCACGGCGACGGCGCCCGCGGGGTCAAGGTGTACCTCAAGACCTGGGACAAACTGGAAGACATCACGGCCGCTAACACGCCGGTTACCGAGTTCAGCCTCGAGCTGGACGAAGGCGTGAAGGGCGAGAAGGCTGCCCTGTGCGTCTGGAACCACGACGAATGGCGGGTTGTGGCGCGCAGCAAGCTGGAAGGGCGCGCGGTGACTTTCAAGGACGTTGGTCGCAGCCGCAAGTTCGTGCTGCTGGTGCGGGCCGACGAAAGCGCTGACCGGCTACTGACGCTGATTGACGGCAAGGTGATCGAGCTGGCAAACCCGGCCGGCACCGAGCCCGGCGAGGGCGCCTTTGCCTGCGCGCTCGAGAAGGCCTGCGACCTTGGCGAGTTCAAGCCGGACGCCGAGTACGAGGTGCAGGTGCACACCGCCAGCGGCTGGCAGGTGATTGAGTCCGAGCGCGTGGCCACCGGCGCGCTCAGCTTCCAGTGCGACTCGAAGCGCCTGTATCGCATCATGGGCGAGGGCATCAACAGCCGCCCCTTCACGGCCGCCAACTCCGACGAAGGCCCCAAGCTGACACGGTTCTAGGGAGCGGGCTGATTGGGCCTGCTATGAGAGCCCGCGCCACTTGCGGTCTTCTTCGAACTCTTCCTCGGACATGATCTGCTTGCCGAGCACTTCCTCGAAGGTCCGCTTGGCGCCGCGGGTTTCGGCGCCCTCGTTGAACAGGCGACTGACCACGTCCAGCAGCTTCCACAGTTGCTCTGGCGTGCTGCCGGTGTTAAGCGCCCCCTGCACGTGCCCCTTCAACTGCGGCGCGACATCCAGCGGTATCAGCGACGCCACGATGCACAGGCTGCGCTGGCGCGGCTCCAGCAGCGGGCGCGAGAGCACGCGGCCGTAGCCTTCCGCGATGGCCCAGTCGGCGAGGTCGGGGCTGTTGGAACGCGCGAAGCGGTCGATCTGTTCAGCCTTGTCTTTGTAGATCAGGTCGAACAGTTCGCGCCCGCGTTTGCGGAACAGGGCGGGGTCGTCGCCTTCCAGCGGCTCGTCACGCAGCTTGATCTCGCCGCTCAACGGGTTGCCAGCCTTCTTGCAGGCGTCCTTGAAGGCGGCCAGCGCGTTCAGGCAGCGCGGGTAGCCGGCGAAAAGGTGGGTCTGCAGGATGGCCTCGCGCATCAGTTCCGGCTCGGGGCGCGGGTCCAGCTTCAGTGTTGCGTCGAACAGGCGGCGGCAGTGCTCGCCGTGGCCGTCGGCCGTGATGGCGGCGCACATGGCCAGCACGGCGTCCACCTGCGACAGCGGGTCAATGCCGGTCAGCAGGAAGGCAATGGTCGCAGTCTCAACTCGTTTGGCGATAGGCATAGGTGCAGGATAGCAATGGGTTAGGTCGGCGGCGCTACCCAGTGGGTGATGGTCTCCGGCAGCTTGCCGTGCAGGGCCGCGAGGCGCAGGGTGTTGATGGCCGTTCGGGCAATGCGCCACTTGACCAGTTGGCGGTCGCCGGGCACGCGCAGGTGCCAGGCCTTGGCCTGCCCGCCCATGGCGGCCGCGAGCCATACTGTGCCGACCGGCTTGTCGTCGCTGCCGCCGCTTGGGCCGGCGATGCCGGTCACGGCCACGACGATATCGGGGCGCTGGTCGGGCCATTGCGCGAGCAGGCCGTTGGCCATTTCAAGGACCGTTTGCTCGCTGACCGCGCCGTGTGCGTCCAACGTGGCCTGCTTCACGCCGAGGCGCTTGACCTTGGCCGCGTTGCTGTAGGTCACGGCGCTCTCGACCAGCACGTCGCTGCTGCCCGGCACGTTGGTGAGCAGGTGGGCGATCATGCCGCCGGTGCAACTCTCGGCGCAGGCGACCCTCAGCCCCTTCTCGGCCAGCAGCTTGACCGTGGAGGTTTCCAGCTCGACGTCGCCCTCGGCGAACACCAGGTCGCCAAGCTCGGCACGCGCGGCGTCCAGTATCGGCTGCAGCACCTTGTCGGCCTCGGCCTGGTCCTCGGCCGGCAGGCGCCAGCGCAGGCGCATCACGGCGTCGTCAACCAGGATAGCGCCCTCGGCCTCGCGGCTTTCCAGCAAGGTCTTCACGCGCAGGTCGAGGTCGCTCTCGGGTATGCCGAACACCCGCAGCTCGCGGCTGTAGTAGCGTTGGCCGATGCCGAACTGCTCGATGATCGCGGCCCGCATCTCCTCGGCCCAGATGCCCTTCAGCTCTCGCGGCACGCCCGGCAGCACCGCGATGCCGCCCTCGCCCTGCCGCAGCAGGAAGCAACTGGCGGTTCCGAAGGCGTTGGGAATGAACGCCGCCCCTTCCGGCCTCATGCACTGGCGCTCGCTGCCCTCGGGGAACTTGCGGCCCATGGCGGCGTAGCGCTCGTGCAGTCTGGCAAGCGCGTCGTGGTCGAGCTTGAGCTCAAGCCCCAGTGCGCGCGAGGCGGCCTGGCGGGTGCGGTCGTCCACGGTGGGCCCGATGCCGCCTGTGGTGACGACCAGCAGGCCCTCGCTGAGCGCGGTTTTCAGGCGATAAGCCAGGTCATCTTCGCGGTCGCTGACGGCCAGGTGGTAGGCGACGTCGAAGCCGAGCTCCGCCAGCTCACGGGCCAGCCAGGCCGAGTTGGTGTTCACGATGAAACCGTGGACCACCTCGTTGCCAATGGAAATGATGCACGCGCGTCGAGCCATGATTGCAGTCTCGTTTGCACGGCCCAATCTGCAAGGCCGGCGGAATCTATCCAAAATCCAAAATCCAAATTCATGAATCGTCGCTAAACTCGGCCCATGCCCGAGTTCGATGGCGTGATCTTCTCCGACCTGCACTTGTCCGAAGACAAGCCGCGGCTCAACGAGCTGTTCGAGGCCTTCGTGCAGCGGGTGGAGGGCACCCCCGAAGTCGCCTGCCTGGGCGATCTGGCCGAATACTGGATCGGGCGCAAGCACCTGCAGTGCGAGCAAGGCCGCTATGTGTTCGATCTGATGGAGCGGCTGGCAAAGCCCGCCAGACGCGCGATCTGGGTCAACGGCAACCGCGACCACATGTTCAAGGGCACCGCGCGCAAGGCCGGCTACCAGACCTACCGCAACCGCTACTTCGGCGAGTTCTGCGGTACGCCTTGCGACCTCGAACATGGCGACCTGTTCTGCAGCAAGGACCGCGTCTACCAGCGCTTCCGCCTCTGGTTCCGCAACACGCCATGGGGGCTGCTCGGCGAGCTGTTCCCGGCCGAGAAGGGGCACCAGTTGTGCAAGTACATGCGCAGCAAGAGCCAGGGCGAGTTCGCGCGTCGCGATCCCGAGCACTTCGGCATCCAGCCTGAGCCGGTCAAACGCCTTGTGTCTCGCGGCGCCAGGGTCATTGTATGCGGTCACGTGCACACCCCCTTCTCCCGTGACTATGCGGCCGATGGCAGTACCGGCCGGCTGTACGTGACCAGCGACTGGCGCGAAGACGGCGCTGTGGTATGCGTAGTGAAGGGCGGCGAGTTCAAGCTGATGCGCTTTGACGGGCGCGACTTCCACGAGTTCGACGCACCCGAAAAGCAGGGGATTTATTCACTGGAGCTGGCCGGCAAGGCCGATTCATAGACATGAGCACCGCAGACCTGATCGAGATCATTGACGCGCTGGGCAAGCCCAAAGTCGCCGTGGTGGGCGACCTGATCCTGGACCACTACGTGTTCGGCGCCGTCTCGCGCATCAGCCCGGAGGCGCCCATCCCCGTGCTGCATGTGCGCAAAGAAGAGGACCGCCTGGGCGGCGCCGCCAACGTGGCCGCCAACATCCTGAGCCTGGGCGGGCGCAGCACGCTGGTTGGCGCTATCGGGCGCGACGAGCCGGGCTCGCGCTTCCGCAAGCTGGCCCAGGCCGCCCGCGGCCTTGATTTGGACGCGGCCCAGACGCGCTCAAGGCCCACGGTGCTGAAGACCCGCATGGTCAGCCAGAACCAGCAGATGCTGCGGGTGGACCGCGAGTCTTCCGGCGCGCTACTGAGCGAGGAGTTGCAGGACGTGTCCGACCGAGCGCTCAAGGCGCTGAAGGGCGTGGGCGCGCTGGTGCTCAGCGACTACGGCAAGGGCGTGGTCACACCCGCCAGCGCCCAGGCGCTGATCGCGCAGGCCGCCAAAGCCGGCGTGCCGGTGATCGTGGACCCCAAAGGGCGCGACTACTCGCGCTACAAGGGCGCGACGGCCGTGACCCCCAACCGCACCGAGGCCGAAGCCGCCACCGGCATCGATTGCAGCAGCATGGAGGGCGTCGAGGAAGCCGGGCGCCTGCTGTGCAAGCAACTCAAGCTGAAGGCAGCCGTGATCACGCTCAGCGCCGAGGGCGTGGCGGTGATCCCCGCGCGCGGCGAGATGGCGCACTTCCCGGCCCAGGCCCGTAGCGTGTACGACGTGACGGGCGCCGGCGATACCTTCATTGCAGCGTTCGCCATGTGCGTGGCGGCCGGGGCCGACTTCAACACGGCGGCGCGGGTGGCCAACTACGCGGCGGCCCTGAAGGTCGCGCGCTTCGGCGCGGTGGCAATCACGCGCGAAGAGCTGCGCCGCAGCGTGATCAGCGCCCATGAGGGCTTCGACCACGCGGGCAAGGTGGTGAGCCACGCCGAGCTGGTTGAAGCACTGGCCGAGCACCGTAAGCGCGGCGAGCAGATCGTGTTCACGAACGGCTGTTTCGACCTTCTGCACCAGGGCCACGTGACCTACCTGAATTTCTGCCGCGGCCAGGGCGACGTGGTGGTGATCGGCCTGAACAGCGACGCCAGCGTGCGACGCCTGAAAGGCCCGAGCCGTCCGGTCAATGAGGCCGAGGCGCGCGCCCGGGTGCTGGCGGCGCTCAGCGACGTGGACTACGTGACGGTGTTCGAGGACGACACGCCCGAGAAGCTGATCCGCAAGGTGAAGCCCGACGTGCTTGTGAAAGGCGAAGACTGGTCGGGCAAGCGCGTGGCGGGCGCCGACTTCGTGGAATCAAACGGCGGGCGCGTAGTGTTTGCCCCGCTGGTGCAGGGAAAGAGCACAAGCAAGATCATCGAGAAGGCGAAGGGCGGGAACAGGAGCCCGGAGCGCAAGCGACGGGTAAAGGTGACGAAGTAATGGCCAAGGCTTCCATCCGGGATGAGTTTGCCCAGCAGCTCAACGCCAGCGCCGAGCTGAAGCGCAAACTGGCCGAGACCCAGGGCGAGGTGATGGCGCAGATCGCGATCGCGATCGTGGACGCCTTCCGCAACGGCCACCGCGTGTACTGGTGCGGCAACGGCGGCAGCTTCACCGACGCCCACCACATCGTGGGCGAGCTGGTGGGCAAGTACGGCTATGACCGCCCGCCGCTGCCCAGCTTCGTGCTGGGGGCCGGCGTGGCCAGCCTGACCGCCATTGCCAACGACTATGGGTACGAGCACATCTTCAGCCGCGAGGTCAAGGCCTGCGTGCAGGCCGGCGACGTGGTGGTCGGCCTCACCACCAGCGGCAACAGCCGCAACGTGTGCGACGCGCTGGCCGCGGCCCAGGAGCTGGGGGCGTTCACCATCGGCCTCAGCGGCGAAAAGAAAGCCCGCATCGACGAGGTAAGCGACCTGGTGCTGCACGTGCCGAGCACGCTTACGCCGCGCATCCAGGAATGCCACATCGCGGTCGGGCACGTGATCTGCGACCTGGTGGAGAAGCACCTGTTTCCGAAGGCCTGATTGGTGGCTGGTGGCTGGTGATTGGAGGCTGGTTGTCCACAGACAGCATTCAGCACGGCTCTGGTGGTTCACTGACAACCGACGACTGACAACTGACCACCCTCGCTACCCATGGGCAACGCTCGCGAAGATCTGATCGGCATCCAGAAGCGCCTTGTGGAGGAGCTGAAGGAGGCCCTGTACGACACGGTCGGCCGGCGCGACCCGGCGCTGGACCGTTACTACAAAGACTACCAGCGCGAGTTCAAGCAGGGCTACGAGCGGCTCTCCAGCCGCGACGAGATCATCCAGCGCCTGATGCGCGCGAACATCGGCTACTTCGGCGACTACCACACCCTGCGCAGCGCCCAGACCGCCGTGCTAGACTTGTTGCAGGGCGCGGCTGAGCGCGGGCGCAAGGTGGTGCTTGCCATGGAGATGCTGCACGCCGCGGACAAGCACCACGCCCAGGAGTTCATGGACGGCGAGATCGACGAAGAAACCCTGCGCTGGCGGCTGAAGTGGGACGAGAACTGGGGCTTCCCCTGGGAAAGCTACAAGCGCTTCTTCACGTTCAGCAAGCGCTACAACGCGCCCCTGTTCGGTATCAACATCAACGCCGACGACCGTGACCGCGGCCTGCACTTCCGCGACCAGTTCGCCGGCGACCTGGTCTGCGCGCTGACGCACCTGTACCCCGAGCGGCTGGTGGCCGTGGTCTACGGCGACCTGCACCTGGCAGCCAGCCACCTGCCAACAGCCGTGGAGTCGCGACTCGCGAAGTACGGCGCGAAGCGGCGCGCGCTGACGGTGTACCAGAACTCGGAGACGCTGTACTGGAAGCTGGTCGAGCAGCAGCTTGAGCACGTGGTGGACTACATCAAGATGCGCCGCGACGTGTACGTGGTGATGAACGCAACGCCGCTCGTGAAGTTCCAGAGCTACGCCAACTGGCAGATGCAGCGCCAGGAACTGGTCTGGAGCGGCGGCGACGAGCTCGATCTGCACACCGAGACCGCACTGCTGGAGCAGGTGAACCAGTACATCCGCACCATCATCCACTTCCTGGGCGTCGAGCTAGAAGAGCCCGAGAACTACGAGCTGTACACCGCGGCCGACCTCGACCTGCTCAGCAACCTGGTAGAGCGCGGCATCTACACCGCCGAGGAAATGGCGGCACTGAAGGACTACCTCACCATGGCGGAGAGCGCGTTCTTTGAGCGCGCCCGGCTGCTGTACGTCAGCAATCCCACGGTCAGCAACGCGGCCGAGGCGGCCGCGCGGTACGTGCTGGCTGAGTTGCGGCCGGTCAGCAACGAGGTGGTGGAGTCGCGCGACGAGTTCTATGCCCGCTGCATGGTGGAGGCGCTGGCATTTTTCTGCAGCAAGATCATCGACCCGCGCCGCCACGCGCGCAACGCCGACGACTGGAACGACGTGCTGAAGCGTTTCGGCCGCCGGCGCAGGCTGGCGCGCATCCAGCAACTCGACGTGAACGTGGCCCGCGGCTTCCTGAGGCACCGCGCCTACGAGGAACGTGTGCTGAAGACCGGCAGCTACGCGGGTGCGCCGCGGGTGCTGTTTGAGCTGCCGACCGACCGGCACGTGGCGCTGACCCGCGCGCTCGGCCGCGCGCTGGGCGACCGGTTGTACGGCGCGCTTGAGAACGGAGTTTCCAAAGAGCTGATCCGAGATGCCTGTTTTGACGAGTTGCGCAGACCGGATCAGTCGCGCAATCGCTATTTCCAGCTGCTCAGGGCCAGCGTTGCATCCCGCACGACACGGCACATCCAGCGTTCCGCCCTGCCCCGCAGTTTCATGGATGAGGAGTAACGTGGCGCGGGCTGCCAGCCCGCGCGTGCCGTGGGTGGGGCGCCTGCGCTACAGCATCGCCGCGAAATCATCTTCGCTGATCACCTTCACTCCCAGCTCGTTGGCCTTCTTCAGCTTGCTGCCGGCCTTTTCGCCGGCCACCACGTAGCTGGTGTTCTTGCTGACGCTGCTGCTGGCCTTGCCGCCGCGTTCTCGCACCATCACCTCGGCGTCGTCGCGAGTGAACTTCGTGAGCGCACCCGTGAACACGAAGGTCATGCCCGCAAACTTGCCTTCGCCCGCGGCCAGCTTCTTGACGGCCTGTGGCGTGACATGCTTCTGCAGGCGCTCGATCAGCTTGCGGTTGTGCTCGTCGTGCAGGAAGGCGAGCACCGACTGCGCGATAATCGGCCCGATGCCCTCGATCTCGTTCAACTGCTCCTCGCTGGTCGCCAGCAGGCCGTCGATGCTGCCGACCTCGTTGGCGATCAGCCCGGCCACGGTCTCGCCCACGTTGCGGATTCCGAGGCCGTAGATGAACTTGGCGAGGGTGGGGGACTTGGCTTTCTCGATTTCCGCCAGCAGGTTGTCGATTTTCTTTTCGCCCCAGCGTTCGAGCTCCAGCATCGCGTCGAGTTTGCCGTGCAGCTCAAACAGGTCGGCTGGGTCTTTCACCAAGCCCGCGTCCAGCAGTTGCTGCACGTTCTTTTCGGCCAGGCCCTCGATGTTCATGGCCGTGCGCGCCGTGAAGTGCACGATCGCGCCCAGCACCTGGGCCGGGCAGCCCAGGTGGTTGGGGCAGCGGATTACCACTTCGTCGTCCAGCTTCACCAGCTCACTGCCGCAGCGCGGGCAGGTCGTAGGGAAAGCAAACGGCTTGCCGCCCGCGGACTTCACCACCCGCAGCACCTGCGGGATCACGTCGCCGGCGCGGTGCACCATCACGGTGTCGCCCGGCCGAATGCCCAGGCGCTCGATTTCGTCGGCGTTGTGCAGGCTGGCGTGGGTGACCGTGACGCCGCCGACCATCACGGGCGTCATCACGGCCACGGGCGTGATGGCGCCGGTGCGCCCGACCTGCACTTCGATATTCTCGCAGACGGTTTCCTTTTCCTCGGGCGGGAACTTCATGGCCAGCAGGTAGCGCGGGCTTTTGCTGCGCACGCCGAGCTCCGCCTGCTGGGTGAAGTCGTTTACCTTCACCACCATGCCGTCGATCTCGAAGGGCAGGCCGTGGCGCCGGTCGTGAAAGGTGCGGAACAGCTCAAGCACCGCCTGCTCGCCGTGCAGTGTCTTGACCTGTAAAGGGCTGCCTTCCAGCAGGTCCTTGCTGGTCAGAAAACCCCAGGCGCGCATGGCGTCGATCGCCGCGGACTGGCTTTTCAGCTTGGCGTCTTCCGGGTTCGCCACCTGGTACCACACGGCGCTCAGCGGCCGCGCGGAGGACTTGCGGGCGTCAAGTTGGCGCAGGCTGCCGGATGCGGTGTTGCGCGGGTTGACGTAGGTTTTCGCGCCCTCCTGCTCGAGGCGTTCGTTCAGCTCGGCAAAGGCTTTTTTTTCGATGTACACCTCGCCGCGGATCTCGAGGCGCTTGGGGAACTTGCCCTTCAGTTTTACGGGCACGCTCTTGATGGTCTTCACGTTGGGTGTCACGTCTTCGCCGACTTTGCCGTCGCCGCGCGTGCTGGCGACTTTCAGCTTGCCGTCTTCGTACACCAACTCGCAGGACAGCCCGTCGTACTTGGGCTCGCAGATCAGCTCGACGTCGCCGATGTCGTCTGCCAGACGCTTCAGCCAGGCGCGCGCCTCCTCTTCGTTCATGGCGTTTTCGATGCTGAGCATCGGCACCCGGTGCTCGACCTTGGCCAGGTCTTCGCGCACGCCGGCGCCCACCTGACGAGTGGGGGAATCGGGCGTCTGCAGCTCCGGGTGCTCGGCCTCGAGCGCCTCCAGGTCGCGCATCAGGCGGTCATAGTCGGCGTCGCTGATCTCAGGCTCGGCCTTGGCGTAATACAGGTGATTGTGCCAGTTGATGGCCCGGCACAGCCAGGCGTGCTGGGCTTTCGGATCGGCCGCCTTGGGGCGCGCGCCGGGGCTTTTGGGTTGGTCGTTCATGGCTTCGATTCTGGTTTCGGGCCGGCCAAGGTCAAAGTCTAACAGGGCGCGCGACACGGGACGGGCAACTTCTGCTAAAGGACCCGTAAGGCCGCCGCCGATACATCAGCACGGCCGGGCGCAAAGGGCGCCGCCGTGCAGACCGCCTATCAGGAGACAGCTCCAATGTCCGAATCCACCATGGAACGCCGGCTTGACGAACGCCGCGGGCCCGTGCGCCGCGCCACCGACATCAAGCGCGCGCTGCTTGAGGAAACCCTGCGTGAGCTTCCGCGCTACTTCGTCAGCTACGTCGACCCCAAGATGGGCGTCTACAGCTTCTACTACAACAACCTGTACGACGCGCAGATGATGGTGGCGGAACTCAAGCGCCAGGGCATGGCCGAGGACTGCATCGCCATGTACGCGCGCCACGACGAGTAGGCACATCCCACTTATGGCACGCCGGGCGAGCACGCCCGGCGTTTGTCATTTGGCCGCGCGCGGCTGATCGCCGCGGCGCAGCCGGTCCTGGAAGCGCTCTTCCTGAAGCTTACGGGCCAGCTCGCGCATGTCGATTGCCGGGTCTGTTTCGTCCACGATCTCGACGCCCAGCATGGTTTCAACCACGTCTTCCAGTGTGATGACGCCGGCCGTTCCGCCGTACTCGTCTACCGCCAGCAACATGTGAGACTGCTGCTTCAGCAACTGCTCGAATGCCTCGGCCGCCGCTGCTGACGCGGGCACCGCCGCCAGCTTCCGGGCCATGGAGCCGAAAGTCTTGTCCAACTCGCCGTCGCGGATGGCGTCAAGAATCCACGAGCGGTGGATTACGCCCAACACGTCGTCGATGTCGCCGTGCACGCTGACCGGCATGCGCGCGAAGCTGGCTTGCCGCTCGGAGTCGGCGAACTCACCCACGGTCTGATCCGCCGCCACGTGCTGCACCACCGTGCGCGGCGTCATGATGTCCGAAACCCGCACCTGTCGCAGCGCCAGCAGGTTGCGGATCGCCCGCGCCTCGGCCTCGGTCAGGCTGCCGCCCGCCATGCCGATGTCCGCCACGGCGGCAACCTCTTCGCGCGTGACGCCCGGGCCGTGGGCCTTGCGCGACAACAGGCGGCTCAGCAGCTGCGCAGCGACCACCAGCGGGAACAGCAGGATGATCATCCCCTGCACGGTGACTGCCGTGAAACCCACCAGTTTCTGGGCGTGCAGGGTGCCGAGCGTCTTGGGCACGATCTCCGTCAGCAGCAGGATGGCGATCGTCAGCAGCCCGCTGGCGAGGCCCAGCCAGGCGCTGCCCCACAACTCGACCACCTGCGCGCCGACGCCGGCAGCGCCCACGGTGTGGGCGACCGTGTTGCTGCTGAGGATGGCTGCCAGGGGGCGATCGGGGTTGGCCTTCAGGCGCCGCATGCGGACAGCGCCCGCGTGGCCCTTCTCGACCAGTGCGTTGACGTAGCCGCTTGAAACGGAGAGCAGCGAAGCCTCAAGCAGGCTGCAGAGGAAAGAGATACCGAGGGACAGCGACAGGTAGAAGAGCAACAGCTCCATGCAGACAATGTAACGGTAAACGGGCCGGGGGTAATCCGGAACCGCCGCCCCATTGCGGCATTTCAGGGGCTCCGGTTTACTCGGACCATGAGGGGGCGACTGGCAGCTTGGCTTGCGCCGGGGGCGGGGGCGGCTTTCCTGCTGCTGGCCGTGATTGCGGGCTGGAGCGTACCCGTGGCGCTGATCGGCGGCGCATGCGCGATGCTGGCTGGCGCCGTGGCGGGGCTGCTGCTGAGGCTGCAGGACAAGGAAGAACAGACGAGTGAGCGACATCGAGAACAATGACGAAGGCCCGACGATCCGCGGCGCCACGCACACGGACAACGGCAAGGACCTGCGCAAGCTGTGGGACAAGTACCGCGCCGAGGGCGACGTGGAGTCTCGCAACGCCCTGACCGAGTTCTACTTCGACATGGTGCGCGCCAACGCTGACAACATCGCCAAGATCCTGATCGAGGCCATTGAGGAGGGCGACCTCAGCCAGGCCGGCGCGTTGGCGTTCTTCGAGGCGCTGAACGAGTTCGACCCCGCGCAGCACAATAGCTTCGAAGAGTTCGGCAGCATCGCGATCCGCCGGGCGATTGTGGACGAGATCCGCGCCTTGGTGGGGAGCGAAGAGACGCCGAAGGAGATGGGGTAGGGCCGGTTGCGTGGGACAGGGGGACGAGTGGGACAGGCTAAGCCTGTCCCCGTTCATTTAACTCACGCGTCTCACCTGTCCCACCCGATCCAGCAATTCCCCAAAATAAAAACTTCCTAACTCGTTTGACGCTGGCCATTTGGCAGTGTATTTTATAAACCGTAAAATACACCCCACCCAACTGGAGTCACCAATGGCCGCCATCGCCCCGGAACCTACCCTCCCGCGCGTCCGCTTCTCCCGCGCATCTGCTTACCTACCCAAGGCTTACGTCAACTTCGGCGCAGGAAAACCGGAGCGCGATGAAGTCGGTAAGCTCTGGAACCGCTTCAAGCACAAAGGTTGCGACGCCGCCCGCAACGAACTCATCCAGCACTACCTGCCGCTCGCACGCCTCACGGCCGAGCGCATGCATTCCAAGCTTCCCAGCCACGTTGAAGTCGATGAGCTGATCCAGGCAGGTGTCTTCGGCCTGATGGACGCCATCGACGGTTTCGATACAGAGCGCGGTGTGAAGTTCGAGGTTTACGCCAAGCAGCGCATCAGTGGCGCGATTCTCGACGATCTGCGCAACCAGGACTTCGCGCCCCGCCTGGTGCGCACCCACAGCCACCGCCTCGACCGCGCCTACAAGGACGTCGAGGCCGACACCGGCAAGGTGCCCGAGGCGGCTGACGTGGCCGAGAAGCTTGGCATCAGCATGGAGGAGTACGACCGCTGGATGCGCGAAATCAACATGGCAAACATCGTCAGCCTCGACCGCGCCAGCAGCGAGTACGACGGCGAGGGCAAGGAAGTCCGCAAGGTGGACACCATTGAGGACGCAGACGCCGTGGCACCCACCAGCAACCTGGAGAAGCGCGAGCTGATCGAGCTCGCCACCCGGGGCCTGAGCCGCAAGGAAAAGCTGATCGTCATTCTTTACTACCTCGAAGAACTGACGATGAAGGAGATCGGCCTGGTGCTCGACCTGTCTGAGTCGCGCGTGTGCCAGATCCATCACCGCATCATCTACCGCCTCAAGGAAGCCCTCGAACGCATGCGCGAGGATCTGCTGGGCTAAAAAATCACTAGGTGACAGAAGGCACGCTGCACGCCAGGGCCCGGGGTCAAACCCGGGTTCTGTGCATTTGTCAGGCCTCCTTTCCCCTCTCTGAAATGCTGATGCAACACGAAGGAACGAAGGGGCGAACGGCTTGCGCTTCAATCCTCACGCTTACCAACTTAGTTTCGCCCTACGGTACATTTAGGGTCTCAGGGCCCGCGCGCTTCCACCGTTGCCAAGGCTTCGGTGGACGAGTACGCTTGCGGCTCCTGTTCCCGCCTCCTGCCTCCCGCCCACTATCCCGTCGGCTCGGACAGGCCGGACATCAGCTTCTCCAACCCTTCCATCATGCTCTGGGTGGATTTCATGGCGGCGTTAAGGCTGCGGTCGGTGCCGCCCCTGGGGTCCAGTTCCGGGTTGGTCCAGGCCAGGATGCGCGGCAGAGCCTTGGCCGCGTTGACGCCCAGCTTGAACAGCAGCAGCAGCGGGTGCGTGCTGCCGCGGGGGCGCTTGCGCGCGTCCGGCTCGGGTGTCACGTCACCGGGCTCTTCCTTAAGCACATTCGCCAGCAGCACCGGGTCTGTGTTCGCCACTGCCTGGCGGGCCAGGGCGAAGAACTCGCCAAGGAACGCCGCCGCCTCGTTCAGGATGCGCATCGCCTGCTGGTCATCGACGCCGGGTTCGATGCTGACTCCGGCCGCCTTGGTTGTGGTAGTCATCGCTTTCTCCTTGAAGATTCCTGCGGCAGTGTAGCGGGGTCTGCGACACGGGCTGGCGCGGAGAAACGGGCGCTCCCCATTGCGCTAGCGGAATCTTTTCGCTAACTGTCTGTCCTTTCACTCGTTACAGTGGAAATGCTGACCCCGGCCAGCCCCTCTCGGACATCTGTTCTCATGCACAAGTGGGTTTTTTCGACGGTAGTTGTTCTGGCGGCTGTGTTCCTTTGCGACGGCTTGCGGGCTGAAGACACGCTGCAGTTTCCGCGGATACGCCAGATGCAGGACCTGGTTCGGCGCGCTTCCGACAGCCGTTACAAGGACCAGAAGGGCCTGATGGGCCAGGACGCCTTCACGGCCGGATTCAGCGCGGGCTACATCAGCGATCATTACTGGCGCGGATTCCGGCTGTTCGACGCGGACGTGCTGTGCCGCGGCGATGCGTACGTCAACATCTATGGTTTCGAAGCCAGCGTATGGGCGATGTGGGATCCCTCCAACGACCGCTATCGTCCGGTGCAGGCCGACTATCGCTTCCGCTACAAATTCGAGATCGAAGGCGCGCTGATTTCGGTGGGCTATACCTGGTATGACTTCTCGGGCAGCGACGGCGACCTGGGCGCGCGCGACCAGGGCTTCGGGCGTAAGCCGCTGGAGCAATTCCCCGACGACAAGTTCCCCAGCAGTATCCACGAGCTGCACATCATGCTGACGTATTTCACGTCGGTGCTGCAGGCTGAGGGCGCGAACCTGCGCTACACACTGAATTACTTCCAGCGTCTTGACGATGAAGGTTCGCGCTGGGAAAGCTCCATCAGCCTGTTCGTGGACAGTCCCACCTTCACGATTTTCGGCGATTACTTCGAGATTACCACGACCACCATCTACCAGCATCGCTACCTGACCAACCGCTCCGAGTTCCAGGGGCAGATCAGCACGGCGCGGCTGGTGTACAACCTCGACAAGTACGGGTTGTTCCCGATGTTCTTCCAGCTTGAAGCGCACTACTACGTGGCGTTTGACGACGACTACGTGGACGGCTTCTACTTCGGCGGCAGCGTCAACTTCAGGTTCTAGTTGGGTCCCGGGTATCGAGTCTTGTGGGTACAAGATATCGTACTGCCGGTGCCGCGGCGCGGATCGCCGGCACGCCCCACTCTTGTACGCCGTACTTTGTACTGACCCGACTCCCAACCCGTTGACACCGGGGCGCTGACTCGGGACTCTGGACGCAATGGCTTCGACCAAAGGGACTTCGGCTTTTACCCGAACGCGCGCCTTTGTGCGCGCCGCGCTGGGACGCGTCATCCGGCGCGGGTTCTTCCGCATCATGCTGCTGCTGTTCCTGATCCTGTTTGTGCTTCCATTCGTGGCACTGCAGGCGGCGGCCAACCGCGCCAGCGGCAACAAGCTGATGCATGAAGTAGCAGGGCGGGTGTTCAACACAGCCTCGGCGGACGTGCGCTGGGATGAAGAACGCACCACGTTCACGGGTCCCAGCATCACGCTGACGGGCAGCATCACCTATTACAACTTGCGCGTTGCGCGCAAAGGCGGGCGCACGGCACACCCGCGCGGCACACCGCTTGAGTACGACTTCCTGACCGTGCCCAAGGTGCAGATCGACTATGACCTAAAGCGCTTGCCCGCCCTGCCGATAACCAGCGTGAAACTGGAAGCCGGTCTGGTCCTGCACTTCAACATCCATAAGGGTGAGTGGCTCGACAACGACCTGTTCCTCAGCGGCGAAGGTGCGGCCGGCGAGGTTCCCAGCCTTCCCGAGATAATCACACAGGGTACCTGCACCGTGAATCTGCGGGCGGACGGCATCCTGGTTCCGCCTGAAAACCTGGATCCCGGGCAGGACTGGTACAAGATGGACCTTGCCAGCCTCGGTCTGCTGCCCAGCACAACGCAGGCCGACACTTTCGTGATTTCCGGCGGCGTGTTCTCGAGACAATTCGGGCACTTCGAGCTGGGAGGCAGCATCAGCCGCCGCGACCAGCACGTGACCGTCCTGTTTCGTACCGATCCCGACAGGCCCATCCAGGTTGACCGCGACTACGCGGCCGTGCTGGCGGAAGACGTGCGCGAAACGGTCGAGCAGTTCCAGATTACCGCCAGCACCAGCATCAAGGAGGCGCGGCTGGAGATTGAGCCGGGCAAGGAGCTGCAGTTTTCGGCCGACATCGAGGCGCAGCAGGGGTCAATCTGCTTCATCGGCTTCCCGCTGGCGGTTTCGGACGTCACGGCCGACATCCAGGTGCGCAACAACAACATCTCGGTTGACGCGATTGGGCGGCGCGGCGGTGCGGACGTGCGGGTGAACGCGCGGGTGGACGCAGTGGGCACCAACAACGAGCTGCTGCAGGTGAATGTGGACATCCGAAACCTGCTGGTGGACGAGCAGTTCCGGCTGGCGCTGCTCCCCGCGCGGTTGCAGCCGGACAACCTGAAGGACTGGAACACCGGGATGCCCTGGAGCGAGGCGGAGTGGGACCCGCTCAAGTATGCCTGGTACGACGAAGAGACCGGGCGCTATGAGGACGGCTTCCCCGAATGGCAGGGCCCGGCGCCATGGCGCGGCGGCATCTTGTACCCAGACATCGACGAGGTGCTGCCATTCATCTGCCGCGCCTTCACGCCCATGGGCCTGGCCGATTTCCAGCTGCGGCTGGACCAGGAGATGAAGGGACGCGACCCGGTGACCGGCAAGTCGCGACTCGACCAGAACCTGAACTGGAAGGTGTTCGTCCACGACGCCACGGCGGCCTACGTCGGCCTGCCCGAGCAGCAAGGCGCGGCCTTTCCGGTGCCGCTGCACAATGCGTATGGGGTGGTCGAGGGCATCACTGTTCCCAACCAGCCTGCCCGCTACATCGTGCGCGGCTACACGCCTGAGGAAATGAACATGCTGGGCCTGGACCCGGCGGGCGGCATCCAGGCCTACGACAAGCGCGGCCTGACGGGCACCCTGAAAACGATCGGCGAGCGGTTGTGGGTGTACGCGATCTTCGAGGAAGCGCGCAACCCCGGGGAGCAGGCCAAGCTGCGGCTGGAGTTCCAGAGCGAGGGTCTGGACTTCAACGCCGACCTGAAGTCGCGCCTGCCGCAGAACATCCGCGACGTGGTGGACCAGTTTGCGCCCGCTGGCAAGGTGGACATCCAGCGCGCCAGCGTGGTGGTGCAACCCCAAGGCGAAGCCGACGTCAGCTACGATTTCACTCTGGCAGCCAAGGACATCGTGGCCCAGTACCAGTTCCCTAGCGCGGAGCAGCCGGCGCGCTTCCGGGAGATCGCGGGCACCGTGCGCATCGACGGCAACCAGGACCGCGTGCAACTCAGCAACCTGCGCGGCAAGCTGCTGGGCAGCCCGGTCACGCTCAGCTTGGATTACCGCGGGGGTGACGTGCCATCCTTCGCCGTGGAGTCTGACGATTTCCAGCTGCGGCCCGATTTCACCGCCGTGTTGCCGCGAGAGCTGGCGGCGACGTTGAAGCGCTTCGATCCGCACGGATACGTGCGATTCGAAGTAAGCGGCAGGCGCAGCGAGACGGAAACGGACTTTACCGACATCGACGTCACATTCGTCGCGGGGACCGGCGACCGCAGTGGCAGCGTCAGTTTCGATCGCTTTCCCTACACGCTCAGCAACGTCACCGGGCAGTTGTATGCCAGCGTCAATGAGCAGTGGGCCGACATCATGATCCGTGACTTCTCGGGGCGCGGCAGCGAACTGCCCGGCCAGACCGAACCCAGCCGCATCACGGTGAACGGCCAGGTGCTGGTGCCGCTTGCCGAGACGCCCGAGGGCGAGGAAGCACCGCCCCCGATCATGGATCTGCGCATCGAGGCGTCGCGCGTGCCGGTGGACGACGCGCTGCTGACGGCATTCACCCGCATGCTGCAGCAGCCGGGCTCGGATGAAAAACCTGCGCTGGTGCAGTTTGCCGAGAAGTTGAAGATGGGCGGCACACTGGGCACCTCGGGACGCTTTGTGGTGGACGCTTTCGGCGAGATGGACTGGCTGTTCGAGATCAAACTTGAGGGTTCCAGCGTGAAGTTCGAGAACTTCCCGTACCCGATCGAGGGCATGTACGGCTCCGTGCTTGTGGACCGTTACGACGTCAGCCTGCGCGGCGTTGAGGGGCGGGCTGACGACGGGCGCCTGACCATGCACAGCGCCAGCTACAGCGAGGCCACCGGCTGGTCGCTCAGCGCCAGCGCGCGTCAGCTCAGTTTCCAGAGCCCGGCCCTGCGCCGCGCGCTGCCGGGCGGGCTGCGCGCTGTGATGCAGAAACTGAATCCCCAGGGAAGCTTCGACATCGACATTGAACTGTCAGGCCTCGGCGACTACATGCGCTACCAGGTATCGCTCGATATCTACCAGACTGACCTGGAGCTGGGCCTGCACTTCGACGACATGACCGCGCGCTTTGACATGGAGGGTGTGTTCGAGGCTGACACCAGCCGGCAGAACGGCACGATGTTCGTGAAGGAGGTATTCTTCAAGGACGCCCGCTTCAATGACGTCAGCACGTCCGTGCAGTACTTCGGCGAGCGCGTCGAGTTCCCCAACCTGCGTGGCAGCTTCTATGACGGCTGGCTGGAGGGGCGCTTTGGCATCAATGGCGAGGATTACTCGGGCGAAATTGAAATCCGTGCCGCCGACCTTGGCAAGCTCGGCAAGATGGCATTCCCCAGCGCCGGCGAACTGGTGGGCGCGCTCGACGCAGAGATGAAGTTCCATTCCCAGCCCGACCGCTTCGGCCAGATCGGGCGCGGGCGCGTGGACGTGCAGCCCTTCGACCGCAATTCGAAAGACCCCGCTCGCAACACCGCCAAGCTGCTGGAGGTGCCCCTGTTCAGCCAGATCGCCGCCGTGACCGGCAACGAAGCCAACTTTGACGAGGGCCACGTGTTCTTCTGGATGGGCCCGGACCGCATCACCATCCGGGAGATGGACTTCGTCTCCAATGCCGCGCGCGTCGAGACCTTCGGCGGCGACGACGAGAACTACATCATGTACGGCACTTCATTGATGCGCATGAAGTTGTTCTTCACGCTTGCACCGCGCTCGCCCATCCCGCTGCCGCTGGTGCAGGAGGTATTGGACCTGCTGAAACAGATCCTGTTCCCCCTGTTCGTTACCGGCACGCTCAACAAACCCGACGTGCAACCATTCAGCCTCACAGCCGAGGACCTTGATGAGGACGAGTTCCCGCGCCGGCCAAGGGGGCCGTAGGGCGGGTCTGGAGTCCCGGGTCCCGAGTCAGGAGTCTCGAGTCCCGGACGAATTCAAGGCCACGCACACAGTAGACCAGTAACCCAGTCCTGCAGACCCGGCACACGGCACACCCGACACGGCACACCCGACACGGCACACGGGACAACTCATGCCCCGACACACACCCAAGCGCGATCCTGAATCCCCCGGTGGATCCATCCGCATCAGCAGCGGCGCGCTGCGCGGCCGCGTGATCGAATGCCCACAGACGGGCGGCGTGAGGCCGATGCTCAATCGCACCCGCATGGCGCTGTTCAACCTGCTGCGGGAAAGGCTAAAGGGCGCCACCGTGTGGGATTGTTTCGCCGGCTCCGGCCTGCTGGGCATCGAGGCGCTGTCGCAGGGGGCCGCCTACTGCGTGTTCGTTGAGAAAGACGGCGCCCACGCCCGCGTAGTGCAGGCGAATATCGTTGCGCTCGGGCTGCGCGAGCGCGCCAACCTGATCCGCGGCAGCACCTTCGACCTGATCAGGCCGGGATCGCCGCGCCTGCCCCACACGCCGGCCGGCATCGTGCTGCTCGATCCGCCCCATGCAATGATCGAGGAAGCAACCGGCCCCTTCTGGCCCTGGCTGCGTGGCCTGCCTGATTCGCCGCTGCTGGATGCGAATACCATCATCGCCATCGGCCACCCGGCCGAGCTGGCCATCCCGCAACAGGTGGGCAAGCTGCAGGTACAGGATGCCCGCGTCTACGGAACAGTGGCGTTCACGCTGCTGACACCCGCCTAGCCGTGCCTGCCGCACCCGTGCCGCTGCTGCTACCATGCCGGCATGAAGCAGTCGCTGATCGGCATGAACCTGGATGAGCTGCGCGAGGCCGTCACGGCCTGCGGCGGCAAGCCGTTCCAGGCGGGACAGCTCGCCCAGTGGCTGTATGCCAAGCGCGAGTTGCGTTTCGACGCCATGACCAATCTGTCGAAAGAGCTGCGCGTGAAGCTGGCCGAAAACTACAGCCTGCTGACCTCAAGCGCGATCGCCCGCGAAGATAGCGGCGAAGGCACCACCAAGCTGGGTATCCGGCTGCACGACGGCCTGGTGATCGAGGCCGTACTGATGCGCGAAGACGAGCGCATCACCGCCTGCATCTCTACCCAGGCGGGCTGCGCCATGGGCTGCAGGTTCTGCGCCTCGGGGCAGCTGGGCCTGAAGCGCCACCTCACGGCCGGCGAAATCCTGGAGGAGTTCTACCACCTGTATGAGGTGATGAAGCCGGACTGGCTCACCAACGTGGTGGTGATGGGCATGGGCGAGCCGCTGCACAATTTCGACAACCTGCTCAAGGCGCTAACCATGCTGAACGCCGACTGGGCCTTCAACTTCGGCGCGCGGCGCGTCACGGTCAGTACCGTGGGCCTGCCCAGGCGCATCCGCGAGCTGGCCGAGCAGGGCTTTCAATTCAACCTGGCGATCAGCCTGCACGGCGTGGACGACGAGTCGCGCAGCGCGCTGATACCCACCAACGCTGGCCTGGCCGAGATCCTGGACGCCGCGAAGTACTACTTCGAAAAGACTCGCCGCGAGGTGACGTTCGAGTACACGCTGGTGGGGGGCAAGAACGACGACATCGCCACGGCTGAGAAACTGGCGGCGCTGGTGAAAGACTTCCCGCGCGCCAACGTGAACCTGATACCAATGAATCCGGTCGAGGGATCGGGCCTTGATGCGCCCAGTACCGAGGCCGTGAACGCCTTCACCGAGGTGCTGCAGAATGCCGGCGTAAACGTGCACGTGCGACGCAGGCGCGGGCGAAGGGTGCAGGCCGCCTGCGGCCAGTTGCGACTCAAGCTGGAAGCGGTTTCGCAATGAACAGCAAATTACCAATAACCAATTACCAAGTACCAATGCGCGCGCGGTCGCAGCCAATTGGTAATTGGTTATTGGAAATTAGTAATTCGCTGCTGGACCTCAGCGGAGGTCCGCGATGACGGAGAAGGTTTCCGACGTGTTTGACGGTAAGCTGCTTGAATCGCTTTCGCGTTTTGAGCTCGCCGTGCGCACGTTGACTTCGTCCGGAATCCGGGGCGAGCGCCGCTCGCGCCGCAAAGGCAGCAGCTCCGAGTACGCCGACCACCGCCAGTACGTCCACGGCGACGACCTGCGCCGCCTGGACTGGCACGCGCTGGCGCGCCTAGACACCATGCTGATCCGCCTCTACGCCGCTGAGGAAACCCTGCCGCTGGAAATCATCATCGACACCAGCGCCAGCATGGACTTCGGCGAGCCCAGCAAATACCTCACCGCCGCGCGCGTCGGCTGCTGCCTGACGCAGATTGCGCTGCTGCACGCCACGCCGGCACTGTGGCGCTTCGCCAACGAGAAGCCGCTCGAGCCCGTGAAGCTTTCCGGCCGCAACGACATCGGGCGCGTGCTGCGGGTGCTGGATGAAATCGTGCCGGACGGGCGCAGCACCCTGGGCGAGGCTATCCGCCGCAGCGCGCTGGCAGGGCCGCGGCGCAAGTCGCTGGCGGTGCTGACGGACGGTTACGACCAGGAAGAGATCCGTCCCGCGCTGCGCGCCTGCCGGGCCGCGGGCACGGAAGTCTACCTGATCCTGGTGCTGGCGCCCGAAGAGACTGAGCCTTCGGTGCGGGGTGAGTTTACGTTCATCGACGCGGAGACGGGAATCGAGGCGTCGCTGAGCCTCGACAAGCCGACACTCAAGCGCTACCTGGCAATGCTGGAAAGCTATCGCAACGACTGGTCCGAGTTCTGCCGAACCAGCGGCGTCGCGCTGTTGGAGCTGAGCAGCGACCAGGAAATCGGCCCGGAGTTGTTCCGCGCGCTGGCCACGGGCGGGCTGATAGGATAGGTGTCAGGTTTCAGGGGATTAATGACAACTGCAAAAACGCGTTTACCACGAAGGAAAGCATGACCTGCCGTTGTTCGTGGCCCTTGGTGGTCCTTCGTGGTTTACCGCAGTTGCTTTTCATCAGAAGTCTGATTCGACTTCAGCAGTTTTTACGGAAACCGGTAAGGGCCTTCCCGGCCGCGCGCTTGCGCTTGCGGCTCCTGTTTTCAGAACTTCGGGCGTTGCTTGAAGGCATGGGTCAGCTGGTTCAGCCGGCGCAGCTCGAGGTAGCCGGCGACGCTGGCGGCGGGGATACCGCCGATCTGGTGGCGGCGCGAAGCCTCGCGGTCGTAAATGCTGAACTCGCTGTTGCGGCCCAGCACGTGGACAGCGCCCTTGAACAGCTTCAGCTTTACAGTGCCCGTCACGTACTCCTGGCTTTCCCGGAAGAACGCGTCCATGCTCTCGCGCAGCTTGGTGAACCACTGGCTGTCGTACACAAGCCTGGCATAACGCGCAGCCAGCAGCGGCTTGAACTCCATGAACTCGGCGTCCATGGTCAGCTTCTCCAGTTCTTCGTGCGCCACGTGCAGCAGGTGAGCCGCCGGCGCTTCGTATACCTCGCGGCTCTTGAAACCCAGGATGCGGTCTTCCACGGTGTCCACGCGCCCGATGCCGTGGCGGCCGGCGATGCGCTCAAGCTCTTCCACCAGTTCCACGGCCTGGAATTTCCTGCCGTTGATGGCTACCGGCTCGCCCTGGTGGAACTTGATCTCGACTTCTTCGGGCGCGTCGGGCGCATTCTCGGCTGAGCTGGTGATCTGGAAGATGTGTTCGGGCGCGGGCTGACTGGGGTCTTCCAGCTCGCCGGCGCTGCTGCGTACGCCCCAGATGTTGCGGTCGCTGGAGTATTCGCGGGTAACGCCATCGGAAAGCGGCAGGCGGTGCTGCTTGAGGTAACCAACCACTTCTTCGCGTGTGTTAAGGTCCCACTCGCGCATGGGCGCGATCATCTCGATGTTCGGGTCCAGCGCCGCCACGGCGCACTCGAAGCGGAACTGGTCGTTGCCCTTGGGCGGCGCGCCGTGGGCCACGAACTTCGCGCCCTCGTCGCGTGCCAGCGCCACCAGTTCCGTGGCGATCAGCGGGCGCGAAAGCGCGGCCGACAGGTAGTAGGCGTTCTCGTAACGCGCGCCGGCTTTCAGCGCCTTGAAACAATACTGTTTCACGAACGTGCGCCGACGGTCGATGGCGTGCACGGCGTCGGCCCCGGCGTCGATGGCGCGCTCCGCTACCTCGTCGAAGTCGCCGCCCTGGCCGATGTTCAGCGCCAGCGCAACGACCTTCAGGCCGCGCACGCGCTTCAGCCAGTGCAGGGCGGCCGTGGTGTCCACACCGCCCGAATATGCCATCACGACCTTGTTCATGGATGCGAAGATAGCAGCGCGGGCGGGGGGGTCAAACGCGGCTCAACGCCCGTCGTCTTCGCCGGCGCCTGCTTTGCGGCTGAGATGCTGCTCACACTGCGCGATGCGCTGGCGCGCCAGGGAACGCCGATTGCCGTGTTCGCTAATCGAGCTTCCGTTCATGAAGGCCTGGTACTCCTGCAGCGCCGTCTCGTAGTCGCCGGTCTGGTAGTAGGCCGTGGCGCGAACGAAATGGTGTATGGGGTCATCCAGGTCCAGCGACTTCAGCTCGTTGGCCCAGTTGTTCGCCCTGCGGATGTCGCTGATCTGGAACAGTGGGTCGATGCACAAGGCTGCCGCCTCGAGGATCATCTGGCTGCGCAGGGTGCGTTCGCTCTCGATCAGCTCGTCCATGGTGGTTCGGTAGCGCTTCACCAGGTCCACCATGAACGGGTTGGCGTTCTCGTCGCCCAGCTCGGCCTCGTTCACCCGCCGGCGGCGCAGGTCCTCGAAACGTTTGTGCCCCCGGACGAAACTCTCCGTGTAAGTCAGGGCGGCTTCGTAATTGCGCCTGGACTCTATCTTGTCTTCGTTGACGAAGTTCTTGTCGAGGTAGATTTCCCTGGCGCGCGCCTCGAGGCGATCCTCGCTGACGCCTTCGGCGATGGCCTTCATCCGCGCGGCCTCAAGCCCGCTGTCCAGGAAGAACGCGCCCAGCGACTGGAACACAAAGGTGAGGTCGCGGTCCACCCAGAAGTAGACCATGCGCCCGGTCTCTTCGGCGATCCGCGCGTCAAGTTCGCGCACCCGCATGAATCCGTCGCGGGCGGACTGCAGGTCTTTCAGGGCCTGCAGACGCCAGTATTTCCGGACTGTGCGCCAGCTGTCAGCCAGTTCGGCAGCGCTGAAATCGAAACCTTGTTTGTCGCGGCTGGACATGGGCTCGCCCTTCAGGGCATCCTCCATGATCCAGTCCATGTCGTTGACGTCCTTGATGCTGTCTTCTTCGGACACGCTGCCAAGCCACTTCGCTGTGCCGGTCGGACCCGTGGCGCCGATGGGCAGGGAGCGCGGATCCCGGAAGATAAAGCCCAACTTGGTCATCTGGTCGCGGTTGCCTTTGAATACGCTCAGTTTGCGCCCGGCCTCGCGCAGCAGGGCCTTGCCCTGGTCGGTGTCGGCTGCGGCAAGCCCGCGGCGGAAGTCCTCGCGAATGGACTCAAGCTGGATGATCCCGCCCGCCAGGGCCTCGGCTTTCTGTACGCTGTCGGCGTGGCGCCGGAACTTCGCCAGCGAAATGCCGAGCTGCGAGCGGAAGTCTTCCTCGCGTATCTCCAGGGCTTTGCCGAAGGTGGTGATCGCGCCGGCCTGCTTGCCGAATCCGTCGATGTAGTAGTCGTCGATCAGCTTCAATTGGAGCAGGCAGTAGCCCTTGATGATGCGGGCCATGGCCAGGTCTTCTTCGGGGAACTGGTGCTCTACGATCAGGCCCTCGGCCTTCTCGGCATAGCGCATGGACTTGTCGTAGTGACCGTCATCGTACTGCTGTTTGGCCTCCTGCAGCAGATCCACGATACGCTCATCCATGGGCGTTTCCGGGCCGGAATCGCCGCCGCTGAGCGGGTTGGGCATCAACTCGGATTCAGGCTCTGGTGTGCCGCTGCATCCGACCAGCAGACACAGCATGCCGGAGGCGGCAAAAACGAACAGCTTGTGCATGGAACCCATTCGATTCCGGGGTGAAGACCGGGGTAACACGTCGAATATAGGCCCCGGGCCGCGGCGTTTCCAGTACGAGGCTCGAAATCCGCGTTGACGTCCGGGGCCGGCGGGCATAATCTGGAAGTCCCCTCGAATGCCCCGTATCGGCCCGGCCTTGCGTAAGATCGCTCTCGTTCTGGTTATCTCGGCTTTCGCCGCCGGCTGCAACATGTCCGGCCCGGGCGTGGCGCGCCTTGGTGCGCCGCAACAACCGGGCACGGAACACGAGACTACCTACGACAGCAGCTGGGTGAACAAGGACAAGCCGGACGCCATCAACACGCTGGATCACGACCAGGAGCTCAGCGTGGACATCTCGGAGCGCCAGGTCGGCGTGCGCTACCTGGATGAAGACTCCAAGATCGGCGACAAGTACGAACCCGCCTACATGAAGCGCCAGCGCGAACGAGAAGAGGCCCGCCGCGAGGCATGGCGCAAGCGCATGGGGCTGAAGACCATCAAGGACGAACAGAAGGAACGGGAGTCGGAGTAAAGTCCCGTGTCCCGGGTGCCGTGTCAACTTACAGCCGCCGCAAGGCGGCCTTTGTTTTGACCCGGGACCCGGGACACCGGACCCGGGACCCGGAACCCGGGACTGATCCCCCGGAACTCGCGACACGATGCAGAAATCGGAAGTCCAAAACCCGAAATCATCGTTAGAGTAACCGCATGCGTTGGAGACCCACCATCTACCTGGGCCGTTGGGCGGGCGTCGAGCTGCGCCTGGACCTGATCCTGGTGGTGCTGATCGCCCTGCTGTTCTTCACCAGCCTCAACAACGCTTCCGTACGCAACGCGCCGGCCGGCGAGATCTGGTCGGCCGTGGCGCACCTGGTGCTGCTGCTGGCGCTGGTGTTCTGCATGTTCCTGCACGAGGTCGGGCACGCGTTCATGTGCAAGCTGCGCGGGCATGAGCCGCGCATGATTCTGCTCTCGTTCGTAGGCCTGACCTTCTTCAAGGCCGGCAAGGTCAAACCCCGCGACGAATTCTGGATCGCCCTGGCCGGGCCGATGGTGAACCTGCTGATCGCTGCCGCCACGGCGCCCTTCGTGGTGGCGCACATCATGGACCGCGCGGCTCCGCCATTGCTGACCCAGGCCGCGATGGCGAGCCTGGTGGGCTTCATGTCGTGGCTGAGCATCCTGAACTTCCTGATCGCGCTGGGCAACCTGACGCCCGGCTGGCCGGCCGACGGCGCTCGCGCGGTGCGGGGCTGGCTGGCGAAGAAGTACGGTTACGGCGCGGGCACGGTGCGGGCCGTCGCAATCAGCCACGGCTTCTGGCTGGTGCTGGCGGGCATCAGCGTGATCCTGATGACCATTTCGCCGCTGGTGAAGGCCCTCCAGGGCCCCACACCCACCCGCAGCCAAACCAGCATGATCATCACCTATAACGTGGTGTTCCTGGTGATGGCCGTGCTGGGCCTGTACTACGGCCACGCCGAGAAACGCCGCGTGGCAAGGCTCGGCGCCGAAAAGGCCGCCGAGGTGGTAGGCCCGCCCCCCGAGTTCATGCCAAAGCCGAGGGCGGAAAAGGAGCGCGGCCCCGAGGGCGAAGAGATCATCGACACAGAAGCCAAGGTCGAGGGCAAGGAACAAGAGCCCGGAGCGCAAGCGACGGGGAAGCAGGCCGAGCCAAGCAAGGTTGACGAACTCAAGGACAAGGCCAAGGAAACCATCGAGGCCGGCAAGCTCGCCTACAAGGTCGCCAAGGCCACCGGCAAAGGCGGCGGCTGGTTCGCCAAAAAGGGCCTGAAAATGATCGGCGCTATGTTCGCCGGCGAAGAGAAGCCCAAGGAAGGCAATGCAAGATGAAAAATGCAAAATTCAAAATGGGCAGTCGCTTCAGGACGTGCCATTTTGAATTTTGCATTTTGAATTTTGAATTGAGCCCATGATCCAGGCCCGCCTCACAACCGACCCAATCGACAGCAACGCTCTGCTGCGCGAACTGGCGCACCCTGAAGACGGCGCGCAGGTGCTGTTTCTTGGCGTGGTGCGCAACCACCACCAGGGCCGCGAGGTGCTGCGCATCGACTACGAGGCCTATCAGCCCATGGCGCTGAAGGAACTGCAGAAGATCGCCGACGAAATGGCCGCAAAGCACGGCCTGCAGCGCGTGCTGGTGGTACACCGTTTCGGCCGTCACGAAATCGGCGACGCCAGCATAGCGGTAGTGATCGGCAGCCCGCACCGGGCCGCAGCCTTCAAGGCCGCGCAAGAGATCATGGACCGGGTAAAGACCGACGTGCCGATCTGGAAGAAGGAACATTTTAAAGACGGCACCATAGAGTGGGTGCTGGCGGACAAGCTGGTCCGCTCCGAGTAGCCGTGGGGCAGGCATCCAGCCTGCCCGACAGGTTGGAAGTCCAATACTGCGGAGTTTAGCAGTTTCGTGGCAAACTCCGACATGCTGAACACATCTGCAGTCAGGCGCGGAGCGCCGCCACAAATGTTAGCCCCCGCCGGTTGGCGCGAAGCGCAGCGCGGCGCCAACAAGGCGGGGGTTACCAGCAGCAGCAACTACAAGGCGCGGAGCGCCGACACAACGGCCGCTTGCGGCCGGATAGTTCTCGCGGCTTGAGCCGCGAGTGTGTCGGGTCTCCGCGCCTTTGAAACTTCTCGCGTTGGCCCCCCCCACCGAAAGCCAGAGGCATTCGGTGGGGGCTTCCACTGTGCCGGCGCTCCGCGCCAAAAAGCCTCAGCAATGACCGCCTCGCTTGACCTTGCAGAAATGTGGCTGGCAGCCTGCTCCACGATTATTCGAACCTGAACAGCTGGTTTTGCGTTACAGGATTGCTAGCATTTGTCCCGGTGCGGAAAGGACTTGTGATGAAACTGAAACTGATCTGCGGCGTGCTGACCTTGGTCGCCGCCATTGGCGCGCAGGGCTTCCTGCCGCGCACTGCCTACGGTTGAGGTTCCTGAAGTTCCGGAGGCGCCGGTTCGGCGCAGACGTGAGGCCAGAAAGAACGCGGGCAGGCTGCCCGCCTCGAATGGCAGGCCCCTACGGCGGATCTGTTCGCCCAGGCCGCCGAAAAATCCCAGCTCATCATTCTTTACTTCGGCGCCCGCAAGGACGACGACGAGCTGTTCAGCAAGGCCGACTTCAACGACCAGCTGACCGCCAAGAATGTCGTATGCATCCGCGTCGAAAAGCCCGAGCAGACCAAGGCACCGGCCGCCAGCGTGCTGACCACGCCGCGTCTCGAGGCCGCTGACCTGTGGGCCGCCTTCGGCGTGACCGAAGAGGACACCTTCGTGGTGGCCGACAAGTTCGGCAACCCGTACTTCACGGGTAAAGACGCCGTGCTTGACGAAAAGCTGCGCGAGGTCGCCTCGCACTTCCGCGCCCAGCGCAAGACCCTGCGCAAGCAGGTGGCAGTGGCCCAGAAGGCTTTCGACGACGGCGACACCGCCAAGGCCGTGAAGACCCTGAAAGAAGGACTGGCGCTCGGCCTGACCGGCTACGAAGAAGCGATCTCGGCTGCCGAGCTGTACAACAAGCTGCTCGAGAACGGCCGCGAGCAGTTGAAGGCCGCCAACAAGGACCTGAAGCAGCTCAAGGAGCTGAAGAAGGCCTACGAGGGCACGGACCTCGCCGACGAGATCGACAGCGCGCTGGAAACCGCCAGCAAGACGTCGAACTAGGCGAAGCACTTAGCTAGAAAGGGACGGGTTCGCCCGTCCCTTTTGTTTGGCCGCACCATGAAACTAGCCGCGTTCCTGCTTTCCCTGTGCGTTGCCTGCCTGCTGGTGGCCTGCGGCGCGGGCGACAACACCGACAACGCGCCGGCCAAACCCGCGGCCTCGCTGGACGACCAGTCCGACCGCGACTGGCGCTTCCGCTCGCAGTACAAGGCGCACATGCGCCACCTGTGGATTGACTGCAACCGCGCGGCCGGCGCCGGGCGCGGCGAGCTGGAGCCCACCTGGCACGAAATCCGCGCATCGGCGACGGACATCTCGGCGCGCGCGACGCTGATGGGCGGCTACTGGGCCGACATCGAGGCGCGCTGCGCCACGGTGGTCGAGTGCGCCGAAGACCACGACCGCATCGGTGCAAGCGACGAACTGAAAGCGCTGGGCGCTTCCTGCGACGGCTGCCACCTGGCCACCTGGTCGCCGGCATTCCTGCACGTCACCCTCGACACCATGGACGGATGGCTGAAAAACCAGCCCGCGAAACCCGGCGTGGGTGAGGTAGACACCGAGCCGCCGCCCGCCATTCCCAACCGCGAGGCCATGAAAGAGCTCTGGTTTCATCTTCAGATGGCCGAAATGCGCGTCGAGCAGTGGCAACTGGAAGATCTGAAGTCGGAACTCGAAAAGATCCGCACCGTCGCCGCCCAGCGCGCGCACCTGTGGAGAACGGTCGGGGACAACGCCGGCCTGCTGCTGAAACTGTCCACCAGCCGCAAGCGCGACGGCATGAAGCAAGCCTACCTTGCCATGACCAGCGGCTGCGTCGGCTGCCACGCCCAGACCGCGGGCGGCGAACGCCAGGTCATGACGCCCATGCCTTGGGAGTAGCTAGACGTCCAGCAGCCGGTACTTGCGGCCGAAGTGCAGTTCGAGGCAGGTGCGGATCAGCACTTCGTCAACCTGCTCGCCGAACTTGCCGGCATCTTTGCGCGCGCGGTGCAGGGCCTCGTAGTCGCGGTCGAAATCGCCGATGTGCAGCTTCGGCAGGCCGCTCTGGCGCGTGCCGGCGAAATCGCCGAAGCCGCGCATCTTGAGGTCTTCCTCGGCGATGCGGAAGCCGTCGTGGGTCGCGCAGATCACGTTCAGGCGCTTGACGGCCTCCTCCGTTTTGGGATCGCCGAACAGGTACAGGTAGCTCTGCTTGCGGCCGCGGCCCACGCGCCCGCGCAGCTGGTGCAGCTGCGACAGGCCGAAACGCTCGGCATTCTCGATCACCATGATGTTGGCCTCGGGCACGTCCACGCCGACTTCGACGACCACGGTTGCCGCCAGGATGTCCAGTTTGCCGCTGCGGAAGGCCTGCACGGCGGCGTCTTTCTCCTCGGTGCTCATCTGGCCGTGGACCAGCCCGACGCGGAACTCGGGGAAGGTCTCGTTCTTCAGCGTCTCGGCGAACTCGGTGGCGGATTTCAGCTCAAGCTTGTCGCTCTCGTTCACCAGCGGATAAACGAAGTAGGCGCGGCCGCCGTCTTTCAGCTCGGCCCGGATGCGCTCAAAGGCGTGTTGCTCGCGCGAGCGGTGCACCCACTGGGTAATGACCGGCGTGCGCCCGGGGGGCAGCTCGTCGATGATTGACACGTCAAGAGCGCCGTACAGCGTCATGCTGAGGGTGCGCGGAATCGGCGTGGCGCTCATGGCCAGCACGTGCGGCCGGTTGCCTTTGGCGCGCAGAGTGGCACGCTGAGCCACTCCGAATTTGTGCTGCTCGTCGATCACGCACAGGCCGAGCTTCTGGAACTTGACGTAATCCTCCAGCAGGGCGTGGGTGCCGATCAGGATGTGCACCTTGCCGGCCTCTAGATCAGACATCAGCGCGTCGCGCTCGGACTTCTTCATGCCGCCCAGCAGCAGCGCCACGCGCACGCGGGTGCCCTTCAGGTAGGCGCTGATGTTGGCGTAGTGCTGGCGCGCCAGCACCTCGGTGGGGGCCATGATTGCGCACTGGTAGCCGTTATCCAGCATCAGCAGCGCCGCGAACAGCGCCACGGCCGTCTTGCCGCTGCCCACGTCGCCCTGCAGCAGGCGGTGCATGCGGCCGGGAGTGGTCAGGTCGAGCTCGATCTCGCCGCACACGCGCTTCTGGGCGCCGGTGAACTCGAAGGGGAAGTATTTTAAGGCCCGCGCGCGGAGGTCGTCATCGACCTTGATGGCCAGTTCTGCGTCGTTGGCTTCACTGCGGCGGCGCAGGCGCAGGCCGGCCTGCAGCAGGAAAAACTCGCGATATTTTAGAGCCAGCCGCGCAGCATCGAGCGCCTTGGCGGGTTTGGGGGCGTGGGCGTGGCGGTAGGCCTCGCCGATCGGCATCAGGCGCAACTGCTTCGCCAGCGCTTCAGGCAGCGGGTCGGGGATCAGCTCCGCCCGGTTGATCACGGCCGCCACCAGCGCGACAAAGTCCTCGTTGCTGATGCCGTCGCTGAGGGGGTACTCAGCCTCGAGGCCCGGCTCGAAGGCTGGGGGATTCAGCTCGAAGGCCGAGGGCTTGATCGACCAGGCGTTGTAGGCGTAGTCCACGGGGCCGCTGAGGCGGATGCGAGTACCCGGGTGCAGCTTGCCGGTAAGCCAGGGCTGGTTGAACCACACGGCCTTGATGGCGCCGGTGCCGTCGCTGACCACGGCCTCGGTGAGTTTCATGCGGCTGCGCTTGGTGGCCTTGTTCTCGACGCTGACGACCTGGCCGGTGACGCTGGCGTACATGCCGGCCTTGAGCTGGCTGATGGTGACGCGCTGGTTGTAGGCGCGCGGAAAGTGATTCAGCAGGTCGATCACGCGCTTGATCTTGAGGCGCGCCAGGGCCGGTGCAACGCGCGCGGTGACGCGCACGGCCTGGTCCAGCGGCTCGGTCAATGGCGTGAGGTCCATGGCGGGATTATGGCGAATTCACGTCGGCGATGGAAAGGCGGTGGTGCGGTTGTCCACGAAGGTCACGAAGTTCACGAGGAAAAACATGGGCCACGCGGGGGCGCGAGGGCGCAAAGGGCTGTTCATTGTTCGTCCATCACCCGTGCAGTCGGGGCAGGAAACAACGCCAGTGCGCCAAGCTACGCCACGAATCCATCGTGGTGGTACGGCGATTGGGCGAGGGACAGGCAAGCCACGGCAAGGCCGTCGCGTTCCTGGCGTCCTGGCGTTGAATCACGCTGCCCGCACAGAAGCAGCATGCAAATCACGCGAGGCCCTTCGCTCCTTAGTTCCTTCGCGTTGCTGATGCAGTTGCAGTTCTTGATGAACTTCGTATGGCTTCGTGGACTGTTGGCTTTTCGTTGGCTCGAAGACGGGGACAGTCCCCAGAAGCGGGGACAGTCCCCACCTGCCCGACAATCGCCTATTTCTTGGGGCCGGCGAACAGCAGGTCGGCTACACGCCGCAGCAGGCTGCGGGGTTGCAGGTCAGCTTCTTTCACCGGGTGCTGCTTGGCCAATTCGTTGAGGCCGTCTACAAGCTTCTGCGCGTCGAAGCCGCCGTAGGGGCCGCCCTCGTGTACCTTGGCGCCCTCGGCGAAGGTCTCGGCCTCGGCCGCGCAGCAGTCGAAACAGTGGATGTTGCGGTCTTTGTAGAAGGCGCGCAGGGCCTCGTGGTCAATGAGGAACTCCGCCCACGCGATCGGCGAATCCACCGTCAAGGGCAGCTTCGGCTCTTCGGGCAACGGTTCGTCGTCGGCCATCGCGCCATCCTACTTCCGGAAACGCCACTTGAGCAGCTCCCACAGGGCGAGTACGCCGTCCCATGAGCGGATTTTCTTGCCCTCTTCGATGCTGCGCGGGAAGTAGCGGATCGGCACCTCCGCGATGCGCAGGCCGCGCTTCAGCACCTTGGCCGTTACTTCGGGGCAGAACTCGAAGCCCGTGCACTCCAGCGGCATGCCCCTGATCAGCTCGCCGCGGAACAGCTTGTAGCAGGTGGGCTCATCCGTCAGGTGGCTCCAGTACAGCAGGTTGGTCGCCAGCGTCACCAGCCGCCCACCCAGGTAGAACTTCAGGCTGCCCGGCTTGTCCGGGCCGGTGATGCGGCTGCCGTACACCACCTCGGCCTCGCCGGCGAGAATCGGCTCCAGCAGCTTCGGGTAGTCGTTGGGGTCGTACTCGAGGTCGGCGTCCTGGATGATCACGTACTCGCCCGTGCTCTCTTCAATCCCGCGCCGCACGGCCGTGCCCTTGCCGCCATTTTCTTTGCTGATCACCTTCACGCTGATACGACCACCAGCGTGCCTGGCCGCCCATTCGCGGGCGACTTCGGCTGTGCGGTCCTTGCTGCCGTCATCGACGATCAGCAGTTCCATGTTGAGCGCCATCTTCACGGCCGCGACCTTGTCCAATACCTGGGCAAGCGTGGCTTCCTCGTTGTAAGCCGGAATGACAACGGACAAGGTCTCCGTGCGCGGCAGCAGCGCGACTTGCGAGGAATCACGCGTGATCGCTTGGCTTTTCATCGCGGGTGATGGTAGAGGTAAGCCGCCAACTGGCAACGGGAGCAGCGGTGGATTTTCACCTGGTGATGTGGATCGTGTTCGGCGCGATCATCGCGATCGTGCTGGCGCTTGACCTGTTCGTGCTGCACAAGGACCCCCACGCGGTGTCCGTGCGCGAGAGCATGATCTGGAGCTGTATCTGGATCGCCATTGCGCTCGGCTTCGGCGCGGCCTTGTGGCCATTGGGCGAGCACGGTTTCGGCCCGGTGCTGGCGCAGCAGTACCTGGCGGGCTACGTGATCGAGCTGGCACTCAGCGTTGACAACCTGTTCGTGTTCGCGGTGATCTTCGCGGCGCTGGGCATCAAGCGCGAGCACCAGCACAAGCTGTTGTTCTGGGGCGTGTTCGGGGCGCTGGTGCTGCGCGCGATTTTCATCTTCACGGGCGTGGCGCTGATCGAGCGGTTTCACTGGCTGATGTACTTCTTCGGCGGCCTGCTGATCTTCACGGGCATCAAGCTGCTGTTCACGGGCGACAAGGAAGTGGACCCCAGGAAGAGCCTGATCGTGCGCGCCGCCAGCAAGGTCTTCCCGGTCAAGCCCGAGATCAGCGGGCCGACGTTCTTCGTGCGCGAGAACGGCAAGCGCTTCGTGACCATGCTGTTTGTCGGCCTGATACTGGTCGAGTTCACGGACGTGCTGTTCGCGATTGACTCGATCCCCGCCGTGCTGGCCGTGGCCGTGGACCCTGCCACCGGCAAGGCGGACCCGCTGGTGGTGTACTCGAGTAACGCGTTCGCGATCATGGGCCTGCGCAGCCTGTACTTCGCGCTGGCGGGGATCATCGCCGCCTTCCGTTTCCTGAAGTACGGGCTGGCGATCATCCTGTGTTTCGTGGGCGTGAAGATGGTGGGGGGCCTGGGCATCCCCGCGTTCGCCGTCGGCTCAATGCAGATTCCGCAGCTGATGCCGGCGTTCAAGCTGCCGATTGCTGCTTCGTTGGGCATCATCGGCGGCGTGCTGGCGATCACCATCCTGCTGTCGTTGCTCATCCCCAAAAAAGTCGAAGTCAGCCACGCGGAGAAAAAGCTGGAAGAGCCGCCGGCGGAAGAATCAGCAGCGGCGTCCTGATCCTCTTGCGCCGGTTCAAACCACGCGCGCGATCAGACGGACGGCCACGGGGTCACGGTTCAGCTTGTCGGCGCCGCGCACCAGGTCCATGCAGTCGAAGCCGCGCATGGCCAGCACCTGGGCCTCCATGGGCGCGACTTTCTCAATGAACGCGAACGCTTCGCCGGGCGTGGGTTGCCAGGCGTCGTTCTGGTCGAACTGCGCGAACAGCCGGGTGTGCACTGCCACGAAGTGGCTGGTGCGGTCGCCCTCGTTCTCGATCACGAAGCCGACCTTCAGCGCACCCGGGTATTCGCCGCGAAACCGATAAGTCGCCGCCACGGCTCCTGTGCCCGCGAAGTGCGCGGGCTGCGCGAGAAACTCTCGCGCCTTGAAAGTGCTTTCGCCTGTGCTGAAGCGTAAGTTTGCAATGCGCAGCCCGTCGTTCGGGCGACCGCCCACCCGCCTGGCCAGGGCGCGGCCGGCGCGTGTGCGTGTGGCCGCAAGGCAGTCCGCTACGCGCTGGTGGCCCATCCGTGCGGCCAGGTCGTGCAGCAGGAACAGGCAGGTCATCATCACGCCTTCACCCTGGCGAGAGGCGTAGGCGGTATTGAACAGGTGATCCGGCCGGCGGTTGCGGGCCGCAGCCATCAGCGCGTGATTGTTTCGCTCGAGACGGTCGCACAGGTATGAGATGAAGCGGCGCGCCTCCAGGTGGGCCTCACGGCCGGTGCCGCGGCGCATGACGGCTTCAAACTGGCGGGACAGGCGCTCAGAAGCTGCAGCGTCAACCATGATGGTGCTCATGTGGTGCTCCGGTCGGTTGGTAAGCGAGTGTTACTTGCCGCGCAGGCGCAGCAGGGCCAGCGGGTCGTCGGGGGTTTCGGACACGACCTCAAGGCGCCCATTCTCCCACTTGAGCACGCGGGAGGTGCAGGGATTCTCGTTGGTGGCCCAGACGGTGTAGATCTCCTGCTCGCCGTCGCCGTCCAGGTCTTCGCTGTGCATGTCGCGCAGGTAGTTACCGTGCGGAGCCTCGTACACCGCGAGCGGCGAGTCCGTTCCGTCGTTGCCGGCATCGAAAAGGCTGAGGCGCACGGTCTGCTGCTCACTGGCGCGGGCCACGCACAGGGCCCCGGCCGGGAACTCGGCGCGGTTCATGCGGCACATGGCGACGTCGAGGGTTTCTTCATCCAGGCCGAAGCGCCCGGCGTTCACGGCCTCTTCAACGGCGTCGTAGCTGTTGGTGGGCAGGGGCTGCTCGGGCTCCGGCTGCTGGAATTCGTCCTGCTCAGCCAGTGGAATCTTGATGATGGCGCCGGCAACCAGGCCGTCACCGTTGCTGATGTTGTTGGCGCGGGCGATTTCCTCCCAGCGGCGCCCTTGGCCGTAGAATCGATCGGCCAGGCTCCAGAGCGTGTCGCCGGACTGGACGCGGTACAGGATGGCGCGGCGGTTCATGTCCACGTTGACCTGCGCGTAGGCGTCGCTGGTGGCGGCCTCGGCGTCGGTCATCTTGTCGAGGCCCAGCTTGAACAGCATCACGGAGCCGAGCATCACCACGAAACCCACGAGCAGGGTGAGGATGTTGTTGCGCATGGCGGAACCTGTTTGGTTGTCGTTGGAGAAAGCCGACGCTGGGCCGGCAACACTGTGTCGGAAATGCGCGGCGGGTTTATTCAGTGAAGTTGGCGGAAATTGTTTATCGGACGCGGGATGGACAGGTTTCAGGGTTCAGGTTTCAGGTGCACTGGGATGAACGCAACTTGTGGAACCTGGGGAGTTGCTGTACTCGATTCACTTGCGGCGTCGATGCGAAGTCCCTGAAACCTGTCCCCTGAAACCTGTTTCAAATGGTGAGCGCCCCGCCGAGGCGGGGCGCTGGAGTTGTGCCCGAAGAGCAGGGAGCTTGGGAGAGCGGGAGTAAGGGGTCTCTCCGGGCGGTGATGGTGAGCTCAGGCGTCGAGGATGTTCTGGAGGGCCAGCACTTCCTGGATCACCAGGTCGGTGATGTCCTCCGCGTTGCGTTTGTTGATGGCCACCGGGCCGTCCACATACACCTTGGCGAAGCCGTGGCGCTTCTCCAGGTTCACGAAGGCCTGGTTAAAGATGGCGTTGGCCTGGCTGATCAGGCTGCGCGCCAGCAGCCCCTCGCCCTGCACTTCCGCCTCGATCAGCGCGCGATAGGCGTTGATGTGGTGGAACACCTCGTCAATCCGCACGCAGACCTCGAGCCCTTTCAGCTCGCGCACAGGCTGGGCGTTGGCGGCCGCGCGCAGGCGTGCGCTGGGCTGTCCCCAGTCGATGGAGAGGAGGCGCTCGGAAACCTTGTCGTCGGTCTTGATGACGGGCATGGGTGCTCCTGTGAGAGGGCTCGCGACTGCGTGTCGCGTGGGTAGGGTATAACTCGTATTTTACGGTTCGTCAATTACGAAAACTGGGTCCCCACGAGCGATTGGACACAACTGGCCCATTATCAGACATCTAAACACAAGCTGTTGTATTTGTAGATGCCAACACCCCTAGAGGATGATCGAAAAAATTTTCGACAAAATTGCTACTCAGCCGCGACGCAACCGACGCCAGTCAAGAACCGAATTCCAGCCGCTCAGATCGTGCATTCCACTATCTCCTGCCAACTGCCTTGGCCGCGCGCTTGCGCCTTCGCCAACGCTTCGACACACAGGTGCGCTTGCGGCTTCTGCTCCCTCCTGCCACCTGCCTCTTGCCTCCTGAAACACCCACCGCTTGACGGCCGTCTTTCCTGTGCTACCTTCTTGCCCCTTTGCAGGACCGCAGCAGGAGATTGCCATGTCACGTCACCCGTCTCTCAAGACCAGCGCCCTGGGCAGCAAGAAGCGCAGCGTGCTTACCCGCCAGGAGCGCCTCGAGCAGCTCAAGATCGAGCGCCGCTGGAAGCAGGGCGACAACGTCACCGGCCTGCCCAAGACCCGCGTGATCAAGTAAACCGCAGTTCTTCATCAGGCCCCGCGCGCGGGGCCTGTTTGCTTTTTTCGGCGGCGCCCTTCCCCGCTTTGCGCCACGGGCCGCATGCTGCTACATTCCGGCCGGAGGCATTCGTGGCTGACAAACCGATCCGCATCTCGCAGCGCGCACTGGGCATCAAGGCCAGCGGCATTCGCAAGTTCTTTGAGCTGGGCCTGTCGATGAAGAACCCGATCGACCTGTCGATCGGCCAGGCGCACTTCGATGTGCCACCGGAGATCAAGCAGGCCGCGATCAACGCCATCAACGAAGGGCGCAACCGCTACACCGTGACGCAGGGCATCCCGGAGCTGCGCGAGAAGCTGAAGGCCCGCTATGCCGGCCGCTTCGGCGACATCAGCGACTGCGAAGTGATGGTCACCTGCGGCGTGAGCGGCGGGCTGATGCTGACCTTCCTGGCGATGCTGGACCCGGGCGATGAAATCCTGATCCCCGACCCCTATTTTGTCATGTACCGCCACCTCGCCACCATGGTGGGGGCCAGGGCGGTCAGCTACGACATCTACCCTGAGTTCAAGCCGTCCGCGGCGGCGATCCGCGAGAAGATCACGGACCGCACCCGCCTGATCCTGGTGAACTCGCCCAGCAACCCGACGGGCTATGCGCTCAGCGAAGCCGAAGCGCGCGAGCTGGCGAAGCTGGCGGACGAAACCGGCGTGCCGCTGGTGAGCGACGAGATCTACGAAGACTTCATTTACAGCGGCCGCCACGTAAGCCCGCGCGAGTTCACCCACAACTGCATCGTGCTGAGCGGCGCGAGCAAGAGCATGGGTATGCCGGGCTGGCGCATGGGCTGGCTGCTGGCGCCGCGCGACCTGGTCGAGCGCATGTACAGCCTGCAGCAGTTCAGCTACGTGTGCGCGCCGGCGCCGCTGCAGTGGGCCGCGCTGAAGGGGCTGGACCTCGACTTCGCCGCGCACCGCGAGGAATACCGCGCCAAACGCGACCTGGTGTACGAGGGGCTGAAAGACAGCTACCGCATCGTGAAGCCGGGCGGCGCGTTCTACATGTTCCCGTACCTGCCCGAAGGGGTAAACCCGGAGCGCTTCCTGGAAGCCTGCATCAAGCGCGAGCTGCTGGTGGTGCCCGGCGGCGCCTGCAGCGACCAGAACACCAACTTCCGCCTCTGCTTCGCCGCCACGGACGAAAAGCTCAAGCGCGCCGTGGACATGCTCAACGATATCGCCAAGGAACTGGCCTGACGCTTGGCTTTCGGCCGTGCCCCTGATTATCTTGTGGGCCTGCTGGACTCGCGGAACAGGCCGTGCCCGAAAGGGCAGCGGTGCCGATTTGGGGGCAACATGGCGCAGACGATCACCCGGGAAATCCGCGAAGCCGCGGAAAAGGCCGAGGCCAAGGGCAAGGAAGCCGCCGGCCGCAAGGAATTCGAGAAGGCAGACGACTACTTCACCTTTGCCGCCACCACCTACCGACGCATCGCGGAGGCCGTGAAAGACGACGAGAAAAAACAACGCATCCTGGGCCACGCTGGCAAGCTCGAGCTGCTGGCCAAGCAGTGCCGCAATGCGGGCAAGAAGGGCTCCGGCCGCGCGCCCGCGGCAAAGACCGAAGTACCCGCAAGCGAGGCAACGGCGCTGGAGGCCGCCGCGCCGCCAGCAGAGCCCGAATCCGCGCCGCCGCCCGAATCCAAGCCGGAGGAAGAGATGAGCGAAAGCGACGAGCTGGAGCTTGAGTCATCCCAGGCCGAGTCGGAACAGCCCGAGCCGACCTCGGTGGACATCCCCGGCGATGGCGACGAAGAACCTGCCGATGACAGCGCGCCGGACGAAAGCGAGCTTAGCCTGGATGAGCCCGTGCAGCCCGCGCCGGAAGTCGAGGCGCCGGCCGCCGCCGTGGCCGCGCCGCCGCCCGCGCCGGAGAAGCCGGGCCTGCGCATCCCGCGCAACCGCAAGCTCAAGCGCGGCAAGCTGAAGCCGAAATCAGGAGGCGTCGGCCCCGGCACGCGCACCATACCGGCGCCCGCGGGCAAGACCGTGCCGCCGCCGGCGCCCAAGCCGGTCGTCGAGGCGCCGCCCGCCAAGCCTGTCGTGCAGACGCCCGCGCCCAAGCCCGTGGTGGAGGCGCCTCCCCCCAAGCCCGTGCCGGCGCTGGCCCAGCAGGACCTGATGGAGCACGACGCCTCCGACGACACGCTCGACGAAATCCCCGACGAAGCCGAGGCGCCCGAGTACGGCTCATTGCCCGTCGCGCCCGTGCTCGGCCCCAAGGACGTGCAGTCCTCCGGCCGTAATCGCCCGGTGGTATCCGACAGCGACCTGCAGGAGCTGGCCCATGGCTCCGGGGCGCAACGCGCGGCCAGTGTGGTGATCAGCTTGGACGCCGGCGACTTCCCCGAGGAGGTGCTGAAGCCCGGCGAGTTCTCGATCGAGCTCAGCCCCCGCTTCACGGAGCACCTGTGCAAGGCGCTGGTGGTCGGCGACCTGGCGCAGATCGCCAGCAAGTTCCACAAGCTGGCCGACAACCTGACCCGCAAGGCCATGGGCGGCGACCCGCGCGACGAGCTGGATTTGCGCTTCAGCGCGCTGGCCTGCCGCGAGGTGGCCGATCGCCTGCTGGCCGAGCCGGCGGGCGACCCGACGCGCGAGATTGAATCGGCCCGCAAGGCCTACCGGCGCGGGGATTTCACCGCCGCGGCCGCGCAGTACAAGCAGGCCGCCATGCGCCTGCTGGGCCGCGAAGAGCAGGAGACCGACGAGAAGGCCAGCCTGCACGAGCGCCAGGCCAGCGAGTACCTGAGCTTCAGCAGCCGGCTGCGGCAGGTGGGCGGCAAGGGATAAAACGGGAACATCCGGGCGGTCGGCTTGGTTAATCAAAAGTCGCCCACGTCTGCAGAAGGAGCATGTATGCAGAAGTTGATGATTGCCATGGCGCTGCTATGCGCGCTGTTGCTGACAGCCTGCGCCAGCGGCAACGACTCCGCGCCGCAGCCCGCCCACGACAGCCCACAGTTCGCCCCCACACCGGGCAGCGGGGCCGACACTGATAGCGCGAAAAAGACCGAGACCTTCGACAAGGAGAAGTTCGTGAAGCCCTCCGACGAAGAACTGCGCAGCAAGCTGACCGACCTGCAGTACCGCGTCACCCAGGAAAGCGCCACGGAGCACCGCTTCACCGGCGAGTACGACAAGCACTTCGAGCCCGGCATTTATCTCGACATCGTCAGCGGCGTGCCCCTGTTCAGCAGCCTGGACAAGTATGACTCCGGCTGCGGCTGGCCAGCCTTTACGCGCCCGATTGACGACGAAGAAATCGTCGAGGTGAAGGACACCACCCACGGCATGGTCCGCACCGAGGTGCGCAGCGGCACGGCCGACTCGCACCTGGGCCACGTGTTCGATGACGGCCCGCGCGACCAGGGCGGCCTGCGCTATTGCATCAACTCGGCAGCACTGGAGTTCGTGCCGCTTGCGGAGATGGAGGCGCGCGGCTATGGCAAGTACCTGAAGCGCTTCGAGGAAGAGGGCCTGTGGCCCCTGAAGGAAAAGGCAATGGCTGAGAAAACCGAAACGGCGATCATCGCCGGCGGCTGCTTCTGGGGCATGGAGGAAATCCTGCGGGAGATCCCGGGCGTGATCGAGACCGAGGTGGGCTACTGCGGCGGTGAAAACGAAAACGCCACCTACAAGAACCACCCCGGGCACGCCGAAGTGGTGCGCGTAGTGTTCGACCCGGCCAGGCTCAGCTTCCAGTCGCTGCTGGAGGACTGGTTCTTCCGCATGCACAACCCCACCACCCTGAACCGCCAGGGCAACGACATCGGCAGCAGCTACCGCAGCACGATCTTCTACTTCAACGATGAGCAGAAGAAGGTGGCCGAGCAGGCGATCAAGAACATCGACGCCTCAGGCCACTGGAACGCGCCGGTAGTCACCACGGTCGAGCCGGTCAAGAACTGGAGCAGCGCCGAGGAGTACCACCAGGACTACCTGCAGAAGAACCCCGGCGGCTACACCTGCCACTGGCTGCGCGACTGGGACGCCGAGCCCAGCAAGAAGTAGTCGCCCACGAAACAGCGGGGGGACAGGCACCGTCGGTGCCTGTCCCCCTTTCGCCGGGCCTCTCATCCCCGTTTGCGTAGGTCGATGCGGGTGTCCGACACGGACTCCATGCCGCGCATGTGGTTCTTCAGGGTTTCCAGCTTGTCGTTGGGCGACAGCTCCAGCGTGCTTGCGTGCACGGGCGGGCGCCCCCACATCACGCGGAAGCCGGGCATGCGCTGCTGGTCCGGGATCAGAATCACGCCTCCTTCCGGCTGGTAGTGCACGCGGCCGCGGGCGTCGGGCTGCTGCGGGATGCCGATCAGTTCGATGGCCTCGATGGGCAGGGCGCGGTCCAGTTCGGCCTTGCGGATCACGCGTTCCATGCTGAGCGCGGCGGCCACCTGCTCGTTGCTCCAGGTTCCGCCGGAGGCGGGGGAGCTGCCTTCCACGCCCTTGACAACGCGCAGGGGGCGCACCAGCTTTTCATTGAACAGGGCGAACTCCAGGGCGTCGCGTTTCAGCTCAAGCGGCAGCACGACGCCGTCGCCGTCCACCAGCACGAAGCACGCGACTGTTTCCACGGCCACCGCGGGCGTGCGCAACTCCAACAACGGCAGCAGGCGCGAGTGGCCCTCGGGGCCGGTGGGGAAGCGGCGCTCGACGCGCACTACACGGCGCACCCAGGGACTGCGCTCGATGCGCTCGGTGATGGTCGCCATCAGTTCAGTGTCGAACGCGCTGCCCTCCGGCAGGTCGGCCAGGTCCGCGCGCAGGTCTTCCTCGATGTCTGCCTTCAATCGCTGCGCCAAGTCGCCCTTGGCCCAGGCGGGCGCTGCCGAAAGCTCGATGCGCCCCGGGTCCACGCGGTACTGTTCGTTGCCCCGCAGGTTGTGCAGCATCACCCACGACAGCAGGCACAGCACCACCACCCCGCCCAGCAAGCCCGCGCAACGCCGCGCGTTGCGGCTGTACCAGGCGGCGGCAATGAACCCGCGCATGCTTTCACCCGAGGGCGTCACGGCGCGCAGCAGGCCGACTACGCCGGCCACCACGGCGGCCAGGCCGGCCTTGATGGCGCGCGACGCCGTGGAGCGCGCGCGCAGGCGCGTGCCCTTGCGGGGCGGGCTGCTGACCTTGCGTGTCTTTCGACGTGCCATGCTGGTCTCCTAGGCGGCGAGGACGCGTGTGATGCGGTTGCTGGCGGGGCGGCGCTGTTCCATGCTGACGTCGATCAGCTCCTGCACCAGCTCGTCAAAGCCCATGCCTTCCTGCGCCGCCGACTTGGGCAGCAGGCTGGTTTCGGTCATGCCCGGCAGGGTGTTCACCTCCAGCACCCATAGCTCGCCTTCGCCGTCCAGCATCAGGTCCACGCGACTGTAGCCGTGGCAACGCAGGGCGTGGTGGGCGCGGCGCGCGTAGTGCTGCGCCATCTTGGCCGTGGGGCCGGGCAGGTCCGGGTTGGTCACGTAGCGCGTGCCGGCCTGCTTGTCGTACTTGGCCTTGAAGTCGTAGAAGCCGCTGGGTGCGATGACTTCGCACACCGGCAGGGCTCGATTGCCGACCACGCCGACCGTGAGCTCGCGGCCGATGATGCAGCGTTCCATCATCACGCGTGGTCCGTACCTGAAGGCCTCGGCCAGCGCGCCTGGCACGTCGTTGAGGCAGTGCACCTTGCTGACGCCCAGGCTGCTGCCCTGGTCGATGGGCTTGACGATCAACGGCCAGCCCAGGCGGCGCGCCATGCGGCGCAGGCGGTAGTCGGCGTCGAACTCCTCGGCGACCTCGTAGGGCGCCGTGGGTACGCGGTGGGTGAGGAACTCGGCCTTGCTGAGCTCCTTGTCCATGGCCAGGCGGCTGGCGATCGGCCCGCTGCCTGAGTAAGGAATCTTCATTTCCTCCAGGCGGCGCTGGATGGTTCCGTTTTCTCCTTCGCCGCCGTGCAGGGCGATGAAGGCGAAGTCCACTTTCTCGTGCTCAAGTATAGAGAGGTTATCGCTGCCGATGTCGAGCGGCAGCACGTGGTGGCCGATGCGTTCCAGGGCGGCCCACACGGCCTCGCCGCTCTTGATGCTGACTTCACGTTCGGTGGAAGTGCCGCCGTACAGGAGTGCGATACGAAGCATGGTGATTTCCAGGGCAGAAGAAAGCGGCGCCCGAGTGGCGCACGATTGGGGCTATCGGTAATCCGCAGGGCGCGTCTTTAGCTGAGTTGAAACAGTCCCGAGCGCCGTGTCCCGCGTACCGGGGCAAAAACAATCGAGCCCCGCAACCACGCGGGACTCGGGACACGGCGCTCGGGAGCGGCTTATAACTTCACGTACAGGCCGTCGAAGCGCAGCGCCAAGTTGGCGCGGCTTGTGGCGAAGCGCAGCGGCGTTCCGTACACGTACACGCCTTCGTGCGGTCCGCCCGTCACTTTGAAGCTGACCGAGAAGTCGCCGTCCGGCCAGAAACCTTCTTCGAACAGGATGTGCCCCAGCAGCGCGCCGTTCGGCGAGTAGTCCACCAGCACGGCCGTGCCCCAGGCGACGCGCCCGCCCAAGGCGTCGTGCAGGGCGAAGTGCACGCGTTGGTTGGTGGGTTCGCGGCGGAACTCGCGGCGGCAGGCGATGCGCGGGTTGTCGTTCTTCGCGACGATCTGGTCGCGCACGCGGGTCTTCTTGATGCGGTCAAGCAGGATCCGGTGGCTGGTCGTGTTCGACGCCATGGCTGGTACCTCAAGTGTGTGGTGTTGCGCCCGGCGGTGCGGGCGTGGCGCGGCGGCTTGCTGCGTCACGCCCGCGAAGGGCCGGACTAGGCGATGGTCTTGATGGCCTGGGCCTTGGCCTCGATGAAGCTGGTCTTCTTGCGGTCATTGCCCTTGCGGCCGCGGAAGCCGGAGACGCGATCGTACTCCTCAAGGAAGATCTCGAGGGTGCTGACGATGTTGTCGATGTCCATGCGCGACATGGCGATGCTGTCGCTTTCGGCCAGCTCCAGCTCGTTCGCAAGGTAGCCGCGCAGGATGCGGATCGGCTGCAGCTTGCGGAAAATGAACTCGTCGAGGGAGACGCCCTTGCTGTCCTTGTCCATCTTGATTCCTCTTGCCCCTGGGGCGGTTGGTGTTGGCTTGCGCCTACGGTGTCAGATTTACGCGGCCAGTGCTTTCCTGCCTGGCCACAGTTGCACTTCAGGTTGCAGCTCGATGCCATGGACCTCGTATACCCGGCGGGTTACCAGGCTCATCAGCTCGAGCACGTCGCTGGCCCTGGCTTCACCGGTGTTCACGATGAAGTTGCCGTGCCGGTCACTTACCACCGCGCCGCCGACACGCAGGCCCTTGCAGCCGGCAAGGTCGATCATTTTGCCGGCACTCTGACCAATCGGATTCTTGAAGGTGCAACCTGCACTGAATTCCGAATAAGGTTGCGCGGCCAGCTTCTGCTGCAGGATTTCGCGCGCCCGGGCGACCAGCTCGCCGCGCTCGCCGGGCTGGCCTTGCAGCACGGCCTCGATCACCACGCCGTGGCGCAGCTCGCTGATGCGGTAGCCGAAGGTGATTTCCTCGCGGTACAGGCTCTGCAGCTCGCCTTCCGGGTTGATCCAGATCACGCGCTCGACGTAGTCGGCGATTTCGCCGTATCGGCCGCCGGCGTTCATGGCCAGCGCCCCGCCGACGGTGCCGGGAATGCCGGCCAGGCTCTGCGGCCCGGCGAGGCCTTCGGCGCTGCAGCGGTTCACCAGGGTGTTCAGGTTCGCGCCGGCCTGCACCTGCACCTTGCTGCCGAACACGTTGATCTTCTTCATGCCGTGCAGGCTCAGCACCACTCCCGAGACGCCTTCGTCGGCGATCAGCAGGTTGCTGCCTCCGCCCAGCACGAACAGCGGCAGGCCCAGCTCTCGGGCGGCCTGCACGGTGTCAGCTACGTCGCGCAGCGAGGTTGCTTCCACGTAATACTGTGCCGGGCCGCCAATGCGCAGGGTGGTGCGCAGGCCCAGGGGCTCGCTGACGCGCACGCGCTCGCGCAGGCGCGGGGGGAATGCGTTCAGGCTCATGCCGCTACCTCCTCGGGGCGGATGGCCCGCAGGCGGCTGCTGATGAATTCGCGCCGCGCCAGCAGCTCGAAGGCGACCTCGTTAACGTCGCCCGCGCCGATGCAGATCACCACGTCGCGCGGCGAAGTCTTCATGCTGAGGTCCGCCACGATGCTGGAGAAGTCACCGTAGGCCATGGCCTCGGTATTGTTCTGGCGCAGCCAGCGGGCCAGGCGCTCTTCGGGCTCACCTGGTTGGACGCCGCTTTCGCGAGCCGCGTAGGTACGCGCCACCAGCACGCGGTCGGCCAGTTTCAGGCACTCCGCGAATTCGTCGAAGAAGTGAAGGATGCGCTGGTACTGGTGCGCCTGAAACACCGCCACGATGCGGCGGTTTATGAACGTCGCGCGCGCCGCTTCAAGCAACTGTTTCACGGCCGTGGGGTGGTGCGCGTAGTCGTCCACAATCGGCACACCGCCGACACTGCCCAGAACCTCGAAGCGACGTTTCACGCCGCCAAAGCCCTGCAGGGTCTTGAGCGCATGATACACAGGTACGCCCGCCCAGTTGGCTGCCGCCAGGGCGCCAAGCGCGTTCATGGCGTTTACGCGTCCGGGCACCTGCAGTTTCAAGCGCCCGACCTGCATACCACGGCAGGTGATGTCGGCAGTCGCAAATCCGCTGGTTGCATCCAGGTTGTGCAGACGCCAGACAGCGCCTGCGGATTCCCCGAATCCAACGGCGTTACACCCCGCCTTGCGTGCGACTTCACAGCAGCGGTCGTCGTCTGCGTTGAAAAACAACGTGCCATGTTCGGGAAGTTTGCGGGCGAACTCGAGAAACCCCTCGGTGACTCCCTTGATGTTGCCGTAAACGTCCATGTGGTCGAGCTCGATGTTGTTCAGCACGATCACGCCGGGATAAAGGCGCATGAAACTGCGGTCGTACTCGCAACTTTCGATCACGAAGTTGACACCGGTGCCGGCGGCGCTTGCAGCCGGCAGACCAGCGGGTTCGCCGCCAACCAGGTACCCCGGGTCCTTGCCCGCGGCCAGCAGAAGTTGCGCCAGCATCGCCGTGGTGGTGGTCTTGCCGTGGGTGCCGGCCACGCAAAGGTTGGTGTGGCCGCGCGTGAACTCGCCCAGGGCTTCGGCGTATTTCATCACGCGGATGCCTCGGCGCTCGGCCTCGCGGAACTCGGGGTTGTCTTTGCGGATTGCGGCCGAGACTACGACCAACTGACAGTCGCCGGGGACCTGGTCGCGGTGGTGTCCAACACAAGTGGTGGCCCCAGAGGCCTCGAGGGCCCGCAGCGTCGGGTTGTCAGCCAAATCGGAGCCGGAAACGCATGCGCCGGCCTGCAGCGCAATGCGCGCCAGGCCGGAAACGCCCGCGCCACCCATGCCGACGAAGTGGACGTACTTGAGCTGTGAAAGCTTCACGATTAAGCCTCCCCGCGCGAATCACGCAGCAGCGCGTGCTTCTGAATCGGCATCGGAGGGTGCGGCGCTGAGGCCAATTTCGTCGAGAATGCGGTCCAGAATCACGCAGGTTGCGTCGGGCGTGGCGAGGTGCAGTGCGGCTTCTGAGGCGCGGGAACGAGCCAGGTCACCGAGCAGGTAGACGTCCAGCAGCTCGCGCAGGCGCGCCGGGGAAAGTTCCGCCTCAGGCAGCACCACGCCGGCGTTAGCGCTCGCCACCCACAGCGCATTGGAACGCTGGTGGTCGTCCGCGGCGTGGGGATAGGGAACCATCAGCAGCGGTACGCCCATGGCCAGCAACTCGCTGATCGTGCCGGCGCCGGAGCGAGTCAGTGCGACATCCGTGGCGGCGAACCAGATGGCGGCGTTGTGGGTGAAGGCCGTTACCCGGAAGTGAATGCCAAGGGCGCGCCAGGCGCGTTCGGCGCGTTCCCGATCTGCGGAACCAGTGATGTGCAGCACCTGGAAACGGCCACGCAGGCTTTCCAGTTCGGCAGCGGCGCTGATGATTGCGTCGTTCAGCGAGCCGGCGCCCTGGCTGCCGCCGATCACAAGCAGCGTGGGAAGGCGCGAGTCCAGCCCCAGGGCGCGCTTGGCGTCGGCCCTGGCGGCAGGCTTCAGGAAGGCCTTGCGCAGCGGGTTGCCGACCACTTCCACGCGGCAGTCCAGGTTGCGGGTCAGGGGCATGTGGGCGAAGCACACCCGCGCAAAACGCGCAATCGTGCGGGTGACCTTGCCGGGCACCGCATTGGCCTCAAGCGAGAACACCGGAAGGCGTAACAGGCTGGCGGCCATGGCGCCTGGCAGGGCGGCGTACCCGCCGACACAAACCAGCGCGTTGGCGCGGAAGTTCTTGAGCGCCTTGCGCGCGGCCGGAACGGCAATTGCGGTGGTGATCACTGTGGTTGCTTTGCTGCGCAGACCGGCGCGGGGCCGGCTGACGGGCAGGCAGGTGAAGTCGAAACCGGCGTTGCCGAGCATGCTGCGCTCCAGGTCATTGCCGCCGGAAAGCAGGTGCACGCTGTCCTTGCCGTAACGTTCCACCAATTCTTCAGCCAGGGCAATGGCAGGCGCAAGGTGGCCGCCAGTGCCTCCGCCGGCAATGGCGATTTTAGGAGAGATCATGACTTGGTTCCTGTTCGGCCCTGCGGGTGCACGGACGGACCATCCATGGTGCACCCGCAGGCGCCCGACTACGGAAGTTCGCAACGGCCTTCGAACAAATCGCTACCGCAGCGACACCCCCGGGAAAGGTAAATCAACTTGAGGCGACCAGTCGCCGCGCGCGTGCGCTGCGCCGGGCGCTTTCCGGCTGGCGTTCGCCGGCCGTCTCCTGCTGCGCCAAGGCGAGTGCCTCTTTCTCGCTGACGCACCTGCCCGCGACACTGAGCACGAGGCCTGCGCCGCAGAGATAGAAAAAGCAACTGCTGCCGCCGAAGCTGATGAACGGCAGACCGATACCTTTGGTCGGCACGCTGGCGGTGACCACCGCGATGTTGATTGCGGCCTGCAGGCCAATCGCGGCCGTGACGCCGATGGCCACAAGGCTGCCGAAACGGTCGCGTGCGCGGCGGGCGATCTTCGCTCCCAGCAGCATCAGGGAGGCAAACAGCGCCAGCGTGAGAGCCGAGCCGACGAAGCCGGTTTCTTCGGCCAGCACGGCGAAGATGAAATCGGTTTCCTGCTCAGGCAGGTAGTACAACTTCTGCATGCTGTTGCCGAGGCCCTGGCCTTCCATGCCGCCGCTGCCGATCGCGATCAGCGATTGCTTGACCTGGTGGCCCTTTCCGCGCGGGTCGCTGGCGGGATCCAGGAAGGTCATCACGCGGCTCTGGATGTGGTCGAACTTGGCGTACATTACCACGCTGGCGAACGGCAGCACGATCAGCGCGGCAAAGGCCAGGTGGCGGACCCGCAGTCCGCCGGCGATCAGCACGACGAAGCTGCTGGCCGCCAGGAACAGACTGGTGCCGAAATCGGGCTGGGCCATGGTCAGCACAACGTAGATGCCCACAAACATGCATGCGGGCAGGAATCCCCGTCGAATTGAACCCAACTCGGAGCGGCGAACCACCGCGTAGGCCGCGGCGGCCACGAGCAGTGCCAGCTTGGCGAAGTCGGAAGGCTGGATGCCCACGCCGCCGAAGCGCAACCAGCGCCGAGCGCCGTTGAACTCTGTGCCGATGCCGGGAATCAGCGTCAGCACAAGCAGGGCCAGGCCCAGCAGGTAAATCGGCTTGGCGAAACGCTGCCACATGCCGTAGTCAACGCGCGCCGCCACCGCCATGGCTCCCAGGCCGAGACCCACGAACAGCAGGTGGCGCTTGATGAACACGAAGGGGTCAACTTCAGCGCCCGGAACCACACGGATCGCGCTGCTGCTGAACACCATCACCACGCCGAGACCAACCAGGGCCAGGATGTTGAGCAGGTATGCGTTGCGCAGGTTGTTGTGCACGGCGTGATGCCCCATCCCCGCGACAGTCGCGGCATGAGCTTTCTTTCGGATGTGCAAGCGCACGATCTTTGGTGAATGTTGGAGCGAGGCGACAGTTGATTGGCACCGGGCAACCGATGCGATTGCAGGCTGGAAACGGCAAGAAGCTTAAGCAACAAACAATCGGCGCAGCTCAGGCCGCGCCGATTTCATCAAAAAATTCGAGTTACTGGCCGGGGCTGGCGTTTGCCATGATCCAGGCGGTGCTGTTGTTGGCTGTGCCGTTGTAGTTGAGGCTCAGGCCCTCCGCGGGAGGCACCACGAAGTCGCCGGCGGTCCATTCGGCGATTTGGTCGGCCGTGCCCTCATAGTTCTGGTTGGCCGCTCCCCACTCAACGAAATCCACCAGGTCAACGCCGCTGCGCAGCAGCGCCATGGAGCCTGTCGCCTGCAGCTCGGCAAAGCTGGGCACGAACTGCTCAGCGTTGTTGTCGGTGCCGAAAGCGCCGAGATGCAACACCACGCACTGGCCGGCCGCAAGCTGGAAGCCGTAGCCGAAGGTGTGTGAGCTGAACCCGTCGGTCACGATCCAGCCGCCGATGTCCACGGGCGAGGTGCTGGAGTTGAACAACTCGAGGAACTGGTTGCCGGCGTTCGGCCCCGACGGGTCAACCAGGACTTCCTGGATGACCACGGGAGTCGGGCTGACGGTGTAGCCGCCCGGTGGGGTCGGCTTGGGTACCGTATTCGGGTTCGGCAGATTCTGCGGGTTGGGGCCGTTGGACTGCGGAACCTGCACGTCGCCGTCAAGTGTGTTGGCGTAGCTGCTGCAGGACGTGGCCAGCACGGTCGCAAGCAGGGACAGCAACAAGGCGAAATGGCGCATCACTACCTCTTCAACAGGGTATACGCAGGGGTGGCGTCCGGCCCCCAAACGCGCGAACGTCGGGTGTATCTCAGGGGGATAGGGGAAGTCTAGTTCTGTCCGTGACACAGTACAAGTGTCGAGTGGCGTGTCTTGGGTCCAGTGACCCGTGCCCTGTTCCAGTATCCGGAGCATCCAACCGGCTGTGTTGGGCTAATCCAGCGCATCACACTTGCCGTGAAAGGACCGGTCTCCGCAGCGGCTGCTGTACCTGTCGGCGCGCTGGCATGACAGGGGCAGTCCGCTGCAGAGACTCGATCAGTGTCGGATACCTCTATTGTTAGAACCGAGTGGAGCGCGCCCGCGGAAGCCCCGTGCGGCCTTGCGGCGCAGGGACCCATGGCCCGCAGGCATTGCTACATCGCAGTTCCTCCTTCCCCGGCCGACTCCGAAGCCGGTGCGCTTCGGCCGTGCCGCAATGCCGGGGAAACGCCCCGGCAACGATCAGTCAAACACGCCGTCGAAGGGCGCGGTCTTGCCGAAGAGCTCGGCACCGGGTTGCAGCCACTGCTCTTCGCTGATTTCGTAACCCCAGCCGGCCAGCATCTCGCGGTCGATGTACTCAGCGATCTCGCCGTCGGACCAGATGGTAAGCACTTCGTCTTCGTGATTGAGCCAGTTTCGTTCGTTGGCGCAGATGACCACGCGGCGGTTTTTGCCGCGCAGGGACATCAGGATCATGCACTCGTTACCCTGCGGTCCGGTCCAGCTGCAGCCGAGTGGGTCAAGCACGAACATCTCGGGGTTGTCGAGGCTGCGGCGGTCCATCTCCAGGTCCTGGCCGGACTTGGCGATCATTTTGGGGAGCATCTGGGCGTCCAGCAGCTTGTGCTGGAAGCAGGCTTCCCAGAACTCGCGCCCGCGCTTTTCCGCGATGGGCCCTCGGATCAACTTGACCTTCTGCTTGTCTTCCTGCGTCTGCATCTGCAGCGCGTTGTAGAGATCCAGGAGTACCTTCTTGTCGAGGTCGTGGCTGGCCTGCTTCATCTTGGAGACGACGGAAGTGGCCAGCACGCTGGCGAGTAGGCCGATGATGGCGATCACCACCATCAGCTCGACCAGGGTGAAACCACGGGAGACAGCGCGCTTCATGAATTGGCTCCGGAAGGGGTCTGGGCGCCCACTCGACACCCGAATCTGCCTTCCAGTGTACAGCACACTTCGCGGATCGTGAAAAGATGCGAAGGCTTTCTTTCCCAAACCATTGCGCATCCGCAATCGAACGATTCGTGATTGCGCGTGCTCGCCCCGTCCGCCATGCAAAAGACGCAGCACCCCGGGTTGGGGTTGCCGCGTCTCACTAGTGGCCTGCTGCCGGGGCGCTTGGGCGCCCCAACTAGAGTAAGGGTCTGGGTCTGAGGATTTCATGAGCGGTAAATATCAGTAACACGCCCCGGCAAGCGCGGCAAGAATCTTGGCACACCTGATTTTGTAACGATGGGAACCGGCCGGCAGGGCGGGTTTGCAGGCGATCGGCTATTTCTTACCCGCTTCCAGGACTTCCAACGCGCGCGCGATGGCGGTGACGATTTCTTCAATCTGTTCCGACTCGATGTTCAGGGGCGGCACGATGGTGATCACGTTGCCCAGCGGACGCAGCAGCACGCGCGAGCGGTCGATCGCGTGGGCGCACACCTTCATCGCGTCGTCCCGCGACTCGTAGCCGATGTCTTCGTTGCCCTTCGCGTCCTTGATGGGGATGCCCACCGCCAAGCCCCTCTGGCGGATCTGGCCGACCCGCTCATGGCTGCCGATCGCGCGGCGCAGGGCGTAGTTCAGCTCGCGGGCGCGCGACTTCACGTTTTCCTTCAGCTTCTCCTCGAAGATCATCTCGAGGTTGCGGATGGCGACAGCGCAGGCGATCGGGTTTCCGCTGTAGGTGTGGCCGTGCAAAAACTGGCGCATCTCGGACCACTCGCCCTTGAAGGCGTCGAAAACCCGGTCGTTCGCCACCGTGACCGCCAAAGGCAGGGTGCCGCCCGTGATGCCCTTGCCCAGGCAGATGATGTCGGGCTCAACCAGTTCCGTGCTGCTGGCAATCAGCGGCCCGGTGCGGCAGAAGCCGGTGAACACCTCGTCGGTGATCAGCAGGATGTCGTACTCCCGGCAGTACTTCTTGATCTTGCCAAGGTAGTCCTCAGCCAGCGGGCGCATCCCGCTGGCGCCCTGGATCACCGGCTCGATCAGCACGGCCGCGATCTTGTCGTTGCGTCCCGCGATCAGCGCCTCAAGCTGCATCTCGACATGCCGGGTGCTCTCGTGCTCGTCGGGGTCCACCTGCATGGGGTAGTTGGCATGGTGGCAGTTGAAGAGCGAAGGCGAAAATTTCTGGCGGAACACCTCGATGCTGCTCGCGCTCATGGCGCCGAAGGTGTCGCCGTGGTAGCCCTCGTGGAATGTCAGGAACTGCGTGCGGCTGATCTTGCCTTTCTGATTCTGGTACTGCAGCGCCATCTTCATGGCGACCTCGACGGCCGTGCTGCCGTTGTCGCTGTAGAAGACGTGGCTGAGTGTGGGCGGTTCGTCGGCGAAACGGAAGTCCTGCTTGATCGCATCGACCAGCATGTTTGCGAAGTCGATGGCGGGCACGTGGCTTACCGAGAAGAGGCTTGCATGGCAAAGCTGGCCGGCCTGCTGTTGGATGGCCTTGACCAGTTCTGGATGGTTGTGACCCCAGACGTTGCACCACATGCTGCCGTAAGCGTCCAGAAAGCGACGACGGCGGATGTCATATAGGTAGGGGCCTTCGCCGCGCTCGATGATGATCGGCTCGGTCTGGGCATACTCCTGCATCTGGGTGTAGGGGTGCCAGACTACGGACTGGTCCTGCTCCGCGAGCTGCTTGTAGTCGCGGAGGCCCATCAGCCTCGAACTGGTGCGGTCGTCAGACATAGGCGTACAGCGGGGACTTGCCTGTTTAGTGAATCACGAACGGGGATGCAAGGAAACGGGCGGACAGATGTTGCTTGCCGATTCAAAGCCCGCTGCTGAGTGCGCTATGAGCAAGTAATTAAGCAAATAGTACGAATAGACGTGGTAGAAAATATTACCTATTGTCGCGCAGTGACGTGCTTGCTAGTCTGCTGGCGTTGGGGTCCATGTCCTGGAAGGGACAACTGTTCAGGAGCATTTTGATGAAGCTCGGGAAGATGATGTTGGCGGTATTGGCGATGATCTGCCTCAGCGCGTCCGTTGCGACGCTTCAGGCCCAGGAAAAGGGCGCTGAGGGCGAGAAGCCGGCCGCGGAAAAGAAGGCCGATGAAAAGGCCGAAGAGGGCAAAGAGGGCGAAGAAGGCGAAGAAGGCGAGGAGAAGGAAGAAGACCCGGTCGCGGATTTCGAGAAGGTTTTCAAGGACGTCGATAAGGTTGTGGATTCGGTCAAGGTCACTGACGAAGACATCCAGAGCTTCCTGAAGCACAACGACTCGTTCGACGAGGCGATGGAAAAAGACGAAAAGTTCGAAGAGCTGAAGGACAAGAACATCAAGGAAGCCTTCGATCACGCCGTGAAAAGCGAAATCTACAAGGCCTGGGCGGACAAGAACGGTCTGAAGGCCGAGGACTGGCTGCGCAAGGCGGTCCGCATCATGGTTTTGAACGTCAAGGTCAACATGGGTCCGTCGATGGCTGAACAGGCCGAGATGATCGCGGAACAGCGCAAGATGGTTGAGGGCATGAAGGACATGCTCGGCGAAGAAGAGTACAAGGAGGCCATCAAGGCGATCGAAGACGGCGAGAAGACACTCAAGGGCATGACCAAGGTGATCGATGGCCTGCCTGCCGGAACCGACGAGGAAAAGAAATTGATCGAGAAGTACGCCGAGAAGCTGGCTGAGTAACAACGATCGGTTTTTGCTTGGGTCAAAGAGGGGCGCCTTCGGGTGCCCCTTTCCCGTCATGTATAAGTCATGCCCGTTCAGGCTTTTCCGCCCGGGCAAATAGTCCGTTGACACCGGGCGCTTGAGCCGCTTGAATCTTCCTCAACCCCCCGAAGTCAGCGTCCAGGCATAACGACAACCCGTCCATGCGGGCGGTTGCCTGTAACGTGATCCGCAGGAGCGTATGTAATGCGCCGAATCGGGCTCACCCTGTTCCTCATATCTGCCGTGGTGCTTTTCGCCTCGACCCTGGAGGCCCAGCGCTTCCCGCAGGTCATGAACATGAACACACACGAAGGCAAGTATTCCACCGGCGGCTTCGGCATCGGGCTTGGCTACGGAGGCGCGCTCGCCTCCAGCTTCCGCCGTGAGAGCCTGCGATCGCGCAGCGTGGACGGCGCCCTGGAGGCGGTGTTCCGGCCCCGGAACGCGCAGAACATGACGCGCAACATCTTTGGCGCCGACATCGACTTCCAGATCGGCTCTGACAACTCGGTGATCGGAACCGACTTCGGCATCGAGATCTACTCGATGTCGATCGGCACCGGCGCAACGCTGAAGGCGGACAACGACGCCTACGAGGCGATCAGTGAAAACGTGACCCTGATGTACGGCGGGTTCGACTTCACCATCAACTTCTATGACAGCGAATTCATCGAAACGGACGGTCGCCGCACCCGCGACAACTGGGGCCTCAGCATGATCCTCGGCCCCAAGGTCGGCATGATGTTCGGTAGTTTCAGCGACCTCAACGGGCTTGCCAGCATCGGCCTGGATATCGGTCTGATGGCTGACTTCCCGATCGGCATCCCCGGCGCCGAAGACCTGCTGTCGATTTCGCCGTTCCTGTTCTTCGAGGCGAACTATCGCATGGACATTGACGGCGCGCTGGTTGACCCGAACCCGGCCAGCCCCACGTTCGGCCAGGACGTGCTGAACGACAACTTCGACATCGGCTTCTACCAGGAGTCGCAGGACGTGAACGGCGACGGGGTGAACGACTTCGACGGTATCGCCGTCCGCCGCCAGAATTTCATTCCGGCATACCAGCTCAACCTGGGTACCGACATCAACCTGACACCCATATTCATTTCGCGCTCCGGCAGCCTGATCAACAATTGGCGCTTCCACATGTCGCTGGTTGCGAGCATGCCCGTGCGCCTGAATTTCTTTGCCGCCGAGTACAACGGCGCCGCGCTCTGGAGCCAGGGCGAAATCCCCGTCACCTGGACCATCAGCTTCGGCGCGGCCTACTTCTTCTAAACCGCACCAGACCAGAAAGCGCGCGGGCCACGGCCCGCGCGCTTTGCATTTGTATGGCCCCCTTGCGCTGCGCGCTCGCGGTCAGGCTTACGCGAAGGAACCAAGGAGCGAAGGACGAGTCGGCAGCGGTGAGCTGAAGGGAGGCCTCCGGCTTGTTAGTGCGTCGCTGTGCTCGCCGCTGACCACCGGGGGCTATCGACCGAGCAGTCGGTACAGACGATCCGAAGTTGCTCCAGGCGTCCGGGTTGCGGAAAGCTCTTCACTTCTTCGTTTCTTCGCGTGAATACTCAAAATCAGCGCGCAGCGCGAGCAAGTCGCTTAGCGCTCTTCGATGAAGTTCAGCATGCGCAGGTTCCAGATCAGGGCAACCGGCAGCAGCAGCACCGCGCACACGATGGCCGTGGTCGAGAACTCGAATGCCACCAGCGCGAACAGCACCAGCAGGTCCAGCGCTGTCAGCACGAACAGCAGCCCCGCGTTCATGGCGTTGCTGTCCTGCCGGAACGCGGCCTTGGCCGCGGGCCAGCTCAGGAACGGCATGATCGCCGTGGCCGCCAGCACCACCACCAGCCGCCACAGGAAGCCCAGCAGCGCCGAGCCGAAGCCCGGGCCGCTGTCGTCCGGCTCATCGCCCGGGCGCGCGCTTCCGCTGAGTCCCTTGTAGTACACCGCGGCCTCGATGCGGGCTTCACGCCCTTCTTCTTTCTGTTTGCCGACGATGCGGATCACTTCAAGCGTGCAGATACCGCTGTCGGCGCCGGACCACAGCTTTTCGACCTTAACGGACAGCACCTCGTCGGCTTCCGCTGCATCCTCAAAGACCGCGGCGGGGTCGGGGGGCGTCTCGTCTTTATCAAGCAGGGAGCGGATCACCCCGCTCGCACGTTCCTCAAGCGTTGGGTTGCGCGGCACGTCGGCCTTCACGCCTTCCACCGCATTCAGCCGCTTGATAAGCATGTCGCGGATCTGGCCGTTGCTGGTGTCGCTCCGCACCGGCATCACGATCAGCCGGATCTCACCCCGGTCCAGCACTTGCTTGCGGTACTCCTCGGCTACCTGGTCCAGGGCGTGCTCGGCGGCCTGGTTCTGCAGTTCCTTCAGGTCATCGGGACCTTTCACGAACCACACCCAGGCGAAATAGCCCACCAGCGCGAGCGCGGCAAGGCCGATGCCGGCCGAGAAGACCTTCCAGCCTGGGATGTTATCGAGCAGAGCCAAGCGCGCCTCGCGTCGTCGAAACCGGCCTGATTGTGCCTAGCGTGCTCAGGATTCGGAAGGCTTCGGGTCGTTACGATCGGCCCGCTTATTTGTAGCGACGAAGGGCTTGCCTGCCTCCGCGGCAAGTTCCTCTTCTGACTTCTTCACCGTGAGGATGACCAGCTTTTCGGTGCGGCGGTCGGCGCGTACAGGCTTGCCGGCCGACGCGAACAGCGCATCGATGCGCCGCCCGATCTGCGACGCGATTTCGTCGCGCGTCTTGCCTGGCGCGCTGCTTTCGTACTCGCCGCGGAGGTCGGCCACGGCGCGGATCTCATCCAGCAGGCTGCGCAGCTGGTTCTCCATGCGCTCGAACTCGCGCTGGCGCTTGATCAGGTAGGCTTCGCTGTCGTTCAACTTCTGGCGCAAGTTCTCGGCCTCGGTTTTTGTCTCTTGAAGCGCGGTTTCGTCACTGCGGAGGTTGCTGCGTTCCCTCTCGACCAGGGCGTGCAACTCGACGCGCTCGGCCCGGCGGGCGTTCTCCAGTTGCTCCAGGGTTTCCTGCAGTGTCTGTCGCTCCAGGTCAGCGTTGGCAGCGCGTGTCTGGGCCAGCTGCAGGCGTTCTTCCAGTTTGTGGCGACGTTCCTCGGCCAGTTCGCGCTGGGCGTTCTTTTCCTCGCGCTGCTCAGCCAGCGCCTGTTCCAGTTCGACGATGCGGGCCCGGTGCTCCGCCTTGCGGGTGCCGCCCGTTTCCGCGGACCCTCGATATGCCTCGAACTCCGCGCGCAGCCTCTCCAGCTCGGCCAGCCGTGAGTTGCCTTCTCGGCCCAGCCCTTCCGCCTCGCTGCGGCGGGCCGCGGCTTCATCCCGCGCGGCCTTCAGCTCGGCGTGCAGGCGATCCACGTCCGCGCTTGCGGCAGCGACTGCCTCGCGTAGTCCGGAGGCTTCGTCATCGATGTCCCGGGCGCGGCGCGCGGCGTCGTCAGCCAGCTTTTCCGCTTTTCGGGCGCGCTGCTGGGCCTCGAGCAGTTCAGCCCGCAGCCCCGCTGCTTCTTCGTCCCGGTCGCGCAGACTGGAACGCAACTGCAGGCTCTCGCTGGAAATCGTCGAAGTCTTGTTGCGTTGCTCTTCCAGTTGGGTTTTAAGGCGCTGCAGCTCGACACGGGCGTTCTCTGCGGCGTCACGGGCTTCGTCCACATCGCCCTTGGCATCCAACATTTTGCTCTGGGCGTGGCTCAGGTCGCGGCGCAAGCGCTCATTCTCACGCTCCAGGGCTACGATGCGGGCATCCTGCTCATCGGCCAGGGTCTCCGCTTCCGCTAACTGGCTGGAGATCGAGTCGATGGTTTTCTTCTGCGCCTCGAAGCGGTCCTGCGCGCGCTTCAGCTCGTAGTCTTTGTCCTCGATCTGTCCGCTGAGCTGGTCAACCCGCAGTTGCGCGTCGGCCAGTTCCTCTTCCGTGACTGACAGGCGTTCTTCCGACTCGGTCAGGATTGCTTCAAACTCGCTGTTACGCCCGGCGCTGCTCTCCAGGGCTTTGATGTTCGCCTCTGCCTGACGGACGCGCTCTTCGCTGCGCGACAGCTCGTCGCGCATGTCATTCAACAAGTCCTCAAGTTCTGCCACGCGGGCCTGCATGGCGGCACCTTCACTTGCCGCCGCAAGAGCGTCCTCCTGCACCTCTTCGAGCCGGCGTGAAAGCGCGCTGAGAGCCTGGGCAGCTTCGTTGCGGTCGCTCGATGCGCTTTCCAGCTGCTCGATCAGTTCTTCCTGCGAACTCTCGGTTTCGGTGGATGTCTCCAGCGCCGCCAGCAGCTCTTCCGCCAGACGGTCGCGTTCCGCCTGCAGGGCTGCAATCTGTCGATGGGCATCGACGAGTTCCGCGCCGCGGCCCTGCTCCATGCGCTCCATTCGCGCGCGCACCTCGGCCAGCGTCACGTCGAGGACATGGCGCGCTTCCTCCAGGGCTTGGGAGCGGCCGCTGAACACCTGCTGCGTGTTATCGAGCAACTCCTCGAGTTCGTGCCGTTCGTCGTCCACCTGTTGCAGTCGTGTGCTGGCGCGCCCGGCGAGTGATCGGTACTGCTCAAGCTCCGACTGCAGGCGTTCCAGCACGCCTCCGTCGATGGCAGCTCTGTGGCCGTTGCCGTTGCCATTGGACTGCCCGGGCAGCTTGAGCGCTTCCAGATCTTCCATGACCTCCGCGAGCGGCGCCGACCAGTCGATGCGCGTGTCATCGATCCGGCTGAGACCCTGCGCCAGCCGTTCCAGGCGGTCGGTCCAACCATGTTCTCCCATGACGCCAAGATTGGTTCTCAAGCGCTCGCGTGCGCCCGGCGCGTCATGGGACTGCATTTCCAGCATGTCGGCAACAAAGTCGATGAGCAGGGCAGAGACATCATCCAGGTGATCCTGCGCGGCGGCCAGCTCGTCATCAGCTTCCAGCAGCCGTGAGCGCAGGAGCGCGGGATCGTGCCCCTCCATGGAAGCGCGCACCGCCGCTACTCGACGGCGCGCGGCAACATGTGCAGACAACGCGATCAAGAAGAACGCCGCCAGGCCCGCTACCTGTTTAAGGCTTTGATCGTCACGGTAGCGCCAAAGGCTGGCCGCGAGGTGAAAGATCGCGTCGGCGTGCGGCCGAAAGCCTGCCAGACCGTACAACTCTATGCAGCGGGCGTGCAGGCGTCCTGGCGAGTCGCGGTAGGGCTCGAACTCAATGACAGGAAGGTCGAGAATGGCCTGTTCTGGCATGGGTACAGTGTACAGGTTTCAGGGGGTAGGTGTTAGGTTACAGGCGGCAGGCCGCAGTCGGCCGGGGGTACTGGTCCGGGCGGATTGCAGACTGTGTGGACCGGGCTCGTGCCTGATACCCGCCTTATCCTTCATCCACATAGCCGCGTTTGCGGCTGATGATGTCGTGCAGGGTCCGCAGAGCGTTGTTTTCAATCTGCCGGATGCGCTCGCGCGTGAGGCCCAGAGCGTCGCCGATTTCAGAGAGGGTCATGGGGTGGTCTACTCCCATGCCATAGCGCATGCGCAGGATCTTGGCTTCGCGCTCACTGATGGCGTCGAGTATCTCCTCAAGCATCAGGATCTCGTTGGCGGTCATCGCCTGTTCGGCTGGGTCTGGGCTGTTGTGGTCGGCAATGATGTCCGTCAGGCTCGCTTCACCATCGGCGCCGCGAAAGTCCGTGGACTGGGTTGTTGAGTTCAGGGCTGCGCGCATCATGTCGAGTTGTTCGTCGCTGAGCCCGATCTCCTTGGCGATCACGCGGGTATCCGTGGGCTTGCCGCCGTTGCGCGCGGACAGCTCGGCGGACTTCTGTTTGAACTGGCTGATCAGTTCGACCATATAGCTGGGGATGCGCACGGTCTTACTGGAGTTCACCAGCGCGCGCCGGATCGACTGCTTGATCCAGTGCACGCCGTAGGTGCTGAAGCGGTTGCCCTGGTCGGGATCAAACTTCTCGATCCCGCGCATCAGGCCGATGTTGCCCTCGGCGATCAGGTCCATAAACGGCAGGCCGCGGTTCAAGAACTCCTTGGCGACGCTGACCACCAGCCGCAGGTTGGCCTTTATCATGCGCTCGCGCGCATCCTTGTCGCCCTGCTGGATGCGCCGAGCAAGCTCGAGCTCCTCGGCGGCCGTAAGCAGCGGCGTCTCGCGGATTTCCTTCAGGTACTGCTGGAAGTTCGCGTCCTGGATGCGCGGCATGCCGCAAGCTCCGATCTGATGAGGTGATTTAACGTGAATGTCAGCGCAATAACAAGCGGCGGGGTTCCGCCCGCTCAAGTTTGCCGCCGTCGGTGACGATAGACCGCTGAGGACGAGCGTGCGCATTGCCGGCAAGGTAAAACAGAAAGCATCCCTGCTGCGCGCGCTGCCCATGGGCGTGGTGATTCCCGCGTTGCTGCTGTGCGCTTGCGGCATCGCCTTCATCTATTCCGCCACCACGGACTTCGAGATGGTGGCTGAGGGCATGTCGCGCGCCGGCGGTGCCCCTTACCGGCAGTTCGGATTTGTGATCGTCGGCTTCGTGCTGATGCTGTTTATCGCCCTCCTCCCTCCCCGCTGGTTGTCCACTCACTGGTACGCGTGGCTGGTGCTGGGCGTGGCCCTGCTTGGCTCGGTGCTTGTGTTCGGGCGCACGGTAAACGGCGCCAAGAGCTGGATCATGATTGGTTCGTTCGGCCTGCAACCTTCGGAGATGTGCAAGCCGCTTCTGGTGGTAGCGTTGGCCGGTTACCTTCGCTATCACAAGAGTATCGACAGCCTGCGCGCATTTCTGGCCTGCCTCGTGATCGCTGGAGCCTTCCTGCTTCCGATCATGATGCAGCCGGACCTGGGCACCGCCATGGTGTTCATTCCGGTGGTTGCGGCGATGATCTGGGTGGCGGGCGGCAACCGCGTGTACCTGGGCTCCATGGCGATGGTGGGGCTTTCGATCATACCCGCCGCGTTCGTGTTCGACGTGCTCAAAGAGCACCAGATGAAGCGGATCGAGGTCTACCTCAGCGGCCTGAGCGGCGAGGTGGCGGACCGCACGGGCGACGGCTACCAGATCCTGCAGTCCATGACGGCTATCGGCAGTGGCGGCCTGAGTGGCGAAGGTTTCGGCATGGGGACGCAGAGCCAGCTGGCGTTTCTGCCCGAGCGCCACAACGACTTCATCTTTGCGGTGATCGCCCAGGAGACCGGGCTGCTGGGCGTATGCGCCTTCGTGGCGGTGCTGTTCTTCATGGTGACTCGTATCCTGCGCGTGGCAGACAGGACGCGAGATCCATTCTCCCGCCTGGTTGTGATCGGAGTTGCGGCGATGTTCTTCGCGCAGGCTTCGATAAACATCGGCGTAGTGAGCGGCATGCTGCCGGTGACCGGAATCACGCTCCCGCTGGTAAGTTATGGCGGATCCAGCCTGCTGTCGGGATTTGCCGCACTTGGAGTAGTGTGCAACATCGCGATCCAGCCTGTGCGGGTGATGGGGAAGGCGACGTTCTAGGCGACCAGGCGAGCGGTCGGCGATTTCGTCAACGCCGGTTCAGCCAACGTTAAAAACAGATTCCACCCACCAATTCCCGCGCATTGTCAGCCGGGCTTGTTCATTGGTGGTCAGCCGCTCAAGGCGCGTTCGACCCGGGACGGCTCAGCGCACAAACGCGCCTTTCAGCCGGTCGTTGTCGAAACCGTTGATCAGCCAGCGGCGGCCGTCCTGGACGAAGCTGACCACGAGCGTTTCCGGCTCGAAGTCCTGGGGGAGTGGTCCCTTGGGGTAGATGGTGACGACAACCTTGGCCTGGTTGGGACCATCTGCGCGGTCCCAGGAATCCTTGTACTGAATGGTGTAGCTGGGCTTGCCGACCTCAATGAAGCGATCGTGGATCATCTTGGACAGCTCGTCCATATAGCGCGCGGCGAACTGCCGAACCACGTCCGGGTGTTTGTCCAGCTCGAGCTGCAGTTCCTGGCGCTGCGTGTCGAATTCCTGCTGGCTGCTTACCTCACGTAGCCTGGCTTCCGGGTAGAGGGCGCGATAGACCATCTGCGGGCTCAGCACGTACAGAAAAGACTCGTCGTCGCCGCGGCGCGCGACAGTGATTGCATCCCAGAATGCGCCGTCAGGCTCGATCGCCGGGGCGTTCAGGGCAGGGCGTTCGGTGGTCGAGCTGCCGATGGTGCACGAAGCGAGCAGCAGTGCCAACGGAATGTAAAGCAACCTGCGCATCATGGCTCTTCCCGGCGGTCTTCCAACTGCTTACGCACCTTCCGCATGGCTGACAAGAGCGAGTCACCGTCGGCAGCGCCCGCAGAGGGCCCGGCCTTTTCCCGTGCCGGCTGTGGCTTCGGCGGCGGCGGATTGATTGCGGGCGGCGTTGCGTAGTGGCTCGAACGGACGGGCACGACCGGCTTGTTTCGTTCCGCCAACTGCTTGCGCACGCGCTCGAAGGCAGCGCTGGCGGTGAGCGCGCGGTCGGCTTCCTCCTTGCGGCGACGCTGCTCCACCGCGCGCCTGCGCCAGACGCTGGGGAACCTCCGCGCGCCGATCCCCAGGAACAGCCCCGTTACCGCCGTCCAGAGCAGTCCCGAGAAAGGCCACACCACACGAAAACCGCCCTCGGCGGAAGCGTCCAGGATTTCGCGCGGGCCGCCGATCAAGCGGCCGCCTGAAGACTCGGCCATCGCACGCAAGCCCGCCTCATCGGCCGGGCGCGCCATCAATTCATCAAGGGGGACGAAGATCTGGTGTTCACGCGCGGCCGGTCGTTCCTCCCCGCCCTCCGGTCGTTCGCGCACCGTCGCCGCGTAACCGCCTGAGCCGCTGCGTGAGAACTGCACGCGATAGCTGCCCGACCCGACGGGCAGCACCGCGCCTGGACTGGAACTGCCGTCTGCGTTGGTCAGCTCAGCGATAGGGTTGTCGAGTGCGCGCGGATTGCCCGCTTCGTCGAAGAAACTGAGCGTGAGCACAGGCCCGATGCGGTTGACGGACCATTCGGACTCGACTCCTTCGATGCGCTCGGGCTCGGGTAAAAGGTGCTTGATCCAGCGCAGCCAAAGCTCATCGAAGGAATCCCAGGCCAGCCAGCGATCCGCCCAGCGGTCGCGCGCGTCACTCGTGAAGGCTAATGACTTGCCCAGCTCGATGTTCCAGGTGGCCAACAGTGGGCGCTCTTTGTCTTCGTCTGCCCACAGCCAGACGTGCGCTTCCGGACGCGCTGTGGCGGCCACATAGCCGAGCAACGGCGGCGCGGGCGCCTTCTCGAAATCGACACCCTCCGTCAGCGACCCCGGCAGCCCGTGCCACGGGCGGAACTCTTCTTCGCGGATGAAATTGCCCGCGGACAGCGCCGCCTCACGCGAAAACACGGCAGGCAGATCGTTGGCGTCTGTGACCAGGAAGTAGCGACCGCCCCCGAGCTGGGCCAGGCTGCGCAGGAAGCCTTCGTCTTTGCCGCGGCCGAGGCAGATGGTGCTGAAGGTGATCATCTCTTCTAGGTGGACTTTCTCGACCAGTTCCAGCATGCCCTCCTGGCGGTCCACGTCGGCGCCGTCGCCGAAGATCACGACGTGTTTTGTTATGGCCTTGGTGGCACGCAGCGCCGCGACTGCCTCCCGGATGGCTACGTCAACGTCAATGCCGCCGCCGCCGACCTGGTTGCCGCGCGCAAGGTTTACGGCGGCGTCCTTGTCCTTCAGGGGAGCCAGGGGCACCACCCAGTCGCCCTTGGTATCCACGGCCAACATGCCGAAATAGCTGCTGAGGGGTACCAGCCTGATCGAGCGCGCGCAGCCCTCGTTGGCAAGGTCCATCTTGGTGTAGTTTCCCACCTGCGCGCTCATGGAGCCGCTCTTGTCCAAGGCCACTACCAGGGCGGGAATCTGCTTGCGGCCCTTCTCAACCACGTCGCAGGTCACGGGCAGCACCTTCTCGACGGTGGTCTCGTAGTAGCCGCCGGGTGCGTAGCTGCGTGGGCCGCCGATCATGGCCAGGCCTCCGCCATTGCGCACGAAACGTTCGATCATGGACTGCTGTGCGCCGCTAAGGGCTGTGGCCGGCACGTTGGCTAGTACGAGCACCTGGTACTTTGACAGCTCGACAATCTCGGAGGGCAGCAACTCCGGGCCGCCCGTGGTAACGTGCAGGCCGCCGCGGCGCAAGGCGCGCTCAAGGGCGGGTTCGGCACTGTCCTCTCCGTGCAGCAGCAGAATGCGCGATGCGCCCGGCCCACGCACGGAAAGCTTCAGAGAGTCGTTGCGCGTGTACGTGTTCTGCTCGGCGGCGATCGAGACCTCGACAACGTAAGCGGGCAGGCGCTCTGTGGGCCGCAGCCGCATTCGCACCGGGTTGCGTCCCACCCCGACCCTTAGCCGACCTCGCGCGTCGAGCTTGTCACATTCGATGTTCGCGGCCGGTTCGCCGTTCAGCTTGACCTGCGGCACCACGAACTGCTCAACAGTGCTGAACACCACCAGGTCGATTGCCAGCACCTGTTCGTCGCTTCCGACGAGGCGCGCGCCGAAATCGGCCACGGCTGTTTCCGGCAGAGGGTCAGAGTCCACAGCCAACGTGAAAAGCTTCACGCGCGAATCGCGCACTTCGCGTACCACGTCACCGCCGTAGCGCGAGGTTGAATCGTAACCGTCGCTAAGCAGTATGGCGAACGGCGAGGTCCCCGCCACCGTGTGCTGCGATGCGAGTTCCAGGGCCGGGCCGATGTATGTCTCGTCGTGTGGCTCCCAGACAGGCAGCTCGTACTCCGGACGCAAATCGTGGGCGGGGATTGGTTTCAGCAGGATCTCGGCGTTTTCGTCGAACAGGATGACGCCGACGTAGTCGTCGTGGGGCAGCGAGTTTGACAGGTCCTGCAGCACGGTGGAAAGTTTGCGTTCGCCGCCCTTCCCGACCGACAGCGAACGGTCCACCAGCACCCAGACCGTACGATGTTCACTGGGGACCTGCCAGAACAGGCCGGCCGCGCAAAGAAGAAGGGCGCAGGCCGCTGCGGCCAGTCCCGCTCCCCCAATGGCGCGACGCAGACCGGGCAGCGGCGTGCTGGTTCCGCGCAGCACCCATACCACCAGGGCTAAGGCCGGTACGGCAGCCAGCAGCAGCCATGGATGTTCGAATAGGAATTCCGGCAACCCGCGATCACTCCTCTTTAACAGGAGCGGGCTGGTACGGACGCCGATACTCATCGAGGCGCCTGGCGGCGAGCCGGCAATAGTTCAGCACTGCCTGGTAGCGGCGCTCTTCTGCAAGGGGCTTGAAATGCGAATCCACTAGCGCCATCACCATTGCGGCGTCTGAGGACTCCATCGATTCTTCAAGGGCGTGCAGGGCTGCGCCGTCCTCTTTCAGCTGCATCAAGATGCGGGCCCGCAGGTAGTGAGCCTGAGAGACAGTGGAACTGAGGGCGGACCCGGCCTGCTTCAGTTGCTCGGTGAGGCGCTCCAAGGCTGCTTCGTGTTCACCTAGCGCGACGAGCTGAATGGCCGCCACACGCACGTGCAGGCCGAGTGTCTGGTTGGGCTGCATCCAGCGCGTACCGGACTCCATGTCGTTGATGATCTTGTCTACCAGCGCGGTTTTCCCTCTGCGGGCGAAGAAGTTGGCAAGCTCGAGCGTGACCGGAGAGCGGCTGGCATTGCCCCAGTAGTAGTAGTTATCAGTACTTTCGACATCCGCCAGTTCACCCGCTTCCTTCATCAGGCGTTCGGGATGCCGGCTGGCGAGCGCGGCCACGGCCAGGCCGCCATACTCCGTGAACGGGCTTTCGGGATTCGGGTTGTAGCCCCAATAGTAGTAGTAACGGTTGCCGTTGATGTCTTCGCGGATGTCGGGCAGGGAGTCTCGGAGTAAGCTGAACATCAGTTCGTCCACGTCCTGGCTGACCGAATACAGCTCCAGGAAGCGGTCGTCGAAATCGAGGTGGAACGGGTTGATTGCCTCATCGCGCATGCAGCAGCGATGGACGTGATCTTTCAACAGCCGCTCAATCACTTCTCTGCGCGTGCGCGCGTCAACCTGGGAAGCAGGCAAAGCCTCCACCGCAGGCAGCGCGTCACGCCCGAAGGTTCGCAGGGCTTCCATGGCCGCTTCGGCGACTCCGTCATCGAGGTCGCCGATGTACTTGACGATCAGCCGGATGTCATCCGCGCTGCGTTCAAGGCGGATGCGCTCGAGGGCCGAGATCAGTTGGACAGCGCCACCGCCCGCATCGAGGAGCCCGCGGTAGTGTTCCAGCAGGCGTGCGTCATCCATTTCGAGCGCGGCCAATTCACGTTCCATCGCGAACGGAGCGTCGAGCGCGGCGAGGTCGTCATCCTGCGCGTCCAGCAGGGCGGGGAACAGCAGCGTGAAACTAGCGAGAATCACCAAGCCGATCCGCAACGGCGGGCGGCGCGTAGTCCATGAACCATGCGCGGAAGCCTTCCGTGACGCGCACGTTGTGCAGGTCTCCGTCGTCAAGCATCCAGGCATAGTCTTTGTAGCCATGGGTGACCGCTTCTTTCAGGCTCGACAGCGCCTTTGACACTTTGGACTGCAGGCTCTGGGCGCAGGCTAGATTATAGTAGACCGCAGCCAGGTATGAAGCCAATGAAGAGCGATTCCGGCCTTCGGCTTCCCGCATCAGTTCCTGGGTGTTGGCAACGGCCATGGCCCACTCCTGCTCCGCGCCCTCCAGGTCGCCCGCGCGCAGAAGCAGGTGGGCGATTTCGTTCTGGGCGATCAGGTCGGGGCGAGAGCCCGCCCGCATGTTTACGTTCGAGCGCACTTCCTGCACCCGATCAATCTGCGAACGCAGGCGTTCTATGCGTGCCTGCAGCAGCGTGTCATCACCAAGGCGGGCCAGTGTCAGCTCGATCTCCGTACGGATCACTTCCAAATCCACCATGCTCAGCAATTCGGGCGTGGGGGTCTGCTCCCGCAGCACGGCGTAGCGAAGCATGAGCAGGGTAGCCAGTTCCGGAGACGGCTCGCTGCCGGCCAGCGCTCGTGCTGCTGCCGCCCTCACGCTCACAAGCACCTCCAACGCCGCATGAAAGGCGCTGCGCGGGAAGCGGGCCACCTCAGTGCTGACTCTCTGGTCGAGCACCAGTTTGTTCTGGTATGCCACGGCCGGCCCGAGCGCACCCGCAGCAGCCTGTAACCTGCGCCACGAGGGCTCGAAAGCCCGCACGGCCGGGGTGTCGCGGTCGATGATCTGGTAGGATGCCGCGTTCAGGGGTTCGGTGAAGTCGGGGTCTGCGTCCAGGATCTTCAGCAACTCCAGGTCGAGCCGACGGTTGTCCAGCTTTCGAAGCTGGTCGAATTGGCCGAAGTACTTGCCGGGCATGAGGTGGGCTTCCAGCAGCACCAGGCTGATGTCGCGGCGTATGCGGAAGGAGTAGAACTGCTCCCAGGCGCCAACCTGGTGTTCAGTCAGGTCCGCGAGTTCCGGCTGTAGTTCCTCAAAGGGCAGAACCAGCAAGTACTCCCGCGCCTCAAGTCGCATACGTTCGTCGTCATGGCCGAGTCCCTCGACCCCCTGCTGCAGCAGGCCCGCGTCCTCCCGCAGGCGCGCGATCTCGAGCAATCCCAGGCGCTCCTGCAAATCCGCGATCTGGTAGGTGAGGCGCAGGTCGGCGGAAATGTCTTCTTCAACGGCAACCAGGCGTGCCACAGCCTCGGCGCGATCGTTTGCGAACGGCGAAGACAGTTCGGGCAATTCCCGTTTGACCATGTCCCGCTGAGCTGAAAGCTGCGCTGCGGCCAGGACTGATAATGTGGCCAGAAGTGTCAGGAAACGGGGAGCCGCGTATGACATTCTGTAAACTCCGAGCCGGGTCTGTCAGGACCCGTAAGTCCGCTCCCCGCCCTTATTAACGGCCTTTGCGGGGTGGGAAGTCCAGAGAATTCCCAAAATGAAAGGGTTTCAGCGGTGCTCGAGTCAGGAACCAGCTTGGAATCGAGGCTTCCAGGGCATCAGTACTTCAGGCATTGGCTGCGGTCAGACTTCACCCTTTATATGTTTCGGAAAAGCCAACATGTTAAATTCAAACAATCCAGCATATTTCGTAAATGATGGATTGTTCAGCATTTGTGCACACGTTGCCGACACTTGCGCCAAAGCGCACACACTGACGACTTGCCCACACTCCGGCCCGAAGTCCGATCAGTGATTCCGCTGACTATTTTGTTAACCGCCTAAGAAACGAAAGAGGGCCCCGGCCGCTTCCCGGGGCCCTGGCAATCCAGGCCGGCTTACTTCAGCGCGTCGAGCGCTGACTTCACCAGCCCATGGTCGGCCGCACGGGCCCGTACCAGCAGGCGGTTGGCACCGGGCACGAGAGATACATGGACGTCGCGGCGTGCGTCGCTGCGAACGGTATACTTGCCTTCGAGTTCCTGCACGGAGACTGTGGGTTCCTCGAACAGCTCTTCGATCACCCTGGCGGCGTCGGCGGACTTGACATTGGCGGGCAGGTCGTAGCTGCGCACCTGCATGCCGTCGCTGCCGCTGGCCGCGCTTTCCAGCTTCGTGATCAGGTTCTCCAGGTTGCGCACCTGAGCAACCCGGCCTGTGGCGATCAACATGTCATCTTCCATACCGATCTGCACGCCGCTGCGCATGTAATGCTGCAGGGCGCGGCTGTAACCACGCGGACTGGTCTGCAGGCCTGTACGGACCAGGGTGACCCACTCCGTGTCCGGTAAACCTGCAAGTTCGCCAGCCTCGACCACCCTGGCGAAGCCGGCCGCGTCATCCAGCCTTACGACGCGCACCTTCGCGCCGCTGTGTCCGACCAGCGTGAGCTGGCCGCCCTCCAGCAATTCGGAGACAAAGTCGCCCAGCTCGGCGTTCGGCACCAGCATGCCGTCGTCCGGCCCCACGTAGGGGACCGAGTTCTTGGAAGCGTTGGCGGCCGCGCTGTCGTAGCTGACGCGCTTGCCGGTGGCGGACGAATAGCCGGCGATCAGCTCCTCGATGCGAACGTTGCCGCGGCCGGCGACGCGCCAGGCTTTCTGGCCGTCCTGTTCGACCACGTCGAACGGGATCTGCGACTTGCTGCCGCCAAAGGGGAAGCGCGGCAGCGGTTCCGGCTTGGGAGCCTCCTGCGCGGCCGAGAGGGCGAACGCGGCGGCGACAACGAGCAGTGCGGCGATCAGGCGGGACATGGTTTCTCCTTACTTCATGGCCTTCAGGGCTTCTGCGGCTTCGGCGTGCAACCCGGCGGAACCGCGGATGATCACGCGGGCTTCACCGGTTGCGCGGGTAAAGGTGGGCGGATTCATGGCGAACTTGCGCGACTGGCCGAACAATTCACGCAGGGCCTTCACGGCGTCGTCGGCGTTGACGCCGACGGGCACGTCGTGGGCCTTGATCTCGGTGGCAATGTTGGCGTCGAGTTCCCGGGCGGCCTTGTGCATTTCACGCACTCGGTCGGCGCGGTCGCAGATCAGCAGTCCGCCGCCCTGTACGGGATTGATCATGCCTCCCTGGCGGGTGGTCAGGTTCTGCAACGCGCCGCGCAGGGCGTTTTCGTCAGCGTGGGCCGGTGCGTAAACCAGTGTGACCCACTGCCAGCCGGCTGCGGTCTCAAGCGCGTCTTCCTTGATGATCGGCGCCAGGGTGGGCGCTTCCACAGCGGGCACCACCTTCACCTGCCCGGCGCCAACATCCATCAGGCACAGCCGGTAGTCGCTGAGCGAATTGGCGACGAAGAAGTCGATCTCGTCGCCTTTCAACTCGGTGCCTTCGACAGCCAGAAAGCTGACGTTTCCGGCCAGCTTCTTTTCGTCGATGATCAGTGTCAGCTGGCGGCAGCGGCCGTAGAGGCCTAGCAACTCGGTGACCTGGATGCTGCCGTCCGCGGGCAGGGTCCAGCTCCAGGTGCCGTCGCTGCCGAGCACGGCCTTGATGGAGGATTCTTTGGGGGCGGGTTGTGCGCCGGTCATTGCGACGGCCAGCAACACGACAAAGCAAGCGGCGATCAGGCGTGACATGGGGTTCTCCTGGCTAAAAGCAGCGGGCGCATTCTTGAAACGCGCCCGCTGTTGCCAGGTTGGCCGAATCGCGATTAGCCTACCGCCGCCATGGCGTCCTTGATCGCTTTGCCCAGGTCGGCCGGGCTTTCCGCAACGGTGATGCCCGCGGCGCGCAGGGCCTTGATCTTGTCCTCAGCCGTGCCCTTGCCGCCGCTGATGATAGCGCCGGCGTGGCCCATGCGCTTCCCCGGGGGCGCGGTGCGGCCGGCGATGAACGCCGCCACCGGCTTGTGCATGTTTTCCGCGACCCACTGGGCGGCGCGTTCCTCGGCGTTGCCGCCGATTTCGCCGATCATGATTACCGCGTCGGTGTTGGGGTCGTTGTTGAAGGCGTACAGGCAGTCGATGAAGTTGGTGCCGTTCACCGGGTCGCCGCCGATTCCCACGCAGGTGCTCTGGCCCAGGCCCATGTTGGTCACCTGGTGCACCGCCTCGTAGGTGAGCGTCCCGCTGCGGCTGACGATGCCGATGCGGCCGGGGCGGTGGATGTGGCCGGGCATGATGCCGATCTTGCACTCGCCGGGCGTGATGATGCCGGGGCAGTTGGGGCCGATCAGCCTTGAGCGCGGGTAGCGTTCCTCGAGGATGGCTTTCACGCGCACCATGTCCATCACCGGGATGCCCTCGGTGATGCAGCAGATCAGCTTCACGCCCGCGTCGGCGGCCTCCAGGATGGCGTCGGCGGCCAGCGCGGGCGGCACGAAGATCATGCTGGCGTCGGCGCCTACTTCGTGCGCGGCGTCTGCGACCGTGTTGAAAATGGGAACCTTGGCCTCGGAGCCGTCGGGACGCTTGATGACCTGGCCCGCGGGGTCCTTGTCGAACACCAGGCCGCCCTTGCCCGGCGTGACGCCGGCGACGAAGTTGGTGCCGTACTCAATGCAGCGCGCGGAATGGAACGCGCCGTGACGGCCGGTGATACCCTGGCAGATAACCCGCGTTGCTTTGTTCACGAAGATAGACATGGCGGCGTTCTAGCCGTATCCAGCATCGGTTGCAAGGCAGGATCACTCCAAGGTAGCCACAGCCTCAGCGATCGCTTTCTGCATCGTCGCATCGGCGCGGGCGACGATGTGGCCGGCCGGGGCGTCCGCGAAGGTCACGGGCTTGCCCTTGAACTTCTCGCGCAGCGTCTTTAGTGCTGCAGTCGCGTCGCGCACCGGATAGCGCTTGTAAGTCGGCTTGCTCGTAGACTCCCTTACGACCGAGACTAGTTCCTTCAGCTTGTCGCCTCGATCGACAAGAACCATCATGTCAGGTCCAACTGCCTGAACCGCGCCACCGTGGACAGTGGACTTGTCGCTGAGCTCCGACGCGAGCTTATTGACGTCGGCGTACTCAACGCGCAGATACACGCAGTACCAGTGCCAGTCGTCAGCTTGCGCAAGCTCTGCTTCGCTCAATACCTGTGCAGCAGTCGCTGCTTCGGCGGAGCTTGCCAGACTCCACGTGTTGAGGTTGGGGAGCAGCGCGAGGCGGAACTCCGCCAACGAGTTCGCGACAAACAGATCGATTTCCTCACCCTTGAGTTCGCGGCCTTTGTCTTCGTCCTTCAACTTCACGTCGCCAGAGATCATCTTTGGATCGTACAGGATGGCGATACTGGCGTGTTGGGCGTAAAGGCGCACTATCTCGTTCAACGAAACCTCTCCGCCTTCCGCAGGCAAAGGCCAACCTGGTTCTTCTTCCTGAGCCGTGCCGGGTGTTACGGCGAGCGCGAGGAGTACCAGTGCCGACAAAACTGCGCAGGCTGAGGTTTTCATGGTCTTCCCTTGCTTGAGCGAGTCGATTACCTGAGCGCGTCGATGGCGTTTTCGACTTCCATGTGCACCGATTGGGCGGTGGTCACTATAAGCGCACCACCACCTGGCGCGCTGGACACTGCACACGTGCGTTCAGGATTGAAGGCTACCAACTGGTAGACGGCCTGGCCCCATTCATCGGCGTCAGTGCCGGGGGGCAGCGGGTAGCGTCGCGTGACTAGGCGGGCAGCTTCTTCCATTTCATTAACGATCTTCAGTAACTCGCGCGCGCGTTTGCAGCTATCGCAGATCATCACAGCGTTTCCAGCTGGAACGACGCGGCCGCCCGTGCGAGAGGTGAGGTTTTGCAGAACCCGTCGCACGGACTTAGCATCGGTATATTCTAGCGGAACAAGCACTGCGACCTGCTGGTCTTCCGCGTAGTCCTCCAAACGCGCGCTGGGAACGACCGGCGCGCGCGTAAAGGACTCGCTGGATGGCAGGATCTGCCAGGTATCCCCGGACTGAACGGCCGTCAGGCGGAATCGACCCAACGCATCCTGCACCAGCGGGCGCAGTTCGCCGGTCTTCCACTCCAGACCTTCTCTTGGCGCAGATATGGTCACCGTGCCGACCACCTTCCGCGGATCGTATACGAACTGCATTTTGTCGTATTCGGCGGTTATCTGGAGCAATTCATCGATAGGGATGTCTTCCATGGTGCCGCGTATAAGCAGCCCAGGCTTCTCGGGTTCGCCCTGCGCGCCACTGACCAGCGCGGAGGGCACGAGCAACAACAATGCTGCGAGCAAGTTTCGCATCGGTGATTCTACTCCTTGAGTGCATCAATAACCTGAACCGCCAAAGCCTGCACACGTGGCGCACCCTTTACCGTCACCGACACACCGTCACCGATGACATTCACGCTAACGATCGTTCCCGGTATGCGGGTGAAGAGGTGATTCAGCGCGAGAATCACATCCTGGTCGGTAAGGCCTGCAGGCGCAACGTAAGTCTTTTCCAGGGGTGCGTCATGCTCGACGACGTTGTCGATCAGCTTGAACATTTCACGCAGGCGATCGGCCCTGTCGCACAGTTCAATTGCGTGTTCACCGTCGGTGGTTATTCGCCCCCCACGTCCGCTGCAGATGGTTAACAGGGCATTGGTCAGTGATTTGACGTCTGCATTTTCCAGCTCAATGCGGACGTTTGCCCACTTCCAGTCGCTGCTTGCTTCGGCTTCGGCCCGAGTCAACTTGGGCGCGTGTTGATGTGCTTCATCGGCTGGTACTGATTTCCACCCTTCCTCTGCCGGCACCAGTACATTGCGGAACTCCTCAAGCGCCAGCTGAAGCACCATGAACAGCTCGTCTTCATCGAGGACAGTGCCTTCTCTGGGGGAAAGGTGGGTGATCTCTCCGCCTAGCTGCTCATCAATGGAGATTGTCTCACCCGTCTGGTTTTGAACCAGCGCACTGAGTTCCTGAACGTTGAGATTGACTACGCCTCGAAAGGTGAGGACTTCGGGTTCAGGCTTCTTGTCCTGTGCCGCAAGCATGGCGAAGACCGCGCAGGCCAACAGGGCGACAACGGCAACTATACGTCTCATGGGTCCCTCGCAGTTTATGCCGCTTGGCATTTAACACGGGGGACCTTGACAGGTCCAAATCCGAATCGAATTCCCGGCTTAGGCTTTGGCCTTTACGAACTTCTTGCGGGCTTTGTCGGCGGCTTTGCTGATTTTGGGCCAGTTCTGCTCGGCGTGCAGGATCGCGTAGAAGGCGAACTCGTCGCGCTCCTTTTCCGGGGCGATCTGGTTGCGCAGGCGGGAAAGCGCCTCGATACCCTCGTATTCCGGCTCGATCAGCCCTTCGGCCAGGGCCACGCGCCAGATGATAGCGAAGGGGCCGCGCTCGGCGTCGTCCCATGCGATCGAGCTGATGGAGATCGCGTTCTTCTCCGTGATCAGCTTGGGGTCCAGCGGCATGGGCTGGTCCATGATGCGGACCATGTCCACGAAGCCGGGCACCTCGGGATGATCGGGCAGGCCGGATTCGCGCGTGACGGCCTCTTCGGAGTCTTCGTCATCTTCGTCGATGGCCTCGGGTTTCTCGCCTGGGACGGGCTCGGGCACAACTTCGGGCACCACCATCAGATCGAAGTACAGGTTGGTTTTGGTGAACTTGCTGAACAGGTCGCGCAGGAAGCGGCGCAGGGCGTAGGCCTTCTGCTCGGCGTTGGGGGTGCCCGCCTCTTCCAGAACCTCGCGCACCTCGGCGACCGGGCTGACGCGGATTTCATTCCAATCCACGAAACGCGCGCGCAGCGCTTGCTCGGCCTTGTCGGCGCTGGTGTTGGTGTTGTTGCGCAGCAGGATGGTGTAGCACAAGTGTGAGCACGGGCTGCGGTTGTCCTTGGCCAGTGCCTTGGCGTAGTCCTTCTTCCACTTCACGAGGGCCTTGCGGGCCTTGGTCTGCAATTCGCGAATCGTTGCCATGCCAGCGTCCTATTCGTTTTCGTCGGGTGTCCGCTCGGGCACCTGCTCGTTCCATGCCTTCCAGCGGGAGACAATGTCCAGTTGATCCGAAGACGGCAGCCAGGGGTTGTACCCATCCGGTTTCTGGCCCGGGGTCAGCTTGCCGTGAACGCGAAGCAGCAGGGCGAACACATCCGCACGAACCTCGCTGGGCACGGGGCTGGTCCACTCCTCCAGGCTGATGGCGTCATCGTCGTCGCGGTCGAGCCTCTTGAAATCGTCAACGGTTCCCTTGAACTCGCGGGGACCGAGGTTGCCATCCTTGTCCTGATCGTTGGCTTCAAAGTCAGCGCGGGTGCCGGCGTCAAGGTACGCAAGCAGGATCCTGCGCAGGTCCCGGTCCAGCTCGGCGGGATGGTCGCTGAAGCGTCGCACGACCGCCCAGCGCACCCGGCGTTCGGAGTCGCTGATCGCGGTCAGGAACAGTGTGCGCTGCGCGCCGGGCCCGTGCACCTGCAGCGCGCGGGCCGCCTGCACGCGGACCATGGGGTCGCTGTGGCTCAGGCAGTGCAGCAGGGCTTCGCGTATGGTTGCCGCCTGCTCGGCGTCAAGGCTTTCGAACTCGACGGAAGCGACGAAGCGCAGCGCCTCGACAAGCTGGTTGGACGGCGGCTGCCCGTCGCGCAGAAACACCGCGACCGCGAGAATGCCTTCCGCGCCGGCCTGCTTCAGCCGGTTGTCTGCCTGGATACGCTCCAGCGGAATCTCGGAGGAGAGCTGCAGCACGTCGTCCTTGAGCGCGGGGTTGGGCGGATCTTCCGGAGTCTTGCGCAGGGCGTTTACGGGGCCGCGCTGAGTGGGCGCCAGGCGCTCGCCGGACTCGGCCATTACCGCCTCTCGCTGCTGGTCCCTGGTGTCCGGTTCGATGCAGCCGCCGAGCATCAGGACCAGCACGCCGATCAGGAAGCCGCGGAGAGCTGCTTGCGCGTCTCTTTGGCGGTGGCCTTGTTGATGCCGTGCTTGCGCAGCAGCGTCCACACCGTGTTCGAGGGCTGCGCGCCCTTGCCCAGCCAGTATTCGATCCGGTCCTTCTTGAACACGAACCTGCTCTCGTCGTTGTTGGCGAGGTTCGGGTTGTAGTGCCCCAGAATCTCGATGAAACGGCCATCGCGCGGGCTCTTTGCGTCCGCCGCGACGATGCGGAAAGTGTGGTAGTGCTTGCGTCCCGTACGCGTGAGACGAATCTTGACCATGCTCGAAGCCTCCAGCGCCCTGCGTGCTCATGCCTTGCCCGCCCGCGCGTGACATTAACGCCAGCATCCTGCGAAACGGGCGCGAAAGGGTAGCCGGGAGGCAGCTGGGTTTCAAGGGGCCGCCAGCAGAACGTACAAGGCCGGATTTGTACTGTTGGGGGCCGTGCTGGTCCATGCTTTCCCGTGGTCGATCCGGGGGCCAGGCCGGATTTCGAAGCCCAGGCCCCTCGATCACGCGTTGGGTTTCCAGTCTTTGGGCAGGCGGTTCTTTGGCGCACTGGTGTGCGCCAGATCGAACAACTGCTCGAACTCCTGGTTGCGCGAAACCAGCGTGCCAAGGTCCTCTGGTTCCGGCTTACGCGACTGGATGCTGCCATCAAGCAGACCGCGCAGAATGTTGGAGGCCTTGCCGGCTTCGCTGATCTCGATGCCCGTCAGGCCGGGCAGGTTGCTGAACAGCAGCTTCACGTCGATCACGCCGCCACCTTGCCCCTTGAGGCCGGCGAGAATTTCGCGGGCGCGGCTGAAGGCCTCGCACAAGCTGTCCACTTCCTCGAGGTCGCAGCCGGACTGGAAGGCCACTTCGCGCCTGCGGAGGTCTTCCATGCGTTCGGGGTGGGAACGTTCCTCGGGTTTCATCACGCCGGAAATGCGCTCGAGGCGTTCGATGTGCTCCTCGATGTCGTGCTCGAGCTCATGGATGAAATCCTCCAGCGTTCCCGGGTCCAACTTCAGCCGCGCACTTTCGAGCGCCTGCCGTACCTGGTCGTCCAGTTGCATCTGCCGCAGCTCCTTCATGGAACTGATCAGCACGTCAAGGTTGAATTCTTCCGCGTTCACCGACGCCTCCATCTGGTGCCCACAGTATAGCCAAGCCTGAGCAGCTTGTGTCCACCTTACAAATCAAACGAAGCATCACCTCCCCATGTTTCAAAACCCGTCTACTTTCATTGCGCGAACGCAATCGGCCGGAAACCCGAAGATCTCCGGCCGACCGCTGCCCTGTGTGTTCGTTACTTGCCGCTCATGCGCTGGTGACGATAGTACGTCTCGAGTGTGAGGGCGTTGATCGCCGTGGCATACACGCGGCCGCCGGCGGCGCCCCATGCATCCACGGGGTCCCAGCTGCCGTGCTCATCCAGCAACTCGGGCGTGACCAGGCCCGCGGCGCGATCCTTCTCGCTGAAGCCGCGCTGGTTGTCGATCAGGGTAGTCGCCATGGCCTTCTCCCACTGGTCCCACTGGCTGCCGCCGACCTGGAACAAGGCGAGGCTGGCGTAGTACCAGTAGTAGAAGTCCAGCTTTTCCAGTTTCCACTCGGGCAGGAAGCCCTTCTCGACGCAGGCCTTGGCCATGGAGCGAATCTCCGGGCTGTTCAACTCGCGCTTGCCCATGAACAGCATGCTCATGATGTAGATTGCGTCCATCGAGGGCATGTTCTCGTAAGTGCCCGAGGCCGAACGCAGCCTGGAGCAATTGCTGCCCGGCGTGTCGTAGCCGCACTTGGGGTAGCCGTTGACGTCAACGGTGACCATGTCGAACCACTTCTGCGCGTCGCTGTAACACTTGGTGTCGTCGAAATCGATGCCCGCGAGTTCGCAGGTGTGCAGGGTCAGCACCATCCAGCCGGTGACTGATGTGTCGTTGATCGCGGGCCGCACGCCGTAGCGCCAGCCCAGGCCCGGATTCTGCGCCTTCAGGATGAAATCGACGGCGCGCTCCACCAGCGGCTTGAGCACGGCGTCGCCCGACAGACCGAACAGCTCGGCCATTGCCATTGTGGCGATGGCGTGGTTGTAGACGAAGTGGTCGTCCTCTTTGGCGCCGAAACAGCCGTCGTTGTCCTGGGACTTGCGCAGGTACACCAGGGCGCGGCGCAGGGGCTGGGCATACTTCGAGACCTTGTGGTCGTAGCCGGGGCCGGTGAAGGCCAGGATTGCCAGGCCGGTCAGGCCCACGTCACAGGTGGCCTCCCAGCCCGTGTCGCCGTCGGCCTCGCCGACGTTCACGAAGTCGATGTTGTAAGTGTGCTTCGCGCCCTTGCGCACGGAGTCTTCGCCGAAGGTGGTGGCGCTCCAGTAACCTTCGCGGTTCTGGTGGTCGGCCAGCCATTGCAGGGCGTTGGAGGGCCCTTGGGGGTTGGGTACGCCGGTGAGCCCGCCCGGACGCAGGCGCTTGAGTCCGCCCTCGCCGCCCTGGCCGCCGCCGCCACCCGCGCCGCCGCCCAGGCCGGTGGTGGAGTTGTCGGATTCCTTGTTAGGCAGGGGTGACTCGTGATCCGACGGGTTGTCGTTCGGGTTCTCGGCCAGGTCTTTCATCGGCGAGTCAGAGGCATCCTCCGCGCGTTCCGCGTCTTCCATCTGCACCCGCTGGTCCTCCACCGGCTTGGTTTCGACCTTGGTGTCGTCTTCCCATTCGACGGGGCGCTCCCGCGGCTGGATCGGCTCCGGCGGCGTTGCCAGCGTTTCGGTGCTGGACTTGATCACCTCGATATCCGGGCGCTCCGCGGCGATCGGCATGATGAACCACGCCACCATCAGCAGGATGGCGTGCACGGCCAGCGCGACGGCCACCCAAGGCACGCTCGCGAACGCGTTAAGGCTTTCTTCGGGTGGTGGTTCAGAATCGAGGTAACTCGGGTCGGCCTGTTCAACCAGGCCCTCTTGGCTTGCCATGGCAGTTCCTTGAAACCTCGGAACCGACCCCGGGAAGGGTTATCACCCTGGCAAACATGGAAACGGCCTGTGTCGCCGAAGGTTCGGGCTATTCTTCCTCGGCTTCTTTGCGCAGCTTTTTGATTGCCCTGGCGGCTTCATCCAGCTTGTCGCCGAACTCGGCCTGGCCGGCGGCTTCCAGGCGCTCGAATTCAGGGTGGCTGCGGATCGGGGCTTCGACGGCGTCTTCACCTAGCGCGTCCTTCAGGCTGCCAGCCATGGCGGCGATCAGCCCGTTGTACTGGCGCAGCTTGGTGCGCAGACGGTCTTCGCTGCGGGTTTCCCAGTATTCGCCTTCGTCGCTTACTTCTACGGGAATACCCAGCCGCTTCGCTTCATCCAGCACCTTGATGATGCGCAGGTGCGCGGCCATGAAGTTCGGCTCGCCGCCCTCCTCGGGCATAGAGGCGTACTGCGTTTTGCAGAAAGTCATCCAGCTCAGGCCGCTGGCCTCGCTGGGCAGGTCACGGCCGCGCCAGCGCCAGGTGGCGGGGTACTCGCCGAAGCCGAAGAAGGCGGGCTCGGTGCCGGGGTCGGTGGTGAAGAAGCAGATCGACCAGGCGGGCTCAAGCAGGTCGCCGGTGGATTCGCGGATGCCGTCCACTTCGTACTCGTGGTGGGTGGTCCAGTGCGAGCGTATGCGCAGGAAGGCCTCGTCGTCGTCGGCGGGTTCTTGCGACCAGTCGATCTCGACAGGCTCAAAGCAGTTCTCGAAGCCGAGCGCCGAGGCGAACTCAAACAGTCTGCGGATGGTGTCTCGCGCCCGGTCGCGCGTGAAATCGGTCTTCCAGTTCCAGTGGATGGTCAGGCCCATCACTCCTCCTCGTCACGGCCGTCTATCGGAATCAGGTCAGCGCATTCTGCCTCAGCGTGGAACTAGACGACAAGCGTTCCGCCATGCGCTATGAAGACGGCCAACTGCGCGGCGACCTAACGAACTGGCCCTTCACCTGGGGCCAGCACGGCTGCGGGTATCTGATCAGCACAGTCGAGGATTTCTGGCGGTTTTCAGAAGCAATCGAATTCAGCGACTTCCTCGACGAAAAAGCCAAGAAGAAGTGGTTCACAGTGGTCAAGGAAGACTACGCCCTGGGCTGGTTCTGCAAAGGCATCTTTGAGCCCCCAGCCGAATACCACGGCGGAGCCGCCCCCGGCGCCAGGGCCTACTTCGCCCGCTTCCCCAACAAGGACATCATGTACGTCTTCCTCAATGAACGTATTCGAAACCGGCAAAGCCCCCGAATTCGAACTCGCCCGCGACTTGGAGAACATCCTCCTGACGGAGTAGCGCGTTACGGAACGCGGCCGCTACGGCCGCAGTGGCGAGCCCGAGGCTCGCCACACATGCGGACCAGAGGTCCGCGTTCCGTTCCAGGCACGACACGGTGCCGGCCCGAAGGGCCGACTAAAACAGCCCGGGCCAAAGGCCCGGGAACGCAACTCACGGGCGCCATCCGGCCTGAAGGGCCGGTTCACCCGGGCGCAATGAACGGCCCTTTCAGGGCCGACATCCACGGCCCCATCCCACCCCAAGGCTTCGCCTTGGGGTGACAGAACGGCCCCTTCGGGGCCACACAGACAACGGCAGCAACGGGCGCGCCCATACCACGGCGGAGCCGCGCCGGGAGCCCGCGCCTACTTCGTCCGGTTCCCAAACAAGGACATCATGTACGTGTTCTTCATGAACGTCTTCGAAACCGGCAAAGTCCCCGAGTACGAAATCGCGCGTGATCTGGAGGCGATGCTGCTGGCAACAGACTAGCACGCAGTGCCGGCCTGAAGAGCCGACTCAAACAGCCCGGGCCGAAGGCCCGGGAACGTGATGCGTGGGCGCCATCCGGCCTGAAAGGCCGGTTCATCCGGGTGCAATGAACGGCCCTTTCAGGGCCGACATCCAAGGCCCCATTCCCACCCAAGACTTCGCCTTGGGCTGACAGAATGGCCCCTTCGGGGCCACAAGTACAACCGCAGCAACGGACACGACCAATACCACGTCGGAGCCGCCCCCGGAGCAAGGGCCTACTTCGCCCGCTTCCCGTTCAAGGACATCATGTACGTCTTCTTCATGAACGTATTCGAAACCGGCAAAGCCCCCGAGTACGAACTCGCCCGTGACCTAGAAGCGATTCTGCTGGCTGGGTGATGTTTACCGCTTCATCCGTCTGCCGTTGCGGCGAAGGAATGAATCAACAGACTTTTCAAGGTCTGGCGAGATTTCGCTGAGTGCGTAAAGGACCGAAGGCCACTTTGTTCCACGAATGTACTCGTTACGGCAATAGGCAGTTTCCACGGCAACGACTTTGGCGTGACTGGTAGGTGCCCAGACTTCGCCTTCTTCTGCCCCATGAACAGCCCATACTGAGCAACCACTGATTCCCTTTGGCGGCGGCAATCGGACTGCGCGGCCTTTGGTATCGAAGCCATCTTCCATGTGCTTAATCAACAGGTAGTCCTGTTTGCGGTCGGCCGTGAAGGTCTCGGGAAGGTCGCCGGTGTGGATCGCCGTAACGTAGCTCAGCGGTGTGCCCGTCAAACTAGTTCCAACATGTCGGGTCGTTGCCGCTGGAAATCCGAACACCATGTAGGGGGTATCGGGGTACTCGAGACTGACGTTGCCCAACTGCAAGAAATGCCACGTCTTCTGGAGATCGGCGATCTCTGCCGGATTCAAGAACTCGTAGATTGAAACATCTGGGTCATTGCGTTCCTTCGCTGAAGGATCGTTGTCATCCTTTGCTGAGTCGAGTCGATAGAGGTGCACATGAGGCAGCTGTATCTTGGCATTTTTTCGCCTCGACGTTGGTATTCCGTATGCGAAGTCACTGTTAGCTGCCGCATCGCTGGCTAGGGCGTCCGTCACATGACCTGCCGTAATCAGGAAAAATCGAGCGTCAATCCTAAAGAGCGTGCCGGTTCCGTAGACTCCCGCGCTGCCAGCAAGTTCGCCAACGATTGGGACTGTGCAACTCTCCGCGTAGGCACGAGCGGCCACGAACATTGAGTACTGTTCGATTTTGATTTGCGAGTCCGGCTTCTTTGCCGCCATCGACCTTCTCCCAATCGAGGTTCAGGCTAACGGCGTTTCTTGCCCCTGTAGGGGTTGCCGCGCTTCTTCAGTGTTGCTGGGCCGCTACCGATGCCGGCGGGTCTTGCTGGGTTGTCGTCGTCCCAGTCTTCTTCGTTGCCGGGTTTCACCAGCGCGCCTTCGTGGTGGCCTATTAAATCCTTGCGGCCGGCTTCTCTCAGGGCCTTTCTTACTCGGCCGTGGAATTCGGGTTTGGTGAACTGCATCAGGGCTCGCTGGCGGCGCTTCTCGCGCATGGTGGTGGGGGTGTAGACGAACTCGCCGGTCTCCGGGTCGTGGCCGCTGTAGAACATGGCCGTGGCGGGCGTCATGGGCGTGGGGATGAAGTCCTGAACCTGCTCCGGGCTCCAGTTGTTTTTCTTGAAGTACTCGGCCAGGCGGATCTGCTCGTCCATGGTGCAGCCCGGGTGGCTGCTCACGAAGTAGGCCACCAGGTACTGCTCTTTGCCTACGCGTTTGCTGGCCTCAACGAAACGTTTCTTGAACTCCTCATATTTATGCAGGCCGGGCTTGCGCATGCGGGTCAGCACGTCGTCGCTGAGGTGCTCGGGCGCGACCTTCAGGTGGCCGCTGGTGTGGTGCGCGGCCAGGTTCTCGATGTAGGCGTCGCCCTGACCCTTGGTCGCCTTGTCGTCAATCAGCATGTCGTGGCGGATGCCGCTGGCGATGAAGGCCTTCTTCACGCCGGGTACCGCGCGTACGCGCTTGAGCATGTCCAGCTGCTTGTCCAGGTGCAGGCGCAGGGCCGGGCAGGGGTCGGGCAGCAGGCAGTCGCGGTCTTTGCAGGCACCCAAGGTCTGCTGCACGCTGCAGTAGTTGCCGTACATGTTCGCCGTCGGGCCGCCCACGTCGCTGATGTAGCCCTTGAAGCTTGGCATGTGGGTGATGGCTTCCGCTTCCTGCACGATGCTCTCGGCCGAGCGCGACTGGATGGTGCGGCCCTGGTGCATCCAGATCGCGCAGAAGGTGCAGCTGCCCATACAGCCGCGGTGGGTGACGATGCTGTGCTGGGTGGTCAGCCAGGCCGGCACCCCGCCCTGGGCCTCGTAGTCCGGGTGGGGCAGGCGTGTGTAGGGCAGGTCGTACCAGCGGTCGAGTTCTTCTTCAGATTGCAGCCGCGCCGGCGGCAGCTGGATCACGCTCAGCTTGCCGGTGCGCTGCACGACCGGGCGGCCGCGCACGGGGTCCTGCTGGTCGAAGATTTTCTTGAACGCGACGGCGTAGTTGCGGCGGTACGCGGGCACCTGCGCGGGGCCTTCTGTCTGGTGCTCCTGGACGCGATCGGCGGCCGCGATTTTGGATTTTGGATTTTGGATTTTGGATTCAACTGTACCGCCTGCCGCCTGCTGCCTGCCGCCTGCCGCCTCGATGGGCGGCAGCAGCTCCTCGTGGTCAAGCGTGTAGACCGGCCGGCCGAAGCGTTCGATGTACTCGGGCGCTTCCAGGAAGGCGGCGTCTTTCTTGACGAAGGCTGTGCCGCGCACGTCGGTGATTTGAGACAGCGGCTCGCCGCGGTTGAGCCTGTGGGCCAACTCGACGATCTGCGTCTCGCCCATGCCGAACACCAGCATGTCGGCGTTGCTGTCCAGCAGCACGCTGCGGCGCACTTTGTCGTCCCAGTAATCGTAGTGGCTGAAGCGGCGCTGGCTGGCTTCGATGCCGCCCACAATCACGGGCACCTTGCCGAATGCCCGGCGGATCATGTTGCAGTACACGATGGTCGCGCGCACCGGCCGTTTGCCCGGCTTGCCGCCCGGCGTGTAGGGGTCGTCGCTGCGCGGCAGCTTGTGCGCGGTGTACGCGTTGAGGTTGCTGTCCAGGTTGCCGGCCGAAACCAGGAAGGCCAGGCGCGGCTTGCCCAGCGCCTTGAAAGCTTCCGGGTCGGTGTAGTCCGGCTGTGACAGGATGCCGACCTTGAAGCCGGCCCATTCCAGCACACGGCCGATCACGGCGTTGGCGAAGCTGGGATGGTCCACGTAGGCGTCACCGGTGACCAGCACGAAGTCGCATTGTTCCCAGCCGCGCGCGGCCATATCGGCGCGGGAAACGGGGAGGAACGAAAGGCGTGTTGCAGCGGCATGCGGCGTGAGGCGTGAGGCGTGAGTTGCAGTTCCTGCCTCCTGCCTCCCACCTCCTGCCTCCTGCAGGTATTCCGCCGCCAGCTTCGCCGCGTACTCTTGCGCGGCTGCGGCCTTGGCTTGCAGGTCGGTTTCATTCGCGCTGCCGAAGCGGCCCTGGGTGCGCAGGAAGCGCTGAATGGCGTCTTCGTCTGCAGTGACCAGGGGCTCGCCCTTGCCGGCCTGCAGGCGCTCGCGCTCGGCCTTCAGCCAGGCGCGGTTCAGCTCAGCCTGCTGTGCGCGCTTGCCTTCCGGTACGGCGTGGCCTTCGGGCGTGACCTTGCCGGTCAGCAGGTCCACCTTGTCTACGTGGCCGCCGCGCTCGTAGCGGTCGAGAATCTCGCCGGGGCGCTTGCGGTAGGCATCTTCGGAGTGGTCACCGGCCGCGGGTTGCAGCCTGGCATGCAGGCGGTGTTCGCCTTCTGGCTTGCTCATCTCAGTCCCTTCCGGGCATCTTTAGCGCAGCAGCCGGCAATTCCGACCCGCGCTGGACCGACCTGCTTCCGCAGGCCCTTCAGGCCGCTAGAGTAGTGAAGAATGAGCGAACCACAAGCACACGACTTCCCTCGCGAAGAGACGACCGAGTTTTTGGAAGCGTTTCTGGACGGCATCCTGCACGAGGGTTTGACCCAGCCACTTGAGCGCTGGTTCAACTCCCGCCAGGGCGCATGCGCCGATGCCGCGCGGGCCTGGCATGCTGCCTTGGCGCGGGGCGAGACACCAGAGACTTCGCTTGCCGCGCTTCAGCCGCCGTTTCCCGCGCCGGTGGGGGAGCTGTTGCTGGAAGGCTGCAAGACCGGCGAACTGGACTACGTGGTCGAGGACATGCTGGCTGCGCTCAAGCTGGGCGGCGGGCGCATCGCCCTCGAAAGCCTGTTGGCCTACTACCGCGCGCGCCGCCCGGGCACCAGCGTCTGCGTCGGCTGCATCGAGCGCGAGATCGAACGCTTGCTGCGCCGCGCGGCGGCCGAGGACGCCCACGAAGTCAGCCTGCGCTGGGACCCGGCCGGCTACATGGAGCAGCGTTACTTCGGGCCGTACGTGGTGACGGTGCGCCAGCCCTCACGCCAGTCAGTGGTGGAAGCTATCCGCACGCGCCTGCAGGGCGGAGGCACAGTCGCGCCGGGCATCCTGGCCGAGGCCACCGAAGAAACCGGGCAGTATGTGCTGACCGGGGGCGAAGCCGCCTTGCGTGTTCGCATCGAAGGCTGAACCTTGGGGCTGGAAAGCTGCACGCAGTTGCTACACTGCGCGGCCTGACGCAGGACGAAGGAAAGCATGTTCGACAACATCTCCAGCCGCTTCACCGACCTTTGGCGCAAGCTTTCGGGCTCTGACAAGATTACCGAGGAAAACGTCACCGAGGCCGTGCGCGCCATCCGCACAGCGCTGCTTGAGGCCGACGTCAGCCTGAAGGTCGCCAAGAATTTCACCGAGCGCGTGCGCGAAAAGGCCCTGGGCGCGGAAGTGCTGCAGGGAGTTCGCCCCGGTGAGCAGTTCGTCAAGATCGTCCACGACGAGCTGATTCGCATGATGCAGGAGGAAGGCACGGTCGATGAGCAGGGCCGCGCCAAGATGAAGTTCCGCAGCGACCGGCCGACGGTGATCCTGATGGCCGGCCTGCAGGGCGCGGGCAAAACCACTACCTGCGGCAAGCTCGCCCTGTACCTGAAGCAGAAATACAAGAAGAACCCCATGCTGGTTGCCGCCGACCTTCAGCGTCCCGCGGCCGTGGACCAGCTTGAAGTGGTGGGCAAGGGTATCGGCATGTCGGTGTTTGCCGACCGCACCGCATCGCCGCCCGATGTCTGCGCCCGCGCGGTCACCGAGGCGAAGAAGAAGGGGCACGACGTTGTCATTCTCGACACCGCCGGCCGTCTGCACGTTGACGACGCCCTGATGAAGGAAGTGCAGGACATCGCGCGGCGCACCCAGCCCGACGAAGTCTTCTTCGTGTGCGACGGCATGACCGGCCAGGACGCCGTGAAATCGGCCAAGGCCTTTGACGAACAGCTGCCCTTGACCGGCGCGATCCTCACCAAGCTGGACGGCGACAGCCGGGGCGGCGCCGTAATGACGGTGCGCGCCATCACCGGCAAGCCCATCCGCTTCATCGGCGTCAGCGAGAAAATGGACGGCTTGGAAGTGTTCCACGCTGACCGCATCGCCGGCCGCATCCTGGGCATGGGCGACGTGGTCAGCCTGGTGGAGAAGGCCCAAAGCGCGATCAATGAGGAGCAGGCACTCGAGCTTGAGCAGAAACTGCTGGAGGACGAGTTCACGCTCGAGGATTTCCTGCAGCAGATCAAGGCAATCCGCAAGATGGGCCCCATGCAGGACCTGCTGAAGATGATCCCCGGCGCTCAGGACCTGCCGCTGGACCAGGTCAACGAACGCGGCCTGGACCACGTCGAAGCGATCATCTTGTCCATGACGCCCAAGGAGCGGCGCTTGCCCGAGCAGTTGAACCTTTCACGCAAGCGCCGCATCGCAGCGGGGTCCGGCCGCAGCCAGGACGAGCTGAACCGCCTGCTGAAAAGCTTCGAGCAGATGCGCGAGATGGTGCAGGGGCTGAAAAGCCAGGGCCTGATGGGCAAGGCCGCCGCCTGGAAGCTGGGGCGCGATAAGAAGAAGGCCGCCAAGCAGCAGATGAAAGCGATCAAGTCTTCGAAGAAACGGGCCAAGGCGAACGTCAGACGAGCGGCCGGCGACATGGCCGCCTTCCGGCGTGAATTCAATCTGGACTAGCCCGGACGGAGTCGGCGCTTCCATACTTCGGGATTGCGATGGGAGTGGATTACCGCGATCACCTCGATAGTGGTAGCCTCTTCCACGAAAGTGATCATGTATGGAAACCGGCGGAGTAAGGCTCGCCGCGCGCCTTCCTCGACTTCTGGGTAACTACTTGGTCTTTCGGCGATCCTTGCCGAGGTCGCCCTGAACTCATTCAACAAGTCATCACCCAAGCCAGGAAGCTTGGATTCGTACCAATGGTCCGCGTCTGCCAAGTCGAGAAAGGCAGCGTCCTGAAGATGGACCGGTTTCAATGGCGGCCTGCTCTGATTTCGTCAAGCGCCTGCTCGATGGGCTTGCCGGGCGCGGGATTCCGCCGATACTCCTGCAGGCGGTCGCGTATCAAGCGGTGCTGTGATTCCGAGAGTGAAACGTCTTGCGGAGTTTCCGCCAGGCTTTCACAGAGCAACTCCAGAAGGGCGAGTTTTTCAGCGGTGCTCAGTCTTTCGATGCTTGGAATCATGTGGACTAGTCTATCAGACCCGCAATCCCCGATGAAGCCTGAGTTGCGCAGGTCTGGCAAACCGTTCAGGGCCGGGCATACTTTGCGTCGTGAACGACGCCCGACGCACCGAGAAGATTTTCCAGGAGGCCTTCGAAAGCCAGGATTTCTTTTTGCTGCTCGAGGCCGACCGGCACATCACCATGGCGAGCTCTCGCCTGCGCGTGCTGAAGTACATCAACCCTTCCAACAGCAGCGAGGTCGCGCGCGCCTACATCACCCGTGAAAAGACGCCGCGCAACAACCCGCGCTACCGATACCGCGAGCTGCAGTTCGACCCCGAGCACACCAAGGTCGAGCTGCTGAACCTGCCGATCGTGGACTCCGAGCTGGGGCGTATTTACCGCGCCAAGCGCGACGAGGTGTTCAACACCATCTGCATGCTGGAAAGCCGCAACACGCCGGAGTTTCTTGACAGGTCAAGACTGCTGTTCGGCACCGCCGACAAGAAGACGCTCAACAAGGCAGAGGAATGGCTGAAGCTGGAGCCCGAGCCCGAGGAACCCAACCAGCTCGACGCCCGCGAGGCCAAGGCCAAGCTGGACGCCATCGTGCGCAAGCAGCGCTTCCTGTGCAGCGTGCGCGTGCGCACCTACCTGTCATCCGACGCCGCGGCCGGCGAACTTTCCGTGGCGTTGCGTAAAGGCGCCACCTACAGCGCCAACGACATCGCCAGCCTGGGCGTGCATGAAGTGCAGACCCACGTGCTGCGCACCCGCAACGGCGAGATGCAGCCTTTCCGGGCCTTGTTCTTCCACGGCTTCCCGCGCGTGGACCTTCCGGCCTCGGGTTACCTGGCCACGGAGGAAGGACTCGCCACCTTCAACGAGGAACTGGCCGGCGTGCTGAGTAACCGGCGCCGGCGCCTGCTGGCGGGGCGCGTGAAGGCCGTGTACCTGATGGACAAGGAAGAGCTCAGCTTTGGCGAAATCTTCAACGTGCTGGTGCAGCAGCACAAGTTCACGAAGGCGGAGGCCTACGCCATCTGCGAGCGCGTGTTCCGCGGCGGCGGCTACACCAAGGACCACATCTATTTCTTCGGCTACGAGCAGGTGAAGGAACTGTGGCAGACCAGCCCCGAGGATTTCGAGATCCTGTACATGGGCAAGCTGGGCGTCGCACACATCCCCATCGTCAAGCGCCTGTACAAGAACGGCCAAGGCATCCTGTACCCCGCCCGCTACATGCCCCTCTTCTTCACCGGCCTGCCCGCCGAGGTTCGCGCCCGCCTGCCGATCGAGACAGCGGAAGAAGACCGCACGGATTGAAACCCTCGAACGTATTTGGGTATGAGGACCGCTATGCGTACGCAGAAAACATCCACCCGCTCCTGGCGCCGCGCCATCTGAACCGGCGCCCGTTTTCGTTGCATGATTCGCGGCTGCCGGTTGCACAACGGCGGCCGCGAGTATTAGTTGGGCGCGGCACTGACTGACCGGGAATGAAACGGGGCACGACCATGCGAATCCTCAGCGGCGTACAACCTTCGGGCAAGCTGCACATCGGCAACTACTTCGGCGCGATCCGCCAGTTCGTGGAGCTGCAGCACAAGGGGCACGGCCTGTACTTCATCGCCGACCTGCACGCGCTGACCACCATCCGCGAGGCGGCCAAGATGCGCGAGCTGAGCCACGACGTGGCGCTCAACTTCCTGTCGCTGGGCCTGGACCCGGAGAAGGCCACCCTGTTCCGCCAGAGCGACATCCCGGAGGTCACGGAACTCAGCTGGATCCTAAGCACCGTCACGCCCATGGGCCTGCTGGAGCGCGCCCACAGTTTTAAAGACAAAACGGCACGGGGCATCAGCGCGGACCACGGGCTGTTTGCTTACCCGGTGCTGATGGCGGCGGACATCCTGGTCTACCACAGTGACGTGGTGCCGGTCGGCAAAGACCAGAAACAGCACCTGGAAATCACCCGCGACATCGCGGTCAAGTTCAACCAGACCTACTGCCCCGGTTTCGACACGACCACAGGCGAAGGCGGCGTGCTGAAGCTGCCAAACCCCCACATCCTGGAGGACACAGCCGTGGTGCCCGGTATTGACGGCCAGAAGATGTCCAAGAGTTACAACAACACGATCGAGCTGTTCGCGCCCGAGAAGGAGGTGAAGAAGCGAATCATGTCGATCAAGACCGACAGCACGGCGCTTGAAGACCCCAAGAACCCGGACGCCTGCAACGTGTTCGCCTTGCTGAAACTGTTCGCCAAGCCTGCTGAGTTGGAAGAAATCCGCCAGCTCTATGTTAAAGGAGGGGTCGGTTACGGCGACTTCAAGAAGAAGCTGCTGGAGTTCTTCCTGGCGACCTTCGGCGATGCGCGCAAGCGCTACGAAGAGCTGAGCGCCAACGAAGATTACGTGCAGGATGTGTTACGAAAGGGTGCGCTGAAGGCGCGCGAAATCGCGACGGAAGTGATGGATCAGGTTCGACGCGCCATCGGCCTGAAGTAGAATGGCGCGACGTACCCAGGAGCATTCAATGTACCCGAACCACAATCGCAACCAGGGTTACCAGAGCTACGGCCCCGTCGAAGGTGCATACCCGCAGCAAGGCTACCAGGCTGGTCCGCAGTATGCGGCCGGAGGCTACGCAGACAGCATTGACACCGGACAAGGCATCTACGAAGGCGACCTCGCAAGCGCGAGCGTAGCCGCCTTCGCCAAGAAGGTGTACGTTTACTTCGCCAGTGCATTGTTGACGGCCACGCTGGCCAGCGTTGGTGGGGTGATGGCGGTTGAACATTTCATCGCCACCCAGAACATCTCGGCGCTGGGCACCATGCGGATCCTGTCGCTGGTGGCGTTCTTCGGCTCGTTCCTGTTTGTGGTTCTGACGCGCAAGGCGCACAGCCCGCTGAAAACCGGCCTGCTGTACGTGTTTGCCGGCGCCTGCGGGATGATGATCGCCCCGATGCTGACATTCTTCATGAAGTCCGGCATGGGCATGAGCATCGTGTTCGCTTTCGGCATTGCCACCGTTGTGTGGGGCGGGCTGTCGGTATACGTGCTGGCCACGGGCAAGGACTTCCGCGGGCTGGGCGGCTACCTGTTTGCGGGCATTCTGCTGGTGCTGGGGCTGATCCTGCTCAACATCTTCGTTCCGTTCCCCGACGCGATTTCACGGCTGGTCATGGCCGGCATCCTGCTTCTCTTTGTGGGCTACACCCTGTACGACACCTCCAGGGTAACGCGCGACTACTACCATGCGAATGACGCCGTGGGCGCGGCCTTGATGCTGTTCTATGACTTCTTCATCCTGTTCAAGTACATCCTGTATTTCCTGGGCGGCAGCCGGGACTAGCGGGGCTTGATACAACGGCTACACTCTTCGCGGCAGGCCGGTTGCGGCCTGCCGTTTCCTTGGGATCGCCATGCCGAAGAAGTTCAAGAGAGGCGCTGCCGACCGCAAACGCCGCGCCGGCAGCAAGAAGGCCCGCAAGCGCGACGCCGAACGGCATGAGCGTAAGGCCCGCCGGCCCAACGCCAAGGTGGTCGGCAAGCGCGGCAAGCCCCGCCGCACAAAGCCGGAGCGTGAAGAATCACGCCCTGAAGAAGCCGCACCCCTGCGTGAGACGCCCCAGGGCAAGCCCTACACCCGGCGCCAGAAAACCGCGGCCGAGCTCGGCGTTGAATCGCGCGGCGGCCTGCGCCTGCCCGTGGTGGCGATCGTCGGCCGTCCCAACGTGGGCAAGAGCAGCCTGTTCAACCGCCTGGCCGGCAGCCGCATTTCGATTGAAGACCCGCGTCCCGGCACCACCCGCGACCGCATCAGCACCCCAGTGCGCATCCGCAGCGAGGACGGCCAATTGCGCGTTGTCGAGCTGTTCGACACGGCCGGCATCGGCGTGGTGGATGAGCAGCGCGTCAACGAACACGTGCACGAGCAGATCCACAACGCGGTCGCGTCGGCCGACGTGGTGGTGCTGCTCGTGGACGTGAAGGAAAGCCCCACCGCCCTGGACCGCGAGGCCGCCAACATGCTGCGCCGCGCCGGGCGCAAGGTGGTGCTGGTTGCCAACAAGGCCGATGACCCGGCCCACGACAAGCTGGCCGACCAGTTCTTCGAGTTTGGGCTTGGCGACCCGGTGACGTGCTCGGCCAAGGGCGCGCGCAAGATGAAGCAGGTGGCCGCCGCCGTCTGCGAGTTGTTGCCGCCCAAGACCGGCGCCGAGACCATGGAGCCCCCCGAGTTGCTGCTCGCCATCGTGGGGCGCCGCAACGTGGGCAAGTCCACGCTGGTGAACGCCTTGGCGGAAGACGAGCGCGTGATCGCCAGCGAGCTGGAGGGTACCACGCGCGACAGTATCGACGTGCGCTTCACCCACGACGGTAAAACGTTCGTTGCAATCGACACGGCCGGCGTGCGAAAGCGCAGCACACTGCAGCACAGCGTCGAGTTCTTCAGCCAAAGCCGCAGCTTCCGCGCCGTGCGCCGCGCAAGCGTGGTGGTGCTGATGCTGGACGCGCGCGAGCCGATCACCAAGATCGACCAGCAGCTGGTCGAGCTGGCGGTGCGCGAAGCCAAGCCGGTGATCATCGCGGTCAACAAGTGGGACCTGGTGAAGGGCCACACGACGGGCTCATTCACGGACTACCTCAGGCGCAAGCTTCACGCCATCGACTTCGCGCCTGTGGTGTACCTGTCGGCCAAGAACCGCGAGAACGTGTTCGAGCTGCTTGAGGTCGCGCGCGACCTGCACCGGCAGACCGGGCACCGCATGGGCACCGGCGAGCTGAACCGCGTGGTAATGGGCGCCTACGACCGCCACCACCCGCAGCCGCGCAAGAGCAGGCTGGGGCGCATCTACTACGCCACGCAAGTGGAGACCTATCCGCCCAAGGTAGTGGTGTTCGTGAACGACCCCGAGCTGTTCCCGGAGAACTGGCGGCGCTACCTGCTGCACCAGCTTCAGCAGGAGTCGGATTTCCCGGAAGTGCCGATTCGCCTGAAATTCAAGGCGCGCGCCAAGGTGCAGTTGTAGGCAAGGTCACAACCCCGCCACATCAACATTTGTCCCACACCTGTGGAAAAGAATCTGTCAGCAACTTGCTTGACGTGTCAAGAACAAGGGGTACACTTCCTCTGTCCGCAAGCACTTACGGCGGGCAACGTCGCCCGGACGCGGGCGGTTACAGATCGGCCTCACGGGCGCACTGCTTTCAGCGCCCAGTGACGCCAGGACCCGAACGAAAGGAGGTGATCTGTGAGTAAATCAGACAGTCGAAAGCGTGGGGGGCATCGCTAGCCGAGACCGACGGGCTTGGCTACACGAGCCCATCCCCTGCGTAGATATACGCTGGATTAGGGGTGTCTGCGAAAGCGGGCACCCCTGCCGCGCTTAATGAGTTCCGCGTCCCGCATGGCAGGCACAGTTGCCGCCCCGGAACCCTGCGCACCCTTGCTCTTGCCTGCTGCGTGTTTACGCGGTAAACCGTTCCCTGCAGCAGCTTTGGAGCGGACGTGAACGCCGATATCTTCAGCCTTGCAGTCTACGCCGTGCTGATTTTCCTGGTCGCCAGCGGCGGCCTGGTTACGTCCATGCTGATCGGCAAGCGTCGCAAGGGCTTCGTCAAGGAAGAGCCCTACGAGTGCGGCGTTCCGCAGATCGGTGAGACGCGCACCGAGTTCAACGTGCGCTTCTTCGTGCTTTCGATGCTGTTCGTGCTGTTCGACATCGAAACCGTGCTTCTGGCGCCTTACGCCATGACGTTCCTGGGCGACGTTGAGAGCGGCAAGGGCGTGGAATATCTGGCCGAAGTGGCCGTGTTCCTGGCTGTGCTGGGTTTCGGCCTGCTGTACGCATGGCGCAAGGGCGTACTGGACTGGAACGTGCCCCTGGGGCACTCGCCCGACGAAGTCGTCCAGAAGGAACTTACCGGGTCGGAAGCAAAGCGGGCAGCCTGAAAGGTAAAAAGATGGGCCTCGAGCAGATGATTCCTTCGCTCGCCGGTGATGGCTTCTTCACCACCCAGGTGAACAAGGTGATCGCCTGGGCGCGCAAGAACAGCCTGTGGCCGTACCCCTTCGGCACCGCATGTTGCGCCATCGAAATGATGGCCACACTCAACTCGCGCTACGATTTATCGCGCTTCGGCGCCGAGGTGATACGCTTCAGCCCCCGACAATCAGACCTGCTGATCGTCTCCGGCCGCGTGGTGCTGAAGATGATGCCGGTGCTGGCCGAGATCTACCAGCAGATGGGCGAGCCGAAGTGGGTGATCAGCATGGGCGCTTGCGCCAGCACGGGCGGCGTGTTCAACACCTACCCACAGATTCAGGGTGTGGACCAGTTCATCCCGGTTGACGTGTACATCCCCGGCTGCCCGCCCCGCCCGGAAAGCCTGATCGACGGCGTGCTGAAGATCCAGAAGATCATCGACGGCCAGGCCGAGCGCGGTGAGTTCACCCGCCCGACCGTGGAAGCAAACTAGTCATGACGCGCGACGAAATCACGAAGATGTACGAACGGCAGCCGTTTGAGCCATTCCGCATTCACCTAGCGGACGGGCGGGCAATTGATGTCGTGCATCGGGAGTTCATCGCAATCTCTCCGACGGGGCGCACGGTAACCGTCTATCAGCCTGACGGCGACTGGAACCTGATTGACCTGATGCTGGTTACGGACATTTCGCCACTCAGAAACGGGAAAGGCCGCAAGGGTGGGGGACGCAAGAAGGCTTCCTAGCGGATGAAGACGATGACAGACCAAGCCAAGCCCGAGCCCAAACTGCCGCCGACCCATGACTCGCATCCGGCCAGCACCCGCGTGCTTGAGGAAAACCAGAACGACCTCGACCAGCTGCGCGACAAGCTTGCAGGCCGCTGCAGCGACGTGTCCGTCCAGTTCAAGCAGACCGTGATCAAGACCGACCGTGACAACGTGATCGCCGCCCTGGAGATCCTGAAGTCCGACCCGGAGTTGAAGTTCAACATGATCACGGACATCACGGCCGTGGACAACATGCGCCGCCCGGATTTCGAGCCGGAGCGCCGCTTCACAGTCATTCACACCGTCTACAGCGTGGAGCGCCGTAAGCGTGTGCGCCTCGAGACGGACCTGTCCGAAAGCAGCCCGCGCATACCGACCGCAGCCGGCGTCTACAAAGGCGCCGCCTGGATCGAGCGCGAAATCTACGACATGTACGGCATCGAGTTTGAAGGCCACCCCGACCTGCGTCGCGTGCTGCTGCCCGACTACTACGAGCATTTCCCGCTGCGCAAGGACTACCCGCTGACAGGCCGCGGCGAGCGCGACAACTTCGTACGCGCTGAGGAAGTGGATTAGTACAATTGTCACATCAGTGCGGACTGAAAGGCGGCTGCTGCTCGGGGAGCAAACCGTGCCCGCCCCGCATTGTCGTGCTGCCCGCCACGGACTGACCCTGCTCCGGAAGGTCGGGTCCTTGGACGCATCCCGTCGCCTCGGCTCTCCATAAAGCTTTCCTCGCCGTGCAGGTCCTTTTAACACATTGTAATGCAAATCTGTTTGAAATCGGACGGGCAGGAGATATACTACTAACCGTTAATTTCACAACCGAGACCAGCGGCCATCCTATGCCCCCCGAGCAGACGGACTTATTCACCCTGGATCAGGTCCGTGCTGTACTTGAGGCGATGCGGGCTGGCGTGATCATCACGGACTCAGATGGAAAATTTCGGGTTTTCAACGCCGCGGCCGAGCGCATTATGGGTATCGGCGCCAAGGACGTTGGTCCGGACCAATGGGCCGACACCTACGGCGTGTTCCATCCCGATCGAACAACACCATATGTGGTGCATGAGTACCCGCTAATGCGCGCGCTCCAGGGAGCCGTGGTTGACAACGAAGAGATGTTCATTCGCAACCATTCGGTTCCAACGGGCATTCCCATCTCGGTATCGGCCGCTCCCATACATGATCAAGATGGAGCCATCATAGGCGGAGTTGCCACGATCTACGACATCTCTCCGGTGAAGCACGTCGAAGGCCGGCTGGATGAAGTCGGCCGGCAGTTGGTGCTTGCCCAGAAACTTGAAGCTGTGGGGCGGCTGGCCAGCGGTGTCGCGCACGACTTCAACAATCAGTTGTCGGTGATCCTGAGCTTCACTCAGATGGCGCTTGATCAAGTTCCCGAGGATTCGGAAGCGGCAGCTGACCTGCGCTCCGTGGTCCAGGCCGCCAACCGGGCCGCCACTTTGACGCGCCAGTTGCTGGCCATGAGTCGCCGTTCCGTATCCACACCGCGTGTCGTGGTGGCCGATGAAGTCGTCAGCGAAGTTGAAAAGGTTCTGCGCCGCATCATCGGCGAAGATGTGAAGCTCCACGTCAAGCTGGATTCGAACCAGGCTTGTGTTTCGATGGACCCAACTCAGTTTGAGCAGATCCTGATGAACCTGGTGGTCAACGCTCGTGACGCGATGCCGTCCGGGGGCCTGATCACCATCACATCCGAGATTGCGGAACTGGACCAGACCTACGCCGCGGGCCACCACGAAGTGAAGCCCGGTCCGTACTATTGCCTGACAGTGACCGACACCGGCCACGGCATGGACGCCGAAACTCTATCCCGGCTGTATGAACCATTCTTCACCACCAAGCCCGAAGGCCGAGGTACGGGGCTTGGCATGGCTATCGTCCATGGGCTGGTCAAACAGTCAAATGGCGTGATCCTTGTGTACTCCGAGCCGGGTGAGGGCACCTCGTTCAAGCTGTACTTCCCCTGCCTGGATGCGGAAGCCACGCGCACCATCCAGAAACCCGGTGAAGTCAGCGTGGACGGCCGCGGACGCACGGTGCTGCTCGTGGAAGACGACGCCCAAGTGCGCGCAGTGGCGTCGCGCATCCTCAAGCGCGAGGGATTTGAAGTGCTGGAGGCTTCCAACGCGCAGGAGGCGCGCGAAATCGGGATCGCGGCGGACCGTCCCATCGAAGTGCTGCTTTCCGACGTGGTAATGCCCGGCGTTTCCGGCCCGGAGCTGGCGGTGCAGCTTAGCCGCATGATCCCGGGCATGCGCGTCGTGCTGATGTCGGGATACCCGGCCGAGGCGCTGCTGAATCGCAAAACGGACCTTGCCAAGGCGAAGCTGATCTCAAAGCCGTTCTCACCGGCCGAGTTGCTGCGCGCGGTTGCAGCTGTGCTGGCGCCCCGCCAGGACACAGGCAGCGTGGACAAGTCGCTGGGGCATGTGCTGGTGGTGGACGACGACGAAAGTGTCCGCAAGCTGGTACGCCGCATGATGGAAACCCGCGGCTACACCGTGGTGGATGCCGAGAGCGTACAGGCCGGCATGGATCAGTTCACGGACGGCCCCGTCGATGTTGTGGTGTCAGACATCAACCTGCCTGACGGTCAGGGGCTGGACCTGCTGAAGCAGATCCGCCAGCGCGACATGGACGTGCCGGTGATCCTGATGACCGGCGCGCCGGACCTGGAGATGGCAACCGAGGCGATCCGATACGGCGCGTTCCGCTTTGTAGCCAAGCCCATTCCACAGGATGAACTGCTGCAGATGGTGTCATACGCCGTCCGCATGGGCCGGCTTTCCCGGCTCAAGCGTGAAGCGTTGAATCTGACCGGCAAGGATGGAAAACGCCCGCGCGACCCGGCCGGGCTGGAGATCTGTTTTGAAGCTGCTCTCGATAGGCTGTGGGTAGAGTTCCAGCCAATCATGCGAACCGGTGAGCATACGGCATATGCCTACGAGGTGCTGGCCCGCAATGATGAGCCGACACTGCGTTCACCCGCGGCTCTGTTCGCGGCAGCAAGGGAGCTTGATCGGCTCAAGGAGTTGGGGCGTTTGATCCGGCGCAAAGCAGCGGAAGCGATCGGGAATGCGCCGCCGGGCGCGCTGCTGTTCGTAAACCTGGTAGCCCAGGATCTCGATGACAGTCACCTGTTTGACCCGGATGCTCCGCTTTCGCGAATCGCCGAGCGCGTGGTACTCGAGCTGACCGAGCGTGAGGCGCTTGAGCCCGGGCAGGAACTGGAAGCCAAGATCCATGCTCTGAGGCAGTTGGGCTTCCGCATCGCGGTGGACGACCTGGGCGCAGGCTACTCGGGCCTTGCCACCTTTGCACAGCTTTCGCCGGAGATCGTCAAGCTGGACATGTCGCTGGTGCGGGACATCGACAAGAACCTCGCCAAGCGGAAGACCGTTACCGCGATGATCGAGCTCTGCCAGGGACTCGGCATCAAGGTTGTGGCGGAGGGCATCGAGACATCCGCGGAGCGCGAGTGCCTGATGCGCCTGGGCTGCGACTTCCTGCAGGGCTACTTCTTTTCACGACCGAGCAAAGAGTTCGTTACCGAGTTGGGGTGACGGCCGGCGGGGGCCGAAGGCCGAGCCCTCAGGCCTTTTCGCACAGCAGCACCAGCTTTTCGCTGAACGGCCGCCAGTTCCAGACCTTGCGCACGATGCGCAAGCCGGCTTCCCGCATGTCGTCCTCAAGCTCGGCCACACTGTAGCGATGCTCGGGAACTTTCACCTTCATCCCGAGCGCCTTGCGGAGCTTTTTCCACCACAGGTTGATGCAGTACTTGTGGCGCACGTCCAGCACCACATAGCGTTTGGTGACGCGCCCGTATTCGCGGAAAATGCGGATACGCACGTCGTGCGGTACGTGCATCAGGAAACGGATGCTGATCACCAGGTCAAGCGCGCCGTCGGCAAAGGGCAGTCGCTCAGCGTTCATGCGCGCGCTACCGAGAAAGTTGTCGTGCTCGCCCGCATGCTCACGCGCCTTGGCCAGCATGGGGCCGGAGATGTCGCCGTTGATCAGCTTCCAGCCGTGCTGAAGGATTCGCGACGTGAAGCGCCCCGTTCCGCAGGGCAGATCCAGCACGAACTGAATGCCTTCCAGTCCGCGAGCGGCTTTCAGGATCATCCGCCACTTGCGTTCGGACTTGGGGCCCGCCAACCCACCCTTGAAGCGGCGGTCGTCGTATGCATCCACCACGTCGTCGCGCTGGTAGTGCGACTTTTTTGCGTCCCAGTCAGGTTGCCGTGGAAGCGGATCGTTCACTGAAGTCCTAGCGTACGCCGTCCGAGCCTTCTATGCCGACGGTGCCGCCCTTCAGGTTGAAAGTCAACATCGAGCCCCCGCGCTCGACCAGCATGATGACGTCGTCGGTTGCCTTCGTGCGACGGATCGCCTGGCCCAGGCCACCCCAACTGGTAATAGCCTCGCTGTTGTACTCGATCACAAGGTCACCGACCTGCAGGCCCAGCTTGCTGGCCTGCGTCTCGGGGTAAATGTGCGTGAGCCGGCAGCAGTTCGGCTTCTGCATGCGCACCGTGACACTGTTATCGCCGGCGTTCAGGGACACGAACTGCGACTGCGAAGCCAGACCGCGTGAGGTGGCGACCAGGCTGTAGCTGCCGACCTCCACGAAGCTGATGGTCGCCACGCCTTCGCCGTTCGAATTGGCGTTGAAGTTCTTGATACCCGTCAGCTGTACATTGCCCCAGGCAATCGGGTTGCCCTGCTCGTCCACCAGTTTCACGATCACCGTCGCCCCCGCGTCAACCACTACGTTGCGGGTGTTTTCGCCTTCGTTCAGCGTGACCATGTCGGAGTACACCTCTGTCCAGTTTCCCGTGGTGTATACCTCGATCCGCCACTGGCCCGGCTCGGCGGGGCCCAGCTTGTAGCTGCCGTCATCACCGACCTGCGCGTAACGGCCTGTACCCCAGCCGCCCCAACGATCCTCGCCTTCCTTTCGCAGGCGCACGCCGACGTTGCTGACCTTGCTGCCGCTGCTGCTGGTGATGGTGCCGGTCAACATTGCGCCTGTAGTGAACTTCAGTGTCAGCTCGTTGGCACCGGCGACAACCGTGATGTCCTGCTTGATGGCAGGCAGTCCTGCCGCTGTCACGGTCATCGTGTACTCGCCTGGACGCATGCCGGCAAACTCGGCCAAACCGGGCTCGGTGGAGGGCAGGCGCTCGGGTCGGGGCCAGTTGCGCCCGCCCTTCTCCTGAAACCAGACCGAGTCCGCCTCGACGGGCTCGCCGCCCGGGTTGCTCAGGCGCAGACGGATGATTGCGCCCACATCCATCCGGAAGTCCAGCGTGTTCTCACCCTGCACCAGGGTAACGGTCTGGGTCTCAGACATCTCGCCCAGTTCGGCCGTGAAGCGGGTTTCCTTGGGTGTCAGGGTGTCGAATCGATATCGCCCCTTGCTGTCGGTGCGTACCGAGGGGCCGGAGCCGCCTTCCTGGTTCCAGCCGCGGCGGTTGCGGTCTTCGCCGCCGCCGACCCGCACCTGCACGTTGGCCAGAGGCTTCCCGTCCTTATCACTCACCACGCCGGTGAGGATCGCCGCCCGCTGCAACACAAGAACCGCTTCGTCGGCGCCGACCTCGATGTCCTGCGGCTTCTCCTGGGTAAAGCCCGTGGCCGTGATCTCAACCTGCATCAAGCCGGTTTTGGCGGGCAGGCTGAACCTCCCCTCCGAGTCGTCAAAGCCTCGGCTAATCGCTTCCCACTGGCGGTTCTGGCGCCATGCGCGCACCTTGAATTTCGTGACCGGCTTGCCGTCGGCGGTTTCCACACGCCCGCGCAGCAGACTCTCCGCCGACAACAGGATGGTGACCTCGTCGCCGGCGGCCACACGCCCCAGTTCGCCGCTGCCCTGGCCCTCACCGCGTGCGGCGAGATCGTACGCCAGGCTGCCGTCGAGGCCGCTGAATCGGAAGACGCCGCCCTGGCCGGTGGTGGTAGTTCGGGATTCCTTGGCCGCGCGGGTCAGGAATGCGGAAACTTCCGCCCTGTATCGTTCCATGTCATCGCGGTTGAACTCGGGGGCGTTGAGGTCAAGATCGCTGCGACGGGCCGTCACAGTGGCGCCGGTCACGGGGGCGCCGTCGGGCCCGATCACCTTGCCCTGGATGACCGCGTCGCCGCGATCGGAAGGATCGGACCGCGCCTCGACCTGCAACTCGCTGCCGATAGCCTTAGGCGCAGTGTTTTCTGCGGGCGTGGGCGTCGTGGTCGGGCCCGGCGATTTCTGCGCTTCACCTGCCCGAGGTGCTGCGGTTTCCGGGGCCGCGTGCAGAGGAGGAGCATCTCTGTCGTCCGCTGTCGGGGCACCCTCCAAGGCGCGCGCGCCCACCACATTCGCGGCCGGCCCGCGGTCATCCATTCCGCTCGTGATGAATCCGTATGCGCCGACCATCAGCGACAATACGGTCACGACGAGCAAAACGATGTTCAGACCGCTGAATCGGTTGTCAGGCATGGGGCCCCTCATTCACTCCACTTCCTAGTACGCACAAGGGCCGAAACCGGTTCGCCTATTCTGTCTATTTGAGCACACAAGGGGAGAAGAAATCAGTCGCCGTCTTCCCAGCCCTCCTGGCCCTTTGCCTGGCGGGACACGTACGTGGGAGCGGGGTACGGCAACGGACGGCTGAAGCTGCTCACGATCTCGACCGTGATGATCCAGGGTGACTCCTCGCTGATCTCCATCTTGATGTCAAAAGGCAGGATGCCCGCCCATCGCAGCGCCCAGCCGGTTGGAACGACAAACCGGTCAAGGACCTCTTGCCGCTGCATGCCCGCATCCAGGTTCATTCTGGCCGTGCGCGTGAGCAGGCGGGTGAGCCAGAGACAGCGTTCCTTGAAATCTTCGCGACTCTCAGGGATGGGGATCCAGGCCGCCGACTTGGGTCCGCTGATCTTTGCCCTGCGCGCCGCGTAATCCAGCACGATCACGGCGGGTTCAGCCAGTTGCTTGCCTTGCAGGGTGCTGCATGTGAGTTCGATGGCCATCGGCCGCTCGACCACTTGTGTCGCCCTGAAGTCGTCGGGCAAGAACGGTGTCGGGCTGCCCTTCTCGAACAGGTCCTCCAGTGGCGCCAGACCGTCCTCGGTCCGGGCTGTCTGCGCTTCCAGGTGCGCGTACACGGCGTGCAGCATCCAATCCGAGAGTGTCTTAGTTTCGCGCTCGCCCAGTAGCACAAGACCGTCCGTGTTGCGAGCCAGGATGCAGCCCGACTTTGTTGTTCTGCCGGTGCGCAGGTTGACGTTCATGCGCAACTCGCCGTCCGGCAGCTTCGCGCCGTCCATGCTGACGCAAGCGACCTCCACCACCGGCTCCTCCCCTTCGGGAAACGAGAGCGTGAAGTCAGTGCCGTGGAAGTACTTTCCGTCAAGCCGATCCAGGCGACGCATCAGCGACTCGACGGTCCATGTTCGTTCGAGTCGGTACTCGGCCTGCTTGTACTTCAGCTCGAGGCGCGCGCGGACGTCGTCCAGGGCGGCCCAGGCTTCGTCCGCCATTTCTTGAGCCACCACCACGCTGGCAGGCGCTCCGGGAACCGGCTGTGGCCGGGGTACGCGGCCCGGGTCCGACTGTAACGGATTGCCTTCCGGCCTGCGTTCCGGGCTGTTCGCGGGCTCCGGCAGACTGGGCGCCGGCGGAATCGGCGGCGTCGGCGGATCATCAGCAGTGAAGAACACTGCGGCGAGGCAAAGCGCCAGCAGCGTCGGCAGCGCGACCAGGAGCGGGAACCGCACAGATCGTGTTTTCAGAGTCGCCATCCGTACCCGGGACCGGTTGTAACGCTGATGGTTCAAAAAAGTCTACGCCGGCTTGCCATTCGGAGCGGTATCAACGGGCGCGGGCGCAGCAACTCCCGGCGCGTCCGTGGGGATGGTCTCTATCAGGATCGGCTTGCGCCTGATCTGCCAGAACAGCACCAGGCCACCGATCACCATGGACAGGCTGAGCAGTTGCCCGCGCGTGAGCCCAAGCAGGAAGCCAAGTCCCGGTTCCGGCTGGCGGAAGTTCTCGGTTACCATGCGCAACCCGCCGTAGCACACCAGGAACCAGGCAGAGAGCTGGCCGACGGTTTTCGTTCGCGCGCGCACCAGCACCAGGATCAGCAACAGGATCACACCTTCGGTGATCGCCTGGTACAGCTGGCTGGGGTGGCGGGGCGTGGTTACCACCATGCGCGCATATTCGATAATCCCGGAATCGTGTGAGCCAAGGTGGTATGAAAAGTAGTCGGCGCTTTCCAGGGGCATGCAGGGCTGGTCAGGCGTGTAGGGCTCGATGTGGTAGGCGATCTTGTCACCCGGCAACTCATCCCTGAACACCAGGAACATCTCACCCTGCTGGTTCGCCACCACCGGCCGCGAGATCGGTCCCCTCATGGGAAAACGCACGGCCCAGGGAAGGTCGGACTCACGGCCCCACAGGTCGGCAGACAGGAAGTTCGCGATGCGCCCCAAGGGTGTGCCGAAGGCAACGAAGATCACAGTCTGATCCAGCAGGTGGAACCAAGGTCGCTTGATCCAGCGCGCCCAGAACCAGAATGCGAAGATCACGCCCAGGATCATGCCGTGGATCGTAAAGCCACTGGCGTTGGTCAGCAGGCGCCCGGGATGGCTGAAGTAATACTCGGGTTGATAAAAGATCGCCTCGCCCAGGCGCCCGCCGATCACGATGGCGGCCACCGCAACCAGGATGCTGTCCAGCACCTGTCGCCTGGTTACGCGGAAGCTTCCGCGCTTCCACCACACGTAGCACATGATCCATGCGAAAACGAAAATGATACTGTAGGCAAGGTGGAAGACGTTGATCGGAACCTCGAACCCCTCCGCGCCCGCCGGCACACTACTGAAGAAGTGGAGGCCGCCGTCGTACCAGGAGACCACTGTGGTGGAGTAGTCAGGGTCGCTGATGTATGGGTGGTCGATCATCCGGCCTGATTATGGGGGGTAGCGCTCCGCGGAAAAAGCCGCAAACGAACGGGGGGGAGGCCAAAGCCTCCCCCATTCGTTTCATGCGTTCGTACTACCCGCGTGATCCGCGAAGGCGAACGCCGGCCGCGAGGGCGCACACCACACCCAGCAGCGCCAGCAAGCTGAGGCCGCTACCTTCGGCGGTGGAACACTTCTCATCCTTCTTTTCCTTGCCGGCCGTGCCGAAGAAACGCACGGAGTACTTGGGCGTGTCGGGGTCATCGCTGTAGACGTCGAGCCAAACTTCCCATTTGCCCTTGGCGTTGGGTGTGATGTCCATCGTGAAGTCAACACTTGCCGACGGTGCCAGTGTTGTCGTGGCTGGTTGGGTGATGAACCAGTTGCATTGCACGGCGCCACCGCCGTCGCATGGGCGGTTCGTAGCGCTGGTGTCCAGAACCAGGTTGGTGCCTGTGCCAATGTTCTGAATGCGGATCGTCAGGTTGTACGGCGCCTTGTCGGGGTGGTCGCCCAGGTCAATGGACGATCCGTGTGCGACAGTGGTACCCACCGGGTACTGCACAATGATGTCCTGCTGCGCCGCCAACACGCCGCAGAACAGCGCCATCACGCCAAACCATATCAAGAACTTGCCGGTCATCTTGTCCTCCCCACTGTGTGCCGCCCCAACGGCAATGCTCGAAAGGCCGTACGCGCGGCCCGATGAAACCCGGATGTCGATAGAGTGAAAAAATCATACCTCGCACAGGCTGAAAGGGCAAACTTTCAGGCATTTCCAGAGCGACATCAATGAAAAGGGGGAGGCGTGATCGCCTCCCCCTGTTTGTGACTCTCGTGTGGTGCAACTACGCCTTGCGCGTTCGAACGCGGAAGGCCAGCGCAACCAACCCCAGCAGGCTCAACAGCAGGAAGATTCCCGTGTTGCTGCTGGTGCCGGCCGCACAACCACCGCCGCCGCCGCCACCGCCGCCGCCGGAACCTCCGCCTGCCGCGTTAATGGTGAGCGAGAAGGCCTTGGTGCCTGAGTCATTCAGACTGTCCACTGCGCGCACCGTGAAGTTGGCGGTGACCGCCACCGTGGGGGTACCTGTGATATCGCCGGTGGCGCTAAGGCTCAAACCGGCGGGCAGGGCGCCCGAAACCACGCTGTAGGTGTAGGGCCCGGTGCCGCCTGTCGCGGTCAGGGTAACAGTAGTGTAAACCGCACCCACAGTGCCAGCAGGCAGCGGCGAGGTGTTGGAGATTACCACAGCGCCGGAGTTCCCCAGAACCAGGATGCTGACGTTCACGGTGACGGTGTTCGTGCCGTCATCAATGTCCATGCTGAACACCTGGGTTCCGACGTCGTTGGCAACCAGCGTCGCGCTGGGAGCCACGCTCAGGACGCCGCCGACCAGGCTGAAGGTGAATCCGCTGCCGGTCGTCGGGCCGCTGGACTGCGCCACGTTGCTCAGGTTCAGCACCTGGCCGGTGTTGCCGTCCGTTACATTGGCCAAGTTGACAGTCAGCGTGGCCGGGTCGTTTTCGGCGTAGGTGGTCAGGTACGGCGTGCCCGCGGATCCGTCACCGCTGATGCCGGTGGCTGCGGTGTGCTGTGGAGCCACGTCCACCACGATGATACGGGCAGTGATGTTGGTGCTGCTGGTGCCGTCGTTGACGGAGATCAGCCAGTCGTAGTTGCCGGGGGTGTTGCTGGCGGCTGCCGTGCCGGTCCACGTCATGCTGATGGGGCCGGCAGTCGGTGTGGTGACGTCGGCAGGCTGGGCGGTCAGGCCGGCAAGCGCGGTGGCCGGGTTGGTCACCGTGACTGTCATGTTGTCCGGCGTGGCGTCTGTAGCCTCCAGGGTGTCGTTGATCGCGGCGCCAGGGTTCACCGTGAGGGTGAACAGCCCGCCGCCGGCGTCTACCCAGTTCGAGCCCGTCTGGTTGGCCACGACCGGCGGCACGTTGCTGACCGCGTTGCCGCTGACCGTGAAATTGTATGGGTTCTCGTTCGGGTCGTTGTTGGCGATGCTGATGGTGAAGTCATAAGCGCCGGCCGCCACGGGCACGACGTTGACCGTGAAGTTGGTGCTGCCGCTGGCCGGGACCGGAGTCGTCGGCGTGGCGGTCACGATGACGGAACTGACGTTGGTGCCCGCCGTGACGGCCACCAATGGGGTGCCCGTCAGCAGCAGGTCCAGGCCGCCGGTGTTCTGGATGGTGTAGGTCAGGTTGCTGCCTGCCAGCACGATTGCCACGGTGTCGGTGCCGCCGTCGGCTACCGGCGTGGCGCCGCGCAGCACGTCCATCTCCTGTGCGGCGGCGATTGTCAGGGTGTACGTGATGGTGTCCGTCAGCGTACCGTCGGATACCTGCACGGTCAGCTCGATCGTGCCGACCATCGCGGCCGTGCCGGTCAGGCTGGCGGAATGTGGCGTGGTGCCGCCAGCGGGGGTGTAGGGGAAGGACTCGTTGAAGCCGGCCTGCGCACCCGTGAGCGTACCGCCCGTCACGGTTATGGTGAAATTGAGTGTCTGGGCGGGGTTGCTGTCCGTGGCCGTGAAGGTCACGTCCAGCGCGTCGCCCACCTGCAACGAGCCGGTCCAAGCGGGGTCAGCGCCGCCGAGGGTGGCGCCGCCGAGGGTCGAGAACGGCAGGGTGAGACCGCCGTTAGTCGTGCCCAGTGTTCCGGTAGCGCCGTTGTCCTGCCAGTCGGTCGCGTCGTTGTTGTCCTGGGTGCCGACCCGCGCGTAAAAGTTGCCGTTGTCGGGGACGCCGTTGCCGCTCCATTCGGGGCCGGGGGTCAGGCCGGTGAAACCACCGGCGTTGACGCTCATGTTGGCGATGTCCGTCGAGGTCCAGATGAACGCCACGAAATCACGGATGTTGCCGGCGGTGTCTACCAGCATGATCCATCCCGCACCGCTGGGATCCCAGAAGATGTTGTTGCCCCAGGGGTTGGTCGCGCCGTCAGTCCAGTACTGAACCTGGCCGGCGGTGAAGTTGCCCAATGTCTGGGTGATCGGGTTGGCGATGTTGATGTCCACGTAATCGTCGGAGATGATCACCTGCCAGCCGGTGGCGTCAAAAGCTGATGCGCTGGTGTTCTGAATCTCCAGCGAGTCGTCGCCGGTGTTGCTGGTCATTTCAGTGATCAGGAGCGGCGAATTCGCCGTGGCCGGAGCCGGGGCCTGCACACCCGGGGTCGGGTCTGCGCCGGTACCCTGCACAATCACCGTGTAGGTGCCCTCGTCGGCATCGTTGTTCGTGATCGTGATGGTGAATTCATACGGGCCGATCGCCGTAGGCGTGACGGCTACGATGAAGGTCGCCGAGTTGCCTGCCGGAATCGGCGAAGCCGGCGTCAGGGCCGGGCTGGCAGTCACGGTTACGTTGCCCACACCGCTCGGCGCACAGGCGATACCCGATACGGTCAGCGGGTTGGTTGCGCCGAGGTTGTCTACGGTGAAGGTGTAGTTAGTCGGTCCGCCGATGTCGGTGTTGCCAAGGTTGGTCGTGCCGGTGGACTGCACCGCGACGAGTGACGGATTCCGCACCTGGATTTCAGGGTCGCCCAGCGGTGTGATCGCGGCGTCATATTCTTCGCACTGGCCGAATCCGTAGATGCCGACCGGGTCATTGGGTACCGCGTTGTAGACCTGGATGACTCTGAATCGCGTCGCAGGTTGTGCCGGGGTGGCGACGGGAACGGTGAAGTTGATGGTGCCGCTCTGGCTGGGCGTCAGCACAGCGGTGGCGCCGAGGAATTCGTTGGCGTCCGCGTAGTCACCGTCACCGTTGAGGTCGAGCCAGGCGCCGATGCCGCCATCCCAGGACGGGTTATTCAGCACGGTCATGGTGTAGGCCTGCCCGGGCGTGAATGACGCTCCCACGCCTACGTGGTAGTTGTAGTCCGTCGCCGAATCCGCAATCGCACCGGAGTCGAAGGGCGGCGTGGTGTTGATCTGGATGTTCGCACACCAGTCACCTGTAGCGCCCGTGTTGTTGTACGTCGGCGGCAGGTATTGCGCCGCCAAAGCTGTACTGGCCACGGCGGCAAGGCTGGCCACCGCCAGCAACGGTAGGTACTTCCCATTAAAAATCATTGTCACTCCCCACGAGTTCACGCGGCCCGATGGCCGCAAGCTAAGTCTTCCGTTCTCGGGGAACACGCAGGAGCACGGCGCGCAATGCGCCTGTGGCCCAATCTGCTGACTAAGTCCCCACGAACTTGATGTGAAAGTTTGTCACGAAATTACCACGAGGCAAGCAAAAAGAACTCAATATGCACTAAGTGTAGCGACTGACTGCACTTCGGCAGCTTTAGAACGCCAACTGGCCTGGACGGACGACCAGTAAGTGGAGGGTTCGGTTCCACGGAAGGGCGCGATTGCTTCAACAAACAAACAAGGGGGAGGCGTGATCGCCTCCCCCTTTGTGTTGCGATTGTACTTCGACTAGGCCTTGCGCAGGCGGAAGGCCAGCGCGGCCAGGCTCAGCAGGCCCAGCAGCATCATCCAGCTGTACGGCGTGTCGCCGCCAGTGGAGCACTTGCTGTCGTCGCCACCGCCGCCGCCGCTGCCGCTGCTCGGGGCGTTGATGGTGATCTGGAAGCTGGCGACCGCCGAGTCACTTACGTTGTCCACGGCGCGCACGTCGAAGCTGACCGTGCCCGCGGTGGTCGGGGTGCCGGTGATGTCACCGGTGGCGCTGAGGCTCAGGCCGGCCGGCAGGCTGGTGCCGTTGGCCAGGCTGTAGGTGTAGGGTCCGGTGCCGCCCGTGGCGGTGAGGGTGACCGTGGCGTAGACCGAGCCCACGGTGCCCGCGGCCAGCGGGCTGGTGTTGGTGAAGGTGATGGCGCCGGAGTTGCCCAGCACCGTGATGCTGACGTTGACCGTGACGGTGTTGGTGCCGTCGTCGATGTCCATGCTGAACACCTGGACGCCGATGTCGGCCGCAACCAGCGTGGCGGTCGGTGCGACGCTCAGCACGCCGCCGGCCAGGCTGAAGGTGAAACCGCTTCCGCCGGTGGGGCCACTGCCCTGTGCGATGTTGCTCAGGGTAAGTGTCTGGCCGGTGTTGGCGTCGGTAACGCTGGCCAGGTTGATGCTGAGTGTGACCAGGTCGTTTTCTGCGAAGGTGGTCAAGTACGGAGTACCCACTGAGCCGTCGCCGCTGACACCCGTTGCAGCCGTGTGCTGCGGTGCAACGTCTACCACGATGATGCGGGCTGTGATGACCGTCGAGCTGGTGCCGTCGTTGATGTCGATGGCCCAGTCGTAGTTGCCCGGGGTGTTGCTGGCCGCCGCCGTGCCGGTCCAGGTCAGGCTGATGGGTCCCGCTGTCGGGGTCAAGATGTCCGCGGGTTCGGCTGTCAAACCGGTGAGTGCGGTGCCCGGGGCGGTGACGTCAACCGTCATGTTGTCCGGCGTGGCGTCAGTGACATCGAGGGTGTCCGCGATGGCTGCGCCCGGGTTCACGGTGAGGGTGAACAGGCCGCCGCCCGCGTCCACCCAGTTGGAGGTGCCGACACTTACGACCGGCGGAACATTGGCTACCACGTCGAGGGAAACCGTGATGGTCTGGTCGTTTGCCACGTTTCCGTCGGTTACGACCACGTCAAACACCTGGGTGCCGATGTCGGCCGCCACCAGGGTGCCGGCAGGCGCGACGGTGAGGGCGTTGGCCGCCAGCGAGAACTGGAAGCCGGTGCCGCCGGTCGGGCCGCTGGTCTGGCTGGGCGTGCCGGAGATGGTGACTGTCTGGCTGGTGTTGGCGTCGGTGACCGTTGCCAGGTCAACGCTGTTGGCGCCGGTGTTGCCCACCGCGAAGGTGTACGTGTACGGCGTGGCCACCGAGCCGTCGCCGCCGCTGGCGTTCAGAATCGTGTGCTGAGGCGGCACGTCCACGATGATGATCCGCGCGGTGATGCTGACGACGGTGGTCCCGTCGTCTATGTCGATCAGCCAGTCGTAGTTGCCCGGGGCGTTGCTGCCGTCAGCCGTGCCGGTCCAGGTCAAGCTGATGGGGCCGGCGGTCGGGGTGGTGATGTCCACGGGCTGGGCGGTCAGGCCGGTGAAGGTTGGGCTGGTGACCACGTCCACGGTCATGTTGTCGGGCGTGGGGTCGGTGACTTCCAGGGTGTCGGCGATGGCCGCGCCCGGGTTCAGTGTAAGGGTGAACAGGCCGCCGCCGGCGTCAACCCAGTTGGAGCCGGTCTGGTTGGCCACAACCGGTGGAACGTTGGAGACCGCGTTGCCCGAGACCGTGAAGTCATACGGGTTTTCGTCCAGGTCGTCGTTGTCGATGCTGACGGTGAAGTCGTAAGCACCGGCCGCAGTCGGAACCACGTTGATGACGAATGTGGTGTTGCTGCCGCCGGCTACCGGGGTCGTGGGCAGGGTAGTCACAGTAACGGTGGAGACGTTGGTGCCGGCAGTGACGCTCACCAGCGGCGTGCCGGTGAGATTCAGGCTTTCGCCACCGTTGTTCTCGATGGTGTAGGTCAGGTTCGTGCCGGCGGTCAGGATCTGAACGGTGTCAGTACCGCCATCGGCAACCGGCGTCGCGCCGCGCAGAACGTCCATCTCGGCCGGGTAGCCGATCCAGACGTCGTCGAAAGCGAAGCCGTCCGCCTGGGTGTTGGTATCCGAGCCGAACACCACACGCAGGAACACCGAAGCCTGGCCGGACAAACCGGTCAGCTGGTGCATCGCCGTTACCCAGCCCAGGCTGCCGGCCGCAGCGTCGCCGGTCCAGCCATCAAGCTGTCCGGAGCCCGCCTGCAGGCCGTCGATCGAGTTGAAATTGAACCAGTTGTTGGGGTCGCCGGATGCGCCGACATTCTGCCAGCTTGCGCCGTTGTCGATGGACGACTGCAGAACCGCGCCGTCCCAGGTGTTTTCGGCGTCCCACCAGATGGCCATGCGAATCCACGGGTCGGAAGTCAGCGCCGACATGTTGAAGCGCGGGCTCACGACAGCGCCGTCCTCATTGTCCAGATACGCGCCTGTCGCGTCGGTAGTCCAGGAGTTGGTGCCTGATGCCGCGGAGTTGATTACGGCGCCGGCCGGTGTGGCGAGTTCCCAGCTTGAGACGTTCCCGGAGACGGTCCAGTCGTCCGCGGTTGCAGCCGTCTCGAAGTCTTCAGTGTATGGGAAGGTTGAAACCGTCCCCTTGTGGCGGACGGTGATGCTTGAGGCGTCGTTGCCGGGGGTCGAGTCGCCGGCCAGGTTCGTCTGCGCGTCAATGACGTAGGTGGTTGAAGGCGTGGACAGGTTCGCCGTGGCGGTGAACACAAACGTAGCCTCGGAGAGATACAGCAGCGTGCCGGGGAAGTTCTCCACCACCGGGGTGCCGCTGTTCACCTGGAACTGAACCGGGAAGTTGGTCTGGGTCTGTCCGAAGTTGCGGATGGTTACGCTGACAGTTTCCGTGGCGGTCAGGCCCGCGCCGGTTGCCGGGGAGTTGATGGCAACCACGCCGACATCGGCCGCGGGGCCGGTGAACTCCTGTACGGCAACCGTGTCAATCGCGATGTCGTGACTGAAGCTGCTGCCGATGTCGTCCACGCGGAATACGAACGCGACGATGTTACCCAGGTGGGCGCTCAGGCCGACGGCGAAGTTCGTCCAGACGGTCAGTGTCGGGTCGGCGATGTGGCCGATCGGCGGCAGGATGTCCAACGTGGTGGTGGAGGTGGTGTAGTCAATGATGTCCACGTGAAGGAAGTTGTTGGTGGGGCCCACACCGTTGTTGTCGTTGGCATGCACCCAGAAGCTCAGCATCGGGGCGATCGCGCCCACCAGGCTGATGGGCGGCGTCATCATCACCACGTCGCCGGTGTTCGGCGTGTTGGAATCTTCCACGTACAGGTAGCGGCCGGTCGCGGTACCTGTGGACTGGTCCACGCTGGGTCCGGTACCTGCTGAAGACGTGCCGCCGATGTCGATGTACCAGTCGTTTGCGCCGTCTGTGGTAACGTTCTGCCAGGGAGCCGGCAGCGGAACCGGGTTGGTGATGTCCGTCGCCCAGGCGTCAAAATTCTCGAGGAACGGGAACGCGGCCGGAGTCTGTATGTTGAACGTGACGGTCCGGTTGGTGACGTTGGAGCCGTCCGTAAGCGAGAAGTTGTAGGTGTAGGTTCCGCCGGCAGTGGGGGTTCCGGTGAACGTAAGCACGGTCGGGACCGTGACGCCGGTTTGACTGGAGGGCGCAGTCACACCAGGGGCGGGAGTCACCGGTGTAACCGTGATATCGATGGTGCCGCCCTGGGGGTCATTGGCTTCCAGTGTGGCGTTGGCCAGCGCCGATCCCTGAAGGCCCGCGTAGGTCAGACTACCGGAGAACGCGGATCCCGTCGCCGGGACCAGCGAGGGGAACGTGTTTGTCAGCTCCGTGTTCATGTTCGCGGCAATCTCGGCACCGGTTCGAGCAACGCTCCAAAGGCGGAACTCGTCCATGTCGCCCAGGAATGCCTGAGTGGTGGAAGCCTGGTTGTTTCCCGCGAAAAAGCCGCTGCCTGTCCCGGTGCCGGTCTGTGCAACGTTCTGCGCGGACTGGACGCCGTCCAGGTAGGCAGTCATGGTTCCGGCTCCGGCGTCGTAAACGAAGGCTACGTGGTGCCAGCTGCCGTCGTTGGCGTTGTTCAGGTTGATGTTGGTGAAACCGCCACCGCGCAGGGTGATGTTTGCTGCACCCGCCGCGCCGGCTGCGAAAATGCGGAAGTTGCCGGCTCCCGGATCGCCGCACAGATAACCGAAAGTCCCGCTCGTTCCGATCATCCAGAATTCGATGGTGAACGATCCGGTCGTGTTGTGGCTATAGCCGGTCGGGGCGACAGAGGCCGCAGCGCCGCGAGAGGCAGCACCGAGCGGCGGTGTTGCCGTGTTCCAGATCGGGGCCGGCGTAAAGGTTGCCGGATTTGCACCCTGGCCAGGGTTGGCGTCGTTGGCCACCGTCGAGCCCGTTCCCTCATTGAACTTGTAGTAAAGAACGTCAGGGTACTGCGCGCGCAGGACCGCCGCGCCCATCACGGCTATCAGAAACAGTGGAAGCGCCCACTTAACCTTGCCCAACATCCGAATCTCCCCAGTTTTAGGCGCGGCCTGCCGGCCGCAAGCTAAGTCTTCGGTTCGTGGCACAATCGTGGAAGCCAGGCACGCGTGACGCACCTGCAAGGACCACCTTCAGAAGTCCCCACGAACTTGACGCGTAAGTCTGTCTCGGATTGATCCGGAGGCAAGCAAAAAGGATGCAAGAAGCACTAAGTGTTGTGGCATAAGCCACTTCCACAGGCATGGAATTGTAGTTCGTCTCGGTTGGGGTACGCATCCGGTGGCGCAACCCACCCTGATGGAGCGTTTAGATAGAAAAAGGGGGAGGCGTGATCGCCTCCCCCTTTGTGTTGCGATTGTGCTTCGACTAGGCCTTGCGCAGGCGGAAGGCCAGCGCGGCCAGGCTCAGCAGGCCCAGCAGCAGCATCCAGCTGTACGGCGCGTTGCCGCCGGTGCTGCAACCGCCGTCGTCGCCACCGCCGCCGCCGCTGCCGCTGCTCGGGGCGTTGATGGTGATCTGGAAGCTGGCGACCGCCGAGTCATTGAGGCTGTCCACCGCGCGCACGTCGAAGCTGACCGTGCCCGCAGTGGTCGGGGTGCCGGTGATGTCACCGGTAGCGCTGAGGCTCAGGCCGGCCGGCAGGCTGGTGCCGTTGGCCAGGCTGTAGGTGTAGGGTCCGGTGCCGCCCGTGGCGGTGAGGGTGACCGTGGCGTAGACCGAGCCCACGGTGCCCGCGGCCAGCGGGCTGGTGTTGGTGAAGGTGATGGCGCCGGAGTTGCCCAGCACCGTGATGCTGACGTTGACCGTGACGGTGTTGGTACCGTCATCGATGTCCATGCTGAAGACCTGGGTGCCGACGTCGTTCGCATTCAGCGTGGCCGACGGGGCGACCGACAGCACGCCGGTCAGCAGCGTGAAGGTGAAGCCGCTGCCGGTGGTCGGGCCGCTGGACTGCGCAACGTTTGTCAGGTTCAGCACCTGGCCGGTGTTGGCGTCGGTCACGTTCGCCAGGTTGGTGCTCTGCGTGGCCAGGTCATTCTCGGCGTACGTCGTTGCGTACGGGGTGCCCACGCTGCCGTCGCCGGAGATGCCGGTGGCGGCGGTGTGCTGCGGGGCCACGTCCACCACGATGATGCGGGCAGTGATGCTGACCGTGCTGACACCGTCGCCGATGTCGATGGCCCAGTCGTAGTTGCCCGGAGTGTTGCTGCCGTTCGCGGTGCCGGTCCAGGTCAGGCTGATGGGTCCGGCGGTCGGCGTGGTGATGTCCACGGGCTGGGCCGTCAGTCCGGTGAAGCTGGGGCTGGTGACCACATCCACGGTCATGTTGTCGGGGGTGGGGTCGGTGACTTCGAGGGTGTCCGCGATGGCTGCGCCCGGGTTCACGGTGAGCGTGAACAGGCCGCCACCCATGTCTACCCAGTTTGAGCCGGTCTGGTTGGCCACGACAGGCGGCAGGTTGCTGATGGCGTTGCCGCTGACCGTGAAGTCGTACGGGTTTTCGTCACTGTCATCGTTGTCGATGCTGACCGTGAAGTCGTAGGCACCGGCCGCTGTCGGAACCACGTTGATGACGAAGGTGGTGCTGCCGCCGCCCGCCACCGGGCTGGTGGGCGGAGTGGTGACGGTGACCGTGCTGACGTTGGTGCCGGCCGTGACCACGACCAGCGGGGTGCCGGTCAGGTTCAAGTCAACGCCGCCAGTGTTTTCGATGGTGTAGGTCAGGTTGCTGCCGGTGGTCAGGATCTGCACGCCGGTATCCGTGCCGCCGTCGGCGACCGGAGTAGCGCCGCGCAGGACGTCCATCTCCGCAAGTTCATAGAGCTGGATGTCGTCAAACACGTGGCCGTCTGTGGCAAACGGGAAGTTGTCATCGCCCTGGAAGCGGATGATGACCTGGTTGGTGTAGTTAAGCGTCGCCGCAACCAGAGCCGCGGACACGTCCACGACCACGTTCTGCAGGACTGTGGTGCCGTTCTGAAGCACGTACAGCTGCAAGGACCAGGTTGCTCCGCCGTCGAGGCTCAGGTACACGCCGTCCGGGGCCGTGTTTTCATCGCCGGTTTCCGCCCAGTTGAAGTCAAGAATCAGCGTGTCCGTGTTCGCGTTGTAGGCCGACAGGTCGAATGCATAGTCAATCGCGCCGGCGGACTGTCCATTGGGGAAATCGATCCCGGCCTGGTTCGTGCCGCTGCTTGGCGTCACGCCGGAAGCGGCGACAGCGCCGAACTGAATCTGCGACTGGATAGCGTAGGTCACTGTGGTGGGCGGAGTTCCGCCAGAGGGGAACGTGCCGTCAATTTGCGTACTGCGGTTGAAGATCGTGGTTGCCGGCTCGAAGTCATCCAGGAACGGCAGAGCGCTGAAGTAACCGCTCACGTTGTGGACAGAGCCGGTGGTCGGAGTGCCCGAAACCGGACCCGGTGTTGCGACCACAGCGGTCACGTCACAGCCGAAAGTGTCGCCAGGCGTGGCCGTGCCGGCAAGGCTGAAGCTGATCAGGTAGTTCCCGACCGTCGGGTTGGTCACAACCGAAGTGAGGCCGGTGAACGAAGCAGTTCCGGAGGCAAACACCTGGGTTCCGCCGATCTGGGTATCGGTACCGGTTTCCAGCGTGCCGTTGGAGTTGGTGTCCTCCCACAGCTTGACTTCGGTGATCTGGCCATCTGGCAGAGTGCCGGTCTTGGCCACCTCTACACTGGTGATGGTCTGGGCGCCGGCCGCGGATGTCGCCGTGAAGCGGGCGACTACAGCATCGGTTGCAGGTGCGAAGATGGAAGCTGCGGTTGGGCTGTTGTCCGCTATAGCCAGGTCTGGAGACGCCGCGTCACCGGCGATGGTGAAATCGTACGGATTCTCGTTCGGGTCGTTGTTGGCAAAGGTGATCGTGCACGACCAAGCGCCCGCCGCAGTAGGTGTCACGTCCACGACCAGGGTCGTGCTGTTGCCGGTGGTCACAGGCGAGGTGGGCTGGGTTGAAATGGTGGCCGTGCAGTTCACCAGTGTTCCGGGAGCCGCCACAGGCGTGGTAATGGTGAGGTCCTGGAGGCCTCCATTGGAGATTGAATAAGTGACAGGCACCGTGATGCCGGTGACCAGAGTGCCGACGTTGTCCGTGCTGCCGTCGGCAACGTTGGTTGCACCGCGCGAAACTCCAATTTCAGAGTTGCCAGCGCCACCGCCCACGATAGCCAGCTGCCAGGACAACAGTACGCCAGTGTCGCCGGTAGCCGTGTCGGCAATGCCGAGGATCCAGGTCCCATTTGGTGAACCGGAGTTATACAGCGCGTCAAACGCCGCGGTTCCCTCCGGAATGTAGACGGCTGCCGTGAACGGAGCCGCGCCGGCAGTAATGTTGACTGTGCCTGGTGTCACCGGGTCTGAGGCGGAGGATATCTGTGTGTAGACGAATGGTGCAACAGCACCCGTACCAAAGTTGTTGGCCGATCCGCCATTGCCGCTGCAGAGGTCAATAACACCGGCCGGAGGCGTGCCCGCGTAACTCCCAGGGTCCGCTACGCCGGGAGGAATCAACCATATGCTGAGGTCGGAATCCCAAGTGTGGTCGATGCGCAGGTCAACGCGCAATGACGTGACTGCACCGGTAACACCGGTTACGTTCATCGAATCAGACTGGCTGACGTTGTCGGCGATCGGAAGGTTTGGATTGCTGGTGAAGGTCTGCGCGCTCAGTGCCGTCGATACAATGGCTGTTACCGCCATTGTCGCCAGCAGCGCATGTAATGTCTTTGCTCGAAACATCGGTTCTCCCACGTAGACACGCGACCAGCTGGTCGCAAGCGAACTCAGAATTTGCCGAAAATGCGTGGGGGCGGCGTACAACGCTCGCACGAGTGAGGCCCCACGACCTCCGGAACTGTATTAGCGTGGGCAATCTGTCATGTTTGAAACCTAAAGCAAGGCTGAACTCGGAAAAGTCATTACATCGTGGGTGGTTTTACTCGCATCGATCAATCACCACTAGGAGTAGTATGCAGCGCGATGGCGCGGCGGCTCACAAGTTGACGGTGGAGGCGCAGATCGGACGTGCCAGCCGCCTCAGTTGTCTTCGTGGGTTTTCAATCCGTCGCCAGGAGCCGTGAAGATGTACTCGCCCTCCTCAGGAGTTTCCATACGCAGCAGGGGCAGTTTGTGGTTGACCGATGTCTTTACCCAGCCCCGCGAAACCATGCTCTCCAGGCATTGCATCGCCGCCTGGAACAGGAACTTCTCCTCCCCGGGTTGACCCAGCTTGCTGATGGAGGAACGCAGGAGCGGCATCAGTTCGTTGATGTTGCGGGCCTGCTTCAGCGCGTTGTAGACGACTTCATATCCGCCGGCCAAAACCAGCACATCCCCGTCCCGCTCAAGTGCCTTTACAGGAGTGACGCGACCTTGCCATACGTGTGCGACATGCGTCTCCTTCGCGCCGTCCTCCCGAAGTTTGAAAACATTCTTCCCGTCGATGCGATAGCCGACTTTGCCATCCGAGGAGTGGCTCAGGCGGTGTTGCACCTGCTTGATGCTGGCCAGATTGAAACCGCCGATGTCCACCTGGCCGATGTGGTCGTCGATGCCGCCATTGCTGAGCCAGCGGAATGCTTCCTCAGGTGACAGGTTGAGTCCGGAGTTTTCCGCAATCCGTGAGCAATGTTCTTGAAGGTCACTGAAGCAGCCGTTCGCGGAGTACCAGTAATCAGCGAACTTCATGTGTTGGCGAATTCGCTTCCTCTGTATCGCGTCGTACTGCGACAACAACCAGTCTTTGTCGTGCTCAGCGCGTTCGATTTCCAGGATGGTGAATGCGCAGTGTTGAGCTCCGCTGTGGGTGAGTGTCAGGCCTGCAGCGAGGATCGGGTCGGCAAAGCCCATGCTTTCGCCGCACAGGAACCAGTTTTCGCCGTAGGCGCGATCGGCCAGGAACGACCAGTCCTTGGTCGCCCGCACGTTGCCGGACGAGGCCGCGTCTTCCAGCAGTGTCTTGATCGCAGGTTCAAGTGACAGGGCTTCCGCGTAGAGTTCCGCGCCGGTCTTGCCACTCTCTTTGAAGTACTTCGCGGGGCAGACCAGCCCGACGCTGGTTTCGTCGTCGCTCAGGGCGATGTACCAGATCCAGCCGAAGGGAACACTGCGAATCTGTACCCGGATGGTGCGCTTTTCGAGGAGTTGGTTGTTCAGGCCCGGTTTCTTCCAGTAGTCCCAGAACGCTACGTTTTGAAGCAACGTCGGACACTCTATCCGTACGCCCAAGGCCTCCCGCAGCACACCGACGTTGCCGCTGGCGTCGATGTAGTATTTGGCTGTGAGTGTCCGGCCTGTGTTGGTGTTCAGACCAGTGATCCGGTCGCCATCGCGAAGCACCTTGACGACGCTCGTTTCTTCAAACACATCACAACCCAGCTTTGCGGCGTGCTTCAGCAGGATTTGGTCGTACTTTGCCCGGTCTACTTGCAGGGCGACGCGCTTGCGCCACCCGCCGAAAGGAACCGGCCGCCGGGTGTCGCCAATTTCCTCCAGTGGAATGAAGCTGAACACCCATGGGTCGGTGGTCTTGCCCCATGTGTAGGTGGCTCCAAGTTTGATCACGAAATTGGCGGCCTCGATGTCATTCCATACGCCCATTTCATCGAGGATCGCACCGATGGCGGGAAGCTGGCTTTCTCCAACGTGCTCTCGTGGGAAGCGTGATTTCTCCAGGATCGCTACCTTCAGCGCCGGGTTGTACTTTTTCAGAAAGGTCCCGGCCGTGCTGCCCCCCGGACCTCCGCCAACAATGACTACGTCGTAGTGTTCTTCTGCCGACATGAGTTGTTCCCCACGGTTTGGCCGGAGTGTAGCGGATCAAGGCCGGGAGGGGAGGGCGCGGCCCGGGAAACAACTCGCTGAATTGCCCAGTGCATCACTCCGCAGAACGCAGAATCTGGCCTTCCTTGGGCGTCTGCATCCTCAGCGCCGGCTTGCCCCTTTGCTGCGACGTTTTTACCCAGCCGTTTACCACCATCCACTCCAGGCACTCCAGCGCCGCCTGATGCAGCGCTTTGGCGGCCGGATTGCCGCTGATTGCGCGCTGCAGCGCGTTCATGAAGTCCGCCGCCAGGGGCGAGGTTTGCAGGGCGTCGAACACCAGCTTGTAACCGCCGATCATGGGCAGCACCTGCTGCTCGCGCTGCCAGGCCGGCACCTTGTGGATGCGCCCTTCCAGCGGCAGAGGCAGATGGGTCAGCTCCGCACCCTCCATGCGCAGCTTGAAGTGCGTCTTGCCGTCGATGTTGTAGGTGACCGGCCCCTCGCTCTCGTGTCCCATGCGCCACTGCAGCGCGCGCAGGCCGGAAACGTTCACACCGCCCGTTGAGCCCGCGCCCAGGTCGTCGTCGATGCCGCCGTTGCTCAGCCAGCGGAATGCGGCTTCGGGCGTCATCTTCAGGCCGGCCTCGGCGGCGATGCGCGCGCAGTTTTCCTCGATGGCCGAAAAGAACCCGTTTCCCGAGTACCAGTAGTCCGCGAACTTGATGTGCTGCCGGATGCGCTTGAGCTGAATGGTGTCGTAGTGCTTCAGCAGCCAGTCGCGCTCATGCTCGCCGCGTTCGAGCTCCATGATCAGGTACGCGCAGTGCTGCGCGCAGGTGTGGGTCAGCGCCATGCCGGCGGAAAGAATCGGGTCCGCAAACCCCAGCGCCTCCCCGACCAGGAACCAGTTGCGCCCGTGGCCGCGCTCGGACACGAACGACCAGTCCTTGCGCGCGCGTACCTTGCCATCGGGCGCCGCCTCGGCGAGCAGCCGGTTGACGGATTGCTCAAGCTTTACCGACTCGTGGTACAGCGCTTCCGGCGACTTGCCGCTTTTTTGGAAGTACTCGGCCGGCGTGACCAGCCCGACGCTGGAGCGGTTCTCGTCCAAGGCGATGTACCAAAGCCAGCCGTAGGGAAGGCTGCGGATCAGGATGCGGATGGTGCGCGTCTCAAGCAGCGAGCTGTTCAGCCCCGGCTTTTGCCAGTACTCCCAGAACGCCACGTTCTGCAGGGCCGTGGGCACGTCCACTTTCACGCCCAGGGCACGGCGGATTACGGCCGCGTCGCCGCTGGCATCCACATAGTGTTTGGCGGTCACCACGCGGCCGTCGTCGAGACGCAACTCGCGGATTTCGTCGTCGGCATGGACCACTTCGCGCACGCCGACGGGCTGAAGCACCTGGCAGCCCAGTTCGGCCGAGTGTCTCAACAGTATGTCGTCATAGCTCGCTCGATCGACCTGGAAGGCGACCTTCTGGCGCCAGCCCTCGTAACGGGCGGGGCGCGGTTCGTCGCGGATCTGGTCGTTCGAGACAAAGCCGAACAGCCAGGGCTCCGTCTGTTTGCCCCAGGTGTAATTGGCGCCCAGCTTGACGATGAAGTTGGCGGCCTCGACTTTGTCCCAGGCGCCCATGTCGTGCAGTACGCGTCCGACGGGCGGCAGCTGGCTCTCGCCGACGTGCTCGCGCGGGAATGCCTCGCGCTCGATGATCGCCACGGAAAGCGCTGGCATGTACTTCCTGATCAGCGCGCCGACGGTCGAGCCGCCGGGCCCGCCGCCGACGATGGCCACGTCAAAGTGCAGCATCTGGTTTCCCCACGTAGAAGCGCGGACAGTTTAGTGCGGGGCAGCGATCCGTGCAGGGGGATCAGCGCATCTGTTCGGGGCTTTGCTTGGCCCACTCGGCTAGCTGCTTCAGGTAGGCTTTGTCGAAGGCCTTCAGGTCAGCGCTTATGTGCTGCTTGAACGCGTCCAGTTGCTTGGAGGCCGAGTCCAGCTTGCCGTTCTGCAGTTCCTGCTCGAACTTGCTGAAGCCCTCTTTGTGGTCACTGTTACGCAGGTAGTAAATGAAAGCCCAGGAGTTCTGGTAAAACTCCGGGTCCACCTCGCCCCACCAGTTCTGGTTCAGCGTGTCTTCGGCGCCCTTGATTTTCTTCTTCTTCAGCAGCTTGCCGCAGAAGTACAGGCTGTAGTTCACCTCCGGCACCAGCTGCCCCATCTCGAGCTTCTTGCCGTCCCAGCTGTGCATGCTCCAGTACTCGGCCGTGCCCTCCTTGTACCAGGCGGGCGTGTTCCACAGCTTCTGCGTGACCAGGCCGTCGAACTGGTGGCGCGCCTCGTGCAGCAGCACCCGGCGTGTGCGGTACCAGTCGTGGAAGTAACTGAGCCGGCACACGCGGCCGTCGAAGAAGCCCTGGGACTTTTTCATGTCGTCGCTGAAGCTTTCGATGTCGCTTTCGATCATCGCCACGAAGTCGGCGTTGGTCTTCAGGATGTCCACTTCCAGTGTGATGGCCTTGACCGGGTCGTACTCCACCCCCGCGTCGGCGCGCCATGCACGCACGGCCTGCTCGAGCAGAGCCGCCAGCTCCGTGGTTTCCTCGGGCTTGAGGCGCGAGGTGATCACGAATTCGCGCGTGATGACTTCATGCCAGTCATCGCGGGCGTGGGCCATGAGGGGCTGGCCGGCTTCCAGTTGCGCGATTTCGTCCGCGGTCAGGCGGTAGTCGTGCACCAGCTTCCAGGCTGATTTCTGCTCAGGCGTGGCGTCCACCCATTCGGTGAGGCGGCGGGTCCTGCCCTTGGCGATCTGCATTGCGTCGTATGACTCGTGCCAGCTTTCGCCATCGAGCACGTGGCCGAGGGACTTGTGCGCTGTCTCGTCGGCCGGCGCCAGCTTGATGATCTCGCGATAGAGCCGCAGCTCGCTCTGGCGCAGCTTCTTTAGCTTGCACCACTTGGCCAGCTTGTGGCGGCCTTCGACGTCGTCGGCTGTAAGGGCGGCCTTCTTGTCGGCTAGCTCTTTGTGCAGGCTTTCCAGCTCGGCGGCCTGCAGCGGGGCGGCTAGTGATAGAAGAAGCAACAACAAGCGCATGGCGAACCAGGCAGGGGAAGGGCCGGGAGGGACAGTATAGCAGTTGATGGGGAGGCAGCTTTTCGGCAATTTCAGCGCATTCAACCGTTTCAGGATTTCCTGAAAAACTTGAACGGATTTCTTGTTTTCCACACCCACGAAAAGCATGCTCGCCCCCCTACGGGAGAAGGCGTGCGGTTCAGCAACGTTCACATTGAATCTGTCGGCTATTTGCTGCCCGATCGTGTCGTGACCTCACTGGAAATCGAGGACCGGCTGGCCCCCGCCTATGAACGACTGGGGCTGCACCCCGGACGGATCGAATTGATGTCCGGCATCCGCGAACGCCGGCATTTTGAGCCGGGCACACGCCCCAGCGCGGTTGCAACCAAGGCGGCGGAGTTTGCCCTGCAGCGCGCGGGCATCGATCGCGATCAACTCGGCATCCTGATCTTCAGCAGCGTGTGCCGCGATTTCATGGAGCCGGCCACGGCCAGCGTGGTGCACGCGAACCTGAAGCTGCCGCTGGGCTGCCAGTGCTTCGACCTGTCCAACGCCTGCCTCGGCTTCGCCAACGCCATGATGGTGGCGGCCAACATGATCGAGCTGGGCCAGGTCAAGGCCGCGCTGGTTGTCGCCGGTGAAGACGGCGGGCCGCTGGTGGAGGCGACCATAAAGCGGCTGAATGAAGACAGCAGCATCGGCCGCAAAGAAAGCAAGCTCAGCTTCGCCAGCCTGACCATCGGCTCAGGCGCGGCCGCCATGGTGCTGACGCACGCGGACCTGGCAAAACACGACCACAAGCTGCTGAGCGGCGGCATGTTGGTGGATTCCAGCGCCGTGGAGCTGTGCCAGGGCGGCGTTGTGGAAGGTGCTGCGGGGCCGCTGATGCAGACAGACAGCGAGACCCTGATGCAGGAAGGAGTGAAGCTGGCCACCCGGGTCTGGGCGGAAACCAAGGCTGAACTCGGCTGGCAGAACAGCGATGTAGACCGCGTGTTCGCCCACCAGGTGGGCGTGATGCACCGCAAGCTGCTGTTCGAGAAGCTTGAGCTGGACCCGGCCAAGGATTTCCCGACCGTCGAGACGCTGGGGAACATCGGCAGCGTAAGCCTGCCGATCTCACTCAGCCTCGGCCTCGAGCAGGGCAAGGTGAACGCCGGCGACAACGTGGCGCTGCTGGGCATCGGCAGCGGCCTGGTGTGCCTGAACATGGGGGTGCGCTGGTGACCACCACTGAACAGGCGCGCCCCTTCACGGGCATCTGGGAACGCGAATACCCCTTCGCGTCGAACTGGCTCGACCTCGGCGAGGCGCGGCTGCATTACATCGATGAAGGGAGCGCTGGCTTCCAGCCGGCATCCGCCTTGGACGTCCCGTCCAAGGCTCGGGGCGTGAGACAGAGGCCAACGCCGAATGCAGGCGGGACGCCTGCGCTCCTGTTCCTGCACGGCAACCCGACCTGGAGCTTCTACTGGCGCCACCTGGTCGAGGCCTTCCGGCCCACCAACCGATGCGTCGCCCTGGACCACATGGGCTGCGGCCTCTCCGACAAGCCCCAGTTCTACCCCTACACCCTGGCCCAGCACATCGAGAACGCCCGCGCGCTGGTCTACAAGCTTGACCTGCGCGACATCGTGCTGTGCGTCCACGACTGGGGCGGCGCCATCGGCATGGGCCTGGCTGCGCAGATCCCGGACCGCATCAAAGGCTTCGTGGTGTTCAACACGGCCGCGTTCCCCAGCCGGCGCATGCCTTTGAGTATTGGCCTGTGCCGCCTACCGGGCTTCGGCGCGTTCGCGATCCGCGGCCTGAATGCTTTCGTGCGCGGTGCACTTGCGCGTTGCGCGAAGAAGCCGCTGTCAGCCGAAGCCAAGGCCGGCTACCTGGCGCCCTACAGCAACTGGGACGACCGCGTGGCCAACCTGCGCTTCGTGCAGGACATCCCGATGGACACGGGCCACGAGAGCTGGCCGACGCTGCAAGCCGTGGAGGCCGGCCTCGCGCAGTTCAAGCAGCACCCGATGCTGCTGTGCTGGGGCCGCCACGACTTCGTGTTCAATGACTCGTTCCTGCACGAGTGGCAGCAGCGCTTCCCGCAGGCGGAAACACAGTACTTCGAAAACGCCGGGCACTTCGTGGTGGAGGACGCCCGCAACGAGATCATAGCGGCCATGAAACGGTTCCTCGCGGGCGAAGAGCAGACCTACACGGACGAGCACCACTCTTCGGTCAACCTGCACGCATGAGAAAAGGACACGGCATGAACCGCAAAGAACCGCAAAGGACCGCGAAGAAAGACCTTGGGGATGACTTGCTGCTGAAGGAAGAAGTCTACGCCGTGATCGGCGCAGCGATCGAGGTGCATAAAGAGTTGGGACACGGCTTTCTGGAAGGCGTGTACGACGAGTGCTTCGGCTACGAGATGGAAGACAGACACGTTCCGCACGTAGCCCAACCAGAAGTGGAGATTCGGTACAAGCGCAGGCGCTGCAAGAAGAAGTACGTCCCAGATTACCTTTGCTTCGGCGAGATCGTGGTCGAGATCAAAGCAATCAAGGTGCCGACAGAAGTCGAGGAAGCCCAGCTGATCAATTATCTACGGGCGACGGGCAAGCCTGTCGGTCTGCTCATGAACTTCGGAGCACGAGGGAAACTGGAGTGGAAACGCATCGCACTGACGAAGGCGTAGTTCCTTCGCGGTCCTTTGCGGTTCTTAGCGGTTAATCAGCATGACTATCAGTGAAGCAGAGCTGCCGGTTGCACGTGCTACCTCGGTCCAGGCCGTGGCGCCGCGCTGTAACGTCAGCGACTTCATCTTCGAGCAGGCGAAGCAGCGCCCTGAACAGGCGGCCGTGATCGAGCATGCCACTGGCCGTCGCGTCACCTACGCCGAGCTGGCAAAACGCATCGAGAACATCACCTTCGGCCTGACCCAGCTTGGCATCTGCAACGGCGCGCGCACGGTGTTCGCGATCAAGCCGGGCATCGAGTTCGTCGAGACCGTGTTCGCCTTGTTCCGCGCCGGGGCCGTGCCTGTGGTGGTCGATCCCGGCATGGGCGTGGATAACATGCTCAAGTGCATCGAGGAAGCTCAGCCCACGGCGCTGGTTGGCATCCCGATGGCGCACATGCTGAGCAAGCTGAAGTCCCGTGCCTTCCGCAGCGTGAAGCAGCGCGTCACTGTTGGCCGTCGCTGGCTGTGGGGCGGCGCCAGCCTTGATGAACTGCGCGCGCGCAACGTAACGGGCGCACAGGCCGCACCCACCACGGCCGAAACCACGGCCGCGATCCTGTTCACATCAGGCGCGACCGGCGTGCCCAAGGGCGTGGTGTTCCGCCAAGGTGTGTTCGTCGGGCAGACGGAGATGATCCGCGATGCCTACGACATCCAGCCCGGCGAAGTTGACGTGCCGTGCTTCGCACTGTTCGCGCTGTTCAGCGTGGCGATGGGCGTGACCATCGTGCTGCCCGACATCGATTTCTCGAATCCCGGCAAGGCCAGCCCTGCCAAGGTGGTGGACGCCATCAACGCCCACCACGCCACCATGAGTTTCGGCTCTCCGGCCGTGTGGAAGCGCGTGGGACCATACCTTGAGCAGACCGGCGTGACGCTGCCGACAATCAAGCGCATCCTGATCGCGGGCGCGCCGGTGCCATTCACGACACTGGCAATGTTCAAGGGCAAGCTCGCGCCCGAGGGCGACCTGCACACGCCTTACGGGGCCACGGAGTCGCTGCCCTTCAGCACCATCAGCGCGAGCGAGATCCTGGGCGAGACGCGGCTCGACACCGCCAACGGCGCAGGCACCTGCGTGGGCAAGCCGCTGCCCGGTGTGAACGCGAAGGTAATCCGCTTTGTGGACGGACCGATTGCGAGCCTTGATGACGCCGAAGAGCTGCCGACCGGCGAAGTCGGCGAGATCATCGTCAACAGCCCGGTGACCACACAGGAGTACTTCAACCGGCCGGAGAACAACAAGCTCGCCAAGATCCGTAGCGCAGGCGTCCCGCCTGCACAGGGCACGGCCGCCCCGCCCGTGCCAGAATCTCTCGGGCACGGTGCCCGCGATAGCGCGCGGCTCTGGCATCGCATGGGCGACGCCGGCTACTTCGACGCGAACGGCCGCCTGTGGTTCTGCGGCCGTGTGAATCACCGCGTGGAAACCGCAAACGGCACAATGTGGCCGATCCGCGTAGAGGCCATCTTCAACAACCACGACGCCATCAGCCGCTGCGCGCTGGTGGGCCTGGGCGACCGGCCGAACCAGGTGCCCTGCATCGTGATCGAGTTGCACGACGGCCACATCCCCGAGAAAGACCTGCGCGAGCGCATCCGTAGTGAACTGCAGCGCATGGCCGACGCCCACGAGCTGACCCGCGGCATCCGGTACTTCCTGTTCCATGAAGGCCTGCCCGTGGACGTGCGCCACAACGCCAAGATCAACCGAGAGGCCCTGAAGCACTGGGCCGATACCCAACTGCCTGAGGTGACGCAATGAAGGCAGTGGTGACAGGCGGCGCCGGTTTCCTGGGCGCGAAGATTGGTCAGCGTCTGCTGCAGCGCGGCGACGAAGTAACAATCATGTCCCGCTCCGCAAGCAGGCATTCCGCGCCGCACGCAGGCGCACGTGTGGTTGATGCCGACCTGCGCGACGCAGACGACGTCGCCCGCGCGCTCGAAGGTGCCGACGCGGTCTTCCACGCCGCCGCCAAGGCCGGCGTGTGGGGCCCGCGGGCGGAGTACTTCGGCATCAACCTGGCCGGCACGCGCAACGTGCTGGCCGCCTGCCACAAGCACGGCGTGCAAGAGCTGGTCTACACCAGCACGCCCAGTGTGGTGTTCGAGCGCGGCGGGATTGACGGTGGCGACGAAACGCTGCCCTACCCGAAGAAGTTCCTCACCCATTACGCCGAATCCAAGGCTCTGGCCGAGCAGGAAGTGCTGGCCGCCAACGGCGTGCACGGCCTGCGCACGGTGGCCCTGCGCCCGCACCTGATCTGGGGCGCGGGCGACCCGCACCTTCTTCCGCGTGTGCTGGAGCGCGCGCGCGAGGGCAAACTCAAGCAGGTCGGCGACGGCCGCAACCGCGTGGACATCACCCACGTGAACGACGCCACCGACGCCCACCTGCTGGCGCTTGAGCACATCGAGCGCGCCGCGGGCAAGGCCTACTTCATCAGCAGCGAAACGGTCGAGTTGTGGCCCTGGCTCAATTTCGTGCTGGAGCGTTCGGGAGTCGCGAAACTCAGCGCGCAGGTCAGCGCGGCCACGGCTTATCGCGCCGGCGCGGTGATGGAGTTCGTCTGGCGCCTGCTGGGTATCGGCAGCGAGCCGCCGATGACGCGCTTTGTGGCCGAGAACCTGGCGACTTCGCACTGGTTCAGGCTGGATGCAGCTAAGCGCGACCTCGGCTACCAGCCCCGCTGGACGGGCGCAAAAGCGCTGGACGAGTATTTCGGTAACGGCCCCGCCATCACGGGTGGGGAAACAACCCTGGATAGTGATCTGGGCTCTGACTCCCCCGGCCTGCCGGCCGGGGCTGAGGGAGCGCTTCAGGAGCAACGCCATGGATAATGTGCTACGCGAACACCTGATGACGTTCGAGACGTTCTTCTCGGCCATCGGCTTCAAGTCGCGGCTGGGCAAGGTGTGGGGGCTGCTGGCGCTGGCCGGCAAGTCGCTCAGCGCCGCGGACATCGCCAACGAGCTCGACATGAGTGCCGGCTCGGTCAGCGAATGTCTGTCCGAATTGCGCGAGTGGGGCGCAGTCACCAGCGAATTCTCAAGCGAACACCGCTGTCAGATGCACAGCGCGGTCAGCGACACCATGAGCATCGTGACCACCGTACTGCGCCGCCGCGAGCAGCTGGCCGTGCAGAACTTCAAGGACAACGCCCGCAGCGCCCTGCAGTACGTGACCGAGCGCTACGGCAGCAACGACGCCCGCGTGCACACACTGCAGAGCATCGTGACGACTAGTGAAATTGCCGAAGCCACCATCCAGTTCTTCGTGGCCGCCAGCAGCGCGGTTCCCAAGAACGACGAGTCGCGCCTGGCCCGCGTGGTCAAGCGCATGGCCGCCATCGGCATGAAAATGCCCGGCGAGATCAACAAGTTCCGCAACGGCCGTCGTAAGACCGGCCAGCTGAACGGCAACGCCACCTCGGCGCCTGTGGAAGAAGCGGAGGACGCCCATGTATAGCCTTCCGCGCGTGGTGATCACCGGCGTCGGCCTGACCGCGCCCAACGGCAACAACCTGGCCGAGTTCCGGCAAGCTTTGCTGCAGGGCAAGTCGGGCGTGCAGCCCTACGAAATCCGCTATTTCGGCAAAACCCTGGCGGGCATCTGCAACTTCGAGGCCACCCGCTACCAGAAGCGCAAGGACCTGCGCCGCGGCACCCGCGCCGGCAGCATCAGCATCTACTGCGCCCACGAGGCGCTGAAAGACGCGGGCATCGGCTGGGATGGCGTTGACAAGTCAAGGGTCGGCGTATACGTCGGCACCACCGAGCACGGCAACGTCGAGACCGAGACCGAGATCTACGAGGTCAGCAAGCAGAACTACAACCTCGATTTCTGGACCCACCACCACAACCCGCGCACAGTGGCCAACAACCCGGCCGGCGAGGTGACGCTCAGCCTCGGCATCACCGGCCCGGCCTACGCCATTGGTGCGGCCTGCGCGGCCGGCAACCTGGGGGTGATCCACGCCACCCAGATGCTGCAGCTGGGCGAGGTGGACCTGGCGTTCGGTGGCGGCGTCAGCGAGAGCATTCACACCTTCGGCATCTTCGCCGGCTTCAAGCAGCAGGGCGCGCTCGCGCACCGTGAAGACCCGACCAAGGCTTCGCGCCCCTTCGACAAGGCCCGCAACGGCATCGTAGTCGCCGAAGGCGGCTGCCTGTACACGCTGGAGCGCCTGGATGACGCGCTCAAGCGCGGCGCGAAAATCTACGCCGAGATCGCCGGCTGGCACGTCAACAGCGATGCCAGCGACTACGTGCTGCCGAATTCCGAGCGGCAGATGCAATGTATGCGCGCCGCCATCAAACGCGCAGGCATGCAGCCCGGTGACGTTGACATCGTCAACACCCACGCAACCAGCACGCCCAGCGGCGACGAAATGGAAGCCGCGGCCGTCAACGCCGTGTTCGGTGACTACGACGGCGTGCACGTCAACAACACCAAGAGTTACATCGGCCACGCCATGGGTGCCGCGGGCGCTTTAGAGCTGGCCGGCAACCTGCCCAGCTTTGAAGACGGCGTGGTGCACCCGACCATCAACATCGATGAGCTGGACCCGGAATGCGCCGTGCGCGGCCTGGTGATCAACCAGCCCAAACAGGCGGGAGAAGTGAAGACCATCATGAACATGAGCTTCGGCATGCTGGGCATTAACTCAGCGCTGATCGTGAAGAAGTACGAATAGAGCCCCGGCCAGTTCGCGAAGCGAACGTGCCGCAGGAACGCACTGCGTTCCGAGGATGGCCGGGGGCGAAGGGAACAACAAACAACGCCCGCAAGGGCACAACCAAGGAAGAAGCAATGACAGACGAAATGATCAAGCAGGCCATCATCGGGATCATCAACGACATCAACCCCGACGAGGACACCAGTAACATCGACGCGGCCACGCGCCTGCGCGACCAGCTCGACCTCGACTCGATGGACTTCCTCGACATCGTGATGGAGCTGCGCAAGCGCTACGGCGTGCACGTGCCCGACACGGACTACGAGCACCTCGCCAGCCTCGACAGCTGCGTGAACTACCTGCGCGACAAGATGGCCGGCAAGGAACTGGTGTCGTAGTCGCCAGTTGTCAGTTGTCGGTTGTCAGCGGCAGCGCTGAGCCCGGTAAACTGACAACTGATAACCGACAACTGAAAACCATGTCCCACTATGACGCCATCATCATCGGTGCGGGGATGTCCGGCCTGGCGGCCGGCATCCGTCTGGCCATGTACGACAAGAAGGTTGTCGTGCTGGAGCGTCATTACGTGTGGGGCGGGCTGAACTCGTTCTACCAGTTTCAGGGGCACCAGTTCGACGTGGGCCTGCACGCTATGACGAATTACGCCCCGCGCGGGGCCAGGGGCCTGCCGCTGACGCGGTTGCTGAAGCAACTGCGCATCCGCTGGGAAGAGCTGGACCTGCACCAGCAGGGCCACAGCGCGGTCAGCTTCCCGGGCCTGAAACTGAATTTCAGCAATGACTTCGAGCTGCTGCGCAGCGAAATCGCCCGCGCATTCCCGGGGCAGATCGACGGCTTTGATGCATTGACGCGTCAAGTGCGTGGCTACAACGAGTTTGACCTCAACGCGCCCACGCTCAACGCCCGCGAGATCGTGGAGTCGCACACCACCGACCCCGTGCTGGCCGACATGCTGTTCTGCCCGCTGATGTTCTACGGCTCAGCCCGCGAGAACGACATGGACTGGGACCAGTTCGTGGTGATGTTCAAAAGCATCTTCTTCGAAGGCTTCGCAAGGCCGCAGGCAGGCGTGCGGCATATTTTAAAACTGCTGATTGATCGCTATCGCAGGGCCGGCGGCGAACTGCGCCTGAAAGCCGGCGTGTCGCGCATCATCACCGACGGCCAACGCGCCACCGGCGTCGAGCTAGACAACGGCGAAACCCTCACGGCCGACAACGTGCTGTCGTCAGCGGGACTTGTGGAGACAGGGCGACTGGTAGGGAGCGCCGGCCTCTGGCCGGCAGATGCCGTGGACGTTCCGTCCACGGCGGGCGCGGACAAAATGTCCGCGCAGCAGGCCGCCGGGACGGCGGCGCTCCGTGGCAAACTCTCCTTCACAGAAACCATAAGCGTGCTGGACAAACCCGCGCGCGATCTGGGCATCGAAGAGACCATCATCTTCTTCAGCAACACCGAGCGCTTCAACTACGCGCAGCCCAATGACCTGTGCGACACCAGCAGCGGGGTGATCTGCATGCCCGGCAACTTCAACCTGCCCCGGCAGCCCAAAGACCACCTCGTGCGCATCACCAACATCGCCAACTACGACAAGTGGGCGGCGCTGGGGAGCGCCGGCCTCCGGCCGGCACATGCCGTGGACGTCACGTCCACGGCTGACGCGCACAGGATGTCCGCGTCGAAAGCCGGCCAGAGGCCGGCGCTCCCGTACTACGAAGCCAAGCAGCACTGGTATGCGCGTTCCTGCGACGACGTGCTGAGCCACATCCCGGATTTCCGGCCGTACGTGTCGCTAGTGGACATGTTCACCCCTCGCACGATACGGCACTACACCGGCCACGAAGGGGGCGCCGTGTACGGCAGCCCGCTCAAGAAGCGCACCGGCGAGAGCGGCGTGGAAGGCCTCTACATCATCGGCACCGACCAGGGCTTTTTAGGCATCATCGGCGCCATGCTGAGCGGCATCAGCATGGCCAACCGCTGGGTACTTCAACGCGACAACGCAGCGGTGGAGACAACATGACGACTGATCAGCAACAACAGGGATTCAACCTCAAGGCCGAGGGCAAACGCGTGCTGCGCGGCTCTTCGGGCGGGCGCTTGCAGCAGAAAGCCAACCCCGTCGAGAAGGCCAAGGGCGAATACGACGTCATCGTGATCGGTTCCGGCCTGGCCGGCCTTACCGGCGCCAACGTGATGGCAACACAGGGTTACCGCGTCTGCCTGCTGGAGCAGCACTACAACTACGGCGGGCTCGCCACCTGGTTCAAACGGCCGGGCGGGCACATCTTCGACATCTCCCTGCACGGCTTCCCGGTCGGCATGGTGAAGTCCATGCGCCGCTATTGGTCGAAAGAGATCGCCGACAGCATCGTGAAGCTCGAAAGCATCAAGTTCGACAACCCGCAGTTCAGCTTCGAAACCGAGTTCACCCGCGACGACTACACCAACAAGGTCGTGCAGGCCTTCAACCTCGACCGCGCGCACGTCGAAAGCTTCTACAACTACCTGCGCAAGATGGAGTATTACAACAACGACGGCACGACCACCGGCGAAATGCTCGAACGCTTCTTCCCCGGCCGTAACGACGTGCACCGCGCGTTCATGGAGCCGATCACCTACGCCAACGGCAGCACGCTCGCCGAGCCCGCCATTACCTACGGCATCGTGTTCAGCAACTTCATGAGTAAAGGCGTCTTCACCTTCAGCGGCGGCACGGACCAGCTGATCATGAAGATGCGCAAGATTCTCGCTGCCAATGGCGTGGACATGTTCAGCGGCGCCCAGGTCGAGCGCGTGCTGGTGAAAGACGGCCGCGTGGCCGGCGTCCGCGTCAACGGCCGCGAGATCAAGGCCCGCAGCGTGCTCAGCAACGCCAACATCAAGTCCACGGTGTTGAAGCTGGTGGGGGAAGAGAACCTCAAGCCCGACTTCATTGAGCAAACCAGGGCCGTGCGCCTGAGCGGCAGTAGCTGCCAGGTCTACATCGGCATCAAGCAGGGCGAGGAGATCCCTTTCATCACGGACCTGCTGTTTTGCAGCACAGCCGAGCGCTTCACCAGCGAAGAGCTGTGCGACCTGCGCACGAAAAGCCGCACCTTCAGCTTCTATTACCCCAAGACACGGCCGCACCTGCCGAACGCGGGCTACACAATCGTCAGCAGCAACAACGCGCGCTGGCAGGATTGGCAGGGGCTGGATGAGGTCGAGTACGAGCGCGAAAAGAATGCGCTGATCGAGCGCACGCTGGATCACCTGGAAAAGTACATCCCGGGCGTGCGCGAGAAGATTGACCACGTCGAGGCCAGCACGCCGCGCACCTTCAACTTCTATACGCAGCAGATGCAGGGGGCCAGCTTCGGCACCAAGTTCGAAGGCCTTGACGTGTCAATGAAGCTGAGCGAGCACGTGCCCGGCCTGTACCACGCGGGCAGCGTCGGCATCATCATGTCCGGCTGGCTCGGCACCGTGAACTACGGCGTGATCACCGCCAACAAGATGGCCGAATACCTGCACGTGGCGAAGGCGAAGTGATGCGGGCGCCCCGCCCGCGGCAGCCCTATGAGTGACGCCCTCGAACAAGTGAAAGCCCGCATTCCGCACCGGGAGCCGTTCCTGTTCGTGGACCGCATCCTCGAGCAGGGGCAAGGCCGCATAGTCACCGAAAGAATTGTGCGCGCCGACGAGCCCCAATTCCAAGGCCACTATCCCGGCAGCCCACTGATGCCCGGCGTGCTGCTATGCGAAGCCTGCTTCCAGACCGGCGCCATGCTGTTGAGGAGCGCAGGCGCCTTGGCCCGTAGCGCAGGCTCCCAGCCTGCACAGGCCGTGGGCGCCCCGCCCACGGCACCCCCAGAATCAGCTTTCGCTCCAATCGACCCCCGAGTCATGAAACGCCATCGAGGCTACCTTCCGCACTGGGAGCGCGAGCACGCAACCTACTTCGTAACCTTCCGGCTGGCGGATTCGCTGCCGGCCGATGCCCGCAAGCGCATTGAGGACCAGCGCTACGACATCGTAAAGACCGCCGAACACCTGAACCGGCCGCTGACGGATACCGAGCGTGAACGGCTGGATCAGCTCTATTCAGTCACCTTCGATGAACTGCTGAACGTCGGTCACGGAGCATGCCACCTGGCGAACGCCGACTGCGCGGCCGTCGTCGCTGAGACGCTCACGAAGTGGGACGGCGAACGGTATGCGCTGTACGCCTGGTGCGTGATGCCGAACCATGTGCATGCAGTGTTTCGGCCGTTTGCGGGGCAGGCGCTTGGCGAAATTCTCCATTCGTGGAAGTCGTTTACGGCCAAGGCGTGTAACAAGCTGCTCGGCCGCACGGGTGAATTCTGGCAGCGGGAGTCGTTTGACCGCTTGATCCGCGACCGTGAGGAGTTTGACAAACGCGTGCGCTACACGGTTGAGAATCCGGCTGCGGCGGGCCTGGTGGGCTGGAAGTGGGTTGGTGGGAGTGCCGTGGACGGGGCGTCCACGGCCGGTGCAGGCGAGGCGCCTGCGCTACGGGGTGCAGGCGAGACGCCTGCGCTCCCGACTGCGGGTGAGGCGCCCGCATCACCAACTGCTGCGGGCGAGGCGCTCGCATCACCAACTGCTGCGGGCGAGGTGCCCGCATCACGGCGCAAGCCGGTGCTTACTCGCATCCTGGAGGCTAAGTTCCGGGGCATGGTGGTGCCGGGGGACGTCCTGCGCGTTGAAGTTGAGCAGGAAGAAAAAATGGGTGACGCCTTCGTCATGAACGGCAAAGTGTCCTGCGCGGGCAAGAACGTCCTGCGCGTGAAGTTCATCGTGGCGATGATCGAACTGTAGGGGCGGCCCGCGGGGAACAACAATGGCACTGGTGAACACGGATTTCCTTGACCTGCGCAGCAAGAACGTCGTCGTCATCGGCGCGGCGAACAAGAAGTCCGTGGCCTGGATCACTGCCCTCACGCTGGAAGAAGCCGGCGCGCGCGTCACCCACATCGTGCGCGACGAAGAGCGCAAGGCCGAAGTCGCCCAGCTCATCGACAAACAGCGCGGCCTGCACGGGGGCGGCATCAAGGAAGTGTTCACCTGCAACGTCGAGTCGCAGGAAGAAATCGACGCGGTCGCCAAGGCGGTGGGGGAAGCGCGCGGGCCGATCCACGGCCTGGTGCACAGCATCGCGTTTGCCAACTATTCCGAGGGCATGAAACCCTTCCACGAAACCAACCGCGAAGACTTCCTGCAGGCCGTGAACATCAGCGCCTTCAGCCTGGTGGCCCTGGCGCGCGCCTTCAAGCCCTACCTCGACGACTCCGCCGCCGTGGTCACCATCGGTATCAGCACCACGCGCATGGCCGCGGAAAACTACGGCTACATGGCGCCGATCAAGGCCGCGCTGCACTCCAGCGTGGTGTTCCTGGCCAAGAGCTTCAGCGCCGACACCAAAATCCGCTTCAACGCCGTGTGCCCCGGCCTGCTGAAAACCAGCGCCAGTGCGGGCATCCCCGGCTATCTCGACAGCTACCTGTACGCCGAGCAGGCGACCCTGCGCAAGCAGGCCGTGAGCACGCAGGAGGTGGCGAACGCGGTTGCGTTCCTGCTCAGCCCGCGCAGCAGCGGCATCAACGCGAATGAGCTGGTAATCGACGCCGGCATGGGCGTGAACTATTTCGACAAGTCGATCATCGAGAAGATGAAGTAGGGGCCGCCCCGCGTGGCGGCCCCGGCGGGCACGGGCGGGCACGTGGGCCCGCCCCTACAGACCCCTACAGCGCCTCCAGATCCACGCCTTCGCGCAGGGCTTTCAGCACGGCGCATTTTTCGGCGATTTCCAGCAGCCGCTCGTGCTGCTCGGGGGTGAAGTCGCCCTTGATGTTCACTTTCTTGCGGATCAGCATGTCGTGCTCGCCGGGCTTGAGCTCGCTGGGCTTGCGGCGCACGATCTCCACGTCTACGTCCACCCCGTCCAGCCTGATGCCCTTCACGTTGGCGTAGCTGCGCAGCGTCAGAGTGGTGCATGAGGCCAGCGCGCCGGCCAGCATCTCGATCGGCGTGGGGCCGGTGTCGTCGCCCTTGCCGACCGGTTCGTCGGCGAACAGGGTGTGGGTGGTCTTCTGGCCGGTCCGGATTTCGGTCTTGAACCCGACCGGTCCCATGCTTGCGGTTGCTTTCATCTGTTTGCCCTCGCTGCCTGACAAACAGGATAAACAGGTCTGTTATTCCCGTAAATGGGGGCGGGAAAAGGGACAGGCACCAAAGGTGCCTGTCCCTGTCCGCGCTGCGGGCGACGCAAGCGTCGCCCCTACTCGTGGACCAGGTCAACGCCCTGCAGCAGGGCGCGGTTTACCGGGCACTTCTCGGCGATCTCGAGCATGCGTTTGCGCTGATCGTCGGTCAGCTCACCCTTCAGCGTGATCTTCTTGGTCACCAGCGTGGCCTTGGCGCCCTCCCCCGCTTCGGCCTGTTCCGAAGGCTTGCGGCGGTGCGCCTCGACTTCCACCTCGACGCTCTCCAGCGCGATTCCCTTTAGGTTCGCGTAGCTGCGCAAGGTCGCGGCCGTGCAGGCGCCGAGCGCGGCGGCGAGCAGCCCCATGGCGGTGGGCCCGGTGTTTGCGCCACCGGCCTCGGCGGGTTCATCGGCGATGATGGTGTGGGCAAGCCCGGGATCGACCTTGATCTCGGTGCGGAACGAGTCAGTGAGTCTGACCACGGCGCGCATTGGGCCTCCCCTCCTTCGGGCGGATTCTGCATTACCAGCGCGCCACTTCAATGGTGGGATGAAATGAATATAAGAAAAGTATTAAAAAAGCAGAAAAAAAAAATAAAAAAACTAGAAAGGCGTATTCTAGTAGCAGTATAACGTTCAATCCACGAAAACTAAAAAAGGAGATGTCATGTCCCTCAAAATGCTTCTGCTTCTTGGGCTCGCAGTAATGGTCGGTCTGCCGCTCGGAGCGCAGAATCCGTACTTGGCAACTGCCATTGGCAATCATTTTACAGTGAGTGCGGGACCGCCGGTTACGATGGTCCCCAGCTCGGGGACCTGGTACTCGCAGGCGAAAGCAGTTCACAACTACATGGTGGCTCAGGGCTATAACGGATCCTCGCCGGTAACCACAGTTGTTAACGGCGTTGACATCATGTGGGTGCCGGTGCGGTCAGTTGGGCCAACGACCAGGTCATCGTTTGGCCACTTCCACAGCTCTCTACAACGACGCAAGCGCAACTGTGACTGGAGACGAGTTCGGCTTACGCGGTTGTCATCCAACCTGGCTTCTTTGGCATACCCGGTAGAGATGGAGGAGCGCGTCTGCATCAGACACGGGACAGAGCGGTGGGGCAACGTTAGCCATCGCCGGGGATGCGGTTGGAGACTCATCGAGCGTGTACCACGGAGGAACTGCCTCAGCGTCCAGCATTGACGGGACGGCCTACGCCGATGCTGGAAACGGGTCACTGCTCTGGAACGGTGCAGGGGAATGGCGGTGATGCAACCGCCATTGAGGTCAGCAGACGCCATTGCTGGTGCAGGAGCGGGTACTGGTGACGAGGCGACGCTTACGCAGAAAGCGATACGGACATTGCCTACGCTGAAGGCGGTGACACTCTTTCTGGCGACGGCGGTGACGCAGAAGCCATCGCACCGGATGGGGCACAGGCGTATGGAGGCAGCGCAACATCCACTTCCGACGTGGCGTCCTACGGCGGCGCTGCAACAGCCAGCACGACTAACGGACTGGCATGGGCCGGGCTGGCAATGGCAACTTTCCCAACTGGCGCTTGCCACATCAGCTGGCGCGAACGGCGACGCTCACGCCTTCGGCGGTCAAGGCATCGGAGCAGGAACAACTTTAACAATCGATGGAGGTGAGGCGCGGGCCGTCTCCTTTATGGAACAGCCGAGGCTGAAGGTGGGGACAGTTTGGCAACGAATCCGGGGACTGGAGGTTAGCATATGCTGACGGGAGTAGTTCCGGATATGTGATGATCAGCCAACGACTTGGCAAGGTGGATACGCAGTCCAGTATAAACGCACCGGATGGCGCATTTTGGGCGGCCACGCGTGTGTCGGCCCTCTGGTTTTTCTCCACGAAGATGTTTTGGACTGTGACGCACCTGTTGCACCGTTCACATACCCTTACAAAACAGGCACTTACAGAAATATAGATCGCTGGTGAAGCAAAGCTTCATTGTAATCCCGCTCGACCGGAATAGTATGCATGAACTTGGGGACAGGTCTTTCGTTCTAGAGCGCCATGGTTCGTTGAACCGGATTTCCATTTGACTGGGTGTGCACTGGGCAGCGCACGCAACTAGAGGAGAGAGTTTCGAATGCGATCGATCATGAGATTGGCCCTATGTACACTCGTACTACTAGCCGCCGGAAGCCTGCGAGCAGCAGTTTCTGAGACGACCGGCCCTGTTAACTTCAGCGGCAATCAGCTCGCGGGTGGAATGTTGATGTCGATTTCGGCGCCACGCCCACGAGCCTCAACATCGATCTGACCTGTGGCTTTACGGAACAAGCGTCCGGCTTCGAATCGAGATGTACGACATAACAAGGGCGGCGCGGGCGACGACCACCACGGCGTGGAACGACGGAATGCCCATCTGGGACACCGGTGCACCTTTACGCCTGGCACTACAATCTCGCGATCGGCGGAAGTCCGTACCAGACACTGTCACTGAGCGGAGTTCATCGGTTCATCATTGCCATCAGCCCGTCTGACGGTGCGAGCACGACCAACAACGACGTCACGCTGACTTTCGACATTGCAGGCACAGCAACTTCGATGGGATCGGGTTTTCATATCTGGACTACCCGGCGGCAGGTGGCGGGCTTGTTCCATCGGAACAGCCTCCGGCTTCTATCAGCGCAACTACAACGGCAACGCACTGCTGTTCACGAATATCGGCGCGGCAAGTGACACAGTTCAGTACGAGTTCGACGTGGACTTCGGTGCGACACCCGTCCAGAAGGCAATCAGCATCTGGGCGTTCGGCTTACCTCTTCAACGGGTACCGGAAACGTCGATTTCGAGGTCTATTCGCTCGGTGAAGGTTTCGAGGATCCCGCGAAGATCATCATCTCCTGCTCGCCGGGTGTTGAGAGTGAAGGAACCTACACAACCGCGGCCCTGAGCGGCCCACAGAAATTCCGAGTCGTCGCAAGTGCGGGCACGGGCTTCTCCGCGACGATCGAGACGATCGCGTTCTTCACGGTAGAATCCGGTCCCACCCTGGCCGATGCCATCGTCAACCCGACGACCGCCTCTACGCCCATGGCGATCACGCCGGCCGGAACCACGCTGACAACTTCACCGACGGCGCTGACTGCCAGCGGCGGTACGCCGACTGTCACCTACAACTGGACGCTGGAAGGCACAGTCCCGACCGGCGTGTCGCTCAGCGCGGCCACCGGCACGACGGTCAACCTGGTCTTCGGTTCCAGCACCCCGGCCAGCTCTACCGTAACGGTGCGCTGCACCAACGGCGTCGGGCCCGAGTTCACAGAAGAAACCTACACACTCAACTTCGGAGGCGGCGGCGGCGGCAACTCGCTCACAATCGTGACAACCACCCTGCCCAACGGCTCGGAGACTGTGGTGTACCCGACCACCAATATCACCGCCACCAGCACCGGCACCACCGGCCCGAACTATACCTGGTCCGTCAGCGCCGGCACCCTGCCCCCGGGCCTTACGCTTGACACTGCGGCCACGGGCCTCACCACCACCATCAGCGGCACGCCCACCACAGCCGGCACCTACAACTTCACCGTCCAGATCACCGACGGCACCAACAGCGACACCCAGAGCTTCCAGGTGGACATCAGCGCAGCGGGCGCACTGGTCATCACCACCAGCAGCCTGGCGGCCGGCACCCAGGGTGCGGCCTACAGCGCCAACATCACGGCGATCAACGGCGTGGGCAACCACACCTGGTCGATCAGCGCCGGCACACTGCCGACCGGACTGAGCCTCGGCGCTTCGACGACCGCCACGGTCTCGATCAGCGGCACGCCGACCCAGACCGGCACCTTCCCGATCACCGTGCAGGTTACCGACAGCACGGTCCCGACGGCGCAGACGGACACCCAGGCCTTCAGCCTGGTGATCAACGCCAGCAGCCCGCCCCCGAGCCTGGGCGGCGGCGGTGGCGGCGGCGGCGGCGGCGGTTGCGCCGCGACCGGCGGTAACAGCTACTGGATGTTCGCCATCGGCCTGCTCGCCATGCTGGGCTTCGCCCTGCGCATGCGCGCTCGCCGCGAGTAGTACACGCCAGACACACGAAGGGGACAGGTACCTTGGTACCTGTCCCCTTTCACTTTTTGCGGGCGGCCTTCAGCAGCGCCAGCAGGTCTTCAAGCCACGGCACCGCCAGGTCGGCTTCAAACCGCGGCTCCGGCTCGCCGTTGGTCACCAGGCAGGTCAGGGTGCCCGCCGCGCGGCCGGCATCCATGTCGTCGCGGAAGTCGCCGACCATCAGGGTGGTTTCCGGCCCGCGGCCCAGGCGGCGCAGGGCCTCCAGCAGCGCGTCAGGCGCTGGCTTGGGCGGGGCGCAGTCGCGGGTGATGATCACGTCGAATTCCAGACCCAGGGCCTGCAGGGTCAGGTCCACTGCCGCGCGAAAGTTGCGTGTGATGATGCCGGTGGCGAAGCCGGAGCCGTGCAGCCAGTGGATCAGCTCAACGGCGCCGTGGGCGGCCTTGGCCAGGCGCGCTGCCTCAAGCTCTGCTTCGCGCACGATTTCGAAGCCGCGTTCGCGCTCGGCCTCGGGCAGCGCGTTGAGGGCATGGGTGATCGAGACGCCGTGTGGCAGGCCCAGGCGGTTGCGCAGGCTGTCGAAGTCGATCACCGGCACGGTAAGGGTTCCGTCCAAGTCGAACAGCACGGTGTCGATGTGGGAAAGCACTGGGCAGGTTTCAGGGGACAGGTTTCAGGTTACAGGGCGCAGCGGGTTGCAGGAGTCAATTCGGCCGGCGACTGATGACTGCAGGCAGGCCTCTACCCCCGTGCTTCGGTACGTTCCTGGGCGGCTTCCGAGCGCGTGTTTTCGTCTGTTACCCAGTTCCATACCACGCCGGCAGCGATCGCGGCCGAAGCCGTGGCGGCCGCCACGGCGCCGATCAGTGCGCGCCTGCGCCTGCGGGCGGCGTGCTTGAGCTGCTGCCACTCCAGGTACTCGGTGTCGGTGCGAACGCCGCGCACCTGGCGCAGCACTTCCTGGGCAAACAGATGCTCGCCCTCGGCCACTTCCACCACGCTGCCGACGTGGCCCAGCAGCACACGCTCCAGGTTGCTGTGCTTGAGGCGCGCGGTCAGGCCGTGGGCCTGCAGGGTCGCGCTGGCCAACAGCGCGTCGGCATAGCTGTATGGGTGATACACGGAACGCCACGAGCTGACCGGTCGCAGCAGCAGCGACGCGCCGCAGAAAATGCAGTTGTCGCCGTCTCCGGCGGCTTGTTTGCCGCAGGCTCTGCAATGCTCTCGCCGCTGTCTGATTCCTTCAAACATGGCATCAGGGTAAGCTGGTAAAGGTCTTTGGGAAGGGGTCAGGATCGGAATCACAGGCGCGAACCTGGAGGCGTTGATACGCCTGCTCAACGAGCCCGACCCCGTCGCGGCGGAGCCGCTGATTTCCCAGGTCTCGGCCATGGAGCCGGAAGATCTCGAACGCGTGGTCGCGCGCTGCGAGGACGCGCCGGCTACCGCGCGACGCAACGTCGAGAGCGCCCTCGTACGGCTGAGATTCGCCGCCCTGGACGCTGAGTGGTCGCGCCAGGCAACAGGGCGCCTCGATCTCGAAGCAGCGCTGCAGTTGATCGCCCGGACCGGCGAGAATCCGCCCGCGCTGGATATCGGCAAGACACTTGACGAATACGCCGATGAGGCGAGCGCCTTGCTCAGCGGCGACCGGGCCTTCGACGTTGGCTTGGGCGTCCTGGCCGAAGTGCTGTACCGCCGCCACAACCTGCGCGGTAACGGGGCAGACTACTATGCCCCCGAAAACAGCTACCTAGATTGCGTGCTCGCCAGCGGCAGAGGCATACCGATCAGCCTGTGTGCAGTGGCGTTGCTGGTTGGACGCAGGTTGGATTTGCCCGTTCACGGTGTAGGTTCGCCGGGCCACTTCCTCGGGTTTTATGGCGACGTGGACCTCAAGATCGGCCACTACTTTGATCCATTCGACGGTTTCCGGCGCCTGACAGCGGGAGACATGCGCGCGTTGTTGGCCCATTTTGTTGATGAAGTCGGGCCCGAAATGTTGAAGCCGGCCACCGACCGCGAGATCACCTCCCGGTTCCTGCGAAACCTTGTGGGTAGTTACACAAGGCTGAGTCAGTCTGAGCAGATCCGCAATCTGGAGCGCTGGATTCGCACCTTAAACCCGTAATCCGCAATACTTTGGCTCCACCTAAGGGTTGAACTGCTACACCGCGCCGGCCGGTGCGGGTATCTTTCAGGCCGGAGGGGAAGCTCATGCGCAGAACGTTGGTGACGCTCGCGGCGATCGTTTTGTTGGGTCTGTCGGCATCACCCATCGAGGTGACGGCCCAGCGGGGTCCTGGCAAAGGCCCCCCCGGCGGCGGCAAGGGTCCCGGCGGAGGCCAGCAGCCCTGGGGCAAGAACGCAGGTAAACAGAAGTTGCCCAACCTGGTAATCGAAGACGTGAAGCCGGAGGGCGCCTACGAGGTTTACAACCTGCTACCCGGCAGCGCCGACCAGCCCCGCATCGGCGTCACGGCCGACAAGGCCTATCGCCTGGTGGGATACAGCAAAGAAAGCCGCTGCCTGAAATTCGTGACCTGTGACCTGGTTACAGGCGCGCTGAACGCCAAGGACATCAAGCTGCCCACGGACGCCCCTGATCTGGGCGAAGAACCGCGCATGGCAAACGACGGAGGTGACTGGTGCGTCGTCTCAGACCAGGCCGCCACCATCTTCGTGGACGTGTTCAAGGGCAAGGTGAAAGTTGCCGCCGGCTTTGACAGCGCCGTGGCCATGGCACCCCCGGCCCCCAAGGGCAAGAAGTGGCGCCCGGAAGACAAGGAAAAGGCCGAAGCGCCCAGCGGCGATCAGTACCACGTTCACGGAGGCGCGGGCGGCAGGTACGCGCTGAGCCTGCTGGTGAAGTGGGACAAAGAAAGCAAGCTGTACACAGGTAACGGCGCCACCGTGCATTTCGCCGAGGAAAAGAGCGTCAGCCTGAGCTGGGACCACGGCCGCTACGGCATTCCGCCCAAGAGTCGCGACGCGGTATGCGCGGTAACCGACAGCGAAATCATCGTGCTGGTTACCGTGCCGCGCAAACCTGGGGGCTTCAGCGGCTCGACCAGCCTTTCCACGCTGGTGTTCGACCGCAAGGGTAACCTGAAAGAAGCCCAGGAATCAGCCGAGCCCTGGGCCGGCGGCAACGCGCCGCGCTTTACGCTCAGCCCCGACGGCACCTGCTTCGTGGCTCACCCGGAAGACGGTCTCCACTCCTACGTCATCAAGCGCGGCAGCTGGGAACGCGGCTACAAGACCAACTACCTTGACGCCTGCGTGGGCTTCGCGCCCGAGGGCAAGGTCGGCGTATTCACCGAGAACCTGTCGCCCCAGCGGGCCGCGCTGAAGGGCATCAACCTCGCGACCGGCGAGGCCGTCTGGACCACCAGCGTCCTGCACGCGGAGGCCACCGGAGACGGCGACGACGAACCCTTCACGGCCGTCGGCCCGGGCGCCACGCTGGTCGCGGCGCGTTACGGCATCATCAAGGGCGAGAACTCGGCCGATGAGCCGATCTGGCTGTACCGTGCCAAGGCCATCGACTTCGAACCCCTCAGTATGAGCTATGACAACGACGGCAAGCGCGTGGCCGTGCTGGCGCTGGACCGAGTGTTCGTGCTGGACGCCAGGACCCGCGCCGAGTTGAACAGTGTGTCCTTTGAAAATCCGCTCTCCAGCGGCACGCTGGGCGAGTTCGTCACCTTTGACGCCAAGGGCAAGAAGATCCTCGCCTGCGCCCGCAACAAAGGCGTGTGGCTGATCGACCTGGCCACCAACACCATTGAGAAAACGCTGCCGGCCGTACCGGGAACCTGGGCGCGCGCCATGCCTGACTTCAGCGGCGTCGTTTACTCGCAATCCAAGGACCAGGGCGGCAACGTGATGCTGCAGAAGCTGGACGACTCGGAGCCGCAGCGTGTGTATCGCTGCGAATACAAAGATGCGCAGGCCGTGTGCTTCTGGATCAGCGACAAGGGCGACCAGTTCCTGGTGGCCGAGCGCGAGATCGGCGAAGGACGCCTCTTCCTGATCAACGAAAAGGGCGAGCCGGATGTCACCTACAACGTGGCGGACGCCGACCCCATGTTCGTTGGCGACACCACCGTCACGGCGTTCGTCACCAAGCGCAAGCAGGCGGTGCTGATCAACGAGGTCAACAAGTGGACCTACACGGGCATCAACTGCACCGTGGTCGGCCCCGGCTCCGAGGGCGAGGCGATCGAGACCAGCTTCAGCGCCGTGTTCAAGACCGAAGAGCTGCCCGGCCGTTCCACCTACGGCGTGACGGCCGCCTCGCCGTTCTTCGGCGGCCTGTACACGGGTGATGAGCGTAACTGCAAGTTCGCCTGCCCGGCGGGCGTCCTGGAGGCCGACATCGCCAAGGGCGCCATGAAGCTCTACGCCTGGAGCCGCGAGCCCAAGGGCCTGGCAGCGATCAACCCCAAGGGCAAGGAGTTCTTCGTGGCCGGCGGCACCGGGCTCACGACGTACAAGATCAAGTAAACCGCGCTTGCCGCCGGGGCTGTCCTGAAGAACTGGGACAGCCCCGGTTTCTTTTCGTATCTTCCCGCCATGCGCACGGTCTTCCTTGGCACGCCGGAAATCGCACTGCCCACCCTGAGGGCTATGGCCGCGAGCAGCGAGTTCCGGCCTCTGGCCGTGTTCACGCAGCCCGCGGCCCGGCGCTCAAGGCGCGGCGGCGCGGAGTCAAGCCCGGTGGGGGTCGAGGCGCTGCGACTGGGGTTGCCCGTGCACGAGGTAGAGGCTGTAAGCGGCGGCGAAGCGCTGCAGCGACTGGTTGAGCTGCGGCCGGAGGTGATTGTGGTGGTCGCCTTCGGCCAGATCCTGAAGAAGGCGGTGCTGAACCTGCCGCGCCATGGCTGCCTGAACTTTCACCCCAGCATGCTGCCGAAGTACCGCGGCGCGGCGCCGGTGCAGCGCGCCGTGCTGGATGGCGTGGTGGAATCTGGCCTGACCATCATGCGCCTGGTGCGCAGGCTTGACGCCGGGCCGATCCTGCTGCAGCGGCCCTGGCGGCTTGACCCGGGCAAGAACGCCGATGAGCTGCTGGCCGAAGCCGGTGAGCTGGGTGCTCCCATGATGCTGGAGGCGCTGGGCAGGCTGGAAAGCGGCATCACGGCCGTCGAGCAGGACGAGGCCCAGGTCAGCTTCGCGCCGCCTCTGGAGAAGGCGGACGGGGAATTGCGGCTCAGCGAGAGTGCAACGCAGGTGGTGAACCGCATCCGCGCGGTGCAACCCTGGCCCAAGGCGGAAACCTGGCTGAAGACGGATGACGGCGGCGAGTTGCGGGTGTTAATCCATAGAGCGGAAATTGCGCACAACAGCGGTTCCGGCGCCGTCGGCGAGGTGCTTGCGATCGAGAAGCGCGGAATCGTGATCGCCTGCGGCCAGGGCGCGGTATGCTTTACGGAGATCCAGCTCGAAGGAAAGCCCCGCAAGCCGGCGCGCGACGTGGCGAACGGCCTGCGCCTGAAACCCGGCGCGAAGTTCCGCGGTTGAACATGGCGAAGAAAGAGTCCAAAGCAGGCCAGATGGAAGGCACCGCGGTCGAGACCGCGGCCGAGCCCGCGCGCGTGCCGCCGGCGCCTGAGCCGCTGACGCTGGGCTCGCTGGTGCACAAGAACCGCATCGTGGACCTCAAGGGCACCGACAAGAACCTGGCGCTGGAGCAGATGGTGGCGACCGCCGCCCGCGCCCTGAACCTGGACGCCAGCCGGCAGGTGGACCTGACGGCCGCCGTGCAGGCGCGCGACGCCGCGCTGAGCACGCAGCTGGGGCGCGGCTGGGCGGCGCCCCACGCCATGATCGAGGGCGCGCCTGAGCTCGTGATGGTGGTCGGGCGCAGCAAGGCAGGTATCGACTACGGCCGGCCCGAGCTGGGACGCGTGCACCTGGTGTTCCTGTTCGTGAGCTCACCCAAGACGCACGACCAGTACCTGCGCGTGCTGGGGCAGCTCGCCAACGCGCTCAAGGACAGCGAGCAGAACGGGCGGCTCGAGCTGGCCTTGAACGCCGACACGCCCACCAAGCTGCGCAAGGCGCTGGGCGACAAGATGCGGCAGACGCGGGTGGTGGTCTCGCGCCGCTTACCACAGGTGACGCGGGCGCTGATCCGCAACCTGCTGCGGTTTGCCGACGACATCGACGCAGAGGCGATCATCCTGTTCAGCGACGTGTTCCGGAACCCGAGCCTGCTGGCCTCGTTCATCAGCCGCAAGATCGTGCTGGCCACGCGCTCGGCCGACATCCCGGACGTGCTGGTGGAAAAGGCCCGCGGCGTGGTGCACCTTGCGCGCGGCGATTTCAGCGAGGAAAGCGCCGTACAGCTCGCGCTGCTGTCTGCGGGCGCCAAGGGCATGCTGGGAGAAGGCAGCCGCGTGGTGGCCGTATGCGGCGAGAAAGGCAGCGACACGTTCGACACGGTGCGCATCGAGACGCCGCGCCTGATGCTGACCCGCATCTTCAGCAAGGCCGCTAAGGAAAGCGTACAGCCGGAGGTTTTCGAGCGCGCGCTGCAATTGATGCTCGAGTTGTCCGAAGAAGGGCGTGAGGGCAAGCCGATCGGTACCACCATGGTGCTCGGCGATGAGGAAGTCGTGCGCGAGATGACCCAGCAGCTCACCATCAACCCGTTCCGCGGCTACGACGAATCCGAGCGCAACGTGCTGGACCCGGCGCTGGAGGAGACCATCAAGGAGTTCTCGCTGCTCGACGGCGCGTTCGTGGTGGGCGGCGGCGGCGTGCTGCATTCCGCGGGTGCCTACCTTTCGCCGCCGGCCGAGGCGCGCGTGGACCTGTCCTCCGGCCTGGGCACGCGCCACCGCGTGGCGGCGGCGATCACCAAGATGACCAAGGCCTTGGCGATCGTGCTGTCCCAGAGCACCGGGCGTGTGACCGTGTTCCGCGGCGGCAAGTCGGTGATGACCATCAGCCCCACACGCAGCCGCGTCGAGATTCCTTCCACGGGCGACGAGTCGTGAGCGAGCCGGGCGAAATCAGGCAGGCCGAGGCGGTGCGCAAGGGCGAGGGCAAGGTCGTCGAGGCCGAAGTCGTCCGCGAGTCCGCAAGCAGCGGCGAGGTCGAGCGCGTCACGGTGCGGCGCATCCCGGGCGGCATGCTGTTCGGGCGCAGCGCTTTCGAGTTCGGCGGCGACCCGGCCCTGGCACGCAAGCGCCTGCGCGACCTGCAGTTCAAGCTGTGGCTGTGGTTGCTCGGCTTTGCGGCCATCGCCGCCGGCTGCTTTTACGGCGCATTCGTCACCGAGGTGGTGATCTGGGCGGCCATGCTGCTGGTCGGCGGCGCGGTCTGCCTATTCTGCGTGTCGTTCCTCTGGATGATCATCTGGGCCGTGCGCCGCATTCCCAAGCCGTAACACGCCGCCTAGAATCCCGCCCATGACTACCAACCGCAACCCGCAGGCCGCGCAGATGGCTGATGAATCCATGGTGCGCAACCTGGCCGCGCAGGCCCAGGCGATCTGGCCGCAGGAGCGCGCACTGTTCGAGCGCTACGGCGCGCCGGCCCGCATCCTGGACCTGGCCTGCGGCACCGGCGAGATCACGCGCCGCCTGGCCGAGTTGTTTCCGCAGGCGCAGATCACCGGCGTTGACCTTGAGGAAACGCACCTCAACACCGCTCGCAAGTCCACGGCCGCGTTCGGCCCGCGCGTGAGCTTCGAGAAGGGTGACGCCTTCGAACTGGGCTTTGATGACGGCAGTTTCGAGCTCAGCGTCGTGCGCCATATGTTGCAGGCCGTGCCCGATGCCGACCGGGTGCTGGCGCAGCTCAAACGCGTGACGCGCCCCGGCGGCCGCCTGCACGTGCTGGCGGAAGACTACTCGATGATGCACTTCTGGCCCGTCGCCACGGACACGGACGAGTTCTGGCGCCTCGGGCCCGTGACCTACGCGCGCAACACCGGCAGCGACCTGCGCAGCGGCCGCAAGATCTTCAACTGGCTGAGCGAACTGGGCTGCCGCGACGTGCGGGTGGACTACGTGGTGTGCGACATAGTGCGCGTAGAGCGCGAACTGTTCGCGAGCATCTGGGAGGCCTGGCGCGACGGCTACACCGACGTGATCGCGCAGAACACGAGCCTCAGCCGCGAGCAGGTGTGGGAAGGCTGGAACGACATGATCGCCGCCATCCGCAACCCGCAAGGCTACGCCTGCTGGCAGATCCCGGTGATCAGCGCGGTGGTGTAGGGGCACAGGCATTCCTGCCTGTGGTCGCGACGAAGTTTTCGCGACAATCGGGCTTCGCTCCACTCAGCCCCACTGGCAGGAATGCCGGTGCCACTGGGCGTCGCCCCTACTCGTGCTCTGCCAGCCAGCGCTCGGCGTCGATCGCCGCCATGCAGCCTGAGCCGGCCGCCGTGATGGCCTGCCGGTAGGTGTGGTCCTGCACGTCGCCGCAGGCGAACACGCCTTCCACGCTGGTGTACGTGTTGGGGTGGCCCTTGGGCCCGCCGGCCTCGGCGCCTGTCACCAGGTAGCCGTTGTCGTGCATCTTGAGCTGGCCTTTGAACAGGTCGGTGTTGGGGATGTGGCCAATGGCCAGGAACACGCCGTCAGCCTTGATTTCGCTGACTTCGCCGGTCCTGGTGTTCTTGCTCTTGATGCCGCACACGGTGCCGTTTTCGCGCAGCAGGTACTCGGTGGGCTGCTCATTGAGCGTCCACTTGATCTTCTCGTTCTTCTGCGCGCGCTCCAGCATGGTGGTGCTGGCGCGGAATTCTTCGCGGCGGTGAACCAGGTTCACGTCACCGAAGCGCGTCAGGAAGGTGGCCTCTTCCATGGCCGTGTCGCCGCCGCCGATCACGATCATGCTCTTGTTGCGGTAGAACGCGCCGTCGCAGGTGGCGCAGGTGTGCAGGCCGCGGCTGATCAGCTTCTGCTCGCCGGGGATGTTCAGCAGGCGCGAGCGCGCGCCGGTGGCGATGATCACCGCCTCGGCAGTGTAGAGCGTGTCGTCCACCCAGACCTTGAAGGGGCGCTCGCTGAAGTCAACCTTGCTGACGTCAACGTCCTCAAACTCGGCGCCGAAGTCGATCGCCTGCTGGCGCATGCGGGCCATCAGCTCGGGTCCCGCGATGCCGCCTCCCGGAAAGCCGGGGAAGTTCTCGATCTCCGTGGTCAGCATCAGCTGGCCGCCCGGGGGGCCTCCCGCGCCGAAGCCCGCGAACACGTGGGGTTTCAGGCCGGCGCGCGCCGCGTAAAGGGCCGCGGTGTCGCCCGCGGGGCCGGATCCGATGACAATCACCTTGTGCTCGCTCATGTCTGACCTTTCAAGACCGGTTGTGTTTTCGAAGCTGTATAACAAGGCCGCCGTGCGCTGACACCCCTGAACACTGGCGCCTGCACTGTTTCGGCCCTAACATCCCGCACAATGGCGGAACGCAAGGTCAATATCTGGTTCGCGCTGCTGCTGGGCTGGCTGGTTCCCGGTTTGGGGCACTTTTACGCCAGGCGGCAGCTGCACGGGCTGTTTTATTTCGCCACCATAGTCGGGCTGTATGGCGCCGGGATGGTGATCTCCGATGGCACCGCCGTAAACGCCACGGACCACTTCTGGTATTTCCTGTGCCAGCTGCTGGCCGGTCCGGTCACGTTCGCCATCGAAGCTCTCCGCCACCCGGAGGGCATCTACCTTGGCGAAAGCATCAGCATCATGGCCCACCAGACCGGCGTGGTGTACGCGGCCGTCGCGGGCGTGCTGAACCTGATTTCGATCTGCGAACTTTACCGCCGTCACGCGCATCCCGAAGAGCCCGGGCCCTCCGACACCATGCGGGTGGACGCCATCAGCGGCAAGCAGGAGACGGCCTGATGGACGCGCTGACTTACGCCCTGTACTACGCGCCGGTCGCAATCATTGGCGGCCTGGTGATGGGCGTGGCCGGCAGCCGTGAGTTCAAGCGCGGGTTGCTGCGTGGCGCACTGAACGGCGCGCTGCTTCTGGGCGGCATGGCGGCGCTGATCTTCCTGGCGCAGCTCGCGACGGATCCCACGATTCTTTAGAGATCAAAGGCCAGAGATCACAGGCCAGAGGTCGGAGGCCACGGAGAAGGCCTGCAGCTGCTTCCAGCGTGGTTCGACCGTAAAACCGCGAGGATGGCATGTCATTCAGTCACAGGCCCCGTATTGCTCTTCCCTGACCTCCGGCCTCTATACTCTGACCTCTGCCTCTGCCCGTTGCCCCGCCGCGCCATAACTGCTGAAATTGGTACTTTCTGACGCACCGGAGTTTCCCTTGAGCGCGCGCGAGGCAGTGGTTCGCGAATTCGCCCCCGGCGAGCTGGTCTGCCGCCAGGGCGCGCAGGCGAATCGCGCGTTCATACTCAGGGCCGGCAGCCTGCGCAGTTCCGTGGTGCCGGAGAAGGTCCTCACAGAAGCCGACGATGCGCGCTTGCGCCGTGGGCATGACGTCAATCTGTACACGGAGGCCGGCGCGATTCTCGAGTTGGAAGGCGGGCTGACCGGCCACTACCTCACCAGCCTAATCGCGGGTGAAACCACCATTGTTGCGGAGTTCCCGGTGGATACGCGCGCCGTCATGAGCATGATACAAGAAGCCCCGGCCTTCGGGTTGTCGCTCGCGCGTTCCCTTGCGCGGCGCATGGTGGCAGCCAACAAGAGCCTGGGCGGCGCGCAACGGCTGGCCAGCCGCTTCTTGCGCGACTTCCAGGGTCTGTGTACGGACTTCTACAACCTTGTGCAACGCATCGGCGACGATGCAGAAGGCGAAGACGACGTGCTGCAGGTGCTGAGCGCAGCCAAGCGCTCCTGGAGCTACGGCAACGGTGAAGTCGGCGGCGCCGAGCTGACCAAGAACACTCGCGTGATCATGGCGCGCGTGGTGGACGACCGAAACATGGTGGGCAAGCAGCATCGCCTCAAGGCCGGCGACCTGCTGTGCCGCCGCGGCGACCCCGGCTATTCGGTTTACCTGCTCGTTAGCGGGCGCCTGTCGGTGCGTATCGGCAGCGAGCAGTACGGTGTGGTACGCCCCGGTGAAACGGTGGGCGAGATCGGCGTGCTGCTGGGCGATGAAGAGCCCAAACGAATTGCAGATATCCAGGCCGATGAACCCAGCGTGGTGGGCGTGATTCCCAGCGATCAGTTTCCAAAGCTGGTGATGGAACAGCCCAAGTTGCTGATCAACCTGTGCCGGCTGATGTGCCTGCGCGTAAAGTCATTCGAGCAACTGGCTGGCGAAAGCGAAGACGCCCTGCGCGCGGTGGCTGCCCGCTACGTGGGCGAAGACGCGACGTTCCTTGAGGACGTGGAGAAGCTGCGCGAGCAGCTGGAGATGCTGGCCGGCGAACACGACCTCCCGCTGGAAGGCGAGGTCGAAGCGCTGAATGCCATGGGCGAACGCTGGCTTGCGCGTCGTGAAGAGTTGAACGAAAAACTTCCCGCCGAGACAAGCTGATCAGCGCCACTGCAGGTCCGACGAGCCTGTGGTCCAGGCGAACTTCAATGAACCTCTCCCCTTGTCGGCCGCGGCCGGGGTCGGTGAGCAGGTTACCTCGACGTCATGGACTTCGCCGCGCAGCTCTCGGGGATCAGGGTCCACGTTGTAGTACTTGCCGCTGAACGAACCGCCGGCGTGTTCCCGTGAGAACGCCTGGAAGGCCTGAAACGAGAGGCCGGTCCGGGCAAACGACACCCGCAGATAGTCGCGGGCTGTACCCATCAATTGCTCGCCTTCCGCCCGCTGGGCGTCACGGGTATTAGCGGAGGAAGCGGCCATTCCGACCATCGCCACAACGACCATGAACACCAGCATCAGCAAGACGCCGCCGATGATCAGTCCCCAGGCCCATCCGGGCATGCCCTTCTTCGCGGGCTGGTAGTAGGGGTACTGCTGCATCGCGTACTGAGGAGCTCCCGGGGCGGCCTGCTGCGGGTACTGCTGATATTGCGGCCCCTGGGGTTGCTGCGGGTAAGGCTGGCCCTGCGGCTGCTGTGAATAGCCGGGTGGGGGTTGCATGGTTCTCTCCCGTGAGATCGCAATCAGTGTATGCCGAGACGATCCGTTCGCAAATTGGAAAACGTCAAAGCTTCGTCACTGGCGGCGCGTTAAGACGTAGGACAACGCGATGCCTTCGTGGGTGAGGCTGGGGGCGATCACGTCTATTCCCTCGATCTCAGGCGCCAGGTAGGCCCCGTATCCGCCGGTGGCGAACACGGTCGGCTTGCTTGAGTAGGTCTTCACCAGCTCACGCAGAATGTTGTTCACCAGCCCGATGTAGCCGTAGTACACCCCGCTGTTAATGGCATCTTCCGTGTTCGCCCCGATCACCGGCGGTCGGATACCGTCCGGCCGCACCAGCGGCAGCAGCGCGGTCTTCTGATGCAGCGCTTCCATAGCCAGGCCGATGCCGGGCGTTAACACGCCGCCGACGAACGCGCCGTCCTTGACGACGTCGAAGCTGACTGCGGTACCGAAATCCACGACGATCGCGTTTCCGCCGGAGCGTTCGCGGGCGGCCAGGGCGTTGACCAGTCGGTCTTGTCCGACCTTCTCGGGGGGGGTGGCGCGGTTATCAATGGGTACCACGATGTCCCGACCCAGCGCGCAGGCCTTGTCTCCGCCCAGGTTGCCCCAGGCGGTTTCCAGAGCCTCAAGGCCCCGCGGATTGACGCTCGCGACCACCAACGGAAGCTTCAGCAGGACGGAAGTCCGCGCGCGCAGGGATTCCTGAACAACTTGTACGGGCGCGTGGCTGGAAACATCGAACTGCGAAAGCACTTCAAGCCCGCGCATGTGCGCGATGGTGGCGCTGGTGTTGCCGATGTCGGCGGCGACGATTTCTGCGGAGTTGCTCACGGCAGTGTGGTGCGCACGATGACGACATTGCCGTCGCGGTCAATGGCCAGCAGGTCGGGACGACCGTCGCCGGTGAAGTCGGCCAGCGACAGGTTGGTGGCGCGAAACTCGCCGACAGCCCTGGCGAGCGAGGCCTGAGCGTCGGTTGCCTCGCCGAACTGACCGCGCCCGTCGTTGACCCAAAGGGTCATGGTGTTGCCGCCTTCCGCCAGGTCTTCGCTGGCGATCAGGTCCAGGTCGCCGTCGCGGTCAAGGTCATCCAGCGCCAGGTCCAGCAGCCTACCCTTGGCAACGGGCGAGCCCTCGAAGGGCTCGAACTGGCGGCCGTTGCCGAGACGCAGCAGCGTAAGCTTTGCCTCTGCGTCCGTGGCGCCGAAGCCGACGGCAAGATCCAGCCGTCCGTCTCCGTCAAAGTCCGCGGGCGACAGCCCAAACAGGCGGCCCTTGACCGCGCCGCTGATCCAGGTTCGGAACGGGCCGATTTCATCGTCCGCGCTGCCGGTTCCTTCCAGCAGCACCAGGTACTGGGGCCCTGCGCCGTCCTCGCTGACCTGCATCACGGCCGCCACGTCCTCGATGCCGTCATTGGTGAAGTCGGCGCAGCACAACTCGCCCGAGAACTGGAGGCGCATGCCCGACTCTTCTCTGATCTCGAGCTGGGCGCGGCTTTCGCGCCAGCCGTCCCGGCCCTCATTGAACTGAACGCGCCCGAGGGGGCTGGGCCAAAGCACGTCCAGGTCGCCGTCGCGGTCGAAGTCGCCCAGGGCCGGCGCGCCGCGGAGCACGCTGGGCGGTGTGGGCAGCAGGTCCTGGTCGTCGCCGTCAAAGCGGCCCGCTCGGTTGTTGCGCAGCACGCGGGGTTTCTGGGCGGGATCGTTCGGTATGTACAGCAGGTCGGGCGCGCTGTCGCGGTCGAAGTCGATAGCCTGCAACACGCCGCCGGCACCCAGCGGCACACCTTCGCCGGCCAGGGTGAACGGTTCGCCCTCGGCGCCGCTAAGCCAGATCTGCAGGTTACCGTCGCGATCGAGCGCGGCCAGGTCCGTGCGCCCGTCGTCGTTGAAGTCGGCCATGGCTGCCGCCAGCGGCGCGGGGATCTGCGGCACCGGCTGGTACGCCTCGATGAAGCGCACCTTGCTGTCCACGGTGGGGGGCATGTCGGCCGGGTTGACCTTCAACACCAGCAGACCGGCGTTGGTCGCGAACACGATGTGCTCGTGCCAGTACTCCATGGCCTCGATGCGCACGCGCGCTCCCATGGGCAGGATTGCGTCCGGGCTGGAATCGCCATCATCAGAATTCAGATAGACACCCACTTCGTCCGCCACGCCACGGTCGTCTTCGCGAGCCACCAGGATGTCCGTGCGGCTGTCGCGGTTGACGTCGCGACACAGCACGGCGCCTGCCAGACGCGGCTGCTCACCGTTCAGGGAGAAAACTTTCCTGCGCAACCCGGCCCCCAACACCACTGACAGCTCGGGCTCGCGTCCGGTGAACACGAAATCCGTGTGTCGATCACCATCCAGTTCGCCGGTCACGACGCGCTGCGCGCCGGCCACGTCAAGCGGCAACACGCCCAGTTCAGTGCCGAAACCCGCGCCGTTGATGTTCAGCAGCAGGCGGCCTTTGCCGTCGGCGCCCATCACGTACAGGTCGGGCTTGCCGTCAGCGTTGGCGTCGTCGCACACCAGGGTGGCAGCAAGCGCACGACCGGCGAGGCCGGAAACGAGTTGCGCAGGCCGCGCGGTATATTGCACCAGCACGTCGCCGAAGGCATCCAGGATGGCATAGTCGTCACGCCCGTCGCGGTCGAAGTCAGCGCTGCGCACACACAGCGGCGCCTCAAGTGGGATGGTCTCCGATTGTACCGCGAAACGCGACTCGCCGACGCGGGTCTGGTTGTAGAGGCTGAGCAGTCGGTACGCCTGCTTGCCCTGCAGCAGAACCAACAGGTCGAGAGCACCGTTGCCGTCGAAGTCGCCACAGGCGAAGTCCAGAGCTGCTTCGTCGCCGGCGGGCAAAATACCCTCCGCCCGGCCCATGGGGTCGGTCAGCGCGGTGATCGAACCGTCGCCGAACAGGCAGACAAGCTCCGGGTCACCATCACGGTTCAGGTCCGCGAGCTTCAGCTTGATCGGCGCCTTGTCTCTCACTCCGCGGCAGTACAGCCTGAACTCCGGCGATACGGTGGCTCCATAGGGATCGGATGACGTGCCCGTGGTTTCCAGGACGTAGATACGCCTCGGTTCAAGCGGTTCGGCGGCTCTGGCGCGCAGGCCTTCGGGCCCGATGGAAAGCTGCAATTCGATGGCTCGCCCACTGCCGGAGCGAAGCACCAGGCCGCTTTCAGCCAACGAAGGCAGTCCTCCGCTAAGGCTCAGGCTTACGTCGTCGGCGGCAAGATACAGGGCGCCCGTTGAAGCCGCGAGGTCGTTTGCAAGCGCGCCCGGCGACGCAGGATGAGCGAGCAGCGGTTGTCGCCGGCCCAGCTGCTCATCGCCTTGGAAGTTCAATACATAGTTGCCAGCGCGAAGTGTTAGCGCGCGCGAGCCTATGGGGTTCTCCAGCTTCAACTCGTGCAGCACAGTGCCGTCGTCCAGCGTCACCATGATGACTTCAAACGGCACGTCCACATTTCCGCGGGTCAGGCGAAAACCGGTACCCGGCGGCGCTTGCAAAAGCAGCCGTCTCAGCGAAGGGTGCGGAATGGCGTCAACGACCTGGTCGCCGTCGATGTCCGCGGGGATGAGCGCCCGCATCCCGGGCGTGCCGGCCGATGTAATGGGGCCTGCCGTACGGTTGGAAGCGGGACCGCCGTTCCCGGAGGGCACGCTGTTGCCGCATCCGGCCAAGGCCAGTACGCAAATCAGTGAAACTGGGCACAGCTTCCGCACGGGATTCCTGTTTGACGGCCGAATCATACATGATACGGATCAAGCCGCGTTGACGTAACCATCGACAGGCAGGCGAACTCCAAAAAGCAAAATTCAAAATGGGCTCGGTCGAGCGGTCATTTTGAATTCTGCAATTTGAGTTTCGAGTTGTTTCTAGTGGTACAGGTCCACGGTCACCTTCATGACCGGGTAGACCCACTGCAATTCGCGCACGCTGAAAATCTGGACGTCGTGGGCGGGGTTGTACGGCGCCAGGATTACGTTGTCGCCGCGGCGCTGGTAAACCTTGCAGGTTACGTCGCCGTTCTCAAGCTTGGCCACCACAGGTTTGCCTTCACGCGGCATCATGTTGGGCGCCACGATGATGGTGCTGCCGTCCGGGATCACAGGCTCCATGCTGTCTCCGGCGATGCGCAGGGCGAAGGCGTTTTCATCGCCCACGTCGCGTGGGCAATCTACGTAGTCGCTGCCCGAGCCCGTCGGGTAGTCGTCAAACGCCGCCAGCGGTCGGCCGGCGGCTGTGATGCTGACCACGGGGATCATGCGCGTGCCGTTGCGCTGCCCGACGCTGACAGCCTCGCGCGAACGCTCGGCCATCTTGCGATTGAGCATGTCGCGTGTGAGGGTTTCCGTGTCTTCCAGGTTGGGCTCATCGGTGGCGACAAAGAAGTCCGGCGTCACGTTTAGAGCCTGGCTGAGTTTGCGCAAAATCTTGCTGCTCACCGGGTAACGGCCGTTCTCCACGGCACTGAGATAGGGTCGTGTGCAGCCGATACGCTTAGCAAGCTCGGCGCAAGTCATGCCGCGGAAACTACGGAGACGCTTGATGCGCTCCCCGGCGGCGACGGTGGATTTCGGGTCGGTCATGGAACTCTCTCTGCTAGGCGCCCTTCAGCGCTCATTCGAACCTTGTGTAATGATTCTGCCGTAGGGGTAGGCAAATTGCAAGAAAATGTCGTGGTTTAATCGCACGAACACCCCCGTTGCATGACACACGGTTTCCGTCACATCAATATATTGAGGTACTCGGCAGATGAAATCGAGAAGTAGCACAACTTGCTGTCTGGCCACCGGTGCGTGAAGTGTAAGGTACGCATGACAGGTGTAAGAGTATCGGGCCCGCGAGCGTAAGTAGGCTGGTGGTTTGACTTGGACTGTCAACGGTTGCGTCTGGAAAGCGAATCGGGTAGAAACTAGCCCCAGCACCCCCCGCTAACTTGTTTGCTGTCGTGGAGGTTTTCCATGGCCCGGATCCTTACCGGCGTCCTGCTTGTTGCCCTTTCCATTGTTGTGGTTGGCTGCGGCTCCAGCAAGCCCATGCGCTTCCAGTTTGACGTGCCCTCCGGCACCGCCCAGATCAAGATCGACGAAGGCTCGGTCCACTCCGGCGACACCGGCAAGGTGTACACGCTCAAGAGCAACGATGCCGAGAAGACCATCGAGCTCAAGTGGAACGGCCAGACCGTGTACGGCAAGATGGACGTGTTCGACCACACCGCCCTTACCCGCATCTCGGTGGTGCCGGTCCACCTGACATCCGACATCGTAAGCGCAGTTGACGATTTCAAGGCCGTCACCTACGTCGTGTACCAGCGCTACCGCGACTCCAGCGTGCGCGGCACCGCAGGTGAGGACACCCAGCTGCGTGTTTACGACTACGGCGACACCGTGACCCGCGAAGCCCTGATCGAACAGGCCCGCCTGAACGGCCACGTCATCGCAGTCATCGACTTTGGCAACAGCGAATACATCAAGTAGTCCATGCGACGACTGCTGTACACGCTTGCGATTCTCGCCCTGCTTGGCACCGCCTGTGCCAGCAGCGGCGAGGTCGTGTACACGGGCCAGAACGAGGACGCCCGCGAAGGCGCCTGGATCAAGGACCCGAACGCCGTGGGCACCACCCGCGATTCCAGCGCGCGCGAAGACACCACGCGCACGGAGTCAAACCGCGTGGACATCCCGGTGCTCGAGTACGCCCAGGTCGGCTGCTCCACTTACGGAGCTGCCGGGCATCGTCAATCGGGCTATGATTCGCGCTACGCGCGCTCGACCTACGTGGCGATTACGCACGCCGACTACACCACCCGGCGCGTGATGTTCGAGGGATTCGAGAGCAACACCACCACGGAAACCACGGAAGCGCGCCGCAATGCCACCTTGTACCCCAGCCTGTACGGCAACGAGCGTCTGAACTACCGCCTCGGCCGTGACCGATACCGCGCTTTCTCGGCGCTGGAGCAGCCCTGGACCAACACCGGCAAGCTGGCCTCCGAGGGCATCAGGTCCAACAGCTACCTTGAGGGTGTACGCAGTGAGGCTTTCCTGGAAGGCGCCCGCACGCGCTACGGTTACGACGCTGCCTACGTTACTCGCGTTGTCGGGTTGCACCTGTGGAAGTATGCCGACCGCGAACTGGTGACCGACGCCGTCGAGATCACCTATACGCTCGTCTACTACAACACAAATGACTACGATACCGGCCCGACCGAAATCGACGAGCCCGTGCCGTACTACACCGAGTACATTGAAGGGTCCGCCACGCTGCCCAAGGATGGCACCAGCGTTGAGTACCTCAAGCGAGATGACGCGCGCAACATCCTGCGCTGGAAGTTTCCCAAGGGAATCAAGGCCGGCGAAACCAACAGCATGAAGTACAAGGTGACCGTGCGCCTGAACCCATCAGGCGAATACCTGCCGCCGGAAGACAAGCCCGGCGAGCCTCGCAAGCAGTAACCAAAGCCCGCCAACCGGCGGGCTTTTTGTTCTCTTCGCGTCGATGGTTGCCGCCGCGTTTACGGCCTCGCCGCCCCCGCTATACTCCCGGCCTGAAGGGGGATTCCTTGACGCGCCACACTCAAACCCTGCACCGCGACCTGAACCGCAAACGGCCGCGGCACCGCACCCTGCGCGAGATCGACCATGACCTCGAGAAGCTTGAGGGCATGCTGCAGGAGTTCGGCGCCAAGCCGCCGCGCGCCACGCGCTCCGGCAACCGCGAGCTGGACGGCGCTATCGACAACCAGATTAAACGCCTGCTGAATCTGCGCGAGAAGCCCCACAACGAGTACTGGAACGCCGAGCTCGACTCGACCGCCGGGTTGGGCGCACAGTACATCCTGATGATGCACTTCCTCGATCGCGTGGACGCCGACAAACAGCGGCGCATCGCGGACTTCACCCGCAACTGGCAGACGGCCGAAGGCTACTGGACCATTCACAACGGCGGCCCGGGGCACCTCAGCTACACCATCACCTGCTATTTCGCACTGAAGGTCGCGGGCGATTCGCCGGACGCGCCCCACATGGTGAAGGCGCGCGAGTGGATTCTCGTCCAGGGCGGCGCCATGCGAGTCGGTGTCGAGACCCGCTTCCTGCTGGCGCTGTTCGGCCAGTTCGACTGGGCCGGCGTGCCGCCCATTCCGCCCTGGCTGGTGCTGCTGCCCTACCTGCCGCAGTTGCCGGACGTGCTGGAGCGTAAGACGGTCAACATCTACGACCTCAGCTACTGGTGCCGCATCAGCCTGGTCCCCATGGCCGTTCTGTACGAAACGCGGCCGTTGAAGAAGCTGCACGTGGACATCGACGAGCTGTTCGTCGAGCCCAAAGACCAGCGCGAGTGGGATTTCGAAAGCTACACCGACCCGGGCATCATCAGCCTGGGCGGCTTGATCCAGCTGGGCGCGCGCTTCGTGAAGAAGTTCGAGGGAACCATCGGCGCGGTGGTGCGCAAGATTGCCCTGCGCAAGGCCAAAGACTGGATCCTGAGCCACCAGGACGACAGCGGCGACTGGGGCGGCATCTACCCGCCCATGATGTACAACCTGATGGCCCTGCCGCAGGTGGGCGTCGACAAGGACGACCCCCGCATGCTCAAGACCTGGCAGGCGCTTGACCGCTTCATGATCGACCACGGCGAGCGCGGCCTGCACGTGCAGGCCTGCGTCAGCCCGGTGTGGGACACGGCCTGGGCCATGGTGGCGCTGGCCGAGGCGGGCGTGGACGTGCGCGCGCCGGAGATGCAGCGGCATGTAGATTGGCTCTACTCGCGGCAGATCTTCCGCGAGGGCGACTGGGCGATCAAGAACCCCGACGCCATCCCCGGCGGCTGGTGCTTCCAGTTCTACAACGACTTCTACCCGGACATCGACGACACCTCGGTGGTGCTGATGGCCCTGCTTTGGGGCGGCTTCCGCAAGGGCAAGTGCATGCGCACCGAGCAAGTGCGCATCGGCCTGGAGTGGCTGCTGGCCATGCAGAACCGCGACGGCGGCTGGAGCGCGTTTGAGAACTCGGTAGACAAGGACATCGTCAATCACATCCCGTTCAACGATTTGGACAACATGCTGGACCCAAGCACGGCCGACATCACCGGCCACGTGCTGGAAACGCTGGGGCATTTCGGCTTCACGCGCAGCTTCAAGCCCGTGGCGCGCGGCATTCACTTCCTGAAGAAGACGCAGGAGGCCAACGGCAGCTGGTGGGGGCGCTGGGGCGTGAACTACATCTACGGCACGCACGGGGCCCTGTGCGGCCTCGCGCAGGTGGGCGAGGACATGAAGCAACCCTTCGTGCGCAAGGCCGTCGAGTGGCTGTATTCCGTGCAGCAGCCGGACGGCGCTTGGGGCGAAGACTGCGAAAGCTACCGCCACAAGGAACTGGCAGGCAAAGGCGAGGCCACACCCAGCCAGACAGCATGGGCGCTGCTGGGGCTGATGACAGCAGGCGAAGTGGATGACCCGCGTGTGGAGAAGGGCATCCAGTGGCTGATCCAGAATCAGCTGCCTTGCGGCGGCTGGAAAGAAGACAAATTCACCGGCACCGGCTTCCCCAACGCGTTCTACCTGAACTACCACTTCTACCGCGAGTATTTCCCTCTGATGGCCCTGGCGAGGTACCGCAATCTGAAGTGCGGGCTCAACACAGTGTGACACTGTCGCGCGTGATATGACCGAACCACCGATTCCACAGAAGCCGTTTGAGGAGGGCATCGAGAAACTGATCTCGCGGCTTCGACGTGCTGAATTGCCGGAGCAGGTGTTCAATCTCTACCGCGCTGACGACTCGGCGCTCGATGCGCGCGGCGGCGCGGCCAAGCGGCGGGAAAACCTGCGCCGCTACCTGAAGGCCTTGCCCGGGCCGAAGTATGCGTTCATCGGCATCGCGCCCGGCTGGCGCGGCGCGCGCTTTACCGGCGTGCCCTTCAGTGACGAGCACCGCCTGTGCTTCCCCGGCTCGTGTTACGACCGTACGAGCACGCGCGAAACAGCCTACCGCGAAGCCACGGCCGGCGTGGTGATGGAACTGCTGGGCGCACGCACGGACGTGGTGTGCTGGAACATCGTGCCTTGGCACCCGCACCAACTCGGCGAGCCCCTCAGCAACGCCGACCCCGACGCCGAAACCATCGGCTACGGCCTGGAAGCCCTGGAGTTCTTCTTTCAGCGGCTGTACCCGGAGACCAAGGCGGTGGCCGTCGGCCAGTTGCCGGCCAAGGCGCTGGAAGGCTTCAAAGTGCAGGGCAGGCCACTGGAAGTAATCGCCAACCTGCGCCACCCCGCCCACGGCGGCGCGGCCGAATTCCGCGAGCAAGCCGCGAAGCTGCTGGGCATCCAACCCGACGAAGAATAGGGTCGGCTCGAAAAAAAAGCGCCCCGCGATTGCGGGGCGCCTTTATGCATGCTGCGCTACTTGGCTTTCTTTACTTCGGACAGCACGGTGCGGTCGATGTCGGTCATGCCGATGGAGGGGCTGGGCGTGGTGAGCGTAGTGAGCACGGCCATGAAGGGATACTCCTTGGCGTAGTAGAACGAGTGGGTCCAGTCCACCGCTTTGGCGCCGCCCTCGAACGAGGTCTTGAAGGTGTAGACCACGCACTTGATGCGCTTACCGGCGATCTCCATGGATTCTTCGCTGCGCACGATATCCTTGGCGTCCGGCCACACTGGCACTGTCAACGCTTCATCCCAGCTGATCTCGCGCTCCATGTGTTGAGATTTCACGACTTTTCCGTTCACGCGGCTGGTGGCCTCTTCCCATTCCACCGTGAAGCCCTTGTCGCCCACCTTGGTGACGGTGTAGTCGCGCACTTCGCCGGGGGTGGTGATGGTCATGTCGTCGATCATGGTGTGCGAATCCTTGGTGGTATACTTCATGCCGACGTGCACGTAGGCCTTCATCTCCTCCAGCGTCCAGGGCACTTCCAGGTACTTGGGGTCGTCCTCGACCTCGATCTTGAAGGACTGCGTCGCCTTGGGTTTCAGGCCGTTGTCGGCGGTCAGGGTGATTTTCTTCGACTTGCCGATGTCGTCGCGGCGCGGCTTGCCTGTAAGCTTGCCGCCTTCCAGCTTCAGCCAGCCGGGCAGCTTGGACGCGTCAAGAGCGGGCGCGGGTGAGCCGCTGACCTTGATCTCGTACTCATACAGCCTTCCCACAGTAACTTTCTCGACCGGCTGCGAGTCGAACTGCGGCGGGCACTTCACGGTAAGCGTCCAGCCCTGCTCCGCATCCGGCTGCACGCCGTTGGTGGCGACCAGCTTGACCTTGACGTCGCCCGTGTCGCCGCGCGAGGGCGTGCCGGACAGGGTCTCGCCGCTCAGGCTCAGCCAGGCCGGGCCGTTGTCCATGCGCAAGCTGGGCTTGGGCTCGCCCTTGAGCGTCACCTGGTAGCTGTACTGCTCGCCGGCCGCCGCGTCGGCGCTGGGCGTGCTGGTGAATTCCGGCGCCGACTGCACCAGCACCAGGAACTGCTGTCGCGCCGACGGCGCCACACCGTTGTCGGCGTCCAGGGTCACGCTAATCCTGCTGTGGGCGTCCGCGGCGCCGGCCACGCCGTGCAGCAGCGCGCCGTCAAGACGCAGCCACGCCGGTAAGCCGGTTGCGGTAAGGTGCGGCTGCGGGTTGCCGCTCACTTCAACCAGGTAGCTGTACTCGTAGCCGACGCAGGCAACCAGTACGGGCTGACTGAGAAACTGTGGCGCCGCATTGGCCGCCGCCGCGACGGGTTGTTCCGGCTGATGCGGTGCAGCTTTCGGCGCGACGGGCGATTCTTTTCCGGGTTGAACTGCCGGCTCGGCAGTGCCCGTGCCGGTCGGGGCCGTCGCCGGGGTGGGGGCCGGCAGCGGCGCCTGCTTCGGCAAGCTTGTGGGTTGTTGATTCGGATTCATCGCCACCGGCGCAGACGCCGTGCGGCCGGGTGCGGACGTGCCGTCGGCTGTACGCTCGTTCGTGTGGGCTACCTGCTGCGGCGCGGCGCCGCCGGCCTTCGACAGGGCCGAAACTGTGGCAACCCCACCGATACACAACAACAGCGCGGCCAATGCAAGGCTGGCGGCCATGCCGGCCGCCTTGATGCGGATACTGCGGATACCATTCATCACCAACTCCTCCATCTGGAACAGGTTCGGGGTCGGAGATGATGGCTGGGGCAATGCAAGCAGCTCAGCGAGGCCGGGCAGGGCGACCGCAGGCGCCACCGAGCGCGTGGAAATCTGCTCACGCAGGGTTTCCAGCGCCGTGCGCTGACGGGTTGCCACGGTGCCCTCGGGAATCTCGAGCGTCGCCGCGATTTCGGCCCGGCTGAGGCCGAAAGAGAAGCGAAGCTCGACGACTTCCCGCAGCGTGGCGGGCAGATGTTTCACCAGCTCCCAGGCTTCGCGCGCGAGCGAGGCCTGGCCTGAATCATCACCGCCGCGCATGTCGTCTGCCTCCTGCTCGCGCCGTTTGCGCAAGGATGCGTTGCGGACGTGATTGCGCGCCAGGTTGCGCACCGTGCGGAAACACAAGCCTCGCAGCTCGAGCCGTTCGTCGAGCCGCTTGCGGTGCCGGTAAATCCGCAAGAACGCTTCCTGTACCACGTCCTGGGCCGTGCCCGGGTCAGTCACGATCCTCAGCGCGTAGCGCGAGAGGGGCTCGCCCATGCTGCGGACGAGTTCGCGGTATGCTTCCGTGCTGCCCGCCTTCAGGGCGGGAAGCAGGTGCTGGATTTCGGGGCTGCCTTGCGTCACGGCCGATGTCCTTGTCAGGCGGCAACAAGCCGCCAGCCATCATATCCGCAGGCAGTACCCGGCCGGTGCGGCGCCGTGATTTGGGAAAAACAAAGTATTTCGAATCGGCGTAAGTGGCGGTGTAGGTGGCGGATAGGGAACCAACAGGGACAGGCACGCAAGCGTACCTGTCCCTGGGTCGTATCCCTTACTGGCCGCGCTGGTTGCTTAGCATGTCGGGCTGGGTGTACGAGTACAGGTCGTGCACGCCGCCTTCGCGCTGGGCGCTGGGGCTGCGCAGCTCGAACCTGAGCGTGCCGTTCGCCGCGCCCTCGTGCAGCTGGGCTACGCTGCGCACGCCGGCGTCTTGGAACGCCAGCCTCAAGCCCTGGCTGAGGTACGCCACCAGGTCGAACATGCTGCCGCGGTCCTGCACGAAGCCGCTGACGCCCTGGGCCACTTTCACGTCCTGCTGCTCCGTGAAGTAGCGCTTGTTGCCGCCCGCCTTCATGGCGTCGAGACTGGCCATGCCGCGGTACACCTTCAGGCGCACGCCCTCGCGGTACACGTATTCGCCGGGGCTTTCATCCGTGCCGGCGAACAGGCTGCCGCACATCACCGCGCTGGCGCCAAGGCTCAGCGCTTTCATGATCTGCCCGATCACGCTGATGCCGCCGTCCGCGATCACCGGCACGCCGTGCTTGGCCGCCGCCTTGGCAGTGTAGTACACGGCCGTGCCCTGGCTGCGCCCGACGGCCATGACTTCCTGGGTGGTGCAGATGCTGCCCGGGCCCATGCCGATGCGCAGGGAGTCCGCGCCGGCCTTGATCAGCGCCTCGGCCTGGCGCTCGGTGACGACGTTGCCGCCGATCACCTGGACCTCGGGGTGCTTCTTCTTGATGTAGCCGATCATCTCGTGCTGGAAGCTGCTGTCGCCCTGGGCGCTGTCGATCACCACGGCGCTTACGCCGGCTTCGGCCAGGGCGTCCATGCGGTCGCGGTCTTCGGGCTTGGTGCTGATGGCGGCGCCGACCATCAGGTTCTTCTTGGCGTCCTTGGTAGCGTCGGGGTAGTCGCGGTTTTTCCGTAAATCACGGCGGCTGGTCAGGGCCACCAGGCGACCCTGCTCGTCGATTACGGGCAGCTTGCCCTTCTTCGATTCGCGCAGGATCTCGTTGGCCTCATTGAGGGTGATGCCCTTGTTGGCGGTGATCAGGTCCGTGGTCATCACCTCGCGCAGCTTGCGGCTGTGGTCGGTCTCGAAGTCGATGTCGCGGTTGGTGACCATGCCGACCAGTTTGGTCTTGATGGTGCCGTCTTCGGTGATGGGGATGCCGCTGAAGCCGTGCTGGCGCTTGATGCGGTGCACGTCGGCGATGGTGTGCTCGGGGCTGAGCACCAGGGGGTCGAGGATGAATCCGTTCTCGAAGCGGCGCACCTTGCGCACCTGCGCGACTTGCTCGTCCACCGTGCAGTTGTAGTGGATGATGCCGATGCCGCCGCACAGGGCCAGCGCGATCGCCATGCGGTGCTCGGTCACCGTGTCCATGGGCGAGCTGACCAGCGGCCGTCGCAGCGTGATCTCGCGCGTCAACTTGGTGGACAGGTCCACCTCGGCGGGCGCGAAGTTGATGTGGCCCGGCATCAGGATGATGTCGTTGTAGGTCAGCGCGTAGGGTGAGCGCTCGAAGAGCTCAGCGGCGGATAGTCCGTTCGGGTTGGTCATAGCGGTCTCGTTAAACACACACAGCCCCGCCGGGATTCCGACAGGGCTGTGAAGGCTTGTTTCCCATCACTTCCATGGGACAGATATAAACCGTGGTTCGCGAACGTCAAGGTGTAGAGACAAGTACAGAGTCCGCAGTACAGCGTACAGACCTGCGTTGGCACCGTTAGCGTCGTGGGGGGCGATCCTCACGATCGTCGTCCTCGCCTCCAAGGCTGACAATCAGTGCGCTGATCAGCCGGACAACCTCTTCTGCTCCAGCGTGGAGCGCGACCCGCTCTTCTGGTGAAAAATAGCCGTCGTCTTCCCCGGCGTACAACATGGACTGCACCTCGAGGGCCGAGCTGCGGCTGTAACCCAGGAACTTGGCGAACTCTCGATCCCGGAAGCGGCCGAATCCTTCCGCAATGTTGTTCAACACGGAAAGGGCGGCGTCCATGATCTGACGCTGGAAGCCCCAGTCCTTGGCGGCTTCGAATCGCGGGCGGAACTCGGCAATCCGTCTGCGCAGGACACGCGCCTTCTGCCAGGCAATGATTTCTTCAAAGCGACGAAAAGAAGCCACGCATTCCCTCCCTAACCCGACTGACACAATCTTCGGCGTCCGCAACCAGTCTCCTGGGCCGTCCTTCTGTACTCTGCACTTTGTACTCTGTACTCAACCCTACCGCTTTGCCCTCACGTAGTACTTCACCAACCCCGCCTCCGCGCGGTCTTCGGGGTCTTTGCCGCTGCCCCAGCCGGTGTAGTCGATCAGGATGTAGATGTTGCCGCTCAGGTCCGTGCGGCTGAGGTTCAGCTTGTGCATGTCGATGCGCGCGTCGAGGTTCGGCAGCTCGCGCAGCTTGTCCATGTTCTTGGGATAGAACTCTTCGTAGTGCTGGAACTGCTCATGGGTGAGCACGTAGACGTCCACGCCAAGGGTCTTGCGGGGCTCGAGCGACTCCGCCTCCAGCGTCATGCGCAGCTCTGAGCCCTCGAACAGCTCGATCGGCCCCAGGTAGTCCCTGAACCCGGCGTGGATCAGCGTGACATCGTTGTGGATGGTCTCGAAGCCGTCCTCGACGTCCGTCTCCGGGTAGGGCCCTTTGCGCGGGCGGAACTCTTTGCCCACGCGGCCGGCCGCCAGCCAGGTGTCGCCGTTGGAGCGCGCGATCACCGTGAAGCCCGGTCGCAGGGATTCATCAAGCGCCTCGGTGCCGGCGCTGCGCACGGCGGCGGGGAAGATCTGGCCCAGGATGTTGTCGATGTGCTCGCACTCGAAACGGGGTTTGTCCACGCCCTGGCACTCGAACCAGGCGTAGGCGGCCCAGTCATCCAGCTTGAAGTCCACGGCGTAGGTGACGAAGGCGCTGCCCGTGAAACGCACGCGCCCGCCGCGTTCGTGCCACAGCTCGCCGCTGCCCGTCAGGTCCACGGTATAGATGCGCCGCATGGCGAGATTTTCGCTGTCCTTGTGGGGCTGCTCGACCTTGGCGGCGTTGATGCGGAAACGGCCGATCACATGGCCCTCTTCATTGCGCAGGGGCAGGGATTTGCCGTCCGGCGTTTCTTTGTAGTAATCGACGACGTGGTTGAGCAGCGCCGTGCGGTACTCTTCGTTGTTGGGGTCGTTGACCAGGCTCTCGAACCAGTTCTGGTACTTCAATGCGGCCGCGCCCGTGATCAGTCCCCACTGGTCGGTGACCTGCAGGTACGCGCCACCGGAGCCCAGGGCCAGCAGCATCAGGCCTGCGAAGGCAAGGCTGGCTTTGCCCTTGCGGGTGCGAAGGGAGTTGCCGGACGTGGGCTCGGTTTTGCGCGAGCGGGCCATGGGTGCATTGTAAGAGGACAGAGGTCGGAGGTCAGAGGTCAGGGAAAAAAGCTGAAGGCACCCCGCAGGGTGCCCGTTTGCGTTTTCTGACCACTGACCACTGACTACTACGCCTTCGCTTCCGCTTCCGCCGGCACACAGTGCACACGCAGGCCGCAGAACAGTTGCGGCAGCCAGGTGCGCTTGAAGCGGGGGTGGCTGTACTCGCAGTGCAGGTAGCGCTTGCCCTCGCCGTCCACGCGGATGTCGAAGCGGTCGAAGTACTGCTCGTACAGGTGCGCGAAGCGCTCCTTGATGAATTCGTCTGTCAGTTCCGGCACGGGTGGTCCCTCCGGAGGCGGAGTGTAGAAACTGCGGCCGCTTGCTGCTAGCCGCTGGTTTGCAGCGCCCCCAAGGGGGCGCTGGGACTCCAAGCCTGTCTGACCCGCGGCTGAAGCCGCGGGCTAACGATCCAAAGCCCGCAAGCGGGCCAACAGCCAATGGCCAGCTGCTAGCAGCTAACAGCTGACAGCTAAAAGCTGCCCTTACACCGCCTCGCCGCCGATCATGCGCATCAGCTCGTAGCGCAAGTGCTGTTCTTCCTTGAACACGCCGGTCAGGGTGCGCGTCACCGTGGTGCTGCCCACCTTCTGGATGCCGCGCATCACCATGCACATGTGCGCGCACTCGATCACCACCGCCACGCCTTTGGGCTTGATCACCTGCTCCACGGCCTGGGCGATCTGCACCGTCAGCTGCTCCTGGATCTGCAGCCGGCGCGCGTAGATTTCCGCGATACGCGGCAGCTTGCTGATGCCGATCACCTTGCCGTCCGGAATGTAGGCGATGTGCGCGCGGCCGTAGAACGGCAGCATGTGGTGTTCGCACATGCTGAAGATGTCGATGTCCTTGACCAGCACGATGTCGTCGTTGTCGCTATCGAACAGGGCGTCGTTGACGACGTCCTCCAGCTTTTCGCTGTAGCCCTTGGTGAGCCACTTCAGGGCCTGGTCAACCCGGAACGGTGTTTTGGCCAGGCCGTCACGGTTGGGGTCTTCGCCTACGGCGCGCAGGATGCCCTTCACAAGGCAGGCCATGTTGTCGCCCGGCTTCACGGCGCCAACGTCAACCACGCCCTCCAGGGCGCTGTCAGTGGCGGCCGGTTCGTCCAGCAATGGATCGTCGGAAAATGAGGTCATCGCAAGCCTTCCTACGTTTTCCCGGCAAAGCCGGGAGTGTCACGAAAGTGCCCGCGAGCGTCTGGGAAGTGTGGGGCTTCTACACAGCTGCTCTCGAACGCACAGGATTTTGCCGTCGGCCAAACATCTTTCTAGACGAAAACAGTCCGGAATTTTGTTATCCACCGTCCTCGCGGCAACTTGTGAACGAAACGCCATGCCTGAACCCCGTGACTTTCCCGTCCTGAAAATCGAGGGCGAACAGGACACCCTGCTCGACCCGTACCGCCACGCCTGCTACCAGCTGCGCCGCGATGTTGCGGACCCCGGCGATGAAAGCGCCCTGAAGGCCCCGGCCCTGCGCGGCTTGAACCAGGCCTTTGCCGACGCCTGGGACGCCGCGCTGGGAAGCCTGGGCCTGCGTTGGGCGGGTATCGGCACGCGCAGCGTGACGGACCCGTTCCTGGCCGGCCTGGACAACGCGGGCTTCCTACCCGCGAAACTTGAATTCGCCAGCGGGGGGAATCCTCCCGAAGAGCAGCCCCCGCGCCGTATTGCCGCGCCCCTGTTCGCGCTGAGCGAATGGGAGCACTTCAAGCTGCACGGCAACCGCGAACGCCTGGAGCACGCCTTCCAGCTGCTGCGCACAGACTTCATGTACCGCGAACACCACCAGCGCAAACGCAACGGCCTGCTGGCCGGCGCACCCGAGCCCTACCGCCTGCACGCCACGGCGCGCTTCATGCTGGGCGGACGCGTGGTGCCCAGCCTGGCCGGCGGCGCCAGCTGGGTGGACGCCAGCGGCATGTATGCCCTCAACGCGCGCTTGCTGGGCGAAATCGCCCGAGCACTCGGCCGCAAGGAAGAAGCCGGCGAATTCGAATGGGCCCTGCGCGACCTGGCGGCCAAGATCAATGCCCTGATGTGGGACGACGGCGACGGCTGGTACCACGACCTTGATGAGCACGGCGCGCGCCTGCCCATGAAGTCGCTGGCCAGCCTGTGGGTCGTGCTCAGCGGCGCCGCGCCCCGCAACCGCGCGGAGCCGCTGCTCAAGCGACTGACCGACGCCACCCAGTTCGAACGCGCGCACCCCTTCGCCACCATCAGCGCGGCCGAGGGCGACTACCGCAAGCGCGACGGCGCGCCCATCGGAGTGGCGCGGCCGGATTTCAACCTGCTTGCCTTCGAAACCCTGTTCGCGCTGCACCGTTACAAAGAAGCCCAGCGCGCCTGCGAAGCCCACCTGCGGCGGGTTGCGCAGGTGCTGAAGGATTCCGGCGAGATGTTCATGGCCTATGACCCTGACCGCGACATCCCCGCGCCGCTGCACGACGGCTCGTCAGGCGCCAACGCCCCCCTGGCCCACTCCCTGTGCGTGCAGAACAGCCTGGGTGTACTGATGGGCTTGCGGCCGCACGCGCACCGCAACGAGCTCGAGTTGGTGTCGCACGTCGAGCAGCGGCACACCATCGAGGGTGTGCGTTTCGCATTCGGCATCATCAACATGGAGGTAGGCCCGGTGGACAAGAGCGGCGCGCGCCGCACCATCGAGCTGATGTGCGACGTGCCCTTCAAGCTGCGCGTGCGCCAGGGAGACAAGAGCCAGTTGCACGACCTGCAGCCTGGCATGCATACGTTGCAGGCCTAGGATCTGGTGGGCACCCCTGCCTACTCGATTCGCTTGATGATGTGGTAGCCGTACCAGCTCTTGGCGTCGTCGTAGAGGATCACGCCGATTTCCCCGACCTGCAGCCGCCAGGCCGCGTCTCCGAACCAGGGAATCATGCCTTCCCTCGCGTGGTGGGAACGATCGGCTTCATCCTTGTCGGCAACCATCAGGTAAACACCCGGGGGCTCGCCGTTGATCTGGTCGTAGGAGTACTCCCGCACCAGGGTATCGAAGCTCTCGCCGGATTTGGCCTTGGCGAACGCTTCCGCAGCCAGCGCTTCGGCTTCGTTGGGTGAAAGGCGCGGCTTGCGACCATCAGGATCGGACATGTAGCGCCCGATCAGCAGGTGCTGCACCTTGACGTGAGCGGCGTGATGCTCGGGGCGGGCCAGCAATGCCGCGGCGTCCTCGCGCATCGCCTTGATCTCGGCGTCAGCGGGTGGAAAGTTGGCGGGATCGTCGCGGCGAATCTCATCTTCCGTCAGGCGTCGGATTACGTAGTAGCCGCTGTTGGCGTCCTTCTCATGTTTCTCGACGGCGCCGATCTCGCCCGGTTGCAGGCGCCAGGCCGCGCGCCAGACCGAGTCCTCCTGCTGCTCGCGCTTGAACGTGGTGGGTCCAAGGTTGGGCGACAACTCGCCGCGCACAAGTGTGAACGTGCCGGGGCGCTGCCCCTGCGACAGTTGTCCATAGCTGTGGGTCAATACCAGTTTGTCGAAGTCATCGCCGGCTCTGGCCTTGGCATAGATCTCGGCTGCGGTCTGCTCGGCTTCGGCAAGGGGCAGGTCGGGCTTGTCGTCGCTGATTCCGATTACGCCGGTGGCAACCAGTACGTATTGCACGGTTACGCGTTCAAGGTCGAGTTCAGGCCGTCGCAGCAGGGCTACCGCGTCATCGCGGAAACGCTCGACCTCGGCGCTTGCGTTCTTCGAAGGACTCACCTGGTTGGGCGGCGGTGGGTGGTTGAAACCACTGCCGCACGCGGCAACCAACAAGCTGGACAAGACAATCAGCCGGCGTTTCATTTCAGGCGCTTGATGATGTGCCAGCCGTAGGGGCTGGTGCGGGGGTCAAAGGGCGCGACGCCGACTTCATTGACATCCAGCCGCCAGCCCACGTCGCCGAAGGCCGCCACCATGCCCTTGCGCGGGTACACGTTGCGGCCGCGATCGCCGGCGCCCTTCATGGTCATGCCGTAGATGCCTGGGTGGGCGTCGTCGGTGTGCTCCTTGACCAGCTTGTCGAAGTCGGCGCCGTTGCGGATCTGTTCGTACAGCTCGGCGGTGAGTTGCTCCGCCTGTTCCTTGGTGCGCGTCACGCCGCCGATTCCGGCGTCCTTGTGGGCAACCAGCAGGTGCTGGACCTGGATTTCATCGGCCTTGCGTTCCGGGCGCGCGGCGACGGCCTTGATGTCTTTGCGAAGAGTTTCCACGTTGTCTCCTTGTCGTGCCTCTAGGACACAGGCAACGGCGACGAAACGCAAGGGGGATCAATCCCCGTCGCCGGTGTCGGGCACTTCGCCTTTGGTGATTTCCTTCAACAAAACTGTCGCATAGCAGCCCTTGGGCAGCGTGAAGGCCAGCTTCAAAGCGCGTTCGGCGCTGTCGTACTGGCTGGCCACCTCGCTGGCCGCGAACCGGAACGGCCGGCGGTCGCCCTTCTGGCTGAGGCCGCGGCCGATGTCCCACATCTCGGCAGTCAGTCCGGCTTCATGCTGGATGCGCTTCTCCAGCTCGCCCTCGCGCCCTTGCGCCATGCGCAGCTTGTGGCCGTAGATGGGCCCGGTGGGGGAAATCTCGAGCGCTTCGGCGCGGGGCTGCTCGGTTGCGGCGTCTTCCACCAGGAAGTCCGCGCCGTTGGGCAGGCGGCAGATGTCGCCGTCCCACACGCGGTAGTAGTCGTCAAAGCGCGCCTCAAGCACGCGGTTGAACAGCAGCGATTGCACGCTGGAAACCTGCAGCAGCTTCAGCTTCTGGGGCAGTTTCTTGAGCGCCTTCCAGCTCGGGCCGTCGCGCAGCACGGCGTTCAGCGCCGCGCGCTCCTGGTTGGCGCGGCGCGGCCACAACTCGAGAGCCGCTTCAAGCTTGCCCTCTTCAAAGGTGGCGCGGGCTTCACGTACTGCTGCATCGGGCTCGTGCTCAGCTCCACCCAGCAGCACCTTGAAGTAAGCCTCCAGGTCGCCGCGCAAAATGGCGAGGCCGGCGTACGGGTTTTCACCGCGGCGGCCGAAGCGCTGGGTGTCGTACCAGTTCGGCACGCCGCGCTCAGCGAGAAGTTGCAGTGTTGCCTGAGCGTGGGGGACGTTGGCGGCTTCGACTTCACGCAGCACTACCTCGAAGCGGTTGGCGGCCAGGTGCCCGCGCTTGAGCTTGTTGCCGTGGCGGGTGACTTCCAGGACCTTGAGCTTGGGGATGTTCAACGCCAGGAAGCTTTCGGGGTTGGTATGCTCGAAGCTCAGCCACTGGCGCGTCACGCCGCGCGCATCTTTCAGGCCCGCGTAGCCGACGTCGCGCTCGTTGAACTTGAGCTCGCGGCAGATGCGGCGGATCGCTTCAAACGTGCTGATGCCGGCTTTCTCGATGTGCACCAGGGTGTGGTCGCCGCTGCCGCTGAAGTCGTAGAGAGGCACTTCAAACACGCGGAAGTCTTCGTTGATCGACTTGATGACGCCGGGGCATGCGGGGATGTGCGCGGAGGCGTATTTCATGGGGCACGTGATAGCAGCGTCTCTGCGTGTAACAAGCTCAAGTTGCCGTCACCATCTGCCGACAAACGAAAGCCGATAGTGTCGGCGGAACGGAGACTGCATGGACCGCGGAGTGAAGATCGCCATCTTTGTCGCCAGCATCGCCAGCCTGGGCCTGGGTTTGATCTGGGACCAGGTGCTCAGCCACGCCCGCGTCATGGTGGAACAGCCCGCAGACGACGTGCTGGCCGCCGAGGTGATGGAGGCCCGTATGGGCTCACCGGAGATCGCGCGCCTGGAGGTGCCCGAAGATCTCGACCCGCAGTTCCAGCCCAAGCCGGTAGACGAGCCCACGGTGGAACGCGCCGCGCCGGAGGAAGCACCGCCCGTGGAGCAGGAGTGGACCGAATACACCGTGCAGCCGGGCGATTCCTGGTGGAAGCTGGCCTACGTGCGCTTCAAGGAGCGCGGCCTGTCATCGGACGACATCATGCGCGCCAACCAGGGCAGGAAGCTGGTGCCCGGCGAGAAGCTGATGATCCCGCCCGGCAAAGAGGCCTTGAAGGCAGGCCCGCCGCCACAGGCCGCCGACAGCAACCAGCCCGCGCCGGCAAGCAGCACGGGCGAGACCGCATACACGGTGCAGGAAGGCGACTCGTGGTGGAAGATCGCCTACGTGCGGTTCAAGGACCGAGGCATTACCACGAAGGACCTGGAAGATGCCAATCCCGGCGTAAAGTTGGTGGCAGGCGCCAAGATCAAGATCCCCGCAAAGTGATCAGCGCCTGAAGAAGCTCAACGCGCCGGGCAGCACCTCGGCCTCGATCGGCAGGAAACCCGCGAAGTCCCCGTCCACCTGGATGGGGACTTCTTCGTCGGCTTCCACCTTTACCTTGCCCGTTCTGAAGAACCGCGTGCTGTTTGCGCTCCCCATGCGCTTCAGCATGGCGAAGCTGACCAGCTTCAGCAGCGACAGCGGCGTGATGCGCTCGTGCACCGTCAGCACGTCGAAGCGGCCGTCGTCAGGCTTGGCCTTGCCCGTCAGCCACATGGGCCCGCCGTACTCGGGCGTGATCGAGACCAGCGCGTAGCTGACCTGCGCCTCGCAGCGGTCGTCGCTGTGAACGCGCAGGGTTGTGAAGTCCGAGTGCTTCACGGCCTTCCACATGATCGGCACGTACTGCGCCATGTGGATGGCGCCGTCGCGCTCTGCCAATGCGCGCGTGCACTGGCCGTCAAAGCCGGCGCCCACGAAACAGCTGAAGAGGCGCCCGTTGGACAGCCGCCCCAGGTCGCGCGTGCCGATGCGCCAGTCGCGCACCGCCGCCAGGTAGTCCATCACCCTGCGCGAGGCGCGCAACTCCTTGGCCAGCACGTTGCCGGTGCCCTGGGGAATCACCATCAGCGGCAGCCCGTGGGGACCGAGCCCGTTCACCACCTCGTTGACCGTGCCGTCGCCGCCGACGGCGACCACGGCATCAAAGCCCAGCGCCGCGGCCTGGGCGGCCAGCTCGCGGCCGTGGCCGGCGCGCTCCGTGAGCTTGACCTCGACATCGACGCCCGCTTCCCGCGCCAGCTCGTCGAACTGGGGCAGCAGCCGGCGCGCGTTGCCGCGGCCGGAGATGGGGTTGGCGATCACGAGCAGTCTGCGCTGGGGCATTACAGGTGGTTCTTCGGGTCGTGCAGCATGTCGTGGTAGGCGTTGGCGATGCGGATGGTGATCGAGCCGGGCGTGAGCTTGATCTTGTGGCGCCCGATGTGGCCGACGGGCATCACGTCGCGGGTCGTTCCGGTGATGAACACCTCCTCGGCGTTCAGCAGGTCGTCGCCGCTGAACACGGTTTCCTCACAGGGCAGGCCGAGCTGCCTGCAAACCTGCAAGATGAAGCCGCGCGTCACGCCTTCCAGCAGGCCTTCTTTCAGGGCGGGGGTTTTCACCACGCCGTCTTTCACCATGAAGACGTTGCTGGTGGTGGCCTCGGTGACGTGGCCTTCGACGTTCAGCATCACGGCCTCGGCGGCCTGGTGTTCGCGCGCTTCTTTCAGGGCGAGCACGTTGTTGAGGTAGTTGCCTGACTTGATGGCCGGGTCGGTGGACTGCTTGGGGTTGCGGCGCACGTGGGCCAGCACGATCCTGCAGCCGTGGGCGTAGTCTTCGTCGGGCCACACGTTGAGCGGCTTGGCGATGCCGATCACGTTCTGCTTCTCGCACTTGCTGTAATCCAGGCTGAGGGGCCCGACGCCGCGGGTGACGATGATGCGCAGGTAGCTTTCGCCGCCGCCGCGGCGCTTGTGCATGGCGCGCCAGTGCTTGATGAACCAGTCGTCATCGCGCTGCAGGGGCATGTCCAGGGCTTCGGCGCTCTTGTGCAGGCGCTTGAGGTGGCGGTCGGCGGCGAACAGCTTGCCGTTCACGGTGCGCACGACTTCATAGACGCTGTCGCCGAACAGGAAGCCGTGGTCGAGCACGCTGACCTTGGCGTCTTTCCCGTCCACAAACTTGCCGTTGATGCTGAAGACGTAGTCTTTCATGCCAGCCCCTGCAGGATGCCCATGTACCAGTCATACAACAGCCGGATCCACTGCGAACCCAGCGCCGCCACCAGCGCCCCCAGCGTCAGGTACGGCCCGAACGGCGTGCCGTGGGTCTTCTTCAACAGCAGCTGGGCCGAGCCGATGATCGCGCCCACGAAGATCGCCACGAAAAACGCCGCCAGCAGCTTCGGCCAGCCCAGCATCACGCCCAGCAGCACCATCAACTTCACGTCCGCGCCGCCCATTGCCTCTCCGCCGATCTGCTGCACGCGCTTGGCGAAGATCACGTTGGATGCCTTGCCGATCAGCCACAGTACGCCCGCGGCCGCGATGCCGGTCAGCACCGCGCTGAGCACGCTGTTCAGCCAGATCGGCGAGAAATCGAACCACAGGTGGGTGTAGCGGGTGCCGCTTCCGGTCAGGCCGAACTGCAGGGCGTCGGCGTGGGCGGCGAACGGAACGAACACCACCAGCGGCCCCAGCGTCAGCTTGTCCGGGATGTAGGTAAGGTCCAGGTCGATCAGCGCCCAGGGCAGCAGCACGCCGATCATCAACAGGATGTGCAGCAGCGTCAGCCAGGCCGCCCACTGGCCGGCCAGGTTGCCGTCGGCGTACAGCACGCGCCAGGCGGCGAAGGCGAACAGCACGGCCGTCAGCAGCTCGACCAGCGGGTAGCGGATGCCGAACTTCACGCCGCAGTAGCGGCATTTGCCGCGCAGCAGCAGCCAGCCGATGATCGGCAGGTTGTCGTTCCACTTGAGCTGCGTCTTGCAGCTGGGGCAGAAGCTTCGCTTGGGGTTGTTGATGGAAAGGCAGTTGCGCGGCAGGCGGTACACCACCACGTTCAGGAAGCTGCCGACGAACGAGCCCAGCAGAAACACCCAGCCCAGCCAGAACCAGGGTGGCATGTTCTCGATGATCTTGAAGACATCGTTCATCTGCCGCGAAACTGTGCCAGCTTGTCGGCGATTTCGCCAGCCAGCTCCCGCGCCGATTGGCCGGCCGGGACCACCATCAGGTGCGCGGCCCGCCGGTAGAGCGGCAGGCGGCGCTGCAGCACCTCTTGCACTTCCTCGGCCACGGGTTTGCCGGTCAGCGACGGGCGGTCCTCGTCCGCCGTGAGCCGCTTCACCAGCAGCTCTTCGGGCGCGTCCAGGAAGATCACCAGGCCGCTGGCGCGCATGGCCCGGATGTTGTCCTCGGATTCCACCACGCCGCCGCCGCAGGCAATCACGGTGTCGGGCTTGCCGGTCGCGGCCTTGGCGACCGCCTCGACTTCGAGCTTGCGGAACGCTGGCTCGCCCTGGTCGGCGAACAGCCTGCGAATCGATGTGCCGGACTGCAGCTCGATCTGGGTGTCGGTATCGACCGCGCGCCTGCGCAGCTTGATGGCCAGTTCGCGCGCCAGCGACGACTTGCCGGCGCCCCGATAGCCGACCAGCCACACGTGCTCGGTGCGGCGGGGCGGATCTTCAACTTCGAAGGCGAGCGAGTAGCCGAAGATTTTCGCCTGCATGGCCGCCTGGCGGCGCAACATGCCGAGTCCGTTCACGCCGCGCAGGCCGTCTTTGGCTGCCATCCGCAGCAACGGGGTTTCCTCGGGCTCATACACGAGGTCGAACACCAGCGCGTCGTGGGCCAGCGCGGGCTTCAGCTGCTGCCAGGGCAGCGCAATCTCGCCCTCGTGGCCGCCTTCCATGCCGCAGGGCGTGGTGTTGACCAGCAGGTCCACCCGGGACTTCACTTCTTCGGGTGCTTTCACTGCGACACCGCCCAGCGTCTCGCACAGTTGCTGCGCCTGCTCGGGCCTCCGCGACCAAACGTGCACGGCCACGCCTTCGCGGCGAAGGGCGTACACTACGGCGCGCGCGGCGCCCCCGGCGCCCAGCACCAGTGCGGTGCGCCCGAACAGCGGCGCGTTGAAGCAGGTCTTGAGCTCATCGCTGAAACCCTGCACGTCGGTGTTGCGCCCGCGATAGCCGCCCTCGGGCAGGCGGATCAGCGTGTTGACCGCGCCCGTGGCCTCGGCCGCTTCGTCCAGCTTGGCGCAACGTGGCAGGATGGCTTCCTTGAATGGCACGGTGACGCTGGCGCCTATCAGATTGACGCCGCGGGCGAACTCCACGAAGTCCTGCACATCGGTGGCGGCCAGCGGCAGGTAGACGCGCTTCTGGCGCGCGGTTTTAAGGGCGAAGTTGTGCATCGCGGGGCTGAGGCTGTGGCCCACGTGCTCACCGGTGATGCCGAACAGCTCATACTGCTCGTCGATCTCGGGCGCGCGGTACAGGTTCACCAGGCGCTGGAAGTCGATCAGGCCCGGCGCGATCGCGCCCACGCCCAGCGACGCGTAGGTCAGCCGCCCGCCCCAGTGCAGGGCCAGAATGCGCGAGGGCATGCCGTACTCGCCCATCAGGAAGGCGGCGGCGTCGAGGCGGCCTTTCAGGAAGTCGCGCACGGCCAGGTTGTCCTTGAGGCAACTCGCTGTCCCTACGATTTTGTAGATGGCGCCACCCTCGAGGGCGAGTTGGTTGGCGATGTCCTCGAAATCCGGCATGCCTTTGAAGTCGTGGTAGCTGCGTATGATCTTGGTTTCCGGCACGTCAGCCCTGACGCCGTGCTCGACATCGACGAAGTCGCACAACTGGCCTAGCAGCTTCAGCACCTGGAGTCGCTGCTTTTCGTCGCCGTTGAACTCGCCGCCGTCCTGTTTGCGCCGGCAGGTGCCGATTACGAGCGGAGACGGACAGGTGTCGTTCACGTCGTCCGTGAGCCAGGCGATGTGATCGATGAATGCGGTCTGGTCAGTGAGCACCTGGTGCCACGCGGCGCCGATGTCGAGGCGCACCTCCACAGCCGTGCGCACCGGGTATTCAGGAATGGTCTGCGGTCGCAGGCTGTCGGGCCGGAACGGAGAAATCCCGACGACCAGGGGTTCATACTTCGGCACGATGCGGCTCCAGGCGCCCCCACGGCAAGAAAAACTCGCCGCATTGCGGCGAGCGGGAATTCTAGCGGCGACGGAACAGATTGCTAGCGCGGACGAGCGGTAGAGCTCTCGCCCATCAGTGTGCGGCGCAGGTGCTCGACCTCGTCGTTGAGCGCGGCCGACTTCCTGACCTTGTCCTCAATGGCCTGCACGGCGAACACCACGGTGGTGTGATTCTTGCCGCCGAAGAAGCGGCCGATTTCCTTGAGGCTGTAGCTGGTCAGGCGCCGGGCCAGGAACATGCAGACCTGCCGCGCCAGCGCCACGGGCCGCTTGCGCAGACGGCTGTGAAGCTGCGCGCTGGTGACGCCGTAGTGCGCGATCACCACGTTCTCAATGTCGGTGAGGTCCACCATGCGGCTGCGGCTGCTGAGGAAATCCTGCAGGGCCTGCTCGGCCAGTTGCAGGGTGACCTTTTCACCGGTCAGGCCGGCCAGCGCAACCAGGCGTGTGACGTAGCCCTCCAGCTCCCGCACGTTGCACTCGAGCTTTTCGGCCAGGAACTCGATCACCGACTGCGGGAACAGCTGGCGGTGGCCCTCCAGCTTGCTTTTGATGATGGCGAGCCGCGTGTTGCGCGGCGGCAGCTCGATCTCCGCGATCATGCCCTGCATGAAGCGGGTGGTCAGCTGCTCCATGAACTCTTCCAGGTCGCGCGGGTGCTGGTCGCTGGCCAGCACCACCTGCTTGCCCGCCTGCTCCAGCGCGTTCAGGGTGTGCAGCAGCTCCTGCTGGCTGGCGTCCTTGCCCGACAGGAAGTGCAGATCATCGATGATCAGCACGTCCATGTTGCGGAAGCGCTGGCGGAACGGCTCAACGTCGCGCTTCTGCAGCGACTGCACGTACTGGTTCACGAAGTACTCGGCCGGGATGTACAGCGTTTCCTTGCTGGGGAAGCGCTCAAGCACCTCACGCGCAATGCCCTGCAGCATGTGCGACTTGCCCACGCCGGTGCGCCCGAAGATGAACAGCGGGTTGAAGCTCTCGCCGGGCTTGCGGGCGACTTCCCAGGCGCAGTTGAAAGCGAGCTGGTTGTTGGGGCCCACGATCACGCGGTCGAGCGTGTAGCGCTCATTCAGGTTGAAGATCTGCTTGGGCGCGGGCTCGGCCTTGGCGCGCTCGCGCGAGGTGGGGCTGGGCTCGCCTGCGGCGCGGCGCGCGGTCTCTTCCTGCTTGCGCAACTGGCGGAACAGGTGGCCGTTGACGCTGTACTTGATGTCGCCCGGCCGGAAGCCGACGACGCGATTGACGCTGTCGAGGATTTCGCCGGTGAACTGGCTTTTCAGCCAGTCGCTGACCACGAGGTTGGGCACGCCGACCTCGATCAGCTCGGGCTCGAGGCGCACGATCAGGGTGTTACGCAGCCAAAGGTTGAAAACTTCCTCGCCAACGTGCTCCTGCAGGTCCGTGAGGACCTTGTTCCAGTTTTCTTTGGCAAGTAGTTCGGTCACGCAACCTCTCCACCTGATTTTGGGATGAGTTCCCGCATCAAGCGCGATTTGACACGTTGATGAACAGTAGCCCCCGACCTTTTTTGCAGTTTCCTTGCGGTGGATCGGCGAAAGTAGCACCGAGGAACTGCCCCGTCAAATCCCCTGTGCGAAACGGCTGGAACAGGCTGAATGTAAGGCTTTTCAGCCATGCTCCCCACGCGGGACGCGATGCCGTGCCGCTGTGTCAGCGCGCGTATTTTCCTTGACACCTAACTTGATTGATTGCGCGGCGTGCTCCACTTTCCCACACTCTTCAACGCGGCGTGTTTGGTCTGGCGACCATTGCCGGATTTCGCAAAGTGAGTCCATGCAGTCACGCTCGCTGTACCGAGCCGCTTTCGAGGAAGCCGAGGCCTACCGCCGGGACCTGGTGAAACGCATGGGCCAGGGGCACAGCGTTGCCGCAACCGCTGAGTGGAATCAGCAGCGCTTCTGGCTTTGGGTCGTGGATCGCGCCATCGAGCATGTAGAGGGCAGGGTGTTCTGGCCCGAATGTGGGCGCCGCAACTTCTCGCGCGTCAGCCAACGGCCGGAGCTGGAAAACGCAATCCGCAAGCTGCGCAAGCTTCAGAACCGACTTCAGGTGGCGGGCCTGCCGACCTTCAAACAGAAGGAAGAGATCCTGGCCGAGCTGGCAAGGTGCGCCAATCTTTTGCTCGAGTAGCACTCATGCCGACCGCTGAATCGGATGCACGGGCCTGAGTTCGCAAGTTCTGTCGGGACGAACATCAGGTCATCAATCTGAGGCAATCATCAAGGTTCGCGCGCATGCCAGATGCGCCACGCAAAGACGCAAAGTTCGCGAAGAAGGACCCTGCTTAAAGCCTTCCTTCGCGAAAACTTTCCGCCTTCGCGTGATGCAGTTCAGGAGACGCTCAACTCGACGAAGCTCTTCGCCCCAGGTGTTACACGAAGGAGCGAAGCTTCTGTGTACTGCCGCTTCTCACGGTGCGACGGTTGTGCCGGCGGTCGAAGCACGAGAGCTTCGTTGCTTTGTGTACGAACCCTCGGGAGGGCTGTTGACTGGGTGCGGCATAGGTTAGGTGTGAAAGCAGATGGTCGCCACGCCGCGGCGGATTTCCATTCCAGATATGCGCCAGCCGATGAAGCTGCCTAAGCTTTCTTCCACTCCACTGCGCCTTCGGGCAGCAAGTAAAAGATCAGCATCTTGCCGCCCTTCACGCTGGGGACGTGCTGGCTGCCCGGTTCGAACACGGCCCAACCTTCCTTGAATCCGCAGAATGACGGATCACCTTCCCAGGCCAGCATGCAGTTCACTTCGCCCTTCACGTGCCGGTGCCAGGGACCGTCGCCCCACAGCATCACCGCGTCAATGCTGAAGCCGCGCGCGGCCTCGGGCTTGGCGACACGCGAGAAACGGCTTGGGCCGGCCTCCTTGCCGCACAACCAGCCTTCCTGCAGACCCTGTGTGGCGAGCTCGCGAAGCTGCTCTCCGAACTCGCTGTGGAGCGGAAACTCGAGGTCCAGCATTTCCTTCGCCGCGCCCGGTTCGGCTAAGTTGAGCTTCTGCAGGCGCTCGAGCACGGGCGCCAGCTTGTCGATCAAGTTCTCGGCTGACATGGATCTCCTACTGGTAGTTGTCGTCGCCCTGGTCGTAGTCGTGACCGCCCAGTGGCTTGTCGGGATCCGACAGACGGAACCCGCCCGCATGCGGCAACTCGCCCGGATCGGTGTCGCCCGACTGCTGCGTCTGGTCGTACTGGTCATTGCCGCCCAGCATGCCGCCCTGGGCAGTAAGGCCAAGCGAACGCGTATCATCGCCGCGCTGTGGTTGCGCCGGCGCCGCGGATTGTCCACCCACCACCAGGTTTCCGCTGGCGTCCGTACCGAACACCTTGGTTTGCCCCATTGCCTGCTTCTGGGCGCGGTCCTTGAACTCGATCTCACCTACCCGCAAGGCCTCGAACACTTCCTTGCGCGTCGCCTCGTCCTGGCTTACCCAAGGGGCATAGGGGATCAGCTTGTGGAACAGCAGCAGGCTGGAGGCGCCCTTCGACTGGTACCAGACGATGTCGCCGCGCTGCAGCTCGCGGACCGCATCCCATTCGATGCCGATCAGTTCGGGGTGACCGCCGCGGTTCACGTGCAGTGCCACGATCTCCGGCGGCGTGGTGTTGTGAGCCGAACGGTCAAACACCCGGCTCAGGATCCCGGATCCCGCACCCCGGTGAACGTTGTTTGTCAGCGCCGGCAGACCCATCGGCCCGACAACTTTTTCGATCTGTGCGCGCCCGCCGTACACCAGTACGGCGGGAAGGAAATTGCCCGTGCGGTAGGCGTTGATACGCGGCCATTCAGCCAGCAACACCAGGCCCGCGGCGGCGGCAATCACCAGCCCGACGCCCGCGTACACGAGGCGCAGCGCGCCGGCCTCGGGGGTGAAGATCACGAAGCTCAAGCCGGCCCATGCCAGCCCCAGCGCCGCTGTCGCGCCCAGCACGATCATCGAGAGCCGACCCCGCGCTTCCAGCGGTCGCGGCGTCAGTTGCGGACGCGGCACGACGCTCCCGGAAGGCACGATGATTCCCTCCGTCTGACGCTGGTAGATTTCCGGCATGCGCGCCGGCGCCTTGCGGCGAGGAACTTTCTCGGTGGGTGCGTCCGGGCTGAACGGCTTTCTGCCTTCGCCCGACTCCCAGGGGGCCAGATCGGACATGCTGATTTCCCGTTGGTACGCCAGCCAGTCTAGCAGAAATCCACGCCGGTTGCAGAAGCAACAGAAAAGGACGGCCGCCGGGGCAGCCGTCCTGCTTCCGTCTGGTTCGCGCTTACAGAGACAGCGGCGCGTACTCCATACCGAAGGCTTCCGCCACGGCCTGGTAGGTGATCTTGCCGCCCACCACGTTCAGGCCGGTGCGGATTTCGCCCCACTTCTTGGCAGCGTCCTTCCAGCCGTGCTTCGCGATTTCCAGCGCGAAGCGCGCCGTGGCGTTGGTCAGCGCGAACGTGCTCGTGCGGCCCACGGCGCCCGGCATGTTCGCCACGCAGTAGTGCACCACGCCGTCCACGATGTAGGTGGGGTTGCTGTGGGTGGTGGCCTTGGTGGTCTCCACGCAGCCGCCCTGGTCCACGGCCACGTCCACGATCACGGCGCCCTGCTTCATGGTGGCAAGGTCTTCCCTGCGGATCAGGGAGGGCGCCTTGGCGCCGGGGATCAGCACCGCGCCGATCACCAGGTCGGCCTCGCGGATTTCCGCGCGGATGTTGTAGGCGTTGCTGTACATCTCGACCACGTTGGCGGGCAGCACGTCATCCAGGTAACGCAGGCGGTCAAGGCTCACGTCAAGGATGGTGACGCGCGCGCCGATGCCTGCCGCCATCTTGGCCGCGTTGGTGCCGACCACGCCGCCGCCGATGATCACCACCTTGCCCGGCTCAACGCCCGGCACGCCGCCCAGCAGGATGCCGCGGCCTTCGGTCGGGCGCTCGAGGTACTTGGCGCCTTCCTGCACGCTCATGCGGCCGGCGACCTCGCTCATGGGCGTCAGCAGCGGCAGGGTGCCGCGCTTGTCCTCCATGGTTTCGTATGCCACGCAGACCGCGCCGGTCTTGAGCATGCCCTCGGTCAGCTCACGAGAGGCTGCGAAGTGGAAGTATGTGTAGACGATCTGGTCTTTCCTGATCAGCGCGAATTCGGCGGGCTGCGGCTCCTTGACCTTCACGATCATGTCCGCTGCGTCGAAGACTTCTTTGGCGCTGGCCAGCAGCTTGGCGCCGGCCTGCTCGAAGTCTTCGTCCAGGATGCCCGAGCCGAGGCCCGCCCCGACCTCGACGAACACCTGGTGCCCTGCCTGCGTCAGTGCATGGACGCCTGCCGGCACCATGCCAACCCGATATTCGTGGTTCTTGATCTCGCGGGGAACTCCGACCTTCATGGCTGCTCCTGGTAGTGGGGCGCGCGTTATAACGCTGGGAAGCGCCCGCTGCAAATGGCGGGTAATTGCCCATCCCGCCCGGGATTGCTTGGATAGTGCTTCCCTCGCGCAACCCCTGGAGAGAAGAAGTGAAGAAGCTCACCGGTGTGCTTGCGTTGGTAGTGCTGCTGGCAGCCTGCCAAAGCAGTCCGACCGCGAACAACGTCGAGGACGACAATCCCTGCAGCGGGGCCTTCGGCTCCGACTCCGGCGAGGACGGCGGCGAGCCCGCGGACGAGCCCCAGATCGTGCTGGAACGCACGGACGTGCAGGAGTTCCGCGGCACGGAGATGGTCAAGCTGCTCAAGAGCATGGAAAGCCTTGAGCCCGACGACTGGCGCCGCGTGCGCCGCCACGTCTTCCCGCCGCCCCAGTCGCCCTACCAGACCGACAACAACGGCAAGGTGGTCGGCCGCAACTACGAGTGGCCGCCCGAGGATATGAACAAGCTAAGCGACAAGCAGAAGCGCTGGAAGTCGTTCCTGCTGTGGCCGGAGCACATCCGCGAGTTGCTGATCGACAAGGACTGGAGCAGCGAGGAATCTCGCAAGCGCCTGGCCAACTACGGCGCCATGTACGAGCTGCTGCACGAGTTCCAGACCCGCCAGCCCTACAGCTCGCCGACGCGCGAATCCGAGTACTGGCGCCAGTTCGCTGAGAGGCTGCTGGCCTACGGAAAAGACGGCGAGCAGCTGCTGGTCGCCAACATGATCGTCGCGCTCAGCAACCCCAGCGAGGACGTGGTTTACCAGGCCCAGGAAATCCTGGTGCAGGTGGGGGACCCGGCCATCGAGCCCCTGTGCGCGGCTTTGTGGACCTCGCATCGCCAGCTGGTCGCCGGCTGGGAGGAAGAGATCGACCCTAAAACCGGGCAGCGCATCCGCACCGAGGTGTATCGCAGTGTCGGCAACCCCAACTACAACAAGTACATCGCCGACGCCCTGTATCGCATGGGGCCGCGCGTGGTGCCCCAGGCCATCTTTGAGCTGGAAAATTCGCTGATCGTGGAGGGCCCCGACAAGGGCAAGTTCATCGGCCCCGGCTGGCGATACCGCCGTTGGTTCGTCGAGTTGCTGGGCCGCTTCGGCGACGCCCGTGCGCTCCGCACACTGGAGGCCGAGATCGACCGCGTGGTGGTGCAGGAGTACGACGAGAATGCGCTCGCCGAGGGGAAACAGGTGATCGACCGGAACGCCACTGACGACGCCAACTTCGTGTGGCACGAGCACCTGATCCAGGCGCTGGGGCAGCTCAAGACCGCCGAGGCGATCCGCCCGGTGATCAAGCTCTGGAAGCAGGACGACTTCCACGAGGTAGCGGCCCTCACCGCCATAAGCCAGCTCGCCAAGCGCCGGGTAAGGTCCATGGCCGAAGCCCGCGAAGTGGCAAAGTCCCTCAAGGTAGACCTCAAGGGAGAATGATCGGATTTTGCACTTTGGATAGCTGTGCAGGCACCAAAGTAGCCGACTTCCAGTTCAGTGTTGGGCACCAGGAATCCGCAGAGCCATGAGTGAGTTCAAGATCAATCGCGGGCAGGGCAAGTGCGCCATTACCGGCCGTGAGTTTGCCGATGGCGAGAAGTACATCGTGGCGCTGAGGCCCGAGGGTGAGCAGGAAGGCGTGTTCACCCGCGTGGACATCTGCATGGAAGCCTGGGAGCGCCAGGGCGACGCGGGCTACACGGCCTGGTGGCCCACCGAGTTCTCGACCAAGCGCAAGTCGCCGCTGATGGACCCGGACCTGCTGTGGCAGGTGTTCCACCGCGCGCGAGCACTTGAGCAGCCGGCCGACAACACCTTCACGCGCGACGAACTTGACGGCTTCGCCTTCGTGGCGGCACTGGGCCTGATGCGCCTCAAGAAGCTGAAGCTCAAGGGCACACGCCGCAGCGGCAAGCGCGAGGTGATGATCTTCGAAACCCCAGGCCGCGCCGCCCAGCGTGAGACCTACGAAGTCAGCAACCCCAGCCTGACCGAAGAACAGCAGATGCAGGTGGAAGAACGCCTGGCGGATCTGGTGTAGCCTGGTGGCACAGGCGTTCCCGCCTGTGCGGCCCCTACACGCGCCCCACACCGCCTGTTACAAGGCCTGCATGTCAAGCCGCATTTTGGTCAATGGTTTCGGCCGCGTCGGGCGCGCGTTGTTCCGCATCCTGGAACAGCACAAGGGCGCCGACGTGGTCGCCATCAACGACCCGCTGCCCGCCGAGCAGCTTGCCTATCTGCTGAAGTACGACACCGTCATGGGTCGCCTGGCAACCGAGGTCGCCATCGATAACGGCGCCCTGCGGGTCAACGGCCGGCGCGTGGTGCTGACCCACGCCGAGCAGCTCAGCGCCCGCGAAGTGGACGGCTGCGACATCGTGGTGAACTCCAGCGGGCGCAACAACACGCGCGATAACCTGGAAGCAATCCTGCGCCACGGGGCGAAGCGTGTGGTGGTCAGCAAGCCGCTGGCGGCGGGCGTTTGCGACCGCACCATCCTGCTGGGCGTGAACGACCAGCAGCTCAGTGCAAACGACCGCATCCTCAGCGCCGGCAGTTGCACGGCGCATTGCTACGCGCCGATCCTGAAGACGCTGCACGCGCGCTGGCCTATCCGGCGCGGCTACATGATGACCGTGCACGCCTACACCAGTGCCCAGAACATCGTGGACGGCGGCCACCCCAGCGACCCGCGCCGCGGCCGCGCCGGCGCCCAGAACATCGTGCCCACCACCACGGAAAGCCTGACCGCCTTCGAGCAGGCCGTGCCGGAACTCGCCGGCCGCATCACCGGCATGGCCCAGCGCGTGCCGGTAGCCAACGGAAGCAACGTGGAGCTGGTGCTGGAGCTCGAGGGCGCGGCCGCACCCGCCGAGATCAACGCCCACCTGCGCGAGGCCGCGGAAGGAGCGTTGAAGGGCATCCTCGAGTACAGCACGGACCCGCTGGTAAGCGCCGACGTGGTGGGCAATCCCCACAGCGCGGTGCTGGATTCGCTGCTCACCCACTGCATGGGTGGGGGGCAGACAACCATGGCGCGCCTGCTGGCCTGGTACGACAACGAGTGGGGCTATTCCAACCGCCTCGCCGAGTTGCTGACGCGTTAACCGCACAACAACCGGGGACGGGCACCTGCGGTGCCCGTCCCCTTTTCCCGTTCATGGCACTCTTGCGTGAACAGGGACAGGAACCAAGGTGCCTGTCCCTGCCGGGCCATTTTATGTCGCACGCACCATTACACTGTCCGCACGGGTGGAATGGTCCCCCTGAACCGGAGTACGAACATGAGTGCCAACTCACGCCGACGCAACAGACTGCTGCGCCAGCAGCGCCGCGAAGCCGAGCACCGCGGCCAGAACGAAACCGCCGCCATGGAGGCCAGTCACGCTTCCGCCGACCAGCCCGCAACGCGGGAATCGGCCGGGCAGCCACCCGTCGAGGACACACCCCGGTTCAAGCCCGCGCGCAAGGGCGCTAAACGCCTGCTGGAGACCGCGGCCGCTGAGCTTGAGCAGGCGGAAGTCGAGTTCCTGGAAGAGGTGCTGAAGACGGCGCGGGATGCCATGACGCTCCACCACCAGGAAGTGCGCGAGCGCATTGCGGCCCACGAGAAAGGCGAGCCCGTCACGCGCCGCTGGACGGTGTCGCCGGGGATATTCGAGAAGCTGGTGGCCAAGGGCCTGCTGGTGATCGAGATCCTGCTGGCCCGCCGTCGCTCCAGCCCCGGCCGAGAGGCCGGGGACACGCGGGCCTTGTCCGCGTGAACGGGACGCTCTTTGAAAATCGTGCGCGGGGTTAAAGGAAGCGGGCCCCATGAAGGGGCCCGGGAAGGTGGTCAGGAGACGCCGTGGAGTGAATGCCGTGGGTGGATTGGCAGATCCGGGAGAGCAAGGTGCCGGCATTCGGTTGTTCAGGCGTCAGTCCAGGTTCCGAGCTTCGGAGTCCACAGCGGAATCGTGGGTGGGAGGAGATGCAGTCGTGGGGTACCGCATCTGGATGGGAGTCCGTCCTCCGGAATCTGGTCTTCTGGTGCAGCGTCTCCTTTCCTTGGTGCTTAAACGAGAAGATAGCCCCCAAGGTTGGAAGAAACCAACACCCAATCACACACCCGTCGCCAAACCGCCAAACAACTTGCGGCCTCGCATAACGGCAAAGAGCTTCAGGCTTGAGGCAGTGAACTAATTGCGTCGCGCAGCTGGCTTTCAACGTCCTGCGGCACGGGCGCCAGGTACTGCTTCGGCGCGCACAGCACCAGTGGCAGCACGCCCGTGTGGATCACCACCCACACGATGTCGTCCGGCCGCCACCGTTTGGTGGCGCCTTCGCCGCGCACGGGCACATAGTGGATCAGCCCCGCTTCCAGATACTGCACCGACACCGGCGTTGATGCATCGTTCACGCCCGAGGCCAGAAGCCCGCCGCCGATCCCCAGCGACCTCAACCCCGCCTGCAATCCCACGGCCGCCACGTCCGTGTAGTGCGCGGTCACCACCCGCGCGGGCAGGATGCGCCCCACGGCCCAGGCCCAGCGGTTGCGCAGCCGGTTCGCCCAGTACAGCACGCCCACGAAGCCCGCAAGCGCCAGCACCAGCCCGCCGGCCGCAACACCCTTCTGCTCGATCCTGGAGAAGTGCACCAGCACCGCCACTCCGGCCGGCATGGCGGCCAGGCAGGCGGCAGTCAGCAGGCCCGGGAGCATCCGCCCAGGACGCGGGCGGGCCGGGAAACCCGGCATCGGGTCGGGAAAGTCGGAAACCAGCCAGCCGTCACTCATGGCGCAGATTCTATCCATCGCGCTTGTGAGAGCCGAACGGAAAATCAGGCGCCGTTCTGCTGAGTTACAGTGATGGGCCGCAAGTTTCAGCAGTGCTGGTCTGGGCGTGGTGGGGGGCTATACTCCGGCCGGGACGGGTAAGGGGATTCTATGGATTTCGCGAAGATTCCGGGCATCGACTCGCTGGGCGACCTCAAGGGCAAGCGCGTGTTCGTGCGTGCCGACTTCAATGTACCGCTGGAAGGTTCCACCATTACCAGCGACCAGCGCATCACGGCCGCACTGCCCACCATCAAGCTGCTGCTGGGCAAAGGCGCGCAAGTGATCCTGGCCAGCCACCTCGGCCGTCCCGAGGGCAAGGGCTTTGAAGAGAAGTACTCCCTGGCGCCCGTGGCCAAGCGGCTCACTGAACTGCTGGGCTTCGAAGTGCCCCTGATCCCCGATTGCGTCGGCGAACACACGCGCAAGAGCGTGCACGGCATCGAGAACGGCCGCGCGGCGCTGCTGGAGAACCTGCGCTTCCACAAGGCCGAGAACAAAGGCGTTGAGGCCTTCGGGCGCGAACTGGCTTCCCTGGCTGATGTGTACGTCAACGACGCCTTCGGCACCTGCCACCGCGCCGACGCCAGCATGGTGTGGCCGGCGAAGTTGCTGCCAAGCGCCGCGGGCCTGCTGGTGAAGGCCGAGGTGGACGCGATGGCAAAGGTGCTCGACAACCCCGCGCGCCCGTGCCTGGCTGTGCTGGGGGGCGCCAAGGTCAGCGACAAGATCCCGCTGGTGAACAACCTGCTGCCCAAGGTGAACGAGATCTGCATCGGCGGCGGCATGGCGTACACTTTTTTGCTGGCCGAGGACATCGGCATCGGCAACAGCCTGTGCGACGATACGCTGGTTGATGAGTGCAAAGCCATCATCGCCCGCGCCGCCGAGCTGGGCGTGATCATCCACCTGCCCACGGACCACGTGGTGGCCGGAAGCATCGACGACGAGCAGTTCGAAGAAGTCAACGGCGACGTGCCGGAAGGCCAGGCCGCGTTCGACATTGGCGGCCACACGCTGACCAAGTTCGCCGACGCGGTGAAGCGCGCCAAGACCATCCTGTTCAACGGCCCCATGGGCGTGTTCGAAAAGGAACGCTTCAGCAACGGCACCAAGGGCCTGGTCAGCGCCATCGCCGCGGCCACTGAGAAGGGCGCCTTCAGCGTGGTGGGCGGCGGCGACAGCGCAGCGGCCGTGGAGCACTTCGGCCTGGTGGACAAGATGAGCCACGTAAGCACAGGCGGCGGCGCCAGCCTGACGCTGCTGCAGGGCGAAACCATGCCGGCGCTGGAAGCGCTGGTGAAGGGGTAATGTCCCGTGTGCCGGGTCCCGTGTCCCGCGTCAACTGCCGCTTACCTCCGTTTGTGAAGTACACTGTTCCCTTCACGATGTCCGGTGAACTGGAAAGGGGACTGCAATGGCTTCATTCAAACGCTTTGAGGACATCCACGCGTGGCAGAAAGCTCGTGAACTGACCTCACTGGTTTACAAAACCAGTCGCGAGGGCGACTTCTCTCGTGATTTCGGGCTCAAGGACCAGATTCGCCGCGCTTCTGTGTCCGTCATGAACAATGTTGCCGAGGGCTTCGGACGCCATGGCGACAACGAGTTCGCAAGGTTCCTGGAGATCGCCAAGGGTTCCGCTTATGAGGTGCAGTCCACCACTTACGTTGCCCTCGACGCCGGGTACATTGACGAGCAACTCCGTGTGCAGATTTACCAGATGGCGGACACCACGGCGGCGCTTTTGTCAGGCCTGACAAACTACCTGCGAAAGCAGGGTTAGACGTACGTAGTTGACACGGGACACGGGACACGGCACACGGAACGCCGTACAGGAGAATCCATGCCTTCCCTGAAGATTGCTCCTTCCCTGTTATCCTGCGACTTCGCCAACATCGAGCGTGAAGTGAAAGCCGTTGAGGCCGCGGGCGCTGACCTGCTGCACGTGGACGTGATGGACGCCCACTTCGTGCCGAACCTGACCATCGGCCCGCTGGTGGTGGCCTCGATCAAGAAGGTCGCATCAAAGCCGCTGGATTGCCACCTGATGATGACCGACCCGCAGCGCTACATCGACATGTTCGCGCGCGCGGGCGCCGATTACCTGACCATCCACGTTGAAAGCAACGCGCCGATCGGCGCGACGCTCGACGACATCCGCAAACACGGCGTGAAGCCCGGCCTGGTGGTCAACCCGGACACCAGCATCGAGGCCGTGAAGCCGTGGCTTGAGCAGATCGACATGCTGCTGGTGATGAGCGTGTGGCCGGGCTTCGGCGGCCAGAAGTTCATCCCCAAGGTGCTGGATACGGTGAAGGCCGCGCGCGCGCTCGCGCCGGAGCTGGACATCGAGATCGACGGCGGCATCAACGGCGAGACGGTGAAGGAAGCGGTGAAGGCCGGCGCCAACGTGATCGTGGCCGGCAGCTACGTCTTCGCCGGCGACTACGCCGAGCGTATCGCCAGCCTGCGGGTGTAATCAGTTGCTCTCGCGACGGCGGAGCTTCTCGAGTTCCTTCAGGCGGCGTTCGGTTTCTTCGAGCGAACCGGTACCGGGTGGGGGAGGCGTCTTGCCATCGTAGTTACCCTGTTCCTCCACGACCTCCAGCGCGACTTCGCCGGCGTCGCTATGGGTGCCGGAAAACACGCTGAAACGGATGCGCTCGGAAACTTTGTAGCCGCGCATGGTCACCTGTAACTCGACCGCGTCCTCCGGCACGTTCACTACCAGCGCCACGCCGTCGGCGTCCGCCATGCCCGCGCCGCGGCGCGACTTACCGTCGGCCGTGAAGAAGTTGACCGTGAAGTAACCTTTGGGCGTGCCGCCGGCGCTGGTGAGCTTCAGCTTCACGGCCGTGGCGATGTTCAGCACGATGTCGGCGGCCAGCGGTGTGGGGCTGCCCTCAACCACGTCGATGCTCTTCGCCTTCTCCTGCATCGTGTAGCCGGTGCACTGGACGCTGATGCTGTAGCAGCCGGCGAGCATGCCGCCGATGCTGAAACAGCCCTGCTCGTCGGTGAAGGCGCTGTATGAGGCGATAGCGCTGCGGCGGCGGTCCATGTTTCCGCCCTGCATGGCGAACACACGGGCGTTTGCCACCGGGTTGAAGTTCTTGTCCACCACGCGGCCGCTGATTCCCGCGCCTTGAGGCAGGCTGAAGTCGATGTTCTCGTACGTCTCGCCTGAGGTGGCGCTCAGGGTCTGTGTGGGGCTGGGCAGGTAGTTCGCCGCCTGCGCGTAGAGCCTGAGCTCGACGGGGCCTTCGCTGACGCCCTGGTAGGTACCGGTGTAGTAGCCCTGCGCGTCACTTGTGCCCAGCACGGCGGTCATAGACGTGCTCGACACGCGGCGGCGTTTGGATTCGTTCTTCTCTCCGCCAGCGGGGGCGGCGTCCCGGGTTATCGCGGCGCATATCTTCGCGCCGGCAACCGGCTGGCCTGCCCAATCCGTTACCCGGCCCTTGATGGTGATGGCTTTGCCCAACTGGGCCTGCATGGCTTCGAGGGCGAGTTCCAGCTTTTCGAGCTGCAGCTTCTTCTCGGCCTCGGTCAGGTCCGCTCGCTCGAGCGCCTCGGCCAACTCGGCGCGCATGGCCTCGAGGCGCGGGTCGGTGGGGGGCTTGTCGGTGGCGAGTACGGGAGCGGGTTCAGATGCCGGCGCAACGGTTTCCATTGCAGGTTGCGGCTCGGGAGCGGGCTTGTCGGCCTGAACAGCCTCAAGGGGCTTGTTCTCAGGCAGCGCAGCCGACAGTGGCTCGGGCTCTAGTTCGGGCGCGGCAACAACCGGCGCCGGGCCGTTACCCGCGTCATAGACCATGAACGCGCCGCCAAGAGCCAGGCTTGTAAGCAACAGAAGGGCCGGGAGAACAATCAGTAGACGCCGCATCACAACCTCGCCAACAAGAACTCCCGGTTAGGACGCAATGTGTCCGGCCGGGTTCCCGAATGCGGCACTACAGACACCTGCAAACACGGGTTAACCACGAAGGACCACGAAGAACCACGAAGCAAGGCACGACTTGCCGTTCTTCGTGGCCCTTGGTGGCTCTTCGTGGTTTAGCGTAGTTGCTTTTCATCAGAAGTCAGATTCGACCTGAAGGGTTGAAGCACAGATCCGTAAGCTCAGGGGAATCAGTCCTGATGTTCGGATAGCGCCGGGAGCAGTTCGATCTCACCAATGTCGATGTGCGCTTCCCTCACGGGTGCAATCGCGACTCCCGTTGTGGGCTGAAAACCGGGCATCTCGATCGCCAATTCGGTCGCTTCCTCTGGCACATCCTCAAGCAGCGCGCGGCCGTCGAGCGCGGCTTCAGCGGTTACTTCGATCTTGCTTCCGTCGGCAAGCTTGAACCTGGCTGTGAGCCTGCCGCTTGGCTGCCGTTCGGAACAGGTCAGCTTGAAAGTTATAGAGGTCCTGGCTGTCATCACAATGGGAGAAGGCAACTCGGTGTTCACGCCGGCGATTACCGTGACTGCCACCTTCGCGGAGGTGTATCCGGGTGCCCTGACGGTTAACTGGTACTCACCAGCCTGGAGGTTCGCGACCGTGAAACGCCCGTCCGGCCCGGTCACGTCTGCGCGGCCGAAGGGCCAGCCCGGCGCCAATCGCTCGCGGCGTTCGGACAGTGGAGTCGCTATCGAAATGAGCGCCTGCACGATGGGTTCGAAGCCAGCGCCCACAACCTGCCCCGAAACCGAGCCACCCTCGGGGAGCGTAATCAGGATGCCGTCGTAAGTGTCGCCGGCAAGCACGGCCAGACTGAGTTCTTCGCTCTCACGCCCATTGAGGCTGGCATTCAGCTTCAGGTCGAACACCGCGGTTCCGGACAATGCATAGCTGCCCTCGAAACTGCCATCCGGGCCGGTAGTCGCCAGCGCTTGACTGGCGCGCTTGGTCTTGTACTTGTCGGTTGATACAGCGCCGACGACGGTGACAGTTGCGCCCGCAACCGGCCGTCCAGCGACGTCAACCACCTGACCCTTCAGCCTCACGTGATGTTGGGGATCACGCGGCTCCGAATAGCGCTCAACGATTTGGTCCTTCCACCTGAGCGGTTCATCCGCCGACGGGGCCTTGGCAGGTTCTGCGTCTCGTTGGACTGGCTCATCGGCGGCGGCCGGAGCTGTTGGTTCCACTCCCGATGCTGCCCCCGGTTCCGTTGCCGGCTCAAGCGGTCTGCTGCGCGGGACGTCGTGTTCGGTGCCCTTGGGCGCGGAGCTGACGGTCGGGAACATCGGTTCAGTCCCGCCGAGCACAAACCAGATGAAACCAACGAGGACGCATGCCACCAGCAAGACACAGGAAGCAAGCAACGGGCGTCGCATTGGCTCGATCCGTCCGGGCTAGTAGATCGACTTGCTGATGTCGATGCCTTTGGCGAACAGCTCGTTGCAGGGGATGATGCGGCCGTCGCGGAGCAGCTTGATCATGACCGAGCACACCTCGGGGTCGAACTGGTCGCCGGAGCAGCGGGTGAACTCGCTGATGGCCTCATCCACGTCGAAGTTGCGGCGGTAGCTGCGGTTGCTGGTCATGGCGTCAAAGGCGTCGGCCAGGGCCACGATGCGCGCGGTCTGCGGGATTTCTTCACCCACCAGGCCGTCCGGGTAGCCCAGCCCGTTGTACATCTCGTGGTGGTGCTTCACGGCGGCGATCACGCCGGGGATGTTGCCGATGTGGCTCAGGATTTCGCCGCCCCGCACGGGGTGCTGGCGGATCACCTTCACCTCGTCGGGTGTGAGGCGCGAAGGCTTGGTGAGAATCTTCTCGGCCACGCCGATCTTGCCGACGTCATGCAGCAATGCGCCCAGCCGCACGTTGTCGAGGGTCTCGGCGTCCAGCGCCATTTCCTCGGCGAGCGTCACCGCAAACGCGGTCACGCGCTCGCTGTGGCCGTGGGTGTACTGGTCCTTGGCTTCGATGCTGGTCACAAGCGCGCGCACGCACGAGTAGAACAGGCCTTCCATTTCTTCCAGCATGCGCGAGCGTTCCACGGCGATGCCCGCCTGGCGGCCGATGCCGGCCAGCAGCTCGAGGTGGTGTTGGTGGAAGGGCGTGTCGTTGTCCACGCGATCCAGATAAATCGCACCGATGATGTCCGTATTGGTGCGCACGGGCACGCACATGGCGCTCTTGATGTGCTTGCTGTTGGCGTCGCCGGTTTCGGGATGCACGGCGTCGCTGATGACGCTGAGGCCCTTCTTCACGCTGTGCAGGATGATCGGGCGGCACAGGGTCAGTTCGTCGTCCACGGCCCGCAGCAGGCGGGTGCTGCGGCTCGAGTTGCCGTTACCGGCGCCGTTACGCTTGCGGCGCACGACCACGGGTTCAAGCACTTTCTCGTCAGGATCGTACATGACGAGGAACCCACGATCGGGGTCCAGGGTCTCCATCGCCACGTCCATGATGGTGTGGCATACGCGGTCCAGGCTCTCGGCCGTGTAGACCAGGGTGCCCACGTGGTAGATGGTCTGCAGCGCGGTGCGGGTGCGGTTCAGCAACTCGGTGGTGTCGGCGCCGTTGTCGCTGCCGGCTTTCTCGGTGTCTTCGAAGGCGAAGCTGCCGTCTTCGAAATTGGCCTCGATGCGGATCGAGGTGGCCTTGTTCTCGGCCTCCATCAGGCCGCTGTGGGCGGCGACCTTGTTGCTGGCGGTGTCGCTGACCTTGAAGGCGAACTCGACGTTGGCGGCCACGATGCGGTCGCCGCTATGCAGGATCTTGCTGGCGACCTTCTTGCCGTTGACGCTGGTGCCGGCGCTGCTCTGCAGGTCGGTCAGCAGGTAGAAGCTGCCCTTGCCCTCGATGGCGAAGTGGGCGCGGCTGAAGCTGTCGTCTTCAAAGCGTTCATCGCAGGAGGGGGAGCGCCCGAAGGTAACGCGCCCGCTGGGTGACAGCGAGATGCGCTGACCGTCGCGCTTGCCCCCACGGATGACCAGGCTTGCTTTCATTCAGTTTCCGGCGCGTGTTTTGAGGCGGACGTGCGTAAACACCGGTGTGGCCGATATTCCTATCGACACTGACCGGTTAATTACCTCGATTAAGTTAGCTTAAATTGGCCTGATCCCAATGCCCTAATTTGGCCAATTCCGCATGGGCCACTCTGTGACTGCCTTCGCAACATCAAGACGACTCGGCGCTTCGGGCTTGCGCCATCCCGTTTCCTAGGTTGGAGTCAGCGGCATGGGTTACGAAGACCGCGATTACTTCCAGAGTAAGCCGAAGTTTGAGTTCTCGTCGGGCCTCCACAAGGGCACCAAGGGGCTGATGATCGCACTGGTGGCGGCGTTCATCGCGTCGATTGTGGTCAGTGATTCTTTTGAGTACGCGGGCAAGGAGTTCTGGGCCAACGTCGCCCTGGGCAACGAAAAGGCGCGCCTGGGCTATCAGCTGTTCGTGCTGGCGCCCCAGAACGTAATCCCCGTGCGAGGCGACTTCGACCCCGGCCACTGGAAGCTGCTGACTCACTGGCTGGTCGCGCCCGGCATCATCTCGGTGATCCTGGACGTGCTGTTCGTGTACTTCGCCGGCCGCATGCTGGAGCAACTCTTTGGCACGCAGCGCTTTCTGCTGCTGCTGATCGGCGCTTGCGTGTTTTCGGGCCTGCTGGCGGCGCTGGTAGACGGCTGGCTGGTAGGGGAGAAGATCAGCGTGATCATGGGTCCAACGGGGGGCGTCATCGCCTGCTTCATGGCCCCGGTGTGGATCGCGCCGCGCCAGAAGTCAATCTTCAACTGGCCCCTGCGCAATGTGGCGCTGGGCCTGGTGGCGTTGTTCGCCGGCGTAAGCCTGATGATGGGCATCTTCGGCGAAGGCCCGGCCGTGTTAAGTCCCACGCAGCTGATCTGGGGCGCGGCAATCGGGGCGGGCCACATGATGTGGCTGAAGAAACGCGGGCGCGTGCCCAGCATCGCAGGCGGCTTCCAGCAGGAAGACAACCTGCAGCCCTGGGAGAAGCCGGGCTATCTGAACAGCTACGAAGAGAAGTCATTCGACGAGCGCAAGTTCCTGGCCACGGCCGACAAGCAGCGCCGCGAAGAGGAAAAGGCCGTCGAGCAGCGGCAAAAGGATAAGGCCAAGCTCGACGAGATACTCGAGAAGATCAGCCAGAAGGGCATCGACAGCCTGAGCCGCGCCGAACGCAAGTTCCTGGACGAGCAGAGCAAGAAGAAGTGAGTTCAATTCAAAATTCAAAATGCAAAATTCAAAATGGGTTGGTTGTGATTCGTTCCCGCCTGGTGGACTGAATGTCTGACGACGATGACTTTGGTGATGGTCCTGAGATCGTTGGACGCACGTTTCTGTTCGGGAACCGCGTCATCATGCTGTTCCGGCACTTGTACACGATTGAGCCAGCGTTGGTTTCGATCTACGACCAACTGCTTCGGGCGGGGACTGCGGTAGGCGCATTGGTGGAGGAAGCGCAGTCCGCCGAGAGTGACAAGGATTTCGTCCACAAGCTGGCCGTGGGATTGAAGGAAGCCAAGGAGAGCCACTACTGGCTGAGACAACTGCGCAAGGCCGAAGTGTTGAAGCGTGCCCAGCTGAATCCGCTGGTGCAGGAAGCCCTGGAGATCAAGCTGGTACTCGGGGCAATCATCGCCTCAAAGAAGGGCAAACGGAAAGGGCAGCAGCACGATCAGAAACCCGAGCAGGACGAAGGCCCCGCCGAAGAAGAAACTGAAGAGCCCCCAGCGCCCGATGACAAGCTATTCTAGACGGGCCAAACAGCCCATTTTGAATTTTGCATTTTGAATTTTGAATTGAGTCCCATGGCCCGCTACACCTACTTCTTTGCCACCTTTGCCATCCTGCCTGTGCTGGTGATTGCCGGCGTGATCTGGCTGTTCGTGGCGGAGAAACCGGGGGCCGAGGTCTCCGACGCCACCGGCACCGAGAAGGACCTGCAACTCTACCTCGAGGTGCGCCAGAAGCTGCTGGATCACTACGACGGCGAGCTGGACGAAACCGAACTGCGCAACGCCGCGCTGGTGGGCCTGGCGCAGGGTACCGGCGACCGATTCACCCGCGTGCTGCCGCCCATCCAGGCGCGCGAACAGTCGCAGGAGCTGGGCGGCGGCTTCTACGGAATCGGCGTCTACATCTCACCCAACGAGGACGGCAGTATCCGCATCACCGGCCTCCAGCCGGGTGGCGGTGCCGAGCAAGCCGGGATCCTGGTAGACGACGTGATCGTGGCCGTGGACGGCATCAGCATCATCGACCAGACCTACGACAGCAGCGTGGCGCGCATCAAGAGCGACCAGGAGGGCTCGGTCGTCAAACTCAGCGTTCTGCGCAAGGGCGATCCCAAGAGCGGCACCGACCCCAAGGCCATGCGCTTCGAGTTCGATGTAATTCGCAGTCGCGTGATCACCTACAGCGTCCACGACGTGCACCTCGAGGAACGCGACGGGCGCCGCTTCGGATACCTGCAGGTCAGCGACATCAACTCCAACACCTGGGACCCGCAGATCAAGGACGCCATCGCCGAACTGGCGGGAAAGGGTGCCGAAGGCCTGGTGCTGGACCTGCGCGGCAACGGCGGCGGGCGCGTCAACGTGGCCGTGGACATCGCGGACGGGCTGCTCGACAAGCCCGAGGCGCTGGTGGTGTTCACCCACTCCAGCCGCGAGAGCAACCGCGAAAACGACAAGCAGTACCGCACCAGGGACGCCGAGTGCGTCACCAGCCTGCCGCTGATCGTGCTGGTGGACGGCAACACGGCCAGCGCCGCCGAGATCATCACGGGCGCGCTGAGAGACCACGGCCGCGCCTATGTTGTGGGTGAGCGCACCTTCGGAAAGGGCATCGTGCAGACCATCTACAAGCTGCAGACGGACCCAAGCTACACGGTAAACATCACCACCACGCAGTACTACACACCGCTGGGTCGCAAGGTGCAGACCGGAACAAAGGGCGAACCGGGCGGCATCATGCCGGACCTTGAGGTGCACTATCGTGAAGGCGAGCGCGAGCGGGTTCACGCCAGGCTGCGTGTGCGCCAGGCGCGCCACAACCGGGAAGAGATCGCCAAGACCTCCAGCTGGTGGAACTACGAAGACCGCATGCTCAACGCGGCGCTCGACCTGCTCGCCGGAAAGCCGGTTACGGTTGGCCCATGAGCGTGCGCCTAGCCAAGATTGACGACCTGCCGCTGCTGATCCGCCATCGTCGCGGCATGCTTGAAGACATGGGTCGCTACCCCTCCGAATACTACAACCAGCACGACCGCGACTACGAGGGCTGGGCGCGCGAGCGCCTGCAAAACGGCCAGCTGGTCGGCTTCGTGGTGGAAGATGCCGGCCGCGCGGTTGCCTCAGGATGCCTGTGGTTGAAGGAGCGCCAGCCCGTGCCCGGCTTTCCCGGCGGGCGCGTGCCATACCTGATGTCGGTGTTCACCGAACGGGACTGTCGCAAACAGGGCCACGCGGCAGAATTGACGAAGGCGGCGCTGGCCTGGGCGCAGGAGCGCAAGTATCCACTCGTGGCGCTGCACGCCTCGGCAGCGGGTCGCAACACCTACGAGAAGCTGGGCTTCCAGCGCACCTGGGAGATGCAGCTGCGTTGGGACGGCGACGGTCAACCGCCCGTGGTCTAGCGCAATCCGCTGCATCCGCTAAAAGGCTCGCCATGATGAAGGCAACTGCCAACTGGATTGACAGCTATGTCGGCACGGGTTTGTCTCCCGCGGAAATCGCCGACAAGCTGACCCTTGCCGGCACCGAAGTCGAGAAGATGGAGCAGGTCGGCGACGACGTCTGCTTCACACTCGAGGTCACCAGCAACCGCACCGACTGCCTGTCCGTGATCGGCCTGGCGCGCGAGCTCGCGGCCTGCACGGGCAACACCGTGCAGCACCCCAAGGTCGAGTACAAGACCAGCGGCAAGGCAAGCGAAGCCAGCAGCGTGACGATCGAACCCGACGCGCTGGCGGCCTGCCCCTATTACTCGGCCCAGGTCATCAAGGGCGTGAAGGTCGGCCCTTCGCCCAAGTGGCTGCAGCAGCGGCTGGAAGGCATCGGCCTGAAGCCGATCAACAACGTGGTGGACATCACCAACTTCGTGCTGTTCGAGACCGGCCAGCCCCTGCATGCCTTCGACCTCAACAAGCTGGCGGGCAGGCGCATCGTGGTGCGCATGGCGAAACCCGGCGAGCCGTTCCGCCCGGTGGTCGGCGCCGGCGAAGCCGTCAAGCTTGACACGTCAACACTGGTGATCGCCGACGCCGAGAAGCCCCAGGCCGTGGGCGGCGTGATGGGCGGCTTCGAAAGCGGCGTGACGCCGACCACCACCGACGTGCTGCTGGAGAGCGCCTATTTCAGCCCGCACAGCATCAAGGCGACCAGCCGCGAGCTCGGCATGGACAGCGACAGCAGTTACCGTTTCGAGCGCGACGTGGACCAGGGCGGCGTGCTGCACGCCAGCCGCCGCGCGGCGCAACTGATCGCCGAAATCGCCGGCGGCCAGGTGCTCGAGGGCGTGCTGGAAGCCGGCGAGCTCAAGCCCCAGACCCGCCGCCTCACCATCACCGACCGCCACGTGCAGCGCATGCTCGGCATTCATGTGCCGCGCGCGCGCATGGAGGAAATCTTCCGCGGCCTCGACCTCAAGCTGGCCGACGTGCAGCTCGACGGCCTGCACCTCGAGATTCCCAGCTTCCGCCGCGACCTCGAGCGCAGCATCGACCTCGTCGAGGAAGTCGCCCGCGTGCACGGCCTCGACCACGTGCCTTCGCCCCTGCGCATGGTAGTGGAAACCGCCAAGCCCACCCGCCGCCAGCGCGTGCGCAGGCTGGTACGCGCAGCGTTGCAGGGCATGGGTTTTAGCGAGGCTTTAACCGACACCTTCGTGACGGCCAAGACCGCCATCAGCGACTACAGCGCCTTCACCGATTCGCCCGTGCGTCTGGAAGCGCGCAACCCCGTCAACGCCGAGACACCCGCCCTGCGCCGCAACCTGCTGGGCAGCCTGCTGCTGGCGCTGGGAACCAACCAGCGTCACGGCCGCCAGTCTGTGCACCTGTATGAAATCGCCAACACCTTCCTGCCGGGCAAAGACGGCAAAAGCAGCGGCGAGCACGAGGTGCTGGCGCTGGTCGGGGCAGACTACTACGACCTGAAGGGCGCGATCGAAAGCCTGCTGGAAGGCCTGCGCGCGACCGCGACGCTGGAAGTCGCGCCGCTGCAGCACCCGGTGTTCGCCGAAGGCCGCGCGGCGCAGCTGAAGCTGGGCGGCAAACCGTTCGGCGTGATCGGCGAGCCGGCCGCCAAGGCCGCCGCCGAGTACCAGGTGGAAGGCGCCTGCGCACTGGCCGAGCTGGACTTCACACTGCTGGTCGAAGCCTGGCAGCAGGTGCCCACCATGGAAGAGCTGCCGCGCTTCCCCACGGCCGAGCGCGATTTGGCTTTCGTGCTGGACCACACGGTCAGCTGGGCGCAGGTGGAAGCCACGGCCAAGGCCGCAGCCGACGCCACACTGCGCAAGGTGGAGCTGTTCGACGAGTTCACCGGCAAGCAGCTCGGCGCGGGCAAGAAGAGCCTCGCTTTCCGGCTAAGCTTCCGCCACGACGAGCGCACACTCACCAGCGAAGAGATCCAGTCGCAGATGGAAGCAGTGATCGCCGCGGTGAAGGACAAGCTCGGCGGAGAGCTGCGCGGGTGAGGCGAAGTGGCACGCACGCTTCGTTCGTGCTGCGTGGTTAGGGCACCTGCGAACGTGCTTCGACGTACGCGTCGAATCGGCTGTCAGGCGCGGAGCGCCGTCACAATTGTTAGCCCCCAGCGTAAGCTGGGGGGCCCGTCGTTGTGAGCCACACAAGGCGCGGAGCGCCGGCACAACGGCGGCTTGCCGCCGAGCGGCCCAATGGTGATGTCGCGATTGTGTCGGCGCTCCGCGCCTCGTCTGATGGGGGCCAAGGAACCCCCACCTGACGGTAGGGGCTAACAGTTGTGCCAGCGCTCCGCGCCGAAATGCCAAGTCATCCGCACGGTCCGGATGCGCACCCAGGTGACGTACCTACGAGGGATTGCAGACTTCGTCCGTGCGCCGCGGCCTTTGGGCCGCGGCAACGCTCGCGCGTTGGCGCAAGCGGCATGGGCGAGGCGTCCATGCCACGTTTGCCTGACACATTGCGGAATGCCTGCTGATCATTGATCATCTCAAACCATGCTGGGCATCCTCAACCATCCGAAGCTCGATTACACCTGGTTCACCACCACGCTGCTGCGCTGGTCGAGTGAGGGGCTGGTTGTTTACGACCGCTGGGTACTGAACCTCAGCGGCGTGGGGGAATACGGCCACAACGGCGGCACGGTGTTGCTGGACTTCTACTACCTCTGCTACCTGATCGCCTTCATCGGCGTGCTGTTCTTCTTTACACGCTACCGCAAGCAAGGTTGGCTGAAGGTCAAGCCGCACGTTCCCTACGATGCCCTGCTGCTGACCATGATCGGCGTGCTGGTCGGCGCCAAGACGGCCTACATCTTCATCTACAACCCGGACTTCTACTTTGGCCCGCCGCCTTTCGGTCCCGTTGACACCAACGACATGCTGCAGCGCATCTTCCTGAACTGGTCCGGCATGGCCAGCCACGGCGCTGCCGCGGGTGTGATGTGCATGGCGATCCTGTGGTGGCTGCGCGCACGCCCCAAGGTGCCGATCGCCCAGCTTGGCGACGTGGGCGGCATCGCGGCCGCATTCGGCGCGATCTGGATCCGGCTGGCGAACTTCATGAACGGCGAGCTCTATGGCCGCGTGGCGCCGGACTGGCTGCCGTGGGCGATGCGCTTTCCCGTACGCAGCGGCAAAGGCAACGCCGTGGTGTTCCAGACCGACACGCTGTGGGAGCGCATGCCCAAGCCGGAGAACCCGGAACTGGTGGCCTCCTGGCTGAAAACGCTGCAGGAGAGCAACCCGGGCGGCGTGATCGAGCAGACCGACTCAGTGCTGTTCCGCAACCCGGACGCCTACCAGCAGGGCTGGGAGATCATGCTGCGTACCCAGGATGGCGCGCAGTTCATGACGCCGCAGAAAGACCACATCTACATGGGTGTGTTCGACGTGGTGACCACGCCGCGCCACCCCAGCCAGCTTTACCAACTGCTGCTGGAAGGCTTGCTGGTGCTGATCTTCCTGCTGATCCTGCGCAAGCGGGTCAAGCGCGCGGGCATGGTGGCCGCGGGTTTCTGGATTGCCTACCCGGTGGCGCGCTTCATCGGCGAGTTCTTCCGACAGCCGGACGTGCAGTTCCAGCAGGCGGGCAACGAGTTGGGCACCGTGTTCCTGGGCCTGAGCATGGGCCAGATCCTGTCGCTTCTGATGGCATGCGTCGGCACCGGCCTGATGATCTATTTCGCCCGCTTCGGGCGGGTCATCGCAGACGAACCCATGTACCCGCCCGAGCCCGAGAAACCCAAGGCCGAGGGGCCGGTCAGCGTCACGATTGAAAAGGGCATGGGCGGCAGCACCGGCGCGGGCGAAATCGCGGGCATCGAGACCGTGCGCGCAGCCCTGGCTGAAAAAGAAAAAGAGTGGGCAAAGGACGAACGTCCCGAGGGCACACTGGAGCGACAAGATGACGACCAAGACAAGCCTGAACCCGGCCAGCCTGAACGAGGCGATTGAGCGGCACATCCGCCCCAACACGTTCCCGCTCGGCATCAAGATGGTCGCGCGCGAGGAAGACATCCCCGAGAAGGCCAAGCGCCCCGGCCGTGACATGCACTTCGACAGCGCCCTGTGCCAGGGCATGGGGATCGCGCGCCACTACGGCTGGACCATTGCCGTGAGCCGCAAGGACATCTCCTGCCCGATCGGCGCCACGCTGTTCGGCTTCCAGCCCAAGGTCGAGCACTTCACGGGCGGTCACTGCTGCGCGGGCATGTACACCAAGGATGCCGCGGCAGGATCGAAGACCGAAGCAGCGGCGCCCTGCTTTGATTTCGGAGAGTACTTCGCCATGGTCAGCGGGCCGCTCAACCGCATCGACTTTGAGCCCGACGTGGTGCTGGTGTTCGGTAACCCGGCGCAGGTGATGCGCCTGGTGACCGGGGCGCTGTGGGAAAGCGGCGGCTACATTCACTCGAGATTCAGCGGCCGCACCGACTGCGCGGACGAGGTAATCGAGACCATGAAGACGAATCAGCCTCAGGTGATTCTGCCCTGTTATGGCGATCGCATCTTCGCGCAGACCCAGGACCACGAGATGGCCTTCAGCTTCCCGTACTCGTTCGCGCAGACGCTGGTGGACGGCCTGGAGGGCACCCACAAGGGCGGCGTGCGCTACCCGATCCCGAACTACCTGCGCTACACGGGCAGCTTCCCGCCCAGCTACGAAGAGCTGCGCAAGTATTGGCCGGAGGAAGGCCGTTGATGGTTGGTAGTTGGTGGTTGGTAGTAGATGGTTGATTGCATTGGACAGACGGAAGTAGAGGACACATGGAGGACAAGCCGGAGAAGGGCTCGCTGGAAGAGTTGCTGGTCTGGAACCGGGCGCTGGACCTGGTGGACTCCGTCTACCAACACACGCGGAGTTGGCCACGTGAAGAAGTGTATGGCCTTACTAACCAAGTTCGGCGCGCGGCCGTCTCGGTGCCGTCCAACATTGCCGAAGGGCACGGGCGAAAACGCGACGGCGACTTCGCGCGCTTTCTGTCGATCGCATATGGCTCGCTGATGGAGGTGAAGACACAACTTCTGATTGGCCTCCGTCAGCAGTTCAGCAGCGATGAGCAAACGCAGGCAGTGATGGCCATGCTCAACGAAGTAGCCAAACTGTTGAATGGCCTTAGAAAAGCAGTTGAGGCCCGCAAGCCATAGGCAGCGCAGGCCCGGACCCTGGCCACTACCAACTACCAACCATCAACTACCAACTACCCCGGCTCCGGCATCTCACGCAGGACGCGCTTCAGCGGCTTGCCTACGTGGTTCTTGGGAATTTCGTGCACCACGTGATAGCGCCTGGGGCGCTTGAAGCTGGCCAGGTGCGGCTCTACGTGGCTCGGCATGTCGCTGACGTCGATGGGCGCGCCTTCCTTTAGCACCAGGTACGCCACGGGCACTTCGCCGTCCGTGGGGTCTGGCCTGCCGACCACGGTGGCTTCTTTCACCGAGGGGTGGGTCAGCAGCACGCGCTCGACTTCGCTGGGCGCCACGCTGTAGCCCCGGAATTTGATCAGGTCCTTGATGCGGTCCACGATGCGCAGGTAGCCATCAGGCTCGAAGCGCCCGATGTCGCCGGTGCGCAACCAGCCGCCTGGCAGGATGGTCGCGCGGGTTTCCGTCGGCAGGCTCCAGTACCCCAGCATCACCTGCGGCCCGCGCACCTGCACTTCGCCCTCGCCTTCATTCAGCGGCTTCTCGGGCTCGTCGGGCAGGCACAGCCGGATATCCGTGCCCGGCAGCGGCACGCCCACCGTGCCGGGCTTCACATGGTTGGGCGGGTTGTTGGTGACCTCGGGGCCGGCCTCGGTCAGGCCGTAGCCGTTGATCATCGGCACGCCGGGCACGGCCTCGGCCCAGCGCTGGTTGAGCGAGCGGTCGATCAGCATGGCACCCGCCTTGACGTAGCGCAGCGAGCTGAACACCTCGGGGGCATCGTTTCCCGCGGCCTCCAGCATGCGCAGGAACATGGTGCCGCTGCCGTAGGCGACCGTGACGCCGTGGCGCTCGATGGTTTCGAGCACCTGGGGGGCGCTGAATTCGCGCACCAGCGCGATGGTGGCGCCGGCGGCGATGCTCGCGTTCATCACGCAGCTCATGCCCCAGGTGTGGTACAGGGGCAACGCGCCGAGGACCACGTCCCGCTCGCTCCAGCCGAACCACAGGTTGTTCTGCTCGGCGTTGGCGACCAGGTTACGGTGGCTCATCATTGCCAGCTTGCTGCCCGCGGTGGTGCCGCTGGTGTACTGCAGCACCGCTATGTCCAGGTCCGTGCGCGAGACCGCGTCCTCGGGCTCGCCCAGTACGTCGGGTAGCAGGCTGCTGTCACCGTGGCCGGCCATGAACTCGTTGCCCGGGTGCAGGAAGAAGGTCTTCGGCTCGCGAATGTGCGCGCGTACGCGTGCGGCCTCGAACTCGCCGGCTGCCTCCGATTCCACGAACGCTGCCCGCGGCTCTACCTCCCTGATTACCTCGGCCAACTCGTCGCGCGTCAGGTTGGGGTTGATCGCAACGGGGATCATGTCCGCGCGCAGGGCCGCGTAGTACTGCAGGATGAACTCGGGGCAGTTTGGCAGCACGAGCATCACGCGGTCGCCGCGTTTCCCGCGGGCGAAGCCGCGGGTACGCAGGATGCTTGCGGCGATTTTAACCCGGCGCCAGAACTGGCCGTAGGTGATGATCTGGTTCTCGAACAGGATGACCGGCTTTTCCGGGTAGCGCTGGGCCATGGCTTGCAGAGACTGCCACATGTAACGACGCAGCGGTTCATAGGCGCGGCCAACGCCTTGGGGGTACAACGCTTGCCAGTCGAAGGGGTCGCTCAAGAATACAGCCTCACGAACTCCTTCGGCACGGGCGTGGGGCGGCCTGTAGCGATGTCGGTGTAAACGATCACGACTTTGGCCGTCGCGGCGGGCTCGGCGTCGCCAACCAGCGTGATGGCGTGGGCGATGGTGATGCTGGTGTTGCCGAACTTTTCGACCTGCGTACTGACCATGGCCCGGTCGCCCAGCTTCAGCGCCTTGTGGTAGTCGATGCCGGTGTGCACGGTCATGAACTGCACACCCCAGGCGTCCATGATGGACAGGTAGTTGTAGCCCTTGTCCTGCAGCAGCTTGCTGCGCCCGTGCTCGAGCCAGTTGAGGTAAACGGCGTTGTTGACGTGGTTGTATACGTCAAGCTCGTAGCTGCGGACTTCTACCTCGTAGCTGCTGACGTACGCCATGAATCCCGGTGTCACAAGCCCTTGAATGGGGCGAGATTGTAACAACCGGAACGGAGAATGTCCGAAAAAGGACAAAGGCGACCGGTCGCCCGATCGCCTTTGCCGGAGTAAAGGCCTTGAAGATACCGCCCCCCCTTAACTAGCGACATCTCCCACAGCGGCCTTAGCTCTTGTCTTCAGGGTCGCTCTCGCGACGTGCGTAAAGGTAGCCTGCCATCATCACGAGAGTTTCACCGAGCAATCGTTTTTCCTGACAATCTTTCTGACGCTGCCGTGACGCTCGGGTGGGCGATACATCCCTGCATACCATGACCGCGCCTCGCGAAACAGCCATTTTCCTGCAGTCCGCGCCGCCCGCCTGCCGATTCACCCGCGGGAGAACTCGCTGTGCGGGGCATAGTCGGCTACATCATTTTCTTCACCGTGGGCCTGGTCAGCGCCGGGGCCTACTTCTACCAGTTGCACCCCGAACACTCCGTTGATGCCGACTTGCCCCGCCTGCGCAAAGACGTTGACGATGCCGTAAACCGCGGCAAGCGCTTGCGCGACGCCTGGAACAAGTCCGCCCCGGCCGACGAGGCCGGCACCACCCCGCCCGACTCGGTCCGCAAGGACTGACTGGCGCGAAATCCCCCAACCGGACGGTAGCCCTGCTGCCCTGAATTCGTATCAATGGCGGGTCCCTTGTCTGGAGTCGCCATGAAGTACCTGTCCGTTCTCGCGGCTGCGGCCCTGCTGCTGGCCATCAACACCAACCCGGCCGTCGTCGCCCAGGACGACAAGCTGCCCGAGGTAGCCGACACGCTGCTGCTGCAGCCGGCGCTGTCGCCTGACGGCGCGACGCTGGCTTTCGTGCACGACGGCGACATCTGGAGCGTGCCCGCCCAGGGCGGCACGGCCAGGCGCTTGACCATCACCGAGGACAACGACGGCGACCCGCAGTTTTCGCCGGACGGCAAGTGGCTGGCGTTTCGCTCAAGGCGCTACGGCAACGACGACGTGTTCGTGATGCCCGCCGAGGGCGGACCCGCCAGGCGGCTGACGTTTGCCGACGCCGGCGACTCGCCCGATTGCTGGCTGCCCGACAGCTCGGGCGTGATCTTCAGCAGCTACCGGCGCGGCGGCCGCGACCTGTGGGTGGTGCGCCTCGAAGGCGGTGAGCCCTGGCCCATCAGCGGCGGCGGCTACGGCAGCCACGAGTACCACGCGGCGATCAGCCCTGACGGCAAGCACATCGCCTACTCCAACAGCGGCGGCTCGCCCATGCGCCGCCGCGGCTACCAGGGCCAGGCCGACTCGGACATCTGGCTGTGCGACTTCGACGGCCTGCGCACCAGCAACCACCGCCGCATCACCCAGAACACCAGCCACGACGCGTCGCCGGCCTGGCGCTCCAACGAAGTGCTGGCCTTCGTGACCTGCGCCGGCGGCAACGGGGGCAGCGCGCGCGTCGGCCGCCTGGCGCTGTATGACCTGCGCACGAAGGAAGTGATCGAGCCCGGCGAGCAGCGCGCCATCGACCCTCGCGAAATCGCCATCGGCGGGCGCTTCATGGCGATCAGCAGCGGCAACTACGGCGGCTGGAAGCTGTACCTGTGGGACCTGCTGGCCAGCCTGCCCTTCCGCCTGCTGACGCCGGAAATCAAGCTGAGCAGCGACGTGCGCCGCGCCGAACTGCAGAGCACCACGCTGACCAGCGCCGAGGAGTACGCCGTCAGCCCCGACGGCAAGAAAATAGCCTTCATCGCAGGCGGCGACGTCTACGTGATGCCCGCGAAGGAAGACGCCGTGCCCCTGCGCCTGACCGACACGCTGATCGAGGATAAGGGCCTGGCCTGGTCGCCTGACAGCACGCAGCTCGTTACCTCGACTTCCCTGCAAGGACGCCTGATGATCATGAACCTTGCAGGCCTCGGCACGGATGAGGGCGTGACCACGCTCCGCAAGATGCCCGGCCGCAGCGTTGAGGGTTATCGCAAGGGCTGGTCGCATCCGGTGGTTTCAAAAAACGGCGTGGTCTACGCCTACGGCGACGAACGCGAAATCGTTGAGATTCACCGCTTCGGTGACAGCGATGCCGCGAAGGCCAAGCCGATCAAGGGCACCTTCCACGGCGTGAACATCGGCTCGCCTTCGCGCGCATCCTTCGACGTGTCCGCCGACGGCCGCTGGATCCTGTACGAGCAGCCGAACGCGAACTACGACGACGTGGTAATGCTGGCGGATACCGCAAGCGGCGAGACGCACGTGATCTCGCATCTGTTCGGCTCCGTGTCGCAGCCGCGTTTCAGCGCAGACGGCAAGCGTGTGCTGTTCGTGAACGACCAGGAAGGCAGCTACGACATGTGGTCAATCGAGCTCGCGCCTGAAGGCCCCAAGTTCAGGGAAGACGAGGTCGGCGAGGCCTTCAAAAAGAAGGAAGAGAAGAAGAAGGAAGAAGGCAAAGAAGGAGACAGCGGCAAAAAGGCCCCGCCCGAGCTGAAGGTGGTGCTGAAGGACATCAAGGAGCGCTGCAAGCGCATCACCAGCCTCGACGGCAACGAGAGTGACCCGGTCGCGCTGTCCGACGGCAGGACTTACGTCTTCATCGGCAGCTCGCAGGGGCAGTCCAACTTGTGGAAGCTCGAGTTGGACCAGGACAAGGGCCCCGACCTGAAGCAATTGACCCAGAGCCGCACCGGCAAGTCGGCCCTCAAGCTCAGCGCCGACGAGAAGACCCTGTGGTGGTTGGACGCCGGCAAGATCACCAGCATGCCCGTGGCCGGCGGCAAGACCACCACCTACGGCTTCAACATCGAGCAGCGCCGCAACCGCGCCGAGCTGCGCCAGGCCGCCTTCGACGAGGCCGCCTGGGTGATGGGTGAATACTTCTACGACCGCAAGCACCACGGCATCGACTGGGCCGGCACGACGGCGCGCTACAAGCAGGCGATCAACGCCGCCAGCACCGGCGACGAGTACGATATGCTGATGGACGAGCTGCTCGGTGAGCTGAACTCCAGCCACCAGGGCTTCACGGGCGCCGACCGCCGCAGCGACGACTTCAGCGAGAGCACCGGCTGCCTCGGCCTGCTGTTCGATCCGCTTGAGCTGGTGGAAGGAAAATACCGCATCACCGAGGTGCTCAAGGACGGACCTTGCGACCTGCCGGAGGGCAAACCCGAAATCGGAGAGTACCTGGTCGGCGTGAACGGCCAGGCACTGTTCAAGGGCGGCAACCTGGCGGCACTGCTGGTCAGCACCACGGGCAAGAAGACCACCCTGAATCTCGCCAAGAAACCCGAGTACGAGGGCAGTCGAGCCTTGGCCGTCAAGCCCGTCAGCAGCCGCAGCGAGTACGGCCTGTACTATCAGCGCTGGGTGCGCCAGCAGCGCGACATGGTGGACGGCCTGTCCGGCGGCCGCCTCGGTTACGTGCACATCGCGGCCATGGACGGCCCGTCCCTGGCGGCCTTCAAGCACGAGCTCGGCGACGAAATGCTGGGCAAAGAAGGTGTGGTGATCGACGTGCGCTATAACGGCGGCGGCTACACGGCCGTGGACATTCTCGAGATCCTGATGAAAAAGCCCTGGCTGAAGCGCCAGTGGGGCGGTCTGGAGCAGGTCAGCGAAAACATCTATCGCTCGATCGCGCTGGAGAAGCCGAGCATCCTGATGATCAACCAGGCCAGCTTCAGCAACGCGGAAATCCTGGCTGAGGGCTATCGCAGGCTGGGAGTGGGTAAGATCGTGGGCGTGGACACCGCGGGCGGCGTGATCGGCACCGGCAGCTACACACTGATTGACGGCAGCCGCATGCGCCTGCCGAGCACCGGCGCCTACACCGTGGAAGGCGAGAACCTCGAGCTGGCAGGCCGCAAGCCCGACATCTTCGTGGAGAACACTCCCGAAGAACTGGACCAAGGTAAAGACCGCCAGACCGAAACCGCCGTCAAGGAACTGCTGAAACAGATCGATAAGTAGCCCCGTGCTGTGGGCGTCCCGCCTGCATCTGCGCCGCGCGTCCCGCCCGGCGCAACTAGAGCGGCGGTTTCGCGGGCGTGACGCCCGCGACGGATGCAGGCTGGAAGCCCGCAACACGGAGGGTTACGCATGCGAATCAACGAGTTCCAGAAGCTGATCGAGGACACCTACGGCGCCAAGGACCGCAAGCGCGGCATCGAAAGCACCTGGCTGTGGTTCAGCGAAGAGGTGGGGGAACTGGCCCGCGCCGTCAACGGCCGTACCAGCCGCGAGAACCTGAGGCACGAGTTCGCCGACGTGCTGGCCTGGCTGACCACCCTGGCCAGCATCGCCAACATCGACCTCGAGGAAGTGGCCAAGGAACGCTACGGCCAGGGCTGCCCTCGCTGCAAAACCATCCCCTGCAAGTGCGAAGAAAGCCGCACCCACGCTTATCGCTGCTAGCTGTGAGGCGGGCTGCCAGCCCGCCTGGGCCGTCGGCAGGCTGGCAGCCTGCCCCACGCGGCTCCTGTTGCCTGTTGCAACGGGCTGTATTATGGGGCCTGTCTGATGGGCGCAAACTTGATCGACTCCGAACTTCGTGAATTCCTGGAACGCGGCCTGGTCTGCGTGATCGGCACGCGCAGTGCCGACCTGCGGCCGGACTGGGCCCACGGTGTCGGCGTACGCTTCACCAAAAACCGCTGCGTGGTGTTCATCGAGCAATCCACGGCCGCGCGCAGCATCACCAACCTGCGCGACAACGGCATGATCGCCCTGACCATATGCGAGCCCGCCACCCACCGCACCATCCAGCTGAAGGGTCGCAATACCAAGCTTCGCGAGTTGACACAGGCCGAGCAGCGCCTCGCTCTGCGTCTCGCCAACACCGCGCGACACGCAGTGATCGAGGTCGGCATCGCGCCGCGTGTGGCCGCGGGCTGGAACTACAGCAACCTGGTCGCCGCCGAGTTCGAGCTGACCGGCGTGTTCGACGCCACACCCGGCCCCAACGCCGGCGCGGAGGTGGCATGACCAGCCTGCGCGAGCTGATGCCCTGTTTCCAGGGCGTGGTGCCGGCCGCCATCGTCACCTGCGACGCGCAGGGCACGCCCAACGTGGCTTACCTCAGCCACGTCTACTATCTCGATGACAGGCACGTCGCGCTGAGCTGCCAGTTCTTCAACAAGACCAAGCGCAACATCGGCGTGAACCCGTACGCCTGCGTGCAGTTGAAGCACCCCGCCACGCTTGAGGCCTGGCGCCTGGACGCGAAGTTCATCCGCGCCGAGACCAGCGGCCCCCTGTTCGATGAAATGGAACTGCGCATCCAGGCCATCGCTGCCCACACCGGCATGAAGGGCATCTTCCGGCTTCTCTCGGCCGACGTGTACGAGGTGCTTGAGCTCCAGCCCGAGCCCGGCTTCGTGCTGCAGGCCGAAGGCGACGCCCCGCGCCCGGCCATGGACGAATCCCGCGCCGAGCTGCGCAGCCTGCAGGTGATCTCCGACCGCGTCGTGCGCGCGGCCGACATGAGCGAGCTGCTGAAAACTTTGCTGGTCTCCCTGTGCGAGTTGTTCCGCGTCAACCACGCCATGTACCTGATGCATGATGAAGCTGACGGCCGCCTCTACGCCGTGGAAAGCACCGGCTACGACAGCAGCGGCGCCGGCGCGGAGGTCGCGCTGGGCGAGGGGCTGATCGGCACGGTCGCCAGAACCCGCCGGCTACTGCGCGTCTCCGGCATGGGCGAAATGCTGCGCTACGGCCGCGCGGTACGCGGAGAAATGCAGCGCGACGGCGCGGAAGTCACGGCCGAGATCCCGCTGCCCGGGCTGTGTGAAGCGCAGTCGCAACTGGCGCTGCCGCTGGTGGTCGGCGAGCGGCTGCTGGGCGTGCTCGCGCTCGAAAGCGCCGACCCGCTGGCCTTCCAGGACTGGCACGAGGCTTACCTGAACCTGCTGGCTAACCAGGCCGCGCTGGCGATCGAGCGCCTGGGCGAGCGCGCCGACGAAGAACCCGCGCCCGAGCCCGAACGCGCGCCGCTGGCCTCAAGGCGTCGCGTCTTCACCTGGTACCCCAAGGACGAAACCGTGTTCTGCGACGGCGAGTACCTGGTCCGCAACGTGCCCGCGCGCATTTTGTGGAAGCTGCTGACCGAGCACGAACAGACCGGCCGCAGCGAGTTCGGCAACCGCGAGCTGCGCATGGACGACAGCCTGGGCCTGCCGCCCTACAAGGACAACCTGGAGAGCCGCCTGATCCTGCTGCGCAAGCGGCTGGACGAGCGCTGCCCCGACGTGCGCATCGTGCCGGTAAAGCGCGGCCGATTCACGCTCGAGCGCGACTGCGAACTGGTGCTCGAAACACGGTAGGGGACTGTCCCCGAAGCCTGCCCGCCGAAGCCTTGGCGCAGGCGGGTTGGGGACTGTCCCAGTCCTCGCCGGGCGAGAACTGCACGAATCAACACGAAGAAACGAAGGAACGAAGACTGCGCTCGCAGCACAAACAAGTAGCCCTGGTCTCCGTTCAACTCAACGAGCAGCGGCACGCAGATCCCGCAACGTTGAAGATCTTCGCTTCTTCGCTCCTTCGTGTTGACCCATCGCATCAAGCCGAAGGTGCAACCGCTCAGGTTAGGCATTATTTAGGAAAGCCGTAGCGAACACTTAGGAACCGCGCGTCTGCGCGGCGGGCTATGTTTCCCGCGGGCAATGGAGCCCACGGAGACACAGCCATGCAGACCGATCGATACAACCTGTTCATCTTCATCCACAAGGGCATCCGCCGCGAACTCAGCGACCTGCTGCGCATCGCGGGCAGCCTGGACTTTACGGACCGCGAGGCCGCCCGCAATTTCACGCAGCGCCTGCGCCTATCGCTGCGCCTGATGCACGAACACGCCGAGCACGAAGACCGCGTGATCGACCCGCTGCTGCAGCAGTTCGCGCCCAAGCTGGCGCGCCGCGTGCTCTCGACCCACAAGGTGCTGGATGAGCACGAACGCGAAATCCTGAGCCTGTGCGAGCCCGCGATCGGCGAGCCCGCCTCCGGCTACCGCCTGTACCTCGCGCTCTCGCGTTACGCGGCCACCCAGTACGCGCACATGAGTGAAGAGGAAACCGACGTGATCGGCCAGATGTGGCTGAACATGAGCGACGAGGAAATCATCGCGGCCGAAAACTCCATCGTGAAGGGCGTGCAGCCGCAGGACGTGGGGGTGTACTTCACTTGGATGCTGCACGGCATCAACGAGCCCGAGCGCGTGGCCTTCATCGAAGCCCTGCGCAAAGGCGCCCCGCCCGAAGCTGTAGCCTTCGCCGAAGAGCAGGCACGCGCCGCCCGCGAAGCGCAGCTGGCCGCGGTGTAGAAGGTGCGACTGAACTGGTGCCGGCAGCGGAAGCTGCCGGCGAAACCGTGAAACGCCCCGGCCTTCCAGCCGGGGCACCAGTTTTCCCGCAACAAATTTCGGTGAATTCGGGCTGATTCGTTTGCGTCCCGGCGTTGATGCTGTACATTTTCGCCGTCGCGTTGCTGCGGTTCAGCCTTGCGGGGATTTGGCCCCTTGAGGCTCACAACGAAGTAGCCGTGACGTTCACCGGGCCGGAGCGCCCAAAACTACCGGGTTCAGGGTACGCGCAACTTTCGCCGAGGGGGTCAGGCACCTTTTCGCCTGTACGCTCATGGACCAGCGAAAGTCCCCCGTGGCAAAAAGCTGCCGGACCCCAGCCGGAGGAGACAGAGACATGGCAAAGAAAGCGGACTACCTCAACAAGAAGAGCCTCGTCAAGCACATCGACATCACCAAGGTGCGCGACCTGGACAAGCTCGTCGCCATGATGGGCGACACCAGCTTCCAGGCTCGCAACCTGTCGCGCGCGGCCGACATCTACGACATGGCCCTGCGCGACAAGAACTGCAGCGTGGTGCTGTGCCTGGCCGGCAGCCTGGTCAGCGCCGGGCTCAAGAAGGTGATCGTTGACCTGGTCAACAACAACATGGTGGACGCCATCGTCAGTACCGGCGCCATCGTGGTGGACCAGGACTTCTTCGAAGGCCTGGGCTTCAGCCACTACAAGGGCACCCAGTTCGTCAACGACGCCGAGCTGCGCGAGCTGGCGATCGACCGCATCTACGACCACTACATCAATGAAGACGAGCTGCGAGTCTGCGACGACACCATGACCGCGATATTCGACAGCCTCGAGCCGCGCCCCTACGCCAGCCGCGAAATCATCCGCGAGATGGGCCGCTACCTCACCAAACACGGCAAGCAGCACGACGGATTCGTCGAGGCCTGCTACAACAAGAACGTGCCGATCTTCGTGCCGGCCTTCAGTGATTGCTCCGCGGGTTTCGGAATCGTGCTTCACCAGCACAAACGTATCGCCAAGGGCAAGCCCATGTGCAGCCTCGACAGCGGCCGTGACTTCCTTGACCTGACCTACCTGAAGATGCACGCCACCAAGGAAACCGCAATCGTGATGATCGGCGGCGGCGTGCCCAAGAACTTCACGCAGGACACCGTGGTGGCGGCCGAGGTGCTGGGCATGGAGGACATCCCCATGCACAAGTACGCCATCCAGCTGACCGTGGCCGACGAGCGCGACGGCGCGCTCAGCGGCAGCACGCTGAAGGAAGCCTCCAGCTGGGGCAAGGTCAGCCTGAACTACGAGCAGATGGTATACGGCGAGGCAACCGTCACCTTCCCGCTGCTGGCCGGCGCGGTCTACGCCCGCGGCGCCCACAAGCAGCGCGATGGGCTCGAGCTCAGCAAGTACTTTGAAGGCCCGGACTTCGTGATGAAGAGGGCCAAGAAGTCGAAGAAGGAAAAGAAGAAGGACAAGAAGAAGCAGGCCGTGGCCGTCTAGGGTTCAGAGATCATTGACCGGAGGTCAGGGCGTCCCTGGCCTCCGGTTTTCTTTCCCTGGCCTCTGACCTCTAGCCTCTGGCCCCTTCAGTTGTCATTCTCTGCGCCCATGACTTTACCCGGCAAAAATGCGATCTGGCGTGTGCTGGTGACCGGCGGCGCGGGCTTTATCGGCTCGCGGCTGGTGCGGCGCATCGAGGACGAGTGGCCTAACGCCGACGTCACGGTGATCGACGATTTCCGCAGCGGCAACTTCAAGAACCTGGAAGGTTTCCGCGGCGAGCTGATCGCGCTGGACATGGCGAAACTCGACTACAAGAAACACCTGCGCGCCCAGGATTTCGACGCCATCTTTCACCTCGCCAGCATCACCGACACGCGCGTGATGGACCAGCGCCAGATGTGCTGGGATAACATCGAAAGCTTCCGCCGACTGCTTGAGTTCACGCGGGAGCGACAGACGCCCATCACCTACGCCAGCAGCGCCGCCACCTACGGCATCGACGCGCGCGTGAACACCGAGACCGACCCGCGCAAACCCGCCAACGTCTACGGCTTCAGCAAGGTGCAGCTCGAAAACCTGGCCGAGAAATACCGCCGCGACCCTGACCTCGCGGGCTGGAAGCTGAACGCCGTGCGCTACTTCAACGTGTACGGGCCCCACGAGCAGCACAAGGGCGCCATGGCCAGCATGATCTACCAGCTTTACCTTCAGATGAAGCAGGGCAAGCGCCCCCGCGTGTTCAAGCACGGCGAGCAGAAGCGCGACTTCGTCCACGTGGACGACGCCGTGCAGTGCACACTGCTGGCCATGAACAGCGGCAAGGCCGGCGTGTTCAACACCGGCAGCGGCGAGGCGCGTAGCTTCAACGAGGTGATCGAGCAGCTCAACAAGGCCCTGGGCACCGAGCTGGAGCCGGAATACATCGACAACCCGTTCCCGTTCTTCCAGCCGTTCACTCAGGCGGATCTCAATCGCAGCAAGGCTGAACTGGGCTACGAGCCGAAGTACAATCTGGAAAATGGCGTCGCCCAGTACGTCCAGTGGCTGGAGGCACAGGCCTGACATGGTTGCATCAAACGACCCGCACGGCATCAACAAGGCCGGCTCGCCCGGCAGCATCGAGCGCTCAATCGATTCCTGGGGCTACATCCACGGCCGCCAGGACCGCACCCGCCTGATCATCGGCGGGGCGGTGTTCCTGGTCGGGGCGCTGACGATCATCCTGGCGTTCCTGCTGTATCGATTCGGCGGCTCCAACGTGCACAAGGCAAGCGCCGACTTCAGCCGCAGTCGCGAACTCAGCGGCCCCGAGCTCAAGCGGCTGATTCACGAAAACGGCATCAAGACTGTGATCCGGCTTGTCGGAGGCGACGACGGCAACCAGGCCGCCTACGAAGAAGAAGTCGCCGCCGTGGCCGAGACGGACGCGAAGCTGGTGATGGCGCCGCTTCCCACCTCGCGCCTGCCATGGCGAAGCGAGCTGTCACGGCTGTTCCAGGCCCTGGACAAAGCCGAACGGCCGATTCATGTCCACTGCGAGGCCGGCAGCGACCGCAGCGGCCTGGTCAGCGCCATCTGGCTGCACGACTACCTGGGCGAGCCCATGGAAACAGCGCGCAAACAGATGGCCTTCTTCCCGTACGGCCACGTCAGCTTCGGCGACGCCAGCGAGCTTGGCCGCTTCCTCGACATGTACGAAGAATTCGCATCTACCCACCCCGGCGTCAGCATCAAACACTGGGTGCGCGACCACTACTTCGAGGAAAAACCCGGCCGCGAAATCGCCGCCTGGTACGACGGCGTGGTGTATCGTCCTGCGGGCTAGGGCGCAGTTGGTAGTTGGTAGTTGGTAGTCCGGGGCCCCTGAAGAGGGGCATTTTTACTGCTTTTCCTACCAACCACCAACTACCAACCAGCGAATGCTTTTCCCAAGTATCAACTGACAGCAAACACTTGTGGCGCTCCGCACTCACCCATACGATGCGCTTCCTTTGAAAGGAACCGCTATGGCCGCGAAGACTGCCGCGCCGGAAAAGCGCGAAGACAAGCGCGCCGAGGCCGTGAAGATGGCCCTGGCGCAGATCGAAAAAACCCACGGCAAGGGCTCGCTGATGAAACTCGGCGATGCCCCGACTGTCGAAATCCAGGGCATCAGCACCGGCGCCCTCAGCTTCGACCTGGCACTCGGCGGGCGCGGCGTGCCGCGCGGCCGCGTAATCGAAATCTACGGCCCCGAGTCCAGCGGCAAGACCACCATCACGCTGCAGATCATCGCCGAGGCGCAGAAGCGAGGCGGCCTGGCGGCGTTCATCGACGCCGAGCACGCCCTGGACCCGGTGTACGCGAGCAAGATCGGCGTTGACACCGAGAACCTGTACGTCAGCCAGCCCGACAGCGGCGAGCAGGCCCTGGACATCTGCGAGACGCTGGTGCGCTCCAACGCCTTCGACATCATCGTGGTGGATAGCGTCGCCGCGCTGGTGCCGCGCAGCGAGCTGGAAGGGGATATGGGCGACGCCCAGATGGGCAGCCAGGCCCGGCTCATGAGCCAGGCCATGCGCAAACTGACCGCGGCCGTGAGTCGCGCCAAGACCAGCCTGATCTTCATCAACCAGATCCGCATGAAGATCGGCATCGTGTTCGGCAACCCGGAAACAACCACCGGCGGCAACGCGTTAAAGTTCGCGGCCAGCCAGCGCATCGAGGTGCGCAAGGGCAAGCCGATCAAGGTGGGTGAAGACGTGGTGGGGCACGAAGTGAATGTGAAGGTGGTCAAGAACAAGCTGGCGCCGCCGTTCAAGAAGACGACGCTGGAGATCATCTTCAACGAGGGCGTCAGCAAGCTGGGCGACCTGCTTGAATTGGGCGTGCAGACCGGCACGGTCAAGCGCTCCGGCGCCTGGTGGACCTTCGGTGACACCAAGCTCGGGCAAGGCAAGGAAAACGCCAAGGCGTTCCTCGCCGAGAACAAGGACATCTGGGCCCAGGTGGATCGAGCTACCCGGGAAGCGCTCGGCATGCCGGTAAGCGAGGCCGCAGCGACAACCGAGGACTAGCGGCCGGCAGGGATTCATGTAAAGCCCGGTCCGCAAGACCGGGCTTTCTAGTTAAGGAGCGCGGACGTCACGTCCGCAAAGGCGCGAAGCGCCGCAGCAGTACAAGCCCCGAAGGGGCTGGAAGAGCTTAGCCCGGGGCGTAAGCCCCGGGTGAAGATGTAAGAGGAATCAGAGCCCCGCAGGGGCGACAGAGGCTTGCAATGCCAGTAGACCCGAACGAATTACGCAAACGCTTCCTCGCCTTCTTCGACGCGCGCATGAAGGAGCACGCGGGGGGCAAGGTGAAGGGCAGCCTGATACTGCCCAGCAGCAGCCTGCAGCCGCCCGACCCCAGCACCCTGTTCACCAGCGCGGGCATGCACCAGTTCAAAGACGATTTCACGGGCAACCTGGTGCACGGCACCCGCGCGACCGCCACCGTGCAGAAGTGCATGCGCACGCCGGACCTGGAGAACGTCGGCAAAACCGCGCGCCACCACACCTTCTTTGAAATGCTGGGCTTCTTCAGCTTCGGCGACGGTCTTGACGGCCCCAACGGCAGCAAGGGCTTTTTCAAGAAGGAAGCCATCCGCTGGATCTGGGACTTCTACACCCTGCCGTGGGACAAAGGCGGCTGTGGTCTTGACACGTCAAAGCTGTACGTGAGCGTCTACAAGGGCGACGAAAAGGGTGACGGCCGCGACGAAGAGGCCGCGAACTACTGGCGCGAAATCCTCGGCAAGCTGTGGAAGAAAGACGAGCTCGAGCAGCGCATTTTTTGGCTGGGTGAGCACGACAACTTCTGGCCCGCCGGCGCGCCCAGCCAGGGCCCCAACGGCGTGTGCGGCCCGTGCAGCGAGATTTTCTACGACCTCGGCCCCGAATACGGCGAAGGCAACGTCGAGACCAACGGCGACCGCTTCATGGAAATCGGCAATATCGTCTTCACCCAGTACGAGCGCTCAGGCCCCGCACCCGGCAAGGGCACGCTGACTCCGTTGCCGTCAAAGAACATCGACTTCGGCGGCGGTTTCGAGCGCCTTGTGATGGTCCTCGACGGCGCCAAAACCACCTTGGACTGCGGTCTATTCACGCCAGTTAGGGAAGCGTTGCGTGCATCAGCCCCGGCCGGAAGGCCGGGGGAATCCACCCAAGCGCAATCTGAGTCCGGCTCCCCCGCCCTTCCGGGCGGGGCTGAGAACCTGGTCCGCGAGAAGCGCATCGCTGACCACATCCGCGCCGTTACCTTCTGCATGTCGGACGGAATTCTTCCGTCGAATGAGGGCGCCGGTTACGTCGTGCGGCGCATCATCCGGCGCGCCTTCCGTGACGGCTCGGCGCTTGGCCTTGATGGCCCGTTCCTGCACAAGCTGGTGCCCGTTGTTGTTGAGCACTACGGCGATGCCTACCCCGAGCTCAAGCGCAACACCAACGCCGTGATCGGTACCATCCAGCAGGAAGAGCAGCAGTTCTCCACCACGCTTGAACGCGGCCTGCAACAGTTGGCCGGCCTGATCCGCGACGTGAAGAAGAAGGGTGAGAAGACCCTGCCCGGCAAGCCCGCCTTCGACCTGTACCAGTCCCAGGGCCTGCCGCGCGAAGTGGTACAGGACGAACTGGCTGCGGAAGGCCTGGCGCTTGATCAGGTCGGCTACGACGAGGCGGAAGAAAAACACCGCGAGGCCAGCAAAGGCGGCAAGCAGGTGGTGGTGTTCGAGAAGGGCTGGTTCCAGGAGCTGAAGGGCAAGTACAAGCCCACGCAATTCCTCGGCTACGGAAGCTGCGAAGCCGAGTGCAAGGTGCTCGCCATCGTGCGCGACGGCGAGCCCTTTGAGATCATCGAGGCCGGCGATTCCGCCACGGTGGTACTCGACCGCACGCCCTTCTACGGTGAGTCAGGCGGCCAGGTGGGGGACCGGGGCAGCCTGCATGTCGGAAGTTCCGAGTCTCGAGTCCCGAGTCCCGAGTCAACAGACGCGGGACACGGCACCCGGGACACGGGACAAGCTTTGTTCGAGGTCGCCGACACACAGAAGCGCGACGATTACTTGCTGCACGAGGGCAAGCTGCTGCACGGAAAGCTGCGCGTGGGCGACACGGTCACCGCGCGTGTGGACCAGCAGCGCCGCGACCGCATCCGCGCCAATCACAGCGCCACGCACCTGGTGCACGCGGCCTTGCGCAAGGTGCTGGGAGAGCACGTGGTGCAGCGCGGCAGCATCGTGCAACCGGACCGCCTGCGCTTCGACTTCAGCCACCCCAAGGCGCTCACCTTCGAGGAAAAGCAGGAGATCGAAAGGCTGGTAAACCAGCAGATCCAGGCCAACACCCAGGTGGGCACGGCCGTGATGGCCCCAGAAGAGGCCCAAAAAGCCGGCGCCATGGCCCTCTTCGGCGAAAAATACGGCGACAAGGTAAGGGTGCTGACCATGGGCACCCGTGTTGCGGGCGTCTCGCCTGCATCCACCGCGGGCTTCCAGCCCGCGGACGCGGGCATCCAGAAGCGTAGCCGAGGACGGCTTCCGCATTGGGAGAAAGATGGAGGCATCTACTTCGTGACGTTCCGTCTTGGCGACGCGCTCGCGCGGGACAAGCGTGACGAAATCGAGGCCTCCCGCCGGCACCTGACACGGGTGGCGGAACAGGAGGGTCGTCAGCTGTCCGCTTCCGAGGGCAAAGCACTCGACCAGTTGTTCACGGCCAAGATGGATGAATACCTGAACGCAGGTTACGGTGCGTGTTACTTCAAGGATCAGCGCTGCGCGGAGGTCGTCGCAAACGCGTTGAAGCACTTTGACGGCGAACGCTACGAGTTGCACGCCTGGTGTGTGATGCCCAATCACGTGCATGTCGTGGTGAAGCCGCTGGCCGGACATGCGCTGTCAGACATCCTGCACTCGTGGAAGTCGTTTACGTCGAAAGAGTGCAACAAGCTGCTGGGTCGGACAGGTACATTCTGGATGAATGAATCGTACGACAGGTTGATACGTGACGCCGCAGAGTATGAGGCAAAAGTTCGGTACACGCTGGACAATCCTGCCAATGCCGGCTTGGTAGATTGGACTTGGGTTGGTGGTGTCCCGGGCGAGACGCCCGGGACGGATGCAGGCGGGACGCCCGCAACACGGGCAGGCGGGACGCCCGTGTCACCCGCCTTTTCCATGGAACTCTGCGGCGGTACCCACGTGGCGCGTACGGGCGACATCGGATACTTCCGCATCCTGAGCGAAGGCAGCTCGTCGGCCGGCGTGCGGCGCATCGAGGCCGTCACCGGGCAGGATGCGTACCAGATGGCGGCCGAAGAGGCACGCACTCTGGCCGAGTTGCAGGGCCTGACCAAGGCCCAGCCGGGCAAGGTTGTCGAGAAGGTGCAGTCACTGCTGAAAGAGGTGAAAGACCTCAAGGGCAAGGCCAAGAAGGGCGGCGGCGTCGAACAGTCGAAGCTTGAATCGATCCGCAAGGCGGCCGAAACTGTAGGCGACGTCACAGTTTACGTCGCTGAGCTGGAAGGCGCTGAAGCCACCGATCTGTTGACAATCAAGGACGCTTTGGGGCAGGATGGCGGCCCATCTGCGGTATTGCTTGGCAGTCGCGGCGATGGTCGTGCACTGCTGCTGGTCGCATTTACCAAAGATTTGGTCGGACGGGGGCTTCACGCCGGGAAGATCGTTGGCGAAATGGCCCGCCTTGTCGGCGGGGGCGGCGGCGGTAAGCCCGATGTTGCCCAGGCCGGCGGCAAGAATCCCGAAGGGTTGCCGGAGGCCCTGAATACCGGCATGGAAAAGATCCGCGAAGCACTGAAGGCGTAGGACGCGGTACGCAGGAGAGACAGCAATGCCCACACCGAAAAAGAAAACTTCCAGGGCGCGCCGCAACAAGCGCCGCTCCCATGACGCGTTGCCGCTGCCGAAGATCAGCAAGTGCGCCAAGACCGGCCTGCCCAAGCTGGCTCACCGGGTCTGCGAAGAGAGCGGATACTACGGCAAGAGCAAGCGGGTGTTCGAAGTCGAAGAACGCCTGTAGCCGGAACACCTCAGGCCGGGGCCTTCCAGGCGTCGGCTTGCACACCTTGTGAGGAAGCGTCATGCCCCGGATCGCCATAGATGCCATGGGCGGCGACAAAGCGCCCGGCGTAGTCGTGCGCGGAACCTGGCGCGTTGCAAACGAACACCCCGACTGGCAGTTGCTGCTGGTCGGTGAGGAAGCCGTCGTCAGCGCCGAGCTGGCGAAGTGCGAAAAGCCGCTGTCCAACATCCACGTCATCCATGCGCCGCAGACCATCGGCATGGAAGAGCACCCGGTGGAAGCGCTGAAGGCCAAGAAGCAGGCCTCGCTGCCCATCGCGGTGCACCTGGTGCGCGAAGGCAAGGCCGACGCGGTGATCAGCGCCGGCAACACCGGCGCGCTGGTCGCAGCCAGCACGCTGATGTTGCGCACTCTGCCGGGCGTGCGGCGCGCGGGCATTCTGACCACGCTGCCTACCCTGCGCGGGCGCATCGTGATCATGGACGTCGGCGCCAACGTGGCCGCCAAGCCCGCGCACCTGGCGCAATACGCGACCATGGGCGACATCTTCTACCGCAACGTGCTCGCACGCGAGCATGACAAGGTCCACGTCAGCCTGCTCAGCGTCGGCAGTGAAGAGGGTAAGGGCAGCCCCGTCATCAAGGAAGCCCACGCCCTGCTGAACCAGTCCGAGCTCGACTTCCGCGGCAACATAGAAGGCCACGAGGTGTTCGAGGGCGCCAGCGAAGTGATCGTGTGCGACGGCATGGTCGGCAACGTGGTGCTGAAGACGGCCGAGGGCCTGAGCGAGATCCTGGTCCGGATGTTCATGCAGCACGCCGCCAAGGCGGGCCTTGCCGAAGACGAACGCTTCCGCGCCACCATCGGCAGCCTGGTCCGCGAACTCGACTGGCAGGAAGTCGGCGGCGCGGCGCTGCTGGGCGTGAACGGCACGGTGGTGATCGCCCACGGGCGCAGCGACGAGCGCGCAATCGCCTCGGGCATCCGCACGGCGGCGGACTGCTGCAACAAGCACGTGAACGACAAGATCATCGAGGCACTCCAGCGCGAAGCCAGCAAGGCCGGCGCTTCCAGCTAGTCCCACACGACCCGGGAAGACTCAGTGAGCAAGCAGCAGGCAGGCATTCTCAGCATTGGCGCTTACGTTCCCGAACGTGTGGTCACCAACGACGACATGTCCAAAATCGTCGATACCAGCGACGAGTGGATTTTCCAGCGCACCGGCATCCGCGAACGCCGCTTTGCCGGCGAGAACGAGTTCACTTCGGACATGGCCCTGCAGGCCGCGAAAATAGCGCTGCAGCGCGCCGAGATGCAGCCGACCGACATCGACTACGTGATGGTCGCCACCGCCAGCCCCGACAACACTTTCCCCAACACAGCCTGCTGGGTGCAGCAGGGCCTGCAGATGGGGGACATACCGGCGCTGGACATCAGCACCGCCTGCGCGGGCTTCGTGTACGCGCTTGAGCTGGGGGCCGCGCTGGTCAACACCGACAGCTACCGGAACGTGCTGGTGATCGGCGCGGAGAAGCTTTCCTCGATCACCAACTTCAGCGATCGCTCAAGCTGCATCCTGTTCGCCGACGGCGCGGGTGCCGCCGTGGTCACGCGCACGGAGGGCCGCGGCACGGTGGTGTGCTCTCGCAACGGCGCCCGCTTCGACTACGACGCGCTGAACGTGGCCGCTGGCGGATGCCGCATGCCGGCCTCGCGCGACACGATCGAAAAGAACATGCACACCATCGCGCTCAAGGGGCGCACGGTCTACAAGTTCGCGGTCCAGAAGTTCACCGAGATGGCCGAAGAGGCCTGCACGCGCGCGGGCATCAAGCCCGATGACATCGCGCTGGTGATCCCGCACCAGGCCAACATCAACATCATCGAAAGCGCCATGAAACGCGTCGGCATCGGCATGGACCGGGTGCTGATCAACATCGACCGTTACGGCAACACCAGCTCGGCCAGCATTCCCATTGCTTTCGATGAAGCGCTGGCCGCCGGCCGCATCAAGCGCGGCGACTACATCCTGCTCGAAGCCTTCGGCGGCGGACTAAGCTGGGGCTATAATCTCGTTAAATGGTAAGAGGGCAGTGCGTCGGAAGAAGATTGCCGACCGCATCTTCCGCCCCTAAAAACGCGGCTGATTGAGGCCGTTGAGGTGTACCGTGAACGTTTCATCCAAAACCGCGCTGCTGTTCCCGGGCCAGGGCGCCCAGTATGTCGGCATGGGCAAAGACCTGGCCGAGAAGTACCCCGAAGCGGCCGAGGTGTTCGAGAAGGCCGATAAGCTGCTCGGCTTTCACCTCTCACGGCTGTGCTTTGAAGGCCCGGCGGACGAGCTGAACCGCACCGACGTCTCCCAGCCCGCCATTCTGGCCCATTCCTGGGCCGTGATTGCCGCGTTGAAAACCCATCGCAAGGGTCGCGACCTGTGCCACCACGTGCAGTGCACGGCCGGGTTGTCCCTAGGTGAATACTCGGCGCTGGCCGCAGCCGGGGCTATGTCGTGGGAAGACGCCCTGGTGCTGGTGCGCGCGCGGGGCAAGTACATGCAGGAAGCCTGCGAGCTGAAGCCCTCCACGATGGCCAGCATCGTGGGCCTGGATGACGAAAAGCTGCGCGACGCGATCAAGCCGGCCCAGGCAAAGGGCGTGGTTGTGCTCGCCAATTTCAACGCGCCCGGGCAGGTTGCGATCAGCGGCGAAGTCGGCGCCGTGGAAGAGGCCATGAAGCTGGCCAAGGAAGCGGGCGCCAAGCTGACGGTGCCGCTGACCGTGGCCGGCGCGTTCCACAGCCCGCTGATGGAACCCGCCCGCGAGCGGCTGGCCGCTGAGATCGAAACCACCACGTTTCATGCGCCGCGCGTCGGCGTGATCGCCAACGTGGACGCCACGGAACACGCCGACCCGCACATGCTGAAGGCCAACCTGGTCAAGCAATTGACAGCGCCTGTGCTGTGGGCCCGCAGCATGCAGAAGCTGGTGGATGGCGGCTTTGATACTTTCCTTGAGCTCGGTCCCGGCAATGTGCTGGCAGGCCTGCTCAAGCGGGTTGCGCGTTCCGCCAACCGTGTCAGCATCGGCAAGGCGGAAGAACTCGCCGCCGCTGTCGCATAACACAAAGGAAAACAATGGGGGCACTGGAAGGCCGCAAGGCCCTGATCACCGGCGCGTCGCGAGGCATCGGCCGCGCCATCGCGGAAGCGTTCGCAGCCGAGGGCGCCGAGCTGGCCCTGGTGGCCACGTCCCCGGAGCGCGTGGCCGATACGGCAGCGGCCTGCCGTGACCGCGGCGCGAAGGTGGTTGAAACGTTCGGCCTGGATGTCGCGAACTCCCAGGCCTGCAACGACGTGGTCAAGCAGGCGCAGGAGAAACTGGGCGGCATAGACATCGTGGTGAACAACGCAGGCGTCACCCGCGACAACCTGCTGATGCGCCTGAGCGATGAGGATTACGAGCTGGTGCTGAACACGAATTTGAAGGGCGCTTTCAACATCACGCGCGCGGCCTCGCGCGCCCTGATGAAGAGCAAGCACGGCCGTCTGATCAACATCGCTAGTGTGGTCGGCATCGCGGGCAATGCGGGCCAGGCCAACTACGCGGCCAGCAAGGGCGGCCTGATCGCCTTCACCAAGAGCGTCGCCAAGGAGCTTGCGGGGCGCGGGGTAACGGCCAACGTGATCGCCCCCGGTTTCATCGAGACCGACATGACGGCCACGCTCGACGCCAAGGTAAAAGAAGAAGCCCTGAAGGGCATTCGCCTCGGCCGCTTCGGCCAGCCCACAGACATAGCCAACGCGGCCGTGTTCCTGGCGGCAGACACCGGCGCCTACATCACAGCGCAAGTGCTGGTAGTAGACGGCGGGATGACGGCGTAGCAGGAGCGCGGACGTCCCGTCCGCACGATGGGGGGGTAAGCGTGCGAAGTCGGAAGGGCTGGCACAGTCGCGGCTACCTGCCCCACTTCGACGGAGAACACCTCACCCAGGGGGTCACGTTCCGTCTCGCTGATTCGCTCCCCAAGGAAGTCGTAGAGCGTTGGCAGACAGAGCTCCAGCCGTACACGCCGGAAGACAGACGCAAAGAGCTGCACACCCGCATCAACGCCTGGCTCGATGCCGGGCATGGCGAGTGCCTGCTGAAACAGCCCGACCTAGCGCAGATTGTCCAGAACAGCCTGCTGTTCTTCGACGCGGAACGCTACCAGTTGCTCAACTGGTGCGTCATGCCGAATCACGTTCACGTCCTGTTCAATCCCTTGCCCGGCCACGAGCTTTCCGGCATCGTGCACTCTTGGAAATCTTTCACAGCCAAGGCGGTCAACAAGGCACTCGGGCGGACCGGTCAGGTTTGGATGCCTGACTACTTCGACAGGTACATCCGCGACCATGCGCATTTCCGGCTGGCCATGGAGTACATTGACAGCAACCCGGTGAAGGCCGGATTGTGCGGCAAGCCTGAGGATTGGCCATGGTGCGGCGCCTGCGTACGAACACAGAACGATAGCTGAGGCGGCCGGGATGGCCGCGTTCCGTATGGGGAAAACAAAAAAGAACACTTCGCGCCTGCGCCCCGACTTGCCTGAGGGCGTGCTTTCGCAGCGTGAGGCGCTGGAGCGCCTGGACCGCATGACCGAACAGGCCCAGGAGGGCGGCGGGGCTGCGCGCATCGAGAAGCAGCACAAGTCCGGAAAACTCACGGCACGCGAGCGCATCGCGCTGCTCTGCGACGAGGGCAGCTTCGAGGAAATCGACGCCTTCGTCACACACAACGCCCACGAGTTCGGCCTCGCCGACAAGAAGTTCCTCGGCGACGGCGTGGTCACCGGCGTCGGACGCGTTTACGGCCGCCCGGTCTACGTGTTCGCGCAGGACTTCACGGTGTTCGGCGGCAGCCTGGGCGAGCGCTACGGCGCCAAGATCGTCAAGATCATGGAACAGGCGCTCAAGAACGGCTGCCCGATCATCGGCTTCAATGACAGCGGCGGCGCGCGCATCCAGGAAGGTGTGGCCAGTCTCGGCGCATATGCCGACATTTTCCTGCGCAACACGCTGGCGAGCGGCGTGATCCCGCAGATTTCGGCGATCATGGGCCCCTGCGCCGGCGGCGCGGTCTACAGCCCGGCCATCACCGATTTCGTGTTCATGGTGGAGGGCACCAGCCACATGTTCGTGACCGGCCCCAACGTGATCAAGGCCGTCACGCACGAAGAGATCGACATGGAAGGGCTTGGCGGCGCGGGCGTGCACGGTGAGACCAGCGGCGTCAGCCACTTCACCAGCGAGTCCGAGCCCGATTGCATTGTCTCGATCAAGAAGCTGCTCAGCTTCCTGCCCCAGAACAACCTGGAACCGCCGCCCTTTGTCGAGCCCGACGACGACCCCGAGCGCGAAGACGACCGGCTCGACCGCATCGTGCCCGACCACCCGGAGAAGCCGTACAACATGCTCGACGTGATCGAGACCATCGTTGACGACGGCGATTTCTTCGAGGTGCACAAGAACTACGCCCAGAACCTGATCGTCGGCTTCGCGCGCCTTGGCGGCCACAGCGTCGGCATCGTGGCGCAGCAGCCCATGGTGCTGGCCGGCTGCCTCGACATCGCCAGCAGCCTCAAGGGCGCGCGGTTCGTTAGGTTCTGCGACGCCTTCAATATCCCGCTCGTCACGTTCGAGGACGTGCCCGGCTTCCTGCCCGGCGTGAACCAGGAACACAACGGCATCATCAAGCACGGCGCAAAGCTGCTGTACGCCTATTGCGAAGCCACGGTGCCCAAGCTTTGCGTGATCACGCGCAAGGCCTACGGCGGGGCTTATTGCGTGATGTCCAGCAAGCACATCCGCAGCGACGTGAACTACGCCTGGCCCACGGCCGAGATCGCCGTGATGGGCGCCCAGGGTGCCGTGAACATCCTGTACGCGCGGGAACTGGCCGGCGCTGACGGGCCGGAGATGCAGCAGAAGTTGATCTCGGACTACCGCGAACGCTTCAGCAACCCCTACGACGCGGCTGCGCGGGGCTATATCGACGGCGTGATCCGGCCGAGGGAGACGCGCAAGAAGCTGATCCACGCCCTGGAAGTAGTGCGCCACAAGCGCGATGTGAATCCGCCGAAGAAGCATGGGAACATACCCCTGTGAATTTGGATTATCGATTTGGGATTATGGACTATGCTGGGTGCGCGTAGATCGGTTGGGACGCCACCCGAAACCAGTCCCTGCAAGGATTCACCCGTGAGTCACCTTGTCTGTTCAATCCGGAATCACAGATCCCGTGTCCCCAATGGAGCGCCCCTGGCGGCCCTGTTGCTGGCAGTCGCGCTTCTAACTGCGGCTTGCCCGCAAGAGCTTGAGTTGAACCCGGATCAGGAAGCCGTACATAAATCCATGATGGAGTGGGCCGAAGCTGTGATGAAGCAGGACACGGACGCCCTGTGGGACAGGCTCAGTCCCGACGCCCAGGAATGGTTTAAACGCGAGCTGGAAGGCACGAATCCACCGGGTGCTCGAGCAACGGTGAAGATGAACAAGGCGTTTCTGGAGCCCGGCGCGCGCACTACCGAGGAGGACCGGCAGCGCGTCATCGCCTTGCTGGCGACACTGCCGCCAGACCCGGAAAGCATGACGCCCAAGGACTACTACGCGTGGCGAATCAAGGCGGAGCTTACCCCGGAGGGCTCGGAGCGCACACACCGTCTGTTCAGCAAGGCCAATATCAAGGAGATCGTGGTCGAAGGCGATCGTGCCACAGTCATACTGAAGAATGGTGACCCCGACAGATATTCATGGGTTCGTCACGATGGGGTCTGGAAAAATGACCTGAAGCCTAGCATCCTGCGCGCACTCGAAGACGCGCGTAAGCGCGAGAAAACGAAGTAGTCGCTCAAGAAACGAACTCGGAAAAGGAAGAGGAGAGGCAGGGAATGAAGAATACATGGAAGCTGGCACCCTTGGCTGTGCTTGCGTTTGTGATGTTTGGTTGCGGCGGCGGCGGCGGCGGTCCTGACCCGCGGCCGATTGCGGAAGGCGTCTTGGACGCCATCAAGAGTGAAAATTTCACCGCCATTTACAATTACCACGCTCCCTGGGATCACGAAATGCAGGAGCAGGAAACGGCCGTCCGCAAGTGGCGCATGACCGAAGGCTGGGATCGCTGGAAGGACTTCAAACCCCGTTTGGAAGGCGATGAAGGCCTCGACCCCAAGGACAAGTCCGGCATTACGGGCGGCGAAGAGAAGTGGACCGGCGCCTCCGACGCCGAGCGCTATGCCGTGCTGATCGGTTGCTACCGCGTCTACACCGCTGATGAATGGGAGAAGCGCCTGAAGGAAAGCGATTGGTACTGGGCCGGCCGCACCATCGACCTGAAGGAAGAGGGCCAGGGCACCGCGACCTTCCGCTACCGCAATCGTTACCGCGATAGCATCACGGTGTCGCTGGTGCGCGAGGGCGGCATGTGGTACCTCGCCGGCGTTGAAATCAACATGGACAAGAAGATGCCGGAAAAGCCCAAGGACTAGTCAGACTGGAATCAGGAAGGGCGCGCTGCGGCGCGCCTTTCTTTTTGCCTCTGGCCCAAAGCGGCTCTGCGCCCTAAATTCCGTCCCCATGCTCAAACGTGTCCTGATTGCCAACCGTGGCGAAATCGCGCTGCGGGTGATCCGCGCCTGCCGCAAACTCGGTGTGCACAGCATCGCCGTCTTTTCCGACGCCGACGCGCACCTGCCCTTCGTGCGCGAGGCCGACGAGGCCCACTACCTGGGCCCATCCGCCTCGGCCGACAGCTACCTGAACATCGCCCGCATCGTGCAACTCGCGCAGGAGCACGAGGCCGATGGCATCCACCCCGGCTACGGCTTCCTGGCCGAAAACGCGCTGTTTGCCAAGGCCTGCGAAGACGCGGGTATCAAGTTCATCGGCCCATCCAGCGGCGCGATCGACCGTTTGGGCGACAAGCGGAACGCCAAGGAAGTGGCCGAAAAGGCCGGCGTGCCGGTGACGCCCTGGATCAAGTGCGCCGGCCAGGCGGATCCCGAGACCGTCAAGGCCGTGCAGCAGATCGGCTTCCCAGTCATGGTGAAGCCCGCCGCCGGCGGCGGCGGCAAAGGCATGCACCGCGCCGACAACGCGGAAGACCTCAAGATGCTGCTGCCCAAGGCCGCGCGCGAGGCCAAGGCCAGCTTTGGCGATGATGCGCTGCTGGTAGAGAAGTTTCTGCCCGCGCCGAGGCACATCGAAGTGCAGATCGTGGCCGACGAGCACGGCAAGGTGCTGCACTTCTTCGAGCGCGAATGCAGCCTGCAGCGCCGCCACCAGAAGCTGCTGGAGGAAACCCCCAGCCCAAGCCTAACACCGCAGCAGCGCGCGAAGATCTGCGCCGACGCCGTGAAGATCGCGCAGACCGCCGGCTACACCAACGCGGGCACCTGCGAGTTCCTGTACGACGAGCAGGCGGGAAGCTGGTACTTCTGCGAGGTCAACACCCGCCTGCAGGTGGAGCACCCTGTGACGGAGCAAGTTACCGGCGTGGACCTGGTCGAGCTGCAGTTGCGCGTGGCCTCGGGCGAGAAGCTGGAACTGGCGCAGGAGCAGATCAAGCAGAACGGCCACGCCATCGAGCTGCGCATCAACAGCGAGGACCCGTTCTTCGAGTTCATGCCCAGCCTCGGCTACATCGAGGCCTTCGAGCCGCCCGAGGGCGAGGGCATCCGCGTCGACGCCGGCTACCACACCGGTGACTCGGTCACCCAGTTCTACGACAGCTTGATCGCCAAGCTGATCGTGCACTCAACGGACCGCAAGGCGGCGATCGAGCTCGCGCTACAGGCCCTGGCACGCTTCACCGTGGTGGGTGTATCGACCACCATCCCCTTTCACGCCAACCTGCTTCAGCACCCGGACGTGGTGAAGGGCGCCTTCAACATTCACTGGGTAGAGAAGCACATGCTGGAGCTGGTTCAGCGCGGGCGCGGCCAGGAAGCGGCCGTGCTGGCGGCGCTGATGGAGTACCGCCACCTGCAGAAGGTGCGCGCCGCGCAGGGCAAGGCCGGCGAAATCGCCTTCGACCCCTGGAGTTCCAGCAGCCTGCCGAGGTTGAAATAGCCATGGCCATGGACTACGAGATCGAGATCGACGGCGTGAAGCACCAGGTGCGCGTGTTTGAGCGCGAAGGCCAGCTGTTCGTCACGCACGCCGGCGGCACCTTTCCCGTGCGCGTCAGCACGCCCCTGCGCAGCAAGGTGCAGGTTGCGCAGCTGAACGGCGACTTAACGCGCTTCGGCTACCACCGCGGCAAAGAAGGCACCGACATCGTGCTCGGCGGCGTGGTCTACACGGCCGAGGTGCGCGAGCTGGAGCACGTGCGGCTGGCCAACGTGGCGCGGCGCAAGGGTGCCGGCGGGGCGGTGGACGTCAAGGCACCCATGCCGGGCATGGTGGTAGCGATCCAGGTGAAGGAAGGCGAGATGGTGAAGAAGAACCAGAGCCTGCTGAGCCTGCACGCCATGAAGCTGGAGAACGACATCCGCGCGCCCCGCGAGGGCGTGGTGAAGCAGATCGCGGTGAAGCCCAACGACGTGCTCGAAAAGGGCGCTCTGATGATCAAACTAGCGCCGCCGGAGGGCGCATGAGTCAGCCGAAGCTCAACTCGATGGTCTTCTGCATCAAGGCCGTCCATACCGAGCCCTGGTGGAATCTGATCGGTGTTTTTGACACCTGCCTCGCGAATGATGCTGGCGAAGCCGAGTTCGACGTATTCATCAAACTCGGCGATATGCCATCCGATCACGACTCGACCATCACGCTCAGCTTCGTCGATCCTTCGAATCTGGACGTGTTGGGCGAATTTTCAGCGCTCATACGCGGCGGCTCTGACCGGGTCGCGGAGCGTGTTGTCCCGGTAACCATGGTGTTTCCACGTGAAGGGGACTATCATGTAGAGGTTCACGTCGGTGCATCACTCATCGACGTGCTGGTGCTGAGGGTGTACGTGACCGGATGAAAAACGTCAGCAAATCACCTTTTGATCCGCGCCGCGGTAAGCAGGGCTTCTACGTAATTCGGGAGCGGGGCAAGTCCGTGGTCGTGTTGGTTGATGATCCTCCCCCGCGTAAAGGCGGCAAGGCGGCCACACCCGAGGAAATCGCTGCAATGCATGCGCGCCGGAAGGCCCACTTGGACGAGTACCTGGCGCAAAAGGAAGCGAAACGCAAGGCCAACCAGTCCCGCCGTTCCGCCTGACATAACCGCTTCATTCTGTCCGCACGGGCGCTAGACTCGCCCGCCATGGGCAACCTTCAACAAGACTACATCCGCTGGCTTGAGCAGACCCGCGCGCCCTACACCGCTAAAGCGCCGGAGCGCCGCGCGAAGTTCGAGACCTCCAGCGCCTGCGAATTCCCGCCGCTGGCTGTGCCGGCTGAGGGGCAGCTTTCACCTGACGGCGAGGCCGCCTACCGGTCCAGGCTGGGCTTCCCGGGCGAATACCCTTTCACCCGCGGCGTCTACCCCAGCATGTACCGCGGCCGTTTCTGGACTATGCGCCAGTACGCCGGCTTCGCCAGCGCCGAGGAATCCAACCGCCGCTATCGCTTCCTGCTGGAGCAAGGCGTCACCGGCCTCAGCATCGCCTTCGATCTGCCCACCCAGATCGGCTACGACAGCGATTCGCCCATGGCCGAGGGCGAGGTCGGCAAGGTCGGCGTACCGGTCTGCAGCAGCGCCGACATGGACGTGCTGCTGGATGGCATCCCGCTGGAGCGGGTCAGCACCAGCATGACCATCAATTCCAGCGCCGCCTGCCTGCTGGCCTTCTACCTGATACAGGCCGACAAGCAGGGCGTCGCATGGAATCAGCTTCGCGGCACGCTGCAGAACGACCTGCTGAAAGAGTTCGTTGCGCGCGGCACCTACATCTACCCGCCGCGGCCCAGCCTGCGCATTACCACGGATATCATCGAGTTCTGCGCCAACGAGGTGCCCAACTTCAACGCCATCAGCATCAGTGGCTACCACATCCGCGAGGCCGGCAGCACGGCCGCGCAGGAGATCGCCTTCACGCTCAGCAACGGCCTGGAATACGTGAAACAGGCCGTCGCGCGCGGCCTTGACGTCAACCACTTCGGCAAGAACCTCAGCTTTTTCTTCAACGGGCACAACAACCTGTTTGAGGAAGTCGCCAAGTTCCGTGCCGCGCGGCGCCTGTGGGCGCGCCTGATGAAGCAGCGCTTCAACGCATCTGACGACAAGGCGTTGATGCTGCGCTTCCACACCCAGACGGCCGGCAGCACGCTGACGGCCCAGCAGCCCGAGAACAACATCGTGCGCACGGCCATGCAGGCGCTAGCCGCGGTGCTGGGTGGCACGCAGAGCCTGCACACCAACAGCTTCGACGAAGCGCTGGCTCTGCCCACGGAAAAGAGCGTCGAGATCGCCCTTCGTACCCAGCAGATTCTGGCCTACGAAAGCGGCGTGGCCGACACGCCCGACCCCCTGGCCGGCGCCTGGCTGGTCGAGCAGCTGACCGATGAGTTGGAGCAGAAGGCCGAAGCGTTGATCGAGCAGATCGACAAGAAGGGCGGCGCCGTGGGCGCCATCGAGCAGAAATTCATGCAGGGAGAAATCGCCCGCGCGGCCCTGCAGTACCAGCGCGCCGTGGAGAAGGGCGAGGCCGTGGTGGTGGGGGTGAATCGCTTCCAGAGCACAACCGAGGCCGAGCCGCAGTTGCTGAAGATCGACGCCGGGGCGGCGCGGAATCAGCTCAAGCGCCTGGCAGAGTTCCGCGCCGGCCGCGACGACAAGGCCGTGGACAAACGCCTGCGCGCCCTGCAGGAGGCGGCGAAAGGTGACGCCAATCTCGTGCCGAAAATTATCGACGCCCTGCGTGCCAAGGCGACACTCGGCGAAGTTTGCGATACCATGCGCGGCGTCTTCGGCGAATACCGGGAAACTTGAACAACACCAGGAACGGGCATGGCATCGAGCAAAACGGGCAAGCAGCGCAAGACGGGAAAAATCAAAGAGGCGGTGCCTTCGCGGCCGACGGTGTCGCTTGATTCGACGCTGAAGGAACGCAAGGCGCTGATCGAGACCTGCTCGCAGATCGGCGCGCTGATCATCGGCCAGCGCCACGACCGCATGAACCAGGCCGTTGAGATTCTGCAGAAACAGGCCAGCAGCCTGCTGCTGAAGCAGCACCTGGACGTGTGGCTGCCGCGCTTCGAAGAGCACTACAAGGCACTGGAGGACGTTGTCGGCAAAGACCTCAAGCTCGACGGCGGAAACCTGGTCAACGACCTGAAGAAGAAAATCAACGACGCCGGCTTCAGCTCAATCCGCGATTTCGTGATCAAACGCGTGCTGCCCACCGTCAGCTACCACGGCCTGCTGCTGTTCCTGAACAACCAGGGCGGCGTGGCGCTGCCGCAGCAAGTGCGTGAAGAGGTGGTGCAGCGCATGAACGGCATCAACAAAGTGCTGGGCGGCGCCTGCGCGGCCATGGTGTTGCAGGATTCAATGGGCATCTGACGGCGTTAGACCGGCATGGAACTGGACCACATCGGCATCGCGGTACAAAGCATCGAGCAAGCCCGCGGCTTCTATGAAGCCGGCCTGGGGCTGAGGGCCGAGCCGCAGATCGAGGAAGTGGCCGGCGAAAAAGTCCGGGTGCTGAAGCTGATTGTGCCACCGGGCACGCACATCGAGCTGATCGAGTCCACCAACTCCGACTCCGCAATCGCCAAGTACATCGAGAAGCGCGGTCCCGGCCTGCACCACCTCTGTTACGCGGTGGATGACATCGAGTCCGCCACAAGACGCATGATTGAACAGGGTTATCAGCCGATCTGGGAGTCGGCACGCCAGGGGGCGGGGGGCTGCCTGGTCAACTTCTTCCACCCGAAGCAGACCCATGGGGTCTTGACAGAGCTCTCCCAGCGGCCAAATTAGCGCCTTGAATGCTTGAGGAGTGATGCTTGCAGCGCCCGAAGGGGGGCGCTAAACTCCCGCCCCGTTGCGCCGCCGGGGGGCGCATCGGTTGTTAAGGAAGTGCCTGCCGGTAGCCTGTACCGGCGTTTGGGAAAGGAAAAAAGCGTGCCCACACGGGAAGAAATCGAAGAATCGGTAAAGCAGATTGTCTGCGACCAGATGGGCGTAAGCCGCGACAAAGTCACTCTCGAGACATCATTCGTGAATGACCTCGGCGCAGACAGCCTCGACACTGTCGAGCTGGTGATGGAGTTCGAAGACGAGTTCGAACTGAACATCCCGGACGAAGACGCCGAGAAGATCCAGACCGTGGGTGACGCGGTCAAGTACATCGAGGACAAGACCGCCAGCAAGGCGTAAGCGGCTCTTTCGCATCCGGGCAAGCGGCGACGCGCCTGTACTGCTGGGCGCTGGCTGCTTGCCCGAGCCGTTTCTAGTGGCTGCAGGGGCGCAGCCCGAACACAGGATATGCCAATGTCTCAGACTCAACGGCGACGTGTCGTGATCACCGGCCTGGGCGTGCTAAGCCCCATCGGCAACGATGTGCCAACATTCTGGGACGCCGCCCTGCGCGGCGCCAACGGCATTGAAACTCAGCAGGAATACGTAGACGCCGGTCTGACTACGACCATGGCCGGTCGCCTGAAGGGGTTTGACGCCGAGGCCTTGCTCGGTGACCGCAAGTATGTCCGTCAGACCGACCCGTTTGTGCACTTCGCCGTGATCGCTTCACAACAGGCGTTGGATGACAGCAAGCTTGACCGCAACAAGGTGGACATGACCCGCGTCGGTGCCATCATCGGCTCCGGCATCGGTGGTCTCGAAGAAATCATGGACGGCAACCGCACGCTCATCGAGCGCGGGCCGCGCCGTATCAACCCGTTCTTCATTCCCAAGCTGATGCTGAATGCAGCCAGCGGCAACGTGGCGATCAGATTCGGCCTGAAGGGCCCCAACTTCGCTACCGCCAGTGCCTGCGCCTCGGCCAACCACGCGCTTGGCATGGCCCTGAGAACCATCCAGTACGGCGACGCGGACGTCATCCTGTCCGGCGGCGCCGAGGCCGCGTGCACGGTGCTGGGTCTGGCAGGCTTCTGTGCGGCCCGCGCCATGAGCACCCGCAACGATGATCCGGCCCACGCCAGCCGCCCTTTCGACAAGGAACGTGACGGATTCGTGATGGGCGAGGGCGCCGGTGTGCTTGTGTTTGAGGAACTGGAACATGCGAAGGCGCGCGGCGCGCATATCTACTGCGAAGTCGCCGGCTTCGGCCAGACAGACGACGCCTTCCACATGACGTCGCCCTCCGAGGACGGCGAAGGAGCCATGCGCAGCATGCTGCTGGCCGTCAAGGATTCCGGCGCAACGCCCGAAGACGTCACCTACATCAACGCCCACGGCACAAGCACCGAGTACAACGACCGCACGGAAACCCTTGCCGTAAAGAAGGCCTTTGGCGACCACGCCCGCAAGCTGATGATCAGCAGCACCAAGAGCATGGTTGGACACTTGCTGGGCGCTAGCGGGGCCGTGGAACTGGTGGCTACCGCAATGGCCATCAAGAACGGCATGGTGCCGCCGACTCGAAACCTGACGGTGCCCGACCCGGACTGCGACCTTGACTACGTGCCCCACGAAGGGCGCAGCGCCGACATCAACGTAGCACTCTCCAACAGCTTCGGCTTCGGCGGACACAATGCCACCGTGGCCTTGCGCAAGTTCAAGGACTAAAGTGATCGAATTGCTCGCGGACAGCCCCCTCAATGGGGGCTGTCCCTTTTTTCTGAAAGACCCGTACAATCCAGCCGGAGGAATGCATGAAACTTTGCGCGGCGTTACTGGCGGGACTGTTGTTGGCGGCGTGCGCCAGCGGGGACGACTACTTCCGCCTTGAGGAGTACGGCGAAGGCTGGAAGCTGGAAATCAAGGAAGAAGGTGAGACGTTCCGCGCCAGCTGGGTCGAGGGCGAACACCGCAGCACCAAGCTGGTCGGATACCACGACGACCCGGGAAGCCAATACTACATCGTCAACACCCTTTATTTGGAACTGGATGAGGACGGAAGCGTCATCAATGGACGTCTCAAGCGCGTGGTGCTGCCGGAGTTCGAGAAGCGTTCGTACTACGAGCGCAATGCCCAGTGGTTCCGCGTGCTGGAGGGAAACTGCCTGCTCGACAAGCAGTTGAACGGTACCGTGAGGGTGCGCTGTGAGGGCGGCTACGAATTCAACGCCAACGTAGAGCCGATCGAAAACCTGGAAGTCACCAGGCCGGAGAAGGAATGAGCAAGGGCGGCATCCCGTTCGTGAAGATGGAAGGCATCGGCAACGACTACGTCTACGTCGATGCCCGCAAGTCCGCGCCTGGCGGGCTGGTGAAGCTGGCCCGTGAAATCAGCGACCGCCACTATGGTGTCGGCAGCGACGGCCTGATCCTGATCCGCACCAGCCGCAAGAAGGGCGTGCGCCACCGCATGCAGATGTTCAACAGCGACGGCAGCGAATCTGAGATGTGCGGCAACGGCCTGCGCTGCGTGGCCAAGTACCTGTACGATCGCAACCTCGAGCGCAAAGAGGAATTCTCCATCGAGACCGGCGCCGGTGTGCTGACCGTGAAGGTGACACCCAAGCGCGGCACACACACGGCGCTGAAGGTGCGCGTCAACATGGGCAAGCCGCGCCTGACGCGCGGCGAAATCCCCATGACCGGCAACGCCGATGAGCAGGTGATCAACCAGCCCCTGAAAGTGGGCGACCGCGAGTTCCGAATCACCTGCGTGGGCATGGGCAACCCGCACTGCGTGATTTTCCTGGACCAGCCGCCGGACGCTAAACTCGTGCACACCTACGGCCCCCTGATCGAGAACCACTCCCTGTTCCCGCGCCGCACCAACGTCGAGTTCGTGTACCGCGAGAGCTTCACGGTGCTGCAGCAGCGCACTTGGGAGCGCGGGGCGGGTGAAACACTAGCCTGCGGCACCGGCGCCAGCGCCGTGTGCGCGGCCGCGTACCTTAACGAGCTGACCGGCCGCAAGGTAAAGATTAAGCTGCTGGGCGGCGACCTGGAGATGGAGTGGAACGAGCAGGACCACTGCGTCTACAAGACCGGTCCGGCGCGTGAGGTGTTCAGCGGAGTGTGGCCGCGATGATGTGGATGGCGGTCAGCCTGGGGCGCATCGATGTAACCAGCGCGATCCTGTGGCTGCTGGCCTGGTTCGTGACCATCGGCCTGCATGAGGGCGGCCACGCCTGGGTGGCCTGGTGGCTGGGCGACGACACGGCCTACCTGCTGGGCAAGCGCAGCCTGAACCCGGTGCGCCACATCGACTTCAAGGACAACCGCTCGTTGATAGCCACGGTGGTGATCCCGGTAATCACCGTGTTCGTGATCGGCTGGCCCTTGGGCATTGCCTCTGTGCCGGTGAATCCTTCCAAGTTTCATCACCCCTCGCGTGACATGGCGCTGACTTCAATAGCCGGGCCGGGCGGCAACCTGATTGGCGCCATCCTTGGCGCGCTGCTGCTCGCGGTTGCGGTGTTTCTGGCCGTGCAGACCAACGCCAGTCTGCAACTTCACCCATTTGAATTTGTGCGAGGTTCGTCCGCCGCGCTGGACCTGTTGTCTCACTTCGCGCTGCGAATGCTGATCCTCAACGTGATTCTTGGGGCGATCAACCTGGTGCCCATTCCCGGCGTGGACGGCGGTGAGGTCATGTACCACTTCCTGAATCCGCGCGGCCGGCACATCTTCAACCAGTTGCGTCCTTATGGCATCCTGATTTTTGTGCTGATCGTGTGGTACGCGCTGCAGAAGCCGATCAACGCGTTGTTCATGTTCGCGGCCGTTGATGTACCTGGGTGGATCTTCAGCCTGTTCCGGGGGTAGCCATGAGTGAGGTGCGCGTACACACGCAGGTTTACACGGGGCCGCTGGACCTGCTGCTTTACCTGTGCCGTCGAGCCGAGGTGGACATCTACGACCTGCCCGTGGCCGAAATCGCCGAGCAGTACATCGGCGAGCTCGAAAAGATGGAGACCATCGACCTCGAGTACGCCGGCGAGTTCCTGTCCATGGCCGCCACGCTGCTGAAGCTGAAGTCCGAGCTGGTGCTGGCGCGCTCCGAAGAAAAGAAAGAAGCCGAGGCCGAACGCGCCCGGCTGGTGCGCCAGCTGCTCGAGTACAAGCGCATCCGCGACATGACGGCACTGCTGAGCGACCGCTACGACGAGCAGGCAAAGCGCCACGGCCGCCCGGGCGGCACGCTGCAGGGCGAAACACCGGAGAGCGACAACGACACCTACCTGGAAGACTTCAGCGTGGTGGACCTGTACCGCGTGTTCCACCGCCTGTACGGCGAGGTGGCGGCGCCGAAGCCGCACCTGATCGACCTGACCGACAAGCCGGTGCGCTACTACATCGACTTGATTCTGCAGCAGTTGAAGGAGCTGGGAAGGGTCGATTTCAACGCGCTGGTGGGGCCGAAGCGTGAGAAGGCGGACTTGATCGGCAATTTCCTGGCGCTGCTGGAAATGGTCAAGCAGCACGAGATCAGCATCGAGCAAAGCGAAAGCGGCCAGATCATCATCGGCCCGCCGGTTGACTACGAAGCCGGTGGTCAGGAACCTGTCGCGTAGGGACACGCTGCCGCGTGTCCCTACCGGCGCCGACGCCAGGCCAATATCGCAAACAGACCGATCAACACCGGCGCCACACCGGATGCGCCAACGGCGCAACCGGAGTCGTCATCACCGCCGCTGCCGCCCGTGGAGCCGCTGGCGGGCGGGGTCGGGTTCACGCCGGTGTAACTCGGCGCCAGTGAACGCAACACGCGCTGCATGATCTCGTACCGCGCGGCCTGCTGGTTGATGGTCTCGAACGGGAAGCCGAATACCACCACGTTGGCCGAGGCCACGCCGGCCGTCACACCGAGAGAGTACTCCAGCACAGGCACGGAAGCCGCGCCGCTGGCGGGCTCGATCACGTCCGGATAGCCGACGCTGTAGCTGCTGCCGCTGCCGTCGTCGAAGTCGAAGGGAGCAAGGCCGTTGAACAATGCGCCGGCCACGGCCTCGACGCCCCAGTCGTTGCTGCTGTCGCCCACGTAGTTGGTTTCCAGCGGCCCGTTGTAGAAGGCGCGGTCGCCGGTGCCGCCCTGCGCGTCCAGGTCCCAGCCGATTTCCGCGCCGCTGACGAATAGACGCCCGTCGTTGGCGAGGTAGCTGGCAACCAATGTCTGCTCAGTGGCCGAGAAGGTTTCGTCCGTGGTGCTCTCGTTCCCCAGCACCCAGTCAACAACCGCGTAGCTGCCCAGGCTCACGCCGCCGGTCTCAACGGCTTCATTGCTGGCGGAATCAAAGAAGTAGCTGCCGCCGCCGACGGTGGTCGCCTGAGCAGCCGACAGGGCGTGGCGTACCAGAGAGTCAAGCTGATTGCGGATGTGCATGTCGCCGGTGCGGTTGGTGGCGCCTTGCTGGTACCAGGTGAATTCGTCCAGCCGGTCGTAGCCCGCCACCAGCAGCAGCGGCGTGGGCAGCCCTTGCGCCTGCGCGTCGGGCGTGCGGGCGCACACTACTTCGCTCCAGAGGCTTTCGCCGCCGGCGTTCAGGGCCGTCACGCGTGCGAACTTCAACTCACCGGGCGCAAGGCCGCTGAGCAGGTGGCTGCTGGCGCCGTTGGCGTCGCGGCCGTCATCGAAGGCTACGCCGTCGTCGCTCAGGTAGACGCGATAGCCGGTGGGAGTGGCGCTGGCCTCCAGCGGGTCGGCCTGTGCCTGCCACGAGAGGGTGAGTTGGCCGCTGCCGGTGTTGCGCATGGACAGGTGGGTGGGGGGCAGCGGCATGATCACCGCGTTGGCGTCGAAGTAGCGCACGATGGCCTTGTAGATCGCGCGGGCCACATCATGGCGCCAGCCCGGCTGGCGGATGTACCAGGCATCCTGCGCGTTGTCGTGGAAGGCCATCTCCAGCAGGCAACTGGGCGTCTTGGTGTTGGTGCGCAGCTCGCCGAAGTTGGCGGTGTTCAGGCCGCGGTTGTTCCAGGTATCGCTGTTGGCGGCCGCCCAGTCGTTGCATACGCGCATGACTTCGTTCTGCACCAGTGTGGCGTAGTCGACACTGGCGTCCAGCAGCGCCTGGGGGTGCTGGGTGCTGCCGCTGTTGTCGTAGGTGTAAGTCACCGTGCCGCGCGCGGTGCCCGAGCCGCCGCTGGCGTTGCTGTGCAGGGCGAAGGCGAGGTCGAACTCCTTCCACTCCTTCAGCATTCGCGGCGGCGTGCTGACGTTGTCGGTGCCGTCGTCGGAGCCCGCCACGTCCCATACGCTGGAGGGGAAGCCGTGGAACTCGGCGTAGTAGCGCGAGCATTCCTCCCAGCGCGGACGGCCGGTTGTGCCGCCGCCGCGGTCGATGTCGCCCATGCCGCCGCCCAGTTTGCAGGCGTCGATCACGACCACGCTGCCGTTGGTACTGGCGTTGCTGAGCTCGATGCGCGCGCCGCTGGCGGGGGTGAACTCCCATTCGCCCAGGAACACCCAGCGCCCACCCTGGTGGGCGGTTTCGGGGATGCCGTCCCAGGGGCTGGTCCAGCTATGCTGGTTCTGGTCCAGGCGCACTTCGCTTACGCCGGCGCCGTGGTGCACGCGATAGAGCGCATCGGTGGCGCGGTCGGTGCCCTGGGTCCAGCGCACGTAGACGGGGTAGCGCCCGGCCTGCGCAATGTTGAAGTCCCAGCCCGCAGTGGCGGTTTCGGTGGCGCTGGTGGAAGCCCAGCGGTAGCCGCTGCCCCAGTAGCCGCTGACGTTCACGCTGCTGGTCCAGCTGCCGGTTTCGAAGTATGCGGCGTCGCCGTCGTCGCCGATGAACTCGATGGGCTGGTAGCTGCGCTCGCGAGGGACCACCACGTCGGCGCCGGCGTTGATCAGGTACGGCACCAGGAAATCAATCGCCAGCATGGCGTTGCTGAAATCTTCCACCATGCCGTTGGTGACGCCGCGCTGGGTGTACCAGAACAGGCTTGAGTTCTGCCAGGTCCAGCCGTGGCCCGGGCTGACCATGATGCGCTTGCCGCTCAGCGGGCCCGCGCTCGGCCGGTGATGGGGGTCGGCCGAGGCCGTGTCAACATTGATGAAAGCTGTCGCGACCACCGCGAGCAGCAGCATTACCGGCAACTTTCGCATCTCGATTATCCGCACCAATCAGGGCTGCGAAGATAACGAGTGAGGGGCATGAGAAAAGACAAATACGGGCTGAAAGTGACGGAATGGAGCACCTCCGCGGGTTGTTACAAACTGCGGAGACCCACCATGCTCGATGAAGCGACACGTAACGCCAGCCGTGGCCTGGGCTTGCTGATCCTGCGCGTCGGCGCCGGCGTGCTGATGATGTACCACGGCTGGGGCAAGGTGCAGAAGATATTTGCCGGCGACTTCACGTTCGCCGACCCGATCGGGCTCGGGCCTGAGCTATCGCTGGTACTGGCCGCGGGCGCGGAATTCGGGCTTGCCGCGCTGGTTGTGCTGGGGTTGGGAACACGGCTGGCAGCCGCACCCATCGTGCTGACCATGATGGTGGCCGCGTTCGTGCAGCACGCGGCCGACCCCTTCGCGAAAAAAGAGCTGGCGCTGGTGTTCGCCCTGATGTTCCTGGTGATCACCCTCACAGGTCCCGGCCGTTTCAGCCTGGATGCGCTGGCCTGGCCGGCGCTGAAGCGGCGGCGCGAGCGAAAGAAGAAAGCGGCCTGATCACTTGCGCACCAGCCCGCCGCCGGGGCCCGCGCCCACGCTGCTGCTGCGCACGTCGTCCACCACGATGAAGCAAGCCGGGTCGCACTCACGGGCAAGTGGTGCGAGAGAACGCGCCTTCTTGCGACTCAGCTGGATGAACAGCAGTTGCACCGGTCCATCTCTGCCCTTGCCTTCAAACTGCGTCACGCGGTAACCCAATTCGCGGAACATGGCCGCCATGCGGTCGCCTTCGTGGGAAAAGATCCGCACCACCTGCTCGCCGCGCGCCAGCAAACCCTCAAGCGTAACGCCGACGTAGGTGCCGGTCGCGAAGCCCAGGGCATAAAACACCGCCAGCACAGGGCTATTGAGGTTGCGCACCACGCTGGAGACCACCACTACCCAGATCAGCGCCTCGGCAAAGCCGATGCCCCAGGCCGACTTGCGATAGCCGTTGCGCACGCTGGATTGACGAAGCACGCCCAGCGAAACGTCGAGCACGCGGGCCAGCGCGACTCCCAGGCCGCCCAGGATGACCTGCGGGGTGATTTCGGAAAACTCGATTGCTGAGAGCATCGCAACGTCCGCGAGGTTTACCGAACCTTCATCGGCTGTTGCGGCCTTCCAGGTTTACTTTCGGACAAGTTGCTGCGTTGCTGCGTGGCGGGCGGCCAGGCTGCTGCGAACGTCATCCACCACGATGAAACAGGATTCATCCAACTCTCGGGCGTGGGGGACCACTTTGTGCGCCTTTTTGCGCGGCACGTGGATGAACAGCAGCTGGATTGGCCCGTCACGGCCTTTGCCTTCGAACTGGGTGACGCGCCATCCGTCTTCGCGGAACTTGGCGGCCATTTCGTCGCCCTTGTGTGTGAAAATGCGCACCACCTGTTCGCCGCTGGCGAAGAAGCCCTCAAGGGTGACGCCCACAAGCGTGCCCGTGGCGAAACCCAGCGCGAAGGCGATGGCGTAAATCGGGTGCTGCAGATTGGTCACAATGCTGGAGACCACGACCACCCAGGTCAGCGACTCCATGAACGCGAAGCCCCAGGCCGCTTTTTTGCGGCCCTGGGCCTGTGCCGCCATGCGCAGCACGCCCAGGCTGACGTCAAACACGCGCGCGCAGGCGATCAGCACGCCGCCGAGGATGACTTCGCCGGTGATGTTGGAGAAATCGAACGAGATGGCCATGACGGCCGCAGACTACTCGGGCTTGACGGATTTTGCGAGCGCTTCCGCTTGCTCTTCCAGCTTGGTGTCGGGCGCTGCGACAACCAGCACAAGCAGCTCGGCGTAGGGCTCGCCGTAGCTGGGGTGGCCGTAGATCGCGGCGTCGCGCATGGACTCTTCGAGGGAGTTTTCGTCTTCGCCGCTGGTCATCATCTCGATGTCGGGCGAGTGCTTGAGCTGGTAGTCCACCACGGCCGTGTCGAAGATGTCGTGCAGGCGCGAGGTGTGCTTGCCGCCATGCAGTGTAGCCCAGGCGCAGCCAGTCTCCAGCAGCCGCGCGGCGATTTTGCCATAGAGCTGTTTGTCCGGCCGATCCTTGCCGCCCGCGATCACCAGCGCCCCATAGGGCTTGGCCGGCACGGCCTCCCACTCGGCGTCGGCATCCGCCACCCCCAGGATGGTAACGCTACGGCCGTTGGTTGTGGTTCCTGTGCGCATGCTAGTCGGCAATCCTGAAGGCGAGCCCGTCACGAATGATGCGAATACCTCGATTCAACAGGGCAGAAAACACTTTGCCGTTTGCGTCGGCCGAGACCTGCTTGAACATGCCTTGATCCGGACGAGCGTGAAGCATCAACCCACCGGTCCGTGGGTCAACAATCCAGTACTCGGTTACGCCGGCGCGGTCATAGACGGAAAGCTTGGGTCCGAGGTCATTCGGCGCCGTGGAAGGGGAAAGCAACTCCACGACAAGGGTCGGCAGTTGTGTTTTGGGAACAACGCCATCCGCCGGAAGGCTTTCCCCATTGAAAACCGCGATGTCCGGGCGCAGGTAGGACTCTTCGGACGGGAACCTGATGTCGCAATCCTGCAGCACCAGATAACCGGACGATTCCAGCTCTTCCATGAGGAAAGCGGCCAGAACCAGCGAAATGCGCTGGTGTTCAGGAGTTCCGCTCGGCGTCATGCAGGGCACCCCCTCAATCAGTTCCCAATGATCTTCCGGCAGCCACTCCAGTTGTTCAAACTCTGCAACCGCCATGCGTTCCGGCAAGCGAACTTCACCGCGCGAAGTGCGCATGGTTGAGGGGGTGTGCGGGCTGTACGGCTGCGTCAACGGCATAGAATCACCGGGCTGATTGTAGCAAAAGTCAGCCGGGTTGAGCGCCTGTTCCGCCTTCGGCCGTGACGGCCGCGTTCCTACTCGTCAAACCCTGCTTGCGGGTAGCGCTTCGTCAGGTAGTCGATGTCGTAGTACTTCTTTTCCTGCTCGGGCGTCAAAATGCCGTGTTCGCGGATCAGCTGCTTGGGCGTTTTGCCTGTGGTCAACGTTTCCTTGGCGATCTTGGCGCTGGCCTGGTAGCCGATGATCGGGTTCAGCACCGTCACCAGCGCCTGGCTGGTTTCGAAGTAGGCCTTGCAGCGCTCCTCGTTCACCGTGCAGCCGGCGATGCTGTCCTCGGCGTACACCGGCAGGAAATTGGCCAGCCAGTTCATGCTCCAGAGCGTGGTACAGGCCATGGTCGGCATCATCACGTTCAGGTCCAACTGCCCCGCCATGGCGCACAGGTACACGGTGTGGTCGTTGCCCAGCACCTGGTACAGCAGTTGGTTCATGGCCTCCGGGTTACTGGGGTTGATCTTGCCCGGCATGATGCTGCTGCCCGGCTGGATCGGTTTTAAGCGGAACTCATCGAGACCCGTCGTCGGGCCGCAACTGAACAGCCGGATGTCGTTAGTGATGCGCGTCAGCTCAACGGCCATGGTGCGGATCGCCGCGCTGAAGTTGTTGAACTGCCAGCGGCTGTTCACCGCCTCAAACGGGTCCTCCGGCTCGCGCACTTCCAGCCCCGTGAACTTGCGCAGGTACTCAAACGCCTTGGCACGGTAGCCGTCGGCCGTGTTCAGGCCACTGCCGATCGCGCTGCCGCCGAGCGCCAGCTCAAGCAGCTTGTCGGCCGCTTCCTTCAGGTTCTGGCGCACGTGGCGCACGCAGTTGCGCCAGCTCATGAACTCCTGGCCCAGCGTGATGGGCACCGCGTCCTGCAGGTGCGTACGGCCGGACTTGATGATGCCCTTCCACTCGCGGCCTTTCTTTTCGCAGGCGTCCTGGACGGCCTTGAGGCCCGCGTCAAGCCGCGGGAAGGCGAGCAGCGCCGACAGGTGCAGGTTGGTGGGCACGGTGTCGTTGGTGCTCTGGCCGTAATTGACGTGGTCGTTGGGGCTGATCTTGATGCTGGGATCGAGCTGCATGCCGCGGTTGGCCAGCACCTCGTTCATGTTCATGTGGATGCTGGTGCCGGCGCCGGCCTGGAACACGTCGATCACGAAGTGCTCGTGGTGTTTGCCGGCCAGGATTTCGTCGGCCGCCTTGGCGATGGCGTCCGCGATTTTGCGGTCAATGGCGCCGCAATCGGCGTTGGCGAGGGCGCTGGCCATCTTCTGGTAGGCGTAGGCGTTGATCAGGTCAGGCAAGTTGCGGCCGGTGATGCCGCTGACCGGGAAGTTGATCACGGAGCGGGCAGTGGAGGCTCCGTAAAGGGCGTCCTTGGGCACGGGCATTTCGCCCATGGAGTCTTTTTCGATGCGAGTCTCGGTCATGGCTGTTCTCCGGTCGGTGTTGTGCAGGCGGATCGGACAATACTGCCGCGCGCATCAGGAAGGCAAGCTTCATGCGCCCCCTCGTTGACAGCGATGGTTGAAGCCGCTATTTCTAGCCCTTCATCGAATCTGGAGACACGCAGTGCTCAAGGCAACCGACCTCCGCAAGGGCAAAGTCATCAAGATTGACGGCAAGCTCGTGCGCATTACCGACTTCCAGCACATCACGCCCGGCAACTGGCGCGGCATCGTGCAGATCAAGTACAAAGACATCATCACCGGCAACGGCAGCCAGAAGCGCATCAGCCCGGAAGACAAGTTCGAGGACGTCTACCTCGACAACCGCAAGATGCAGTACCTGTACAAGCAGGGCGACAACTACGTCTTCATGGACATGGAGACCTACGAGCAGCCGGAGATCAGCGCCGACGTCGTAGGTGACGCCGCTAACTACCTGCGTGAGAACGACGAGTGCAACATCATGTTCTATGAGGGCAAAGTCGTGTCCCTGGAACTGCCGCCGAACGTAACCCTCACGGTCGAGTACACCGAGCCGGGCGTAAAGGGCGACACCGTGCAGAACGTCACCAAGCCGGCGAAGCTTGAGACCGGCCTTGAGATCAAGGTCCCGAACCACATCCACATCGGCGACCGCGTCAAGGTGGACACCCGTACCGGAGAGTTTGTCGAACGCGACAACTCCTGAGCGCCAGGAAACCTGAACAACAGGGGCGGCGCTCAGGCGCCGCCCCTGTCTTTTGGGAAACGAAAGTGCCTGCCTGTTCGTTGTGAATGCGGCCCGTGGAAACGGACCCTCCGCCTTACCAGAATGTAAGCCCATGCGCCCCGCCTCTGAATCCGCGATTACCACTTCGGCCGACACAGCCAGCCAGAAACCCACGGGCGTAACGGGGCCCACGCCGCCGCACCCTTTGAACACTGACAGCGCCGCTCCCGTCAGCACCCGCAACCTGGTGCCAGGTGTGGCAGCACCCGCCGGCGCGACGGTGCCGATCCCCGCGCCGCAGCTTGCGGAGTACGAGGGCGTGCTGGGGCGTGAAGGGCGCCGGCTATCCGGGTTGATTGAAAAACGCACGCTGGCCGGCGGTGTGCGCGGCGCGCTGTTTGAGGGCCTGTTCGGCGGCCTCACCAGCATGAACACCTACGTGGCGATCAACGCGCTGGGCGACTGGGCGCGCTGGGAAGCCGAGATCACCACGCTGATGTCGATGCTGCCGTCGATCCTGATGGCGTTTGCCATGCTGTACTCCAGCGGCGGCCGCGTACGCAAGCGCCGCAACTATTTCCTGTTCGTGGGCGTGTTCGGCCGGTTGATCATGGCCTCGGTCGCGCTGCTGGTGTTCTTCCCTAACCCGTTCCTGTTCGTGGCACTGGTGGCTGTGCAGGCCGCCGTGTGCGCGGGGCTGGCGCCGGCGATGAACCACATCTGGGGCGCGAACTGCACGGCGCGCTCAAGGGGCAAGGTGTTCACATGGTTCAGCATCGCCAGCGAAATCGCCACCATGAGCGCCGCGCTGCTGGCCTCCACGCTGCTGGACCGCGACTCCGGCAAGGCGTTCGTTTACATCTACCCGGTAGCAGGCGTGATCGGCCTGCTGGGCATGTTGACGTTCTGGCGCATCCGGCTGCGCTACACCAGCGCCGAGAAAGAAGACCTGGTCACACCGGCCTGGACCGCGCGGGTGAAACGCTCGCTGAACCAGGCGACGGGGCTGTTAAAGCGCGACCCGGAGTTCCGGCTGTATGAGTTCGGCTTCTTCCTCTACGGGGTGGCGTTCATGATGCTGGTGCCGGTGATCCCGGTGCTGTTCAAGAACTACCTGAACGCCAGCTACGCCGAGTTCGCCACCGCCAACGTGGTGGTGGTTCAAATCATGCACCTGCTGATGGCGCCGCTGATCGTGCGGCTGGCGGCCGGCAAACGCGTGACGCTGGTGACGCGCTGGGCCCACGTAGTGCTGATGTTCTATCCGGTTCTGCTGGCGGCGACGGCGATTGTCGCACCGGCAGACCAGCAGTCCGCCACCTGGCTGGTGTTCGGGGCGTTCGTCGTATTCGGCGCGGGCATGGCGCTGATCCACTTCGTGTGGAACCTGGGCCCTGTGGCATTCGCCCGCGGCCGCAGCCCGCTGCCCTACACCAGCACCCACGCGGCGCTGGTGGGCTTCCGCGCCAGCATCGGTTTCCCGCTGGCCTACGCGCTGATGAAGATCTGGCCCGACCAGCCCCTGCCGATCTTCGTGCTGGCGTCGGGGTTCTTCATCGCCGCGGCCGTGGTAATGACCGTACTCGACCGAAAGCTGCGTACAAAGTCCAGCCAAAGCCAGACCTACACCATGACGGGTTGAACAGGCACGACGCGGGCGACAGCCCGCGTCGTTGGATCTGACACCCCTATTCGTCCTTGGGGTTATCCTTCTGGTACTTCTGGATGCGCTCCATGTAGAGCTCGCCCCAGGGGTCGCCTTCGCCTACCTCGAAGTCTGTCCAGTCTTCGTGGGCGGCGCTTAACTTCTTCTGGTCCGTTTCACTCAGCATGCGGCCGATGTCTTCACGGTTTCTGGCCTTCACCGCGTTGATCGCGTCCAGGTAGGTGCGGCCTTGGACGTCGCCGGGAATCTTCTTGGTTGCCAGCTCACCGAACAGCACCTGCACGTCGGTCATCTGGGCGTCGCCGTTCTGCACCTTGATGAAGGTGTCGATCAGCTCCTCGGCCAGCACGCGGCCGTCTTCGGTGGGTACTTCCAGGGTTTCCAGGATCTGCTTCTTGGCGTCGATGATGAACTCGCGGACCTGGTCCTTCTCGCCCTGGCTGAGCTCCAGCCGGTCCAGCGCCTGTTGCAGGTTCTTGGTGGGGGCGTTGGCGGCCTGCTCTTCGGCCAGTTTCTTCGCCATCAACTCGGCGATCTTGGCCTCGTCCATCTCGCCACCCGCGGCCTTGGCGGCCTCGACCCGCGCGGCCTCAACGGCTTCATCTTTCAGGCCTTCGACTTTCTTGCCGAGCGCGTCCACTTTGGCCGCCAACTCGGGGTCGGGCTTGCCGGCCTCATCGACACGGCCCTCGAGTTCTGTTAGGCGCTCGGCAACGGGTTTGGCTGATTCCGCGTCCAGTGTCCCGAGTTGCGCCTTCAGGTCGGCGATGTCCTTGCGCATGGCGGCGCGCTCGTCGGCCCAGGTGTTGCTGGCTTCATCGAAGCGTTTCTGTTCAGCGACCAGGTCAGCGCGCAGTTTGTTTACTTCCTGCGAATTGTCGTGGCAGCCGCCCAGCAATGCGGCGCACAGCAATCCTCCCATGGCAACCAGCTTCTTCATGGCTCACCCTTTCACCGGCACGGGGCCTTTGAATGCATAGCGTAAAAAACAACGCCGGACTCCTGCCATGATTGTCACACGCCGAGCGAAAATTTCACTCCGGCGTCACTTCGGGCTGATATTCATGGTTTCGCAGATTCTCCGCGCGGATCGAGATGATCTTGTCTCCCACCCGCAGCATGTCGGCCGCTTCCATCCCTTCGATGACGCGGCCCACCACCACGTAGTTGCCCGTAAGGCTGAGCACGTTGGGGCTGTTCGCCGTGCAGATGTAGAACTGGCTGCCCGCGCTGTCTTTTGACTGGGCGCGTGCCATGGCCACCGTGCCGCGGAAGTGGCCGCGGCGGTTTTCCTCGAACTTGATGCGGTAGCCCGGGCCGCCGCTGCCGTCGCCGTTGGGATCGCCGCCCTGGGCCACGAAGTTGGGTTCGACACGGTGGAAGGTCAGTCCGTCGTAAAACTTGTCCTTGGCCAACTTGACCAGTGATTTCACCGTGTTGGGCGAGTCGTCCTCGAACAACTCGATCACGATCTTGCCCCGCGAAGTTTCGACAACCCAGCGCGGGTTGGTTTTCTTTGCGTCTTCTGCCTGGAACTTGAGTTCTTCTTCCCATTGCTCTGCTGCCTGGCGCTGGAACTGCAGATTCTGCTGAATCGTGTTGAACTGGTTGGAGTTCAGGAATTTGCGTTCGTCCTTCATCAGCGCTTCGTAGATCGCGACTGCGCCGCTGGAATCACCGGTGCGCACGGCGTACTCGGCGCGCTGGAAGTTGTAGTCCACCCGGAAGTTGTCGTCTTTCAGCAACTCCGGTTTGCCCTTGATGTATTCCAGTTGTTCGCCGGCTTCCCTGGTCAGGCCCCAGGGAATGCAGATTTCAGCCCACTTCAAACGCATGTAGCCGTCGGTAGCCGCACGCCCGGTGCATAGCGCGGAATCGAAAATCGTCCTGGCGTGGGCCATGGCCTCATCATGCTTGCCGAGGGGCACCATATTGCGCAGGTACTCCAGGTGGGCGCTGGACTGGCCGGGACAGGCCTCTACGTAAGCGCGTTGGTATTTCAAATAGTCGGTGTCGATGCCGGGGATGCCGCGCACCGCGGCCGTGTATGACAACATGTAGACCAGGTAGTGCCCCCAGAGTTGGTCGGGGAAGCCTTCAACGTTCTTGAGCAGTGCCTTGAAGCCGCCCGCTGTGTCTTTCACCGTGAAGCGCGCCTCCACGTTGCGCTGCGCCTCGTGAACTTGCTGCTCAGCCTCAATCAGGACATCCCTGGGGTTCTCTTCCTCATCGCCGAGTTCCGGCAACTCGCTGTACTTGAAGGCGACAAGTGCCTCGGGCGTTTTGCCCGGGTTCTGCACGTCCATGCCCGTGGGAAACACCATGGTGGCTGCTTCGTTACCCATCACCAGGCCAGCAAGCCAGTTGTCGGCCCTCGATGAAGGGGTGTTGCCGGGTACCAGCACGTAGCGCAGGTCTACCCACATGGTGGCCTTCCAGTGGTCCCAGAAACGCACGTTGCTTGTGCCGACAAACGATGGCTGATCATCCAGGCGCAGCGGCTCGTCACGGTTCTTGTCAAACGAGTACTCGATGCGATAGGCGCTGAAGTTCCCCTTGCCGTCCGGCATCCAGACGGGGTTGGGGTGAAAGAACAGATGTCGCCCGTGCAGGCCGTCTACCGACAGCACCAGGTCCACACAACTACCGCGGCTGGCCTGGCCGTCGCCGGCGCTGTAGGGCAGGCGCACATCGATGTCAACGCGCAGCATTTCATTCTGGCGCGAGAACAGTGCGTAACCTTCGCCTCGCTCGAATTTGATGGTCCAGCGCAGGCCGTCGTCGGTCAACTGACCCTCGGGGACTTCAACCCGGGCCGGAGGATCCTTGGGCTGGGGCGGGTCCGTTTTCTGGTCGCCAACGCCAGGAGGTTTGTCGTCAGCGACGGATTGATCAGTGCCGGATGCATTGGAATTGGTTGGGGCTCGCGACGGAGCGTACCCGGACTCGTTCGATCCGGCGTTCGCGCCGCACGCCAGCAGCCACGACGCCATGGCTACCAAGCCCAGGGCGGTGATGCCCATGAGAATTCGTTTCACCTGCATTTCCTCCGGTCCTCGTCATCAGCTTACTTTTCAGTGGTTGTAACGTAACCCTCATGCCGTTTGGTACTTGTTTCCTTGCGCGCCAGTCGATAGCTTCCCGCGCTGGCAGCTCGGTCGCGGAGGTCGGTGCGGAGAGAGTGGATCCCCTCGCATCGAAAGCCTGGCGGAGAGGAAACCATGGACATCAACGAGATTCATCGGCTCATTGAGCTGATGAACGAGAACGAGCTGCTCGAGCTCGAGCTCGTCGAAGACAGCAAGAAAATCCGGCTCAAGAAGAAGTACGACGGCGGCCCCAGGGTCATCGCCGCGCCAATGGCGGCGGCGCCGGCCCACGCGCCGGTCGCTGCGGCCGCGGCGCCGCAGGGTGCCGCGCCCTCCGGCCCGCCAGCGGGCACCATCGAGATCAAGAGCCCGATGGTCGGCACCTTCTACCGTTCCAGCAACCCGGAGTCGCCGCCTTACGTTGAGGAGGGCGACGCGGTTACAGCCAGCACCACGGTCTGCATCGTGGAGGCCATGAAGGTCTTCAACGAGATCAAGGCCGAGGTGGAAGGCACCGTGGTGGCCATCTTGGTGGAGAACGGCCAGACCGTCGAGTACGGCCAGCCGATGTTCCTGGTGAAACCGAGCTAAGAAAGGCGTTCCGCGTGCCGTGTCCCGGATGCCGTGTGAGACGGCGTCGCCCCGGGACACGGGACGCAGGACACGGGACACAATGTTTTCCAAGATCCTGATCGCTAACCGGGGTGAGATCGCCCTGCGCATCATCCGCGCCTGTCGCGAGATGGGCATCAAAACCGTCTGCGTCTACAGCGAGGCCGACCGCAACGGCCCGTGGCTCGAGGTTTCGGACGAGGCCTACTGCATCGGCCCGGCGCCCAGCGCCAAGAGCTACCTGGATATCTCGCGCATCATGGCAACCGCCGAGATCGCCGACGTGGATGCCATCCACCCGGGCTACGGCTTCTTGGCCGAAAACGCGCACTTTGCCGAAGTGTGCCAGAGCAGCGGGATTGCGTTCATCGGCCCGTCGCCCGAGGCGATTCGCCTGCTGGGCAACAAAGCCAGCGCGCGCGACCTGGCAATCAAGTCGAAGGTTCCGCTCCTGCCGGGCACCAAAGACCTGGTCGAAGACGACAAAGAAGCGATCGAGATTGCCAACGACATCGGCTACCCGGTGATCGTGAAGGCGGCAGCGGGCGGCGGCGGGCGCGGCATGCGCGTCGCCCACAACGAGATCGCGCTGGTCAACGGCTACATGCAAGCGCGCACCGAGGCGGCGACGGCCTTCAAGGATGACGGCGTGTACATCGAGAAGTACCTTGAGCGCCCGCGCCACGTGGAAATCCAGATCATCAGCGACAGCCACGGCAACTACGTTTACTGCGGCGAGCGCGACTGCAGCCTTCAGCGCCGCCACCAGAAACTGGTCGAAGAAGCGCCCAGCCCCATCATGACGCCCGAGCTGCGCCAGAAGATGGGCGAGACCGCCATCCGCCTGTGCAAGGCCGCCAATTACGTCACGGCCGGCACTGCCGAGTTCCTGCTCGACAAGAACGGCAACTTCTACTTCATGGAAGTGAACACGCGCATCCAGGTAGAGCACCCGGTGAGCGAACTGGTCACCCGCACGGATTTGATTCGCGCGCAGATCATGGCCGCCGCCGGGGAAAAGCTGCCGTTCACGCAGGACGACGTCGAGGTGCGCGGCCACGCCATCGAGGTGCGCATCAACGCGGAAGACCCGGACAACGGCTTCCGCCCCAGCCCGGGCAAGATCACCGACCTGATGATCCCGGGCGGCCCGGGCGTGCGCTGGGACAGCCACATCAAGGTCGGCTACACCATCCCTCCCACCTATGACAGCATGGTGGCCAAGCTGCTGGTGTTCGCGGACGATCGCACCAAGGCCATCGCGCGCATGCGCCGGGCGCTGGGTGAGCTGAAGATCGAGGGCATCAAGACCACGATCCCGCTGCACCAGCGCATCATGAACGACGCCAATTTCATCAAGGGCGACGTGGACACCGGCTACATCGAGAACGTGCTGCTGGCCAAGTAGCGCCGCGGATTGAAATCCCGAGCGCTGCACCCGGAATAAACAGGTGCAGCGCAGCTGTTTTTTCGATGGTGGGCAACAGATATCCGGGGTCAGCCATGAGCTTCTTCGATTTTGTCATCTACCTGGCCGTTGCGACGTCAGCGCTGGCGTTGGGCATCGGCGTTTGCTCGGCACTTTCGGGATTGCGGCGTCGCGTTGAGTTCGCCGGTGCCGACGAGGACTGTCGTGATACTGCGCTGATACTGCACGGCGAAGGCCGTCGCGACTGCAAGTAATGGATGTCGGCGGTCGCGCGATACGCCGATTCCGGGGCGGGCCGTGTGGGCCCGCCCTATTCATTGCGTGCCGGACCAGAGGTCCGCGTTCCGTTAGTCTGAGAAAGTTTTCGCCGCGGCCGCCAGCTCGGCCTTCTGCGCCAGGCGCTGCTTGAATTCAGGCGCGTACTTCACGTCTTTGCGGCGCTGCATGGCAGGGTCCATGTCGTCGCCCGGCGCATCCAGGCCCGTGCGGCAGGTGAGCGGATCCACGCCGCAGGCGATGCAGCCGGGTGTGTGGCCGGAACAGTCGCGGGTGTATTGCTCCAGGCGTGAACGCGCGCGTTCTTCCCACAGGTGTTTCTTGCTGGTGCCGACGCTAAGCATGTCCCACGGCATGAACTCATGCTCAAGGCGCTCGCGATGGATGAAGAAGTCGGGCTCGATGCCGGACTCGGCGCAGGCCTCGCGCCAGCGCTGAAGGTCGCAGCATTCATCCCATGCATCGAAGCGCGCGCCCTTGCGCCAGGCGATTTCCGTGACGCGCCCCAGCCGCCGGTCGCCACGCGAGAAAAGCGCTTCCAGCCAACTGGTCTCGTAGTGATGCAGCTTGAGCCGGATGCTCTTGTGCTGCACCAGGCTGCGCAGCAGCTTGCCGTGGCGCTCCAGCGTTTCCCGCGATGCCATGGGCTCCCACTGGAACGGCGTGAACGCCTTGGGCACGAACAGGCTGACCGTCACGTTCAGCGTGAAGTTGTGGCGCTTCATCTGCTTCGCCATTGCGGCGATTTCATTCAGCAGGTCGGCTGACTCACGGATGTCGTCCTCGGTCTCCGTGGGCAGGCCGATCATCATGTAGAACTTAATGGTCTTGTAGCCCTCTTCCAGCGCGGCGCGCGCGCCCTCGCGCAGGTCGTGCTGGGTGATGGTCTTGTTGATCACCTTGCGCAACCGCTCTGAACCTGTTTCCGGCGCGAGCGTCAGGCCCGCCTTGCGCACGTTGCGCGTCAGGCCCGGCAGGTAGGTAAGCTGCTGGTCCACCCGCAGGCTGGGCAGGCTGACGCTGATGTGCCTGTCCGCGAACTCGGCCTGCAGGGCCTTGATCATCGGCACCAGTTGCGGGTGGTCGCTGCTGCTCAGGGAAAGCAGGGCGACTTCGTCGTAACCCGTGTTGCGGATGGTTTCGCGCGCCAGCTCAACCACCTTCTCTGGCGTGCGGTAGCGTTGCGGCCGGTCGATCATGCCTGCCTGGCAATAGCGGCAGCCCTCGGTGCAGCCGCGCATGACCTCGATGGTGACGCGGTCCTGCACCACCTCGACGAAGGGGATGATCTGCCTGGTCGGGTAGAACGTGGTGTTCAGGTTGGCGACGGCGTTCTTCTTGATGCGCCTGGGCAGGCCGGGCAATTGCGGCTCGAAAGCGGCGATGGTGCCGTCTTCACCGAATTTCACGTCGTACAGGGACGGCGCGTAGCAGCCCGGAATAGCCGCCGCGCAAGCCGCCAGGAACTCGCGGCGCGACAGTTTACGGATATCGGCAAGGTCGGAAGGCAACGCCGCCATCCGCAGTGTGAACGGCTTCTGCGCGTAGACGTCCTTGACCGAAAACTCTTCGGGCATGCGGTACTGCTCCAGCACCGCGGGCTCCAGTCGGCCTTTCCAGACGCCCAGCAGATGCAGGAACGCCGGCAGTGCCTCCTCGCCCTCGCCCAGCAGGAACAGGTCCACGAAATCGGCCAACGGCTCCGGCGTGATCGAGCCGGTGCCGCCTGCGATCACGATGGGGCCTTCAGAGTGGGCTCCCTGTACTTCCCGTGCCGTGGGCGAAGCGCCTGCGCTACGACGCAGACCGATCCCGCCCAGGTCCAGCATGTTCAGCAGGTTGGTGTAGCTGGTTTCGTTCTGCAGGCTGAAGCCGATCGCGTCGAATTCGCGCAGCGGCCGATAGTTCTCGAGCGAGTACAGCGGCAGGCCGTTGTCGCGCAGCACGGCCTCCATGTCGAACCAAGGGGCGAAAGCGCGCTCGCAGACGAACTCGTCGTAACGCTCGTTCACCAGGTGGTACAGGATGCGGAAGCCCTGGTTGGACATGCCGATCGCGTAGGTATCCGGAAAGCACAGGGCGAAGCGCACGCGATTACCCCAATCCTTGCGGATCGCATTTACCTCGCCACCCATGTACTGCGCGGGCGTCTTGACGCTCAGCAGGTGGGGACGAACCTGTGTCAGCACGTTTTCCATCACGGCGGCAAGTGTACGCTGGATTCCGGACCTGGGTAGTCCGGTACCGTTGCGCTTGAGATATCCGGGCCATTCGAATAGGTTTCCGCCATGGCGAACATCACCGTTCTGTATTTCGCACACCTCGCCGAGCGATCCGGCACACGCGAAGAGCGCATCGTGCTGCTGGGCGACGCCACGGCCGGCAGCGTGCGCAGGTTCGTGGCCAATCTGCATCCGGCGCTGATCGAGCCCCTGAAAGCATGCCGCGTTGCCGTTGATGAGGAGTTCGCCGACGATGACGCCGTGGTGCGTGACGGCCAGACCGTGGCGTTCATCCCGCCCGTGAGCGGAGGTTGACTTGAGCGAAGGCCCCACACTCGACGCCCTGCTTCCCGCCGACATGGCCGTGAAAGCCGAGGCAATCGGCGTGAAGAAAGCGGGCCTCGACGCACCCGCCATGTTCATGCTGGCCGTTTTGGCAGGCGCGTTCATCGCCATGGGGGCCGTGTTTTCGACCACGGTTACCGCCGGCACCGGCATCCCGTTCGGCCTGTCGCGGTTGCTTGGCGGAGTGGTGTTCAGCCTTGGCCTGATCCTGGTAGTGGTGGGCGGGGCGGAGCTGTTCACAGGCAACAACCTGATCGTGATGGCTTGGGCCGGCAAAAAGGTCCGCACCAGCCAGTTGCTACGCAACTGGCTGATCGTCTATTTGGGTAACTTCGCGGGCTCAATCGCCACGGCCGTGCTGGTGTTCCTGGCCGGGCACTACAACCTGGGCGGCGGCGCGGTGGGTGCCAAGGCGCTGGCGATCGCCGACGCCAAGTGCGGGCTGGACTTCGTGCCGGCGCTGTTTCTGGGCGTGCTCTGCAACGCGCTGGTGTGCCTGGCGGTGTGGCTGAGTTTCAGCGCCCGCAGCGCCGCCGACAAGGTGCTGGTGATCGTGCCGCCGATTGCGGCCTTCGTGGCCGCGGGCTTTGAGCACAGCATCGCGAACATGTACTTCATCCCGGCCGGGATGCTGATCAAGCAGTTCGCACCCCCCGAATTCTGGGCCTCCGTCGGCACCAGCGCTGAAGCATACAGCAACCTGAGCTGGGCCGGCTTCGGCGCCAACCTGCTGCCTGTAACCATCGGCAACATACTGGGCGGCGCGGTGCTGGTCGGTATCGTCTACTGGTTCATCTACCTGAGGCCGCGAAAGAAAGCCGAAGCATGACCGACCCGCGCAAGCCATCCAACGCCGAGCCCCTGATGCACCTGATGCCGGGCGGCTGGTTCAAGGCCGCCAACGCCATTGTGGTGGACAACGTGACGGTGGGGGAGGGCAGCAGCATCTGGTTCGGCTGCGTGCTGCGCGGCGATATCGCGGGCATTGAAATCGGCAAGTACACCAACATACAGGACCTGGCTTGTGTGCACATTGATCCCGAAAGGCCGAATCGCATCGGCAACTACGTCAGTGTCGCGCACCACGCCCTGTGCCACGGCGACGAGGTCGGCGACAACTGTTTGATCGGCATGCATGCCGTGCTGATGGGCGGCAGCAAGATCGGCGAGGGCTGCATCATCGGCGCGGGCTCGATCGTGACCGAGGGCAAGGTGATCCCGCCACGCAGCCTGGTGATGGGCATTCCCGGCCGCGTGATACGGCCGGTCACTGACATCGAGGTGGAAAGCAACAAGTGGCGCGCCATGACCTACTACGACAACGCGCAACGCTGGTACAACCGCAACTCCGGCGTCCCCGACGAACCGTTGGGCATGGGCCCCGGCAAGTAGCTAAATCTCGTCCACGCTGGGGTGGCTGGCCTTGTTGCGGCCTAACAGGACTGTGAACACCATCAGCACGCACAGCACCAGTACCAGGCCGGCGATGCCGCCGATCAACAGCGTCGTGCTGATGCCGGTGTTGGTCTCCGGCTCCGGCTTCCCGGGCGCGGGCACGCCTGGCTGTGTCGGGCTCCAGCCGGCCCAGAAGGCCGGCTCCGTGTCGGGGTGTTTGCCGGCCTGCAACTTCCGTTCCATGTATTTTAACCGGCCCTGGCGCCAGCCTTCGGCCTGGCTTCGCAGTTCGCTGTAGAGCTTCTCGGCCGCGTCGCGTTCGTAGATTGCGCCGAGGTGTACGCCCATCAGGCGCTTCAGGCCTCGGGCAGCCGGCGCGTCGGCCACGGCGCTGGCGGCGCCGTTGTCGATCATTTCGCACAGTTTCAGCCAGGCCAGCACGGCCTCTTCGTTACGGCCGCTGAGCGCCAGCGCCAGCGACAGCGCGTACATCAGGTCCGCGCTCTCGGCGCCCTCGTAGGCAATGCGCCGCGTCAGGTATGCGATGCAGCCGGAAACGTTGTTGCGTGCCAGCGCGGCCTCATTGCGTTCGCCCCGGAACGAGGCTTCGCTCAGTCCCAGCAGGTTGGGAAACAGCGGATCGATTCCCGCCACATAGGCGGGCCCGGACAACAGCCAATCCAGCTCAACCAGCGACCACTGGGCGTCGGAGTTGTAGGGGTCTTCTTTCACCACAGCCGCGAGAAGGTCGCGGGCGTCCCGCAGGTCAGGCGTCCCAGGTGTCAACCGCGCGCGTGCCGCAAGGCAAGCGGCCTTGTTGGCAGTGGCGCGATAACTCTGTTGCTTGGCCGTGGCGGTGCGGTCCGCGCGGATGGTCTCGGACAGGCGGTTCTTGCGGTCTAGCAGGATGATTGCGCGCGCAAACTCACCCTGCCGGAACAGCGCCACGGCCAGGTCGTCCATGACCGGCAGCGCTTCGGCGATCTGGCTGACCTGTTCAGCAGTCAACTCCGCACCCGGGGCGGGGTCGGGCAGTTTGTCGAGCACGCCCGCAAGGCGCTGCCCGCGAGACTGATAGTAGCTCGCTGGGTATTCGTCGTATCGGCCGGTGATCACGTCCAGCACGCTGGGAAGAGCGTCGTCCTTGGGCCGGTCGCGGTCCCACAAGCCGGCGTGAAGAGGCACAGCGGCCAATGCGAGCAGCAGGGGCAGGGCGAACTTCACGCGGCCTCCGGAGGTGGGGGAGTTGGATTAGGCGGTGCAGGCTGCTGTGCCTTGCGGGCGATGCGCGCACGGGCCAGGAAACCCAGGACCAGTACCACCAGCAGCAGGCCCATGGTGATCCAAGTCTGGTTGCGCGAACTGGGCGCGGGCTCCGCGGACTCGGGTTGGGGCGAGTTCCTTTTCACGGGCGTCGAACCATCGGGCGCGGGCTGGTCCGCCTTCGCGGCAGCCGCCCGCAACGGCGGAAACTTCGATTCGGGCGCGGTGAAGCCCGCCCAGTAGGAGGTGGTGTTCTGCGGGTGGGCTTTGACGTATTCCGCCCGCGCCTGCTGCCAGGCGAGGGCATAGGCGCGGCGCGCATGGTATTGTGCCTCAATCAACGTCTGGTTTTCATCGCTGACCAGCTTGACCGGAACGAGCACTTCAACACGCAACTGGCGAACGATGGTCAAGGGTTTGATGTCCCCGATTTCGGCCGCGCCAGGTACCCGCGAGGGTTGCCCCTGCGCGTGCATTTCCCAAGCGCGCATGCGGGCGTAATGGGCCAGGTTCTGCCGGCCTTGAACCACGTAGATCATGCTCAGCGCGTAGAGGGTATCGAAGTTCTCCCAGGCTTCATCAAGCTGGAGCAACTCCAGCAGGATGTGCTCCGCGTTGGCCAAGCCGCGACGTTGCAGCTCGCCGGTGTCGGTATCGGCGGTCTTGTTGGGGGCGTAGCGTAACGACAAAAAGTCGGGCAGGAACGAGCCCTGGTCTGCGCGTTCCTTCAATTGCGCCCAGGAAACCAGCGCCTTGTAAACGGCAGAGTCCGGCAGGTCCTGTGCGGCCTCGCCGGCGATTTCCAGGCAACGTTCCGGCGTGTACTCGCCGGCGCCGCCCAGCCACCACAGGGTGAGAGCCAGCCTGGAGCGCTGCTCCGCCCCCGTGGCCAGCGCGGCCTCGGGTTCCGCTTGCAGGCGGCTGCGCAGATTGCTGAAGGGGTCGCGTTCGATGCGCCCGGCAACGATGTCCAGCAGGGACTCATCAGCCTCGTCGGCCAGGCTGTCCTTGTCCACGGGGCAACATGCGGCCAGGGGCGACGCAAGCAGCAAAAGCAGGATGACCATCCGCATCGGCAAACCTGTGCAAGTTCAGGTGGCATTATCCTAGCAGCGAAGGGCAGAAAGTGGGTAGCATCAGCCGACACGGGCCTGGAGTCACGGAGAAGAAGATGCGAGCCATGCTGGGCGTGCTGGTTCTGGCGTTTGCGGCGCCGCTGTTCGCACTGGACGCCACGAACGTGCTGATCGTCGCCAACGAGAAAGCGGAAGGCAGCGTCGAAATCGCGGAGTACTACCAGAAGCTGCGCGGCGTGCCGGAAGGGCAGTTGCTCAAGATCTCGGCCAGCGACAAGGAAGAGATCACACGCGACGAGTTCAACAAGGACGTGCTGCCGGCGATCAAGAAGTACGTGCTGGAACACGACAACATTCTCGCCATAGTGCCCACGCGCGGCGTGCCGCTGAAGGTGAAGGAAACCGATACCACGAATGACGCCAACATCCAGGGCGGCTTCATTCCCGGGCGCGACTTCGCCAGCGTGGACGGTGAGCTGGCGCTGATCCGCCAGGGCGACTACCAGATCGAGGGCGCCTTTGAAAACCCCTGGCTCAACAGTGAAGAGCGCCTGAGCTTCGACACGAAGATCCTGGTCGTCTGCCGCCTCGATGGCCCCACAGTGGAGATCGCCAAGGGGCTGGTCGAAAAGGCGCTGCTGGCGGAGGCACTCGGCTGCCACGGGGAAAGCTTCCTGGATACGCGCGGGCCGAACCTGGAGGGGGGTTACAAGCAGCGTGACGACCAGATGGTGAAGGTGGCGGACGCCTGGAAGGCCGGCGAAATCAAGTTCGTGCACGACGTGGAGCCGGCCGTCGTTGACCTGTCAACCCGGACCGACACCCTGCACTACTACGGCTGGTACGCCGGCACCCAGAAGCCCAAGGGCACGGTGAAGTTCCGCACGGGCGGCATCTGCATCCACTTGCACAGCTTCAGCGCCGGCACCATCCGCGCGAACGACAAGAACTGGGTCGGGCCGCTGCTCAGCTGGAACGCCACCTGCAGCTACGGCACGGTCTACGAGCCCCTAACCGTCGGTTTTCCCTACGAAAACATGTTCTGGGACCGCCTGGTGAAGGGCTGGAGCTTCGGCGAGGCCGGCCAGGTCTCCAACCACCTTCTTTCATGGCAGGCCGTGTTCTGCGGCGACCCGCTGTATACGCCCTACCCCGCCGGCCATGCCGAGCTGCACAAGCGCTATCGCGATGCCACGCTGGCCCGCCTGATACCGCAGCCGGACGGCGCGGTGCCGGTCAACGAGGATGGCCTGCCGCTGCTGGCCACGGTGCAGCAGCTGTTACAGGCGCGTGCCGAGGACATGAAGGCGCTGCTGCGCAAAGAGCCCAAGGCGGCCATGGACGCTTTCAACGACCTGCGCTTCCTGGTTTCCGAAATGGAGTTGGACGGCTGGTTGAGCGAGCTGTCCAGCCCCTTCAACGCCGAGCTGGAGCGGCGCTTGGACGACATCAAGCACGAAATCAAGGAAGACCTCACCAACACCGCGGCCTTCGAGCAGGCACTCGAAGGCTGGAAAGGCCTGCCCATCCACGCCGAGCTAGAGAAGTACAAGCTTGAGCTGGCCGAAGAGCAGGAAAAGGCGGCTGCCAAGCTGTTGAAGAAGGCGGAGAACACCAACAAGCCGAAGAAACGGCTGAAGGCGTGGATGTTGGCGGCCGAGGCGGCGGCGCATCACTTCGCGGAGTCGGGCGCCGCGGCGCAGAAGCTGCTGGATGAAATCAAGACTGACGCCGATGCCGTTGCCGAAATGAAGGCCGACAGTGACAAGGAACTGGCGCCGCTGGTCGAGAAAGCGCAGAAGGAAATGGACAAGGGCAAGCCGGACCGTGCCGCCAAGGCTCTTGGCGTCGAGTGGCGTTGGCACTTCCCGGATGGCGACCAGCGCAAGGCGGCCGAGGTGCTGCACAACAAGATCACCGAGGCGCTGGCCAAGGGCGACTGATGTTCACCGGCATTATCGAAAGCGCCCTGCCCCTGCTGACTGCTCGCGACGAAGGCGGCGTGCGCAGCTTGAGCCTTGACCTGTCAAGCCTACAGGGGAACGAGAACGTCAAGCTCGGCGACAGCGTCGCCCTGAACGGCTGCTGCCTGACCGTGGCCGGGCTGAAGGGCGCCGTGGCGAACTTCCAGGCAATACCCGAAACCCTGCGCCTCACCAACCTCGGCGACCTGCAGCCGGGCGCGCTGGTCAACGTGGAACGCGCCATGCAGGCCGGCGCGCGCTTCGATGGCCACTTCGTGCAGGGGCACGTGGACGGCGTGGGTGATGTCGCGGCCATCGACGACCTCGGTGGCGAATGGCGCGTGCGCATCGCCTGCGGCCGCGAGTTCGCCGACCACTGCATTCCCAAGGGCAGCGTGTGCCTTGACGGCATCAGCCTGACCATCGCCGAGTTGCATGAGGACAGCATCGTGGTGGCGATTATCCCGCACACCCGGCAGGTCACCAACATCCGCGCCTGGGCCCCCGGGACGCGCGTGAACCTGGAAGCCGACATGATCGGCAAGTACGTTCGCCGGCAGTTGCAGCAGCAGACGCAAAGCAACGTGGATGAGAACCTGCTGCGCCGCGCGGGTTTCGTCTCCTGAAGACACACATGGGCAACCTCGACCAGTACAGCCGCAGGCCAGGCAAGGAATCCGCCGGCGGTCGCAACGTGCCTCTTACCACCGCGTTGGCCGTGTTGTTCGGCGGTTTCTTCCTGCAGTTCGGCGCGGGCTTCTTCGCCTTCGGCATGATCTTCTGGTGGGTGTTCGGCGCGCAGTCCGACGTGACGTCCTGGTATCGTTTCTCGGGCAATCTTCAGCGCATCTGGGGCACAGCGCTGGCTTGCGAGCACACCGGTATCAGCGAGGGTGGCGGAGACAGCGACCCCGGCACGCCGATCTATCGAACGACGTATCACTTCGAGCTGCCGCAGGGGACCGCCTTTGAAGGAGTATGCTACGGCACAGGCATGTACTTCCAACCCGGCGGGCCCGTGGAGGTCGAGTTCCTCGCCGAAAACCCCGAGGTCTCCCGCATCGTCGGCACACGCAAGGCGGCGATCGGGGCGTGGGGCATCTTCGTCGGTCTGTTTCCGGGCCTGGGCTTGCTGTTCATGGGCCTTGGTCTGCGCGGCAACCTGCGCGCGGTGCGCGTCCTGAAACGCGGCAAGCTGACACGCGGCAAGCTGGTGGACAAGCAGCCCACCAACACGCGCATTAACAACCGAATGGTTTATCGCTTCACGTTCGAGTTCCAGGACGAGCACGGCCGCATCTACCGGGTTTCGGGCAAGACCCACCACACTGAACTGCTCGAAGACGAGGAGCAGGAACGCCTGCTCTACGACCCCGAGCATCCTGACGGCGGCGTGCTGGTGGATACCTTGCCCGGAAAACCGGAACTCTCGCCCGACGGCGATCTGCGCGGAGCCAACCCTGGTGCTGTCCTGCTGCGCATGCTGCTGCCGGTGGGTGGCCTGGCCGTCCATGCGGCTGTTGGGGTGGCTCTCTATCTGCTCTAGATCACGCGCCAGGGCGCGCTATAGACGGTGATCTGGCTGCCGATCGCCGTGCTGACGATGCATAAGTAGTAGTCGTTGGCGATCTGGATCGCCGCGTTAGAAGGCGGTGCGGCCGTGATCGCCATGCACACACCCGCCCGCGCCAGGCGCAGGGTCATCTGCTGCGTCAACCCGAAGTTGGCGAGCATGATGCGGTTCTGGGGCGCGACCCCCGCTATCACCAGTTCCCCCAGCGCGCGGTACATGGCGTTGATGCGATGAAAACCTTCCCCGTAGCTGTGAATCTCACCGTTCTGGGCGAAAGCGGCGAGATAGCACATGCGGTCGCTGCTGCGCAGGCCCAGGAACAGCTTGCGGAAACGGCCGGAGAGCTCGGTCACATACTCGGGCGTAAGTTCCAGCTCCGTGGTCACGCGGCGTGGAAACTCGGGCTCGGAGAGCTTGCCGATCGGCGCCGTAATGGCGCGCGCGGCGAGCTTACTGCCCGCCTCTTCGGAAACCGTTACCCGGATGATCAGGCTGTCTAGATCGGTGTCAATGGCAACGAAGTCGTCCTCGCGGTCAATCACCCCTTCGCCGATCAGCCAGCCAACCACCAGGCTTTTCACGCGGTGGGGGGCGCAATGCAGGCTGGTCTCCACGTCGTTGTTGACCAGGATGCGGAACTCGGCTTCGGCGGGCACGTACTCGACGGCCGCCTCGCCCACGCGGGCCTGGTCGATTTTTATGACTTCTACCTTCGACAAGCCGGTTGTCGTTTCGCTGTTCACGGCAATCTCCGAGGGGCGGTTTCCCCGTGGCTTTATCGGACTCAATCCACCCGCTCCTTCAGTCAATTCACGAAGCTTGCCTCACGGCCGCCTGGCCGTTAGAACGTTTGTACATGGACTTCGAACCGTTCCAGTACATGCGCTTTGCCAAGCGGCTCGAGTACGCCGACGGCATCTTCATGGCCGGCAGCGGCATGTACCGGCCCAAGGCGGACCTGCTGAAGTTCAAGGAATCAGACTTCACCCTGGAAAGTCTGTGCAGCAACTACGGCGACCCACGCAACGTAGCCTGGCTTGCTGAGCACTATGCAACCAGCGGTGAAAACGTTGCGCTGACCGCAGGCAGCAGCGAAGCGAACTTCCTGGTATTCGCGGCGCTGCTCCATGCCGGCGACAAGGTGATCGTGGAGTCTCCGGGCTACCCGCAGTTTTCCAGCCTTGCCAGTCTGGTCGGTGCAGAAGTGGTGAAGCTGCCACGCCGTTTTGAGGACGGCTTCCAGCCGGACCTGGACGAGTTCAAGAAACTGCTGGATGACAGTGTTCGACTGGTGGTGCTGACCAACCTTCACAATCCAAGCATGGCGCGAATGTCGCCCGAAGTCATGCGGGAGATTGCGGCCGCCGCAGCCGAGGTTGGCGCCAAGGTGCTGGTTGACGAGGTCTACCTGGATCATCTGCGCCCGGGCGAAGGAGACGAAAGCGCCCTCAAGGCCGGTGAAAACGTGGTGGTCACCAGCAGTCTGACGAAGGTTTACGGTCTCTCGGGCTTGCGGTTCGGATGGGCCGTAGGGCCGAAGAAGCTGGTCTCCAAGATGCTGGACCTGGCAGACGTTGTAGACCCTGAACTTTCGACGGTGGCCCAGAACATGGCCCACCGCGCGCTGGAGAATTTGTCCCGGTTGAGACCTGTAGCCCGCAGGCTGCACGAGCGCAACTGGCCGGTGGTCAAGGAATGGCTCGAGTCTCGCGAGGATGTCGAGTACTACCACCCCCCGGGCGGCATCACCGTATGGATGAAGGTGAACGGCGTCGAGGAAACGGGCAATCTCGCGACGGTGGCGCGTCAGGATTACGGTGTGCTGGTAGTACCCGGAGAGTACTTTCAATCACCGGGCTGGCTGCGCGTCGGATACAAGATCGAACCGACATCGGTGCGCGAAGGCCTCAGCCGGCTGGGCAAAGCAATTGACGACTTCAAATCCCATTAGGGGGCGGCGTGTTTCTGGGGCCTGGCGGCGACACTCTGTTTTACAAGCGCAGGGTTGAGGGCCTGGATGCGCTGTTCGCGTTCCAGCCCGACACCGGCAAAATTGAGGTTCATGCCCAGATTGCCAGCAGCACCGAGCAGCTCAGGGCATGGCCCACGCGCAGCGGTCAGATCGTGGTGTGCAGCGGCTGGCCGCGAAGTCCCAACGGGCTTCGCTTTCGTTTTTACGATGGCGCGCTGATTTCAACTTTACTGCAGAAGCAGGCATCGCGGCTCAATGAACGCCTGACCGACGTGCCGGTCCTGGGTGATTTCAAGCCGGAACGTAGCGCGCTGCCTGTTGAAATTTTCGAAGCCGTAAAAGGGGAGCGTGTCCTAATGCCCGGTTTCAGCCCGCATGTGGGCGACCAGGGTACGCAACTACCGGTGCTGTATGAGATCGACGGCACCTCGGCATCGTATCGAATCGTGCCTTTGCCGTTTCTCAAGCCAACCACCCTCCCCGGAGCACTTGTGGAGGAACCCGGAGGAGAGCGGCGCTGGTTGACCGTGGGTGACTCCAACCACCTCTTCGTGCTCGACGGCCGCAGCCACGAGCTGGCGGGAGACGTGATCTGGCCGATTGAGCAGCAGTCGCTGGCACGGATCGCTTTTCATCCGGTGCGTCCCGAGGCCTGGATCAGTGCGCTGTCCAGCGTGTTCGTGTATGATCGTGAGCGACTGACGCTGCTTGGCGAAGTCCTCGTAGAGGAGGAGTTGCGCTGGCATCGCGGCGAGCGCGTTACGGGCTTTGTGGGCGCGGTGGCTTTCAGCCAGGATGGAAGCCGCGCCCTGGTCGCACGCCCGCTTTCCGGCGACCTGCTGGAGATTGACGTGGTTTCCCGCAAGCGCGTCGGACGAATTCCCGTGCTAATCGACCCGTTGGAGCTCTGCACGGCGCCCGGGGTTGGACGCGTATACATGCAGAGCCTGCGCAACGGCAATGTAAGCTGGTTCCCTTACCGGTAAGCAGGGAACTTCCGACCGGCTTGATCGTTTAACTCCAAGACTTCGAGGGCTGCAAGTGAAGCTGCGCCTGGCCGCCAAGTTGAAACGCCTGGGCCGCCGCTTGGCGGTGCTGCCGGTGCCCACCCGCCTGGGATGGTATTTCCTCGGCGCGGCCGTACTGCTGTTTGCAGCCGGGAGTTACTACGGCGAGGCTAGCTTCATCCTGCTGAGCTGCATTCCGCTGGCACTGGTACTGGTCAACGGGTTAGCCGTGTGGTTGAACGTGCGGAAGATCCGCTTCAAACGCCAACTTCCTCGCGAAACGCACGCCGGCGAGAGTGTGGACGTGACGATGATGGTCCACAACGCCGGGCTGCTGCCGCGCTTCGCACTGGAACTCGACGACACCAGCCTGCCGGATCTGTATCGCGACGAGTCCACGAACCTCGTGATGTCCGTCAGCCCCGGCTATGTACAGAAGCCTCGGTACACGGCAGTGTTCGGGCGGCGTGGCGTCCACGTGATGCAGGACGTGCTGGTCACCAGCGCCTTTCCATTCGGGTTGGTACGCATGACTCGCAAGCTCGAGTTCCGAAGCGAGATCCTGGTGTACCCTCGCCCGGCGAGGCTTTCGCAGGGATTCGAGCAGCAGCTGATGCGCTCTGCCCGCTTCTTCGGCGAATCCTCGGTAGCCAGCCGCGGCCAGGAAGAGGTGTACGGCGTGCGGGAGTACCTGCCGGGCCAGAACGTCGCGCGCATCCACTGGCGCACCACTGCCCGCACCGGCAAGCCGATGATCCTGGAACTGGAGGGGCGACAGGATGCAAGCTTCCTGTTGCTGCTGGATACTTCTCCTGTCGGCGATCCGGGGACGCTGCGTCAACGCCTTGAGTCCGCCATAGGACTTGTCGCGGGCCTGACCTGGTTCCTTACCATGCAGGGCGTGCTGTTTCGTTTTGCATGGTTCGACAACATGCTGCACGCCAGTGCGCCTGGCCGAGGCGACACCCACTATCACGCAGTCATGGAACGCCTGGCGCTGGCCGGATTCTCCGAAAAGCGGCTCGGCGACTGGATTGATCAGGTCGGCGTAGGCATCGGCAATGAGGTGCCCGTGCTGGTTACACTGGGACCCAAAGAACACGCCGAGGCCAGCCTGCGTCTGGGAACCGGCGCCATGGTGATCGGCGCGGGGGCCGCTGATTTCAAGGATTACCTGCGTTTTGACCAGCTCGGCCGAAGAAGCATCGCCTCGCCCGAGATCGAAGCTGCCGGCATCAGCAATCGCAGAAAGGCTTTGCATTGAACGGCGCCGCTCGTGAAACGCTGTATACCACGCTCTCGCGTATCGCCGGCCTGGCGCTTGTGGTGATCTGCGTGCTGTTCCAACGACGTGGCCTGACGGACTGGAGCGAGTTGACCTTCCTGGGCCTCTGCATTGGCTTGCAGGAGACCTTTCTTCGCCTTCACGTGCTTCGCAGGCTGCGTACGCCGATGTTGGTGCTCTATTCGCTGTTGCCGCTCGCGCTGGTGCTCTATCACGGCGTCGAGATCAAGGGTTACGCCGGCGACTTCGTTAAAATCGTGCTGTACACGCCGCTTCCGCTGGTGCTGGTCAGTGTGCAGATCATGGTGCTGTATGTCCGTGAGTCTTCGCGGCTGGTCAGCGTGGTGCTGGTACTGGCGCTCTTCTCGACCGTGATCGGCGTGCGACGTCCCCTCGACGACACCGTATGGCCCTGGCTTGCTGCAATCGGCGCCGCGGGCTCGGCGTTTCTAATGCTGCAATACCCGGGCATGTTGTACCACGGCGTTTACGTGTCGCGGCGGCGCGGTTCATTGCCGCCCGCCGGGCGGCCGGGGGGCATTCTGCGCGGCGCGTTCTTTTCGGTGTTGCCGTTGTTCATTTCGTCCGTGTTGCTTGCTTCGTTGTTTCTGTATTTCGCTCTGCCGCGCATTGAGCCCACGCAGGAAGACCAGCGAGGCGGCGGGGGCGGCAACACGCTCCAGACCCCCGAGGGCGGACCATCCGGCACCGGCATACCGCCGAGCGGTTCTCGCGGAACCAACAACAATCAGCCGGGCACAGGCAGCCCAGCCTCCGTGTCCGGCCTGTCTTCGGGAGTTGACCTTGGTGATTTCGGCGAGATCAAGCGCACGCAGACCCCGGCTCTGGACCTGACGCTGCTCGAGCCCGCGGATGACTTCGTAGAACAGGTGTATCTGCGCGCCTTCACTTATGCGACCTTTGACGGGACGCGCTGGACCCCGCTGGCCTCCACGCCAAGCACCAGCATGGAGGTGCAGGACGGAGAGCACCGGCTGTTGCCGGGCTCGCCGCGCCCCAGGGGGAGCGCCTGGCAGCAGCGCCGCTTCCATGTCGTTTTGCGCGAAGCCGGGATCGGCGCCGGCGGGCAGTTGCCGGTCCCCACCGAACCGACGGCAATTCACCAGTTTTCAGGTGTGCTTTACTACGACACGGCATCAAACACGGTGCGGGCGCCGGCCATCGGACCCGGCAACTACTATGAAGTGAGCGCTTCACAGCTGATCGCTTCCCAGGACCAGCTCAAGAACACCCTGGCCGGCCGAGGTCCCGCTGCCTCGCCACACCCCGAGTACCTGCGACTGCCGGCCGACTTGAAGGCTGAGATCCAGCGTCGCTTCGGCTTTTATCGGCGCTTTGCAGACATGATCAAAGTTGTGCGTCCCGAGGAGCGCTCACGCGGCAACGGCGTCTATGCGGCCGCTTCTGACATCGTGAACATGTTCCGGGAGGCGACGCTTGAGGGGACAGACACCCCGGCCTGGAGTTACTCGCTGGACTTTCGCCCGGAACCCGGCCCTGACGCGATCGCGCGCTTCCTGGACACCAACACCAACCAGTCGGAGCGCTTCGGACACTGTGAGTACTTTGCCAGCGCCATGTGCGTCCTGTTGCGGTGCTACGGTGTGCCGGCCCGGGTAGCCGCGGGCTTCCGGGCTACACAGCCGACAGCCGAGGGTGTGTTCGAGGTAAAGGCTTCTTCGGCGCACGCGTGGGTCGAAGTCTACTTCAACGAACTAGGCTGGCTTGCATTTGATCCCACGCCGCCCGAGGCCGGTGCAGGTGCCGTCGGGATCCAGCCCGAGCAGCCACCCGCGCAGCCAGACGCTTCAGGGGGTCAGGCGGCACCAGAGGAGGCCGGGCAGGGCAGTGTTGAAGAACCGCAACCAGCCGACTGGCTTCGACGCTACGACACCCAGGCTCAGCAGAAGGCCTATCATCAAGTTGGCAGCTACCTGAAGGGCGCCGCCGACAGCGTCGGTGTGTTGCTGGAAAAACTCACTTCCTGGATGCCGGATCAGTTCTTTCCAAAAAGCGGTCTGCTCCGCGCCCTGTGTCTTGTGCTGCCCCCGGTGCTGGCGGCTGTGTTTCTGCTGGCTCGCAGACGTAAACGAAAGAGGATTGAGGCAAATGTCCTGCGTCAGATGGGTGACGGCGGTCGCAAGCGCGAACGGGGGCTCTACTTTCAGCTGCTGCTGCTGCTGGCCCGGCACGGATTCCAAAAGCGCGCCAGCGAAACACCGCGCGAGTTCGCCAATCGAGTGCTGCGTAAGGGCGGAGCCCGACACGAGCCCATTCTTGAGCTCACCGAATTGTACTACGCGCTGCGATTTGGACTCGAGAGTGGCCTGGACAGCGAGTTCAGGCACGCACTTGCGCGCTATTCGGACTCGCTGCGGACTGCCTCCGCGGAGAGACTCTCGGCTCCCGAACCCGTGTAGGAAATCTGCGCCTGAACCAGAACCATTCGAACAGCAGAAGCGCTGCCACCAACAAGGCAAGCCAGGGGCGAAGCTCAAGGTCGCGTCGCTCGCTCGCACCCTGAAAGCCCTGCATCCACGCCCAAGTGGTTTCGGGCTCCCAGGGCGCTGATTCGGCCCGTGCCAGATTTGATTCGGAGGCGTCAAGCAGGCTGACGCCCGCCAGTGGTAACTCGGTCTCGTCAAGATCTTTGAACTCGTATACTCCCGTGCGATCGAAGTGAAGCACCCGACCCGGCGCGCCGGTGGTGAACTCCAGGGTGTTGATGGGCGCGTATCGGAACGGCGCGCGTCCCGTCAGCGCGCGAACCTTCACGGCCTCGCGCGTGCTGATCGCCCCCCGCGGCAGCGGCTCTCTTGCGCGCCTCACGTAATCGAACCAGTTGGCCCAGAAGATAAGGAATGAAAGTTTCCCAGTGAAGCCGATGGCGGACTGGTCCAGGGGAAAGGCCACCAGCAGATCCTGAAGATCATTTTCACGGGTCGCCAGTCCGATGGCCGGGCCAGGACCTGCCTCGAGCACCGGACGAATGTACCGGCTGGTGTTCAGCTCCAGAATTTTCGGGATGCGGATGTCCGGCGCGCCCGCGCCTCGCCACAGGAAGCTTTGGGCGGGGCGGGTTGCATAGTCGGGCACGTCGGAGAGGTTCCCGTAGGCAACGTCGCGAGGCGCGCTAAGCGGCCCAAGGTAGGCGCTGGGCAGGCGCGGCTCGACGCCGGAGGATGCGGCGTCTGAGAACACGTAGCTTGCGCGTTGCCGGTCCTCCGTACCCGCCTGCACGATGTGGATCATGCCCATTTCAGACTCGATGGCTTCCGCGGCACGGGCCAGCGCAGTCGGCGGATCGCCGGTGAAAACGACATCCTGCACCGGCAACGCGCTGAAGCGGAGCCACGCTATGTTGTCGAGAGCCAAGGCGTCTTCAATCTTAATGCGAAGCGAGTAGAGCCCTGGTGCGATACCTGCGAACGTCACAGAAGCCCGGCGTCCTGGCACCAGGTTTACGTCGCGCGCGTCCTCCAGCCGGGAACCTCCGTCCCGTTCGACTTTTTCAAGCAAAAGAGGCGCTCTCATGGAGCGCTCGCTGCCGCTGAGTTCGATGCCGAAAAACAACTCAACCTGGGTCGCCGTCACTTCGCTCAGGCTTGCCGAGACGATCGCCGCATTGACCTTCGGTGTGCCGCACGGAACGAAGTGGGCGCCCGACAGTTCGCCGGGCGAATGATCCGAAAACAGCACGACGCGCCGCTTATCGGTGCCAATCTGTTCGAGTGCCCTGGCCAGAGCGGCGTCGGACGCGCCGTACTCGGAGGCCGTTATCCCCGTCAGCGCGTCGCGGGCTACGGATGGCTCCGCGTCGGCAGGCGTCAGCGCGCGCAGGTTGCCGTCCCAGGCGAACAACGAGGTCGTGCTGTTGCCGGCAGCGTCCAGCACTTCTGCAGCGCGCCGTTTCGCCAGGTCAAGGCGACTGCCGCCCTTTTCCTGGGCACCCATGCTGGCGGTAACGTCAAGTACCAGGACGACGGGGACGCCACGGGTGTCGCCCCCGGGGATTCGAAAGCCGGCTAACGCGAGAACCAGCAGCAGCAGAGCAACCAGCAGCAGAATCAGCGAGAGCGACTTGCGCAAACGCTGGAATGGTGAGGTGGCGATTTGAGACTGTGCCACGCCGGTCCAAAGCGCGACGCTGGCCACTCGCTTGCGCACGGGCTTGTGCCGCAACATGAAGAGCAGCAGCAGGGGCCCGGCCAGAAGCCCGAGCCAAAGCGCGTGAGGTGATGCGAAAAAAGCTTCCATCTGCGTCGAGGATGCCTATGCAGCACGGAACCGCAATGACCGGACGCTCATCCCGTGCAGAAGACCCTGGCGCCGGTGAATCCGCTCAAGCTTCTACGGAGTTGTGGCGCTAATGAAAACCGGCGCGGAAACCCGCGCCGGTCGTACGGAGTGAATCGACTAGCGCCGGAAGCTCATCACCACCACGGTACCGCCCTTCGGGTGCGGCCGCATGGCTAGGTCCGGCATGATCTGAGCGGCCATGGGGAAGTAGGCGCGCGGGTCACCCTGCATGGTCGGGCCGGCAACGATGAACTTGATCTGCAGGTTGCGGCGCGCGGGCAGGAACGCCACGGCGTAGGATTCGTAGATCCGGCCCTGGTAACAGTTCTGGAGCACGCCCTGCAGGATCTGGTCCAGGCCCTGCTTCAGCTGGTTGTAGTCGGGCTCGCTGTAGCCGGCGCGCCGGCACATGGCGCCCAGGTAAAGGTTGAAGCCTTCCCGGCACTCGGGTGTGAAGGCAAGCGTGAGCTGGCTGGTAGCCGGAGCGAGTTCGACGCCGAACTGCGGGTCCACCACGAAAGCCGTCGCACAGGACGGGCACTTGTAACGCCCCGTCTGGCTGACCTTGAAGCTGGCGCCGCAGTTGGGGCATGCCACGACCTGCGGGTTGTCGCGTGAAGGCGGCACCCACTGGCCGGTGCCCGGACGTCCGTATTGGCCGGTAGGGGGGCGCTGAACCGTACCGGTCTGGCGGCGCTGCGCCTGGACGGGCGCGGTCTGCTGGCGCTGCGGCGCATATTGGGGCTGTGCCGCGGGTTGCTGGCTGGTTGGTGGACGCTGCTGGAACTGCCCGGTCGGCGGACGTTGCTGCGGCGGCGCCTGGCGCGCAGGAGCGGCCGGCGCGGCGGCGACAGCTTCGCCACCCTTGCTGGAGGCCAGGAAATTCACCGCCTCGTCTTCATTGGTGAAGATGCGGAAGAAAGAGTTGAGGCCCAGCATGTCAAAGACGACCTTGACCTTGGGGTGGACGCGGATCAGCGCCAGCCCGCCGCCCACCTTCTCGAGGTTGTCGGCGGTGGCCACAAGGCTGCCCAGGCCGGTGGAGTTGACGTACTTGATGCCCTGCATGTCGAGGACGAAATTTGTGTAGCCGTCCTCCTGCAGCTGCTTGAGCTGTGATTCGAACGAGATAACCGTTGTGGCGTCAATGGCGCCTTCGACAACGACCCGAGCGGTGTTGGCGAGCGCGTCGATGGGGGTGATGTCAAAGCGTAGATCGGTCAAGGGTGCTCCTTGAAGATGCCCAGTGTGCAAAGCGCTCAAAACGCAAGTTATGCACACCCCCCAATTGGGGATCGTCACAAAATCGTATCATTAGACCGAGGTTCTGGCCTGTCATTGATACATCACGCCAAACTTAGAGTCAACCGCAAACGAGAGTTACGAGATTTGACAAGAGTCGATAAGTTGAACGCGCCCACCTTGCCAGCGCTCCCCGCTTCAATACAATTTGTGAAAGCGAAGGTGGATCATTCCCGAAGCTGCAGCGATAAACACAGGAAACGATTCGGCTTGCAGCGCGCGCGGTTGCGGGCCTGCTGGTCCCACCTTAGTTGCCAGTAGTTCGATTGGTTTTAACGGACCCGCGGCACGACGCCGCAACTCCGTTCAATGGCGCTAACGACCCGGTGTCGGCAAATGGTCCACATCCCGAAAGACGACGACACTCCCACTGGACAGCACAGGCAGCCGCCTCAGCGTCCAGCCGGCCAGCCTCAGCAGCGTCCGCCTACCGGCCAGAACGCCAGGCCGGCAACGGGCCAGAATCAGCGGCCTCCTACGGGGCAGCACCCGGCATCAGATCGTAAGAAGACCGGGCCCGTTGGAAACACGCAGCAGCGAAAGCGTTCCACCCAGTTGCTTTCGCTGGAGCCTCCAAAGCGCAGCCGCGGACCGAAGCTCGGTACGGGCATGACGCGCCTGGACGGCATGGGCGCACCTTCCACCAAGTCGCAGAGAAATCGAAATCTGTTCGGCACCATTGGGCGCGAAAAGTCGGGCATGACCGACGTGAATCCGCCGATGCAGTCGAACGAAGCGCCTCGACCGACCCTGCGGAAGCCCGGCCAGTCCGGCGCGGTTGATCTGGGCGCAAGCGCCAAAGAAGTTGACAGCATGATCGTCCGACGCAAGGGCACTCGGCGCATTCCAAAGGCCGGCGGCGGAATCGAAGGCGAAACAGCTCCCCTGGACAGCATGGGTTCAGGCCGCAGGCCGACGATTGACCCGGGGCCGGCCCCGCGAGCCGAGCTTCCGCCGGTCGTAAACATGCCGATTCCACAGGCACCGGTTGCACGGCAGCCCAGCGCGCCGCCCGACCCGCGCGGCCGCGGTAACACGCTGGCAGGTGTCAGTGCCGAAGACCTGCTGGGGGAGGAAGGGCGTGCCGTGCTGGAAAAGATGCGCCAGCGCGAACAGCAGGCCCGTACAGCCCCACAGCCGCCTGCCCAGCGACAACCCCAGCAGGGTCAGCCGCTTCCGCCTCGTATGGAAGATTCCAGCCGGATGGCATTCCACTCGGCCGAGTACAGCGCCGGCGAAGCCATCGAGGAAGTGTCATCCGATGACGAACTGGCTCCGCAGGGCAGTTTCCTGGCCGGGCCCACGCGGCAGATTCAGCGGGACGTCGTACAGACTCCCATGCCGGCTGCGGATACATACAACGAGCCACCACCGCCCGACGATCTGGGATACGAGCGCCCCGTTGACCTGGGAGAAGGCGCGCAGCAGGTCTACTACGAGGGCGGCGGAACGGAGGAAGAGCCTACAGCGCGCGAGTCCGCCGCCCATGACGAAATGGAGCAGCGGGCGGGTTACCTGCTGTGGCTGCAGGGCGTGATCACCGCTGAAGAGGTCGAAGACGCAGTCCTGAACGACGAAAGCGTACCTGACAGTGTTCGTGCCTTGCTGGCGGACTGCGCCTTCACCGACCAGATCACTCTGTACCGGTTCCTGGCGCGTCACGAATCCCTGTCGCCTGTGGACCTGGAGCAGATACAACCCACGGATCGAGCGCTCGCCATGCTGCGGCCCGCTATCGCGCGCGCGTACCGCGTGATTCCCATTGAGCGAATTGGCGAGCTGCTGCTGGTGGCGGCCGCGTTTCCCTTCGATCCGAAGCGCCTGCTTGAGCTGCGCCGCCTGACAGCCAGCAAGGTGAAGCTGTTCGTGGTCACCGAGGAAGAGATAGACCTTGCCCTCATGAAGTATTACCCGGGCGGGCAGGCCACACTGCGCTCGCCGAAGCCACCGGGTATCGACCAGCCGGCCGAAAACGATGAGTCCGCCGTGACAGGCGAAGGTGAAGCGCTGGAAGAACAGTATGACCCGACCTTGAGTGGGGGAGACTCCGGTCTGTACGCGCCCGTCGAGGGCGACTACGACGACGCGGGTGACGACCTCGGGCTTTCGGAAGTGGAGGAGGACTCGGCATCCGCAGGCCAGCAGGTCGGCGGCGCCGGAGATCTTGACGAGTCAACACTCGGCGGCGCCGCGGAGGCCATCACGGATCCGGATCTCGACGTACCCGGAGAGTTGCAGGCGCGCCGCGCCCGGGACGAAGCCGACGAGGATCTCGAAACGGGGCCTGAAGAGCTCGACCCGTTCGCCTAGGCAGTCCCGTACTGTGATGAGGACCGTGCGGATGTCAGCCTGAGGACCGGGTTAACCGTACCGCCGGGGAAGAAGTTACATGGCTCCAGATGACAGCAACGAGTTCTTCGGCCACCTGAACCAGCCAGCCACTCCTCGCCGCACGCGGAGACCCTCCAGCGACAGGATGCAGCGACCAGATCAGGGCGACTTCGGCAGCGTGCCGGACCCCTTTGGGGATGAACCGCCGCCGCCACTCGCGCCTCCACAACCGAGCGGACCGGCTTCAGTTCTCTCCGAGCGCGGGCGCGCGCGAACACGCGCACCCAAGGGTCCGGGCCTCAGTCCCGGCATACCACAAGTCCGCGAGGAGACCCCTACCCGCGAACTCCCTCGCAGCGGGGTGGTGCTCACGCCCAGCGGCGTAAAGCGTGTTGACGATACTCCACCTGCGCCGCCGCCACGCAAGGTTGCGTCCCAGCCCGTGGACATTCCCGCGGAAGACGATGAAGACTTTCATTCCGAGAGTCGCAAGGCAAACCAGGAGGATGACGTCAGCTGGGAGGAGTACGCGGCCGACGGCTTTCCCGCCATGCCCGCGGAGGAATTCGGAGTCAAGACCAAGCAGACGAACAGCGGGCGCGTGGTCCCAGTGGCAGTGCGGTCGGACCTGACGGATGAAGCGATCAAGGGCCGCTCGATCAAGGGCGGGGGTGGTCGCAAACCTCGGCCGGTGAAGGCGACGTCGGTGGCGCCGGCCGGACCCAAGTCGTTCTGGGGCAAGATCGGCGACAGCCTGCGGCTGTCGCGACCCGTCATTGAGCCGACCGAATCCGACGTCGAACCGGAAGCCAAGCCCACTTCTGGTTTCGCGCGATCCGGCAGCAAACAGCCAAGCCGCACGGCGCGACACAAAAAGACACCCCTGGGCGTGGCGTGGAGCGTCGTCGTTGAAGTCGCCAAAATTCTGATGCTGGTATTGCTGCTCCGCGCTTACGTCGTGCAGGTAAGCCAGGTTCAAGGTCCCAGCATGGAGGGCACGCTCTACGGCGGCGATGAAAAGAAGGCCGTTGCCGCCGATCGGCTGATTGTCGAGCGCGTGACGCCGTTGGTGATGAACAACGCTGAAAAGTGGTGGGTCAGCTGGCTGCCGGGCTTCCTCACTCCCGAACTCGAGCGAGGAGACATCATCGTGGTGCGCAGCCCCGAAGACCCGGGTTCTGAGTTGGTCAAACGGCTGATCGCCCTTCCAGGCGACACCCTGAAGTTCGAGGACGGCCGCCTGTATCTCAAGCCCAGCGGAGCTTCGGAGTTCGCGGAGGTGAAGGAGGACTATCTTTCGGCCGAAGACTTGAAGCGCGAGGACGGGACATTCCGGTCATACGCGGTAGGCGACCTGGGCGACTACATCGACGAAGGCGATGAGCTGGTCGTACCTCCTGAACGCGTTTTCGTCATGGGTGACAACCGGACGCATAGCAACGACAGCAGGCGCTGGCTCGAGATTGACGTGCGTCGCACTGAGCCTCCGGGCATCGACCGACTTTGGCTGCACAAGACCAGCGTGGAAGGGCGCGTCATCTTTCGCATCTGGCCCTTTGATCGCATCTGGCCGCCCGTAAAGTAGCCCGCATTGAATGAACCGGCCCCCGGGCGTTCACCTGGGGCCGGTTCATTCATTTGCCGATGGCCGCGCGGACCACCCTCAGAGTGCCCTCCAGCAATTCGCGGGCTTCCTTCTCATAGCTTTCAGCACGTGCCTGGTACTTGGCGCGAAACTCCTCGTCCTTGATGCCCGGCAGGTTGATGTGCATGTTCAGCACCGCCGCGTTGACACAGGCGAAGAGCGACAGCGCCCCACAGCCGCAATCGCTGATCGCGTGTTTGTTGCCTACCTTTGCGATTTCATACACTTGGCGGAATGCCTTGATGCCGAGCTCCGCTGTGGCGTCCGGCGAGAGGGTGGCCCCCTTCAGCGCCGTTTGCATGGCATCGGAGCGGGCGGCCTTTTGCTCGTCGGTGTCCTTGGGCAACTTGCCGGCCTCTCCGAAGGCATCAAAGGCGCGGGCGTCTTTCTCGAACATCGCGAGCATCTCTTCGCGGCATGGTGTCAGCTTCTCCATGGCAGCCTTCACCACACCCTCCACCTCGGCGTACTTCTTCTTGCCGATCGTGAGGTTGCCGACCATCTCACCCAGCGCGATACCGGTGGTTCCAAGCACAGCGGCCGCGGCGCCGCCCCCGGGAGTGGGCGCAGCCGATGCAAGGTCAGCCGCGAACTCCGAAATTCCCTTCAGGTAATGAAAGCGTTCCATGCCGTCCTCACGCGTTTGAAAGTTTGTTCTCGATGACCTGCTCGGCCGGGTCGAAGTCGGTCAGCTTCAGTTGCCCGATCACGAAGCTGTTCCGGGTGTTAGCGTCTTCACTGCCGCCCTGCAACTGTTTCGCGCAAAGGTCCATGGCGTCCTGGGGCAGCAGGCCTACAACCTCGCTGTTGCGTACTTCGACCCCAGCTTCGTGCGCCAACTCGGTGATGCGCTGGAAGGCCTGGGCCGGGGATGTCCTGCGGTAGTCCACCAGGTTCATGCTGATCTGCACGCAGTTCTCGGCCTTCAGCTCGAAGCCCATGGCCTTTACGCCCGGCATGCCGCCGTCCTTCTCGCGGATCGCCTTGGCAATGCGCTTGGCCAGCTTCAGGTCCGTGGACTGCAGGTTGACGTTATAGGCAATCAGGAAGAAACGCGCGCCCACGGCCGTAGCGCCGGCGGTAGGGTGGATGCGCTCCGGCCCGAAATCGGGCTTGCGTGAGGGTTCACGGCCGATCTCCTGGCGCAGGGCCTCGAACTCGCCCTTGCGCACGTCGGCCAGGTTGCGTCGCGACTCGCTGCGGGCTGCTTCGCCGTAAAGGAAAACTGGAATCTTGAGTTCCGATCCGATCCGCTCACCAAGCTGCTCCGCCATCTTCGCGCAGTCCTGCATGTTCAAGCCGCTGATTGGAATGAAGGGGATCACGTCCGTGGCCCCCATGCGGGGGTGCTCGCCTTGGTGCTGGTTCAGGTCAATCATGCCGGCCGCGGTTCGACACATGCGAAAAGCGGCTTCCATCACGTGCTGCGGCTCGCCGGCAAGTGTGAACACGCTGCGGTTGTGGTCGGCATCCGCCTCATAGCCCAGCAGTCCTACTCCGGGTATGTCGCGGGCGGCGGCGGCGATCTGCTCAATCACATCCTTCCGGCGGCCTTCGCTGAAGTTGGGTACGCACTCGACTACCGGCATCAGAATCTCCGTGGCTGCGGGCTCGGGTTCGTCGGGAGTATGGAGATCGGCGGGTAGGCTCGCAAGATTCGCTTGACTGGCGTGGCCGACTACAATCGATACACTGTTACCTTCCGAAGGGGGACCGCGTGGTACCGGATATCTGGAAGAAGTACTTCAACGAAGAGTGGTTGAACCGAGACAAGCAGAAGCTGACTCGCAAGTTGCGCTCTCTGCGGCATCTGGGTTCAACCAAGGTCCAGATCGGCTCACACGAGTTCCTGAACTTCAGCAGCAATGACTACCTGGGCCTGACCGGTGATCTTCGCATCGCCGAGGCAGCCGCCAGCGCCGCCGGGCGGTTTGGCTGGGGTACCGCCGCGTCCCGCCTGGTCACGGGCAGTTCCACGCTCCACACCAAGCTTGAGGGAGAAATCGCAGCCTTCCGCGGCACGGAGGCCGCGCTTCTGTTTGGTTCCGGGTACCAGGCGAACCTGGGCGTGATCTCCGCGCTGGTCGGCACCGGCGACACGGTTTTGTCCGACGCCATGAACCATGCCAGTATCGTGGCCGGCTGCAAGCTTTCCGGGGCCACCGTTCGCGTCTTCAAACATCGAGACTGTGACGACCTGGAACGCAACCTCAACGGAGTAAAAAAGGGTCGCATTCTGGTCGTCACCGACACGCTGTTCAGCATCGAGGGCGACACGGCCGACCTGCCCCGTATCGTGAAGCTGTGTGAGCGATTCAACGCCCTGCTCATGGCTGACGACGCCCACGCCAACGGCTGCCTGGGCAAACGCGGCCGGGGCATGCCGGAGATCCAGGGAGTGAACGGACAGATCCCGATCGTGGTTGCCACATTCTCCAAAGGCCTTGGCAGCTACGGGGGCTTCGTCGCGTGCAGCGAGCAGATCAGGGACTTCCTGGTCAACAATTCGCGGCCGTTCATTTACACGACTTCGATCCCTATCGCTCTGGCGGCCGCGAACCTGGAGGCGTTGAAAATCGTTCGCCGCGAGGGCGACGGCCTGCGCCAGAAACTTGCGACCAACACAGCGTTCGCGCGCACCAAACTGGAGAGCGCGGGCTTCGAATTGACCGGCAACTACCAGATCATCGGTGTCAACGTCGAAAGCCCCGAAGAGGCGATGTTCATCAGCGGGGAAGTCGAATTCCACGGAGTGTTGATTCACCCCATGCGCTGGCCGACGGTGCCCCGGGATAAGAGTTGCCTGCGAGTCAGCATCACCGCGGCGCACACCGAAGAGGACATCTCGCGCATGGTAGACGCCCTCAAGAAGGCGCGCAACTCGATGGCCAAGAAGAAGACCGACGGGCTTACGCGCCGAGTCTCACGCCGTCCCACTGAGCAGCAGCTGGAGACGATGCACGCGGCTTCTGACGATGACTTTGGCGATTTCGACCAGCACCCGGGAGACGGCATGATGTCCGCGGCGGACAGCTCAAAGCTGCCTCCGCCTGACCAGGTGAGCGACTTCTCTTCAGACAACCTGATGACGACCGCGGGCGACACGATGATCGCGGAAGAGGGATTTGCGGGGAACGACAGGCCAACGGCACCGCTCGAGAAAAAGTCGGACGAAACACCGACTGAGCCGGTTGCCTCTCGACCGGAGGAAGACCCGCAAGAACCGGATCCAGCCCGGATTTCCGAGCCGGAGGAAATCCAGGAAGAGTTGCCGGTGGACGATGAGCCCGCACCCTCCGGCGCTACCCTCGCGCCCGAAGCCATGGAGCTGGAAGATCCCGTGATCGCCGAGATCGAAGGCGGCACCAAGAAGCGCCAGCGCAAGACCGCGCGCCAGAAGAAACCCGGCAGCTGATCCCGGCCCTCCCCGATTCCGACGTCACGGTTGACGAAACGCCAAACCGTGAGACCCTGTGTACGGCGCAACCCTTGCTCCGAACCGAGCGCGCCGCGGGGGCCAACCTGAAACAGGGAGCAGTCATGTTACGTCACCTTCTACTCTCCAGCCTGCTGCTGCTCGTGTGCTTCACCGCCAGGGGCGTATGCCAGCAAGCGCCCGCCGAGCCCGAGCCGGTGAAGGGCTACGCCACCTACGCCGAGCTGTTCGACGACTTCGAGAAACAGCGCGAGACGCTGCTCACGCGCATGGACCGCCTGCGGGAGCAGGAGACCGTGAAACCCGAAGAAATGAAGGTTGTTGAGGACGACCTGCGCAAGCTGGACGGCCGTTACGCGGACGCGCTCGACACTTACATCCAGGGCCACCCCAAGGCCGAAGACCTGATGCCCGCGCGCTTTGAGCTGACGGTGGCGCTTTCGCGCATCGACGACCGGCTGGAACGCGCGGTCACCGCGGCCGACGAATTCCTGGCCAATCACGCCGACGCTGAGCTCGCGCCGGACGTGCGATTCCTGAAGGGGCAGACCCTGTTTCGCATCTCCGGCCGCGAGAAGGAAGCACTTGCCGCGCTGGAAGAGTTCATCGAGAAGCACCCCGACCGCCAGGAAGCCGACGCAGCCCGCATGATGCGCGTGCGCACACTGCTGTTCCTGGACAAGGCCGCCGACGCCCGCCGCTCGCTCGAGACGCTGCTGAAGTCCGACCGCGTGAAGCAGGACAAGGAAGCCGAAGAGTTCCTGCGCGGTCAGCTCGAGAACCTGGACTGGATCGGCCGTAAGCTGCCGGACTTCAAGCTCGCGGACCTGACCGGCCAGGTCCGAAGCAGCGCGGATTACGAGGGCAAGCCAACCCTGCTGTTCGTATGGGACAGCAACAGCACGGCCTGCCTGGGTGAGTTGCCCTTCGTGCAGGAGGCCTTCAAGCGCCACAGGGACAAGCTGAACTTCCTGGGCATCAGCGTCAACGAGAGCAAACCCGCGCTGGAGCAGTGGCTGGCCCGCAACCCCGACGCGGTGGGCTTCCCGACCATCTGGATTGACCGCGACGAAGAGAACTCGCTGGTCAAGAAGCTCAGTGTTTCGCTGATCCCGTTCCTGGTGCTGGTGGGCAGTGACGGCAAGGTGTTCCGCTACGACGTGCGCAGCGACGACATGCTGCGCTATGCGGCCATGCTGGCAAAGTAGGGGCATGACAGAGTTCGAGCCCAAGAAACTGGATTGCCCCTGCTGCAAGCACGAGTTCGAAACACGGCTCGTGACCGGCTTCCGCATCGGCGAGAAAGAGCCCGACTTCTGCCCGCGCTACCTGGACGGCAACCCGTTGCCCGATTTCCTGCACGTCTGCCCCGAGTGCGGCTTCATCGGCTTCGAGGCCGACTACCGCAGCCTCAATGACGAGCAGAAAATCAAGCGCGTCAACACCCTGCTGGCCGGCTTTCACTGGGTGAAGGGCCAGCAACTGGGCGGCGCCGAGCGCTACCGCCGCGCGGCGCTGATCGGCATCTACGCCGGCAAACGCAGCGCCGAGGTCGCGGACCTCTACCTGCAAGCCACCTGGTGCAGCCGCATGGAAGGCGAGGACGACGACGAGCAGAAGGGCGCCCGCCGCAAGGCCGTGAAGTACTTCGAGCTGGCAATGGCGGCCGAGGAATTCAGCCCCGACGATCTGCCGGTGGTGAACTACCTGCTGGGCGAGCTGAACCGCAGGCTCGGCGAGAACAAGAAAGCGCTGAAGTACTTCGACGCCATGGACAAACTGGAGAAAGTAGATCCCTGGCTGATCGAATGGCGCGACAAGCAGAAGGCGCTCATCACCTAGGGGACTGTCCCCGTCTTCGGCCCAGGATTGCCGGGTCGGACGGCGGACCAACAGCAAATTACCAATAACCAATTTCCAATTACCAATGCGGGTGGTTGCCCAATGGGTGGATGCTGTTTGATGCTTTCGACGACAGGGAAAGTCCCTAATTCGCCGGTGGTGCGTCATCCAGCTTGAGGGGTTTTTCCGGGGCGAAGCCACCCATGCGTTCGAGCTGGCTGATGGTGCGGGCCGCGCGCTCGATCACGTTGCGCGTCTGCATCTGTTGCAGCTTGAACTCCGGCTCGAAGGGCAGATAGCCGCAGATCATGTCTGTCAGCGGCCCCAGCTCCACGTGCTCAGCCAGCATGCCGCGGAACTTCTCCGCCTGCTCGCGCAGCAGCGCCAGCGCCAGCGCCTTTAACTCAACGCCAAGGTTGCGCTCCCAACTGCCGCCTGGTTGGGGCCGAATGTCGGGCATCCACTCTGCGCCGAATACACGGTAGCCGCGGATAAGCGAGTGCTCATGGGAGAGCCGCACCCGCCCGATACCGCGCAGCACCAGCGCGAAGCGGCCGTCGGGCATGCGCGAGAACTCACTGAGCCTCCCTACACCCGCGTAACGGAAGACCGGCGGGTCGCCGAGGGTTTCACCTGAGGCGGCGTCCATCAACGTGCCCATGGCGAAGCAGTGCTGGTCTTCGGGCTTGCGTAAGGTGTCTTCCATCAGGGCGCGGTAGCGGTCCTCGAAGATGTGCAGGGGCAGCAGGGTGTGGGGGAACAGCGTGACACCCGGCAGTGGAAACACCGGGATGCCGTGGCGCAGCTCGGGCAGGTCTTCGTCCATCACCCTCGTGCTATGCCTTGCGCTTCACGTACAGCGCGCGGCCTTTCTTGTACACATCGACCAGCCCGAGCTTTTCCAGAATCGGCGGGAAGTAACTGGCCAGGTTGCCATGGATGCTGAAGCTGCGGAGGAACTCTTCCAGCGTATCGGGCTCCGGGATTGACTCTTCACGACAGGGCCCCAGGCGCACCTCGCCCAGGCGATCGATCAGCGCCATGGACTCGCTGATCACGCGGTCTTTCTCCCAGATCACCACGTTGGCTTCGTTGTCGAAGTCGCGCGTCTTGTTGCGGAACCCCACGAAGCACTGGATGTCGCCGTCGCGCGAGATCACATAAAACGGCTTCTTCAGGCCGCAGGTAACGTAGTCGCCATCAATCGGCTGTTTTAAGGCTTCTTCCAGGGTAGGCACGTTCACTCTCCGGCCGCGAGTGTAGCAAGCGCACGAAAACAGGCCACGCGAAGCCAGCAGGCACGGCGTCAAAAATGCTTGTGGGCCGCCGCGTTATGGCTATTCTCACGCCGATCCCCCGGCCGGGGCAGTCCCGGCCCTGACAAGAGACGAAGGAGTGAGCGATGCGCTACGCATTGACTCTGTTGATTGCGCTGACGGCGCTGTTTTCTGCCAGCCTGACCGGCTGCAAAGACAAGGGCAACGATGCGGGCGGCGGCGGTGCTGATGAGATCCGCGTGGGCGTGTTCCTCAGCCTCAGCGGTGCGAATGCCGACTTCGGGAAGACGACGAAAAACGGAATCGACCTCGCAGTTGAAGAAATCAACGAAGCGGGTGGGATCAACGGTAAAAAGCTGGTGATCATTGCTAAAGACACTCGCAGTAAGCCTGAAGAAGCCCAAACCGTGGCCAAGCAACTGGCTTCACAGGACAAGGTTGCCGTAGCGATCGGTTCTGTCGAATCGGGGCAGAGCATCAAGGCCGCGCCTGTGTTCCAGGAAGCCGGTATCCCGATGGTCAGCCCCAGCAGCACCAATCCCGATGTCACCAAGCAGGGCGATCGGATTTTCCGAGTTTGTTATCTCGATGATTTCCAGGGGCAGGCCTGTGCGGCCTTTGCATACAAAGACCTTGGCTTCCGTAAGGCGGCGCTGATCTATGCTCAAGACGATGACTACAGCAAGGGGCTGGCCCAGTACTTCCGGGAAGCATTCAAGGGCATGGGCGGATCCATTGTCGAAGAGGCGCCGTTCCAAGGCGACGTATCAGAGTTCAAGGATCAGGTCAGCAAGATCGCCGCAGCCGGTCCGGATGTGATCTTCGCCCCGGTCTACTACGCCAAGATCGGCCTGATAGCTCGCGACTTCCGCAAGCAGGGCGTTACTGTTCCGTTGGTCGGTGGCGACGGCTGGGAAAGCCCGCAGTTGATTCAGCTCGCGGGTGAGACACTGGAGGGTAGCTACTTCGGATACCATTACGACCCTGACGACCAGGATGCGAAGGTGCAGGGGTATCTGAAGGCATATAGCGCGAAATTTGGATCTGATCCGAACAGCCTTTCCGCCCTGGGCTATGATGCTGTCTATGCGGTAAAGCTCGCAATCGAACTTGGAGGCGGCAGCAGTGCTGATCAGATCACCGAGGGGCTGCGCAAGATCAAGGACTTCAAAGGCGTCACCGGCACGTTCAGCATCGACGAGAACCGCAACGCCAAGAAGTCGATCACTATGCTGAAGATCGGTGGCAGCAACCTCAGTAAGGTCAAAGTCATCAAGCCGGAAGACCTGAAGTAAACGTCCGAGACCGGGGCAAGGCGCTGGCCTTGCCCCGGTTTCTATTGCGAGATGGTTCCCGTGGCATCAGTCGACTTCACCTCGCAACTGCTGCAGTACTTCGCGAATGGTGTGGCCAAGGGCAGCACATATGCGCTGATGGCCGTCGGTTACACCTTGGTGTACGGCGTTTTGCAGCTGATCAACTTCGCGCACGCGGAGGTCTACATGCTTGGTTCCCACTTCGCCTACTACCAGGCGAAATGGGGCGGTTATCTGCCCGACGAACCTGGGGCGAAACCGGAGTCGGTGCCCATCCTGCTGGTTGGCGCCTTCATCGCCATCGCGATGCTCGCCTGCGCCGCCGTGGGAATGTTGATCGAGCGCGTGGCTTATCGCCCTCTTCGAAACGCGGGCCGACTTGCCCCGCTGATCACGGCGATCGGTGTTTCGCTGTTTTTGCAGTATGGGGGCCAGGTGGTGTTCGGCACCGAGCCCAAGCTGTTTCCTACCTTTGTCGAAACAGAGGTGTTCGAAATCGGTTCGGTGAAGATTCCGAACACCAATCTTTTGATCGTAGTGACCACGTTCGTGCTCATGCTTGGACTGACACTTTTTGTGTCGAAAACGAGGCCGGGCGCTGCCATGCGAGCCTGCAGCCACGATATGCGCACTGCAAAGCTCATGGGCATCAACGTGAATGCCACCATCAGCCTTACTTTCGCGATTGGCAGCGCGTTGGCTGCGGTCGCCGGCGTCCTGGTCGCAATGGACCAGCCGGCGATCACGCCCCTGATGGGCGTCAGGATCGGCCTGAAGGCCTTTGTGGCGGCGGTTGTCGGTGGCATCGGCAGCATACCGGGGGCTGCCCTGGGTGGTCTGGTGCTGGGAGTCAGCGAGTCGGTGGTCGGCGGGTTGTGGGATACAAACTACGCCGAGGCTGTGGCATTCGTGTTCCTGATCGTGGTTCTGCTCTTAAAGCCTTCAGGCCTGCTCGGCAAGGCGACACGGGAGAAGGTATAGGAATGGCCAAAACCGTGGGACTTCTGCTTGCGGGTTTGGTTGCCTGCTACGGGCTGAACTGGTTCCTCGCCGAGTTCATTGAAGTCGTTTACGTCGATTACCTGAACCTGATCGGTATTGCCATCGTCCTCGCCGTCGGGCTCAACGTGATCAACGGGCTCACCGGACAATTCAGCCTGGGTCACGCTGGTTTCATGGCGATCGGCGCGTTCGTGGCGGGGCTCGTTTCCATTCAACTGACTTATGGCGAGATGTCTTCGGGGCCCCTGGAACTTGCCGGACTTGGGACGTTTTTGCTCAGCTTGCTGCTGGCCGGTCTCGCGGCCGCGGTCCTCGGGGTAGTGGTCGGCGCGCCCGCACTTCGGCTGAAAGGCGACTATCTTGCGATCGCGACTCTCGGCTTTGCTGAGATTACCCGCATCCTACTGACCGCCCAGGACAGCCTGGGTGGGCCCACAGGCATTAAACGCATTCCAAAAATGCCGCTCCTGCCAGGTACGGGGGCGTGGGACGGCGGCACCAGTGTGTTCTGGATATTCTTGGTGGTGTTCACCATCGTCTTATTCAGTGCCAGGCTGCAGCGAAGCACCTATGGCAGAGCTCTGATAGCCATCAGAGAGAACGAATTGGCCGCCGAAACTATGGGCGTGCGTGCCGCCAGGATGAAAGTAATGGCGTTCGTCTACGGGGCGTTTTTTGCCGGCATCGCTGGCGGATTGTATGCCCACTACCAGCATTCGGTTCGACCGGATGATTTCACGTCGATTCGAAGCATTGAAGTCGTGGTCATGCTGGTGCTTGGAGGACTGGGCAGTATTACCGGCGCCGTCCTGGGTGCTGTTGCTGTGACGTTGGTTCCGCAGTTGCTGAGACCTCTCGAAGAGCAACTTCAGGTCAACGGGCTCAGCATGGTGGTGTACGCCTTGCTCCTGATACTGATGATGATCTTTCGGCCGCAGGGGATTTTTGGTCAGCGCGAACTATCGCTCAAACTGTTTCGGCGGATTCTGCCGGGGGGGCGCAAGTGACGGCCCTGCTTGCCACCGAGAACCTCACCATCCGCTTCGGCGGCTTGACGGCCGTGGACGGCTTCAATCTGGCCATTGAACCCGGCGACCTGTTCGGCCTGATCGGTCCCAACGGCGCGGGCAAGACCACCGTGTTCAACATGATCACCGGCGTCTACCTGCCGACCGAGGGCAGCGTGCACTTCGACGGCAAGCTGGTGAACGGCCTTCAGCCGGCCCAGGTGGCAGCTCTGGGGGTCTCGCGCACCTTTCAGAACATCCGCCTGTTCGATGAGCTGAGCGTGCTGGAGAACGCCATGACCGGCGCGCACCAGCACGCGAAGATCAACCTGTTCGATTCGCTGCTGCGCACAGCGCGTCACTACCGCGAAGAGCAGCGCCAGCGCGACAGGGCCTACGAGCTGCTGACGTTCATGGGGCTCGAGGACCGCGCCGGCCTGCCCGCAAAGCAGCTTCCCTACGGCCACCGTCGAAAGCTGGAAATCGCCCGCGCGCTCGCCACGGAGCCCAAGCTGATCTGCCTGGATGAGCCCGCGGCCGGCATGAACACAGGCGAAAAGGCCGAGCTGTCGGCGCTGATCAGGAAAATTCGCGACGAGCTGAAGGTGACGGTGCTGCTGATCGAGCACGACATGAAGCTGGTGATGGGCATCTGCGAAAAGATCCAGGTGCTCGACTACGGCAAGACCATCGCGCTCGGCACGCCACAGGAGATCCAGAACAACCCTAAGGTGATCGAGGCATACCTGGGAGGCGAATGAGCGGGCCGATTCTCGAGCTGGCTGATGTCAACGTTTACTACGGCGCGATCCATGCGCTGAAGGGTATTTCGTTGTCGGTGCGCCAGGGCGAGGTTGTCACGCTGATCGGCGCAAACGGCGCGGGCAAGACAACCACGTTGGCCACCGTGTGCGGCCTGATGCGGCCGCGTTCCGGCACGGTGCGCTACGCCGGCGAAGACATCGGCAGGGTTGCCACGCACCAGCTGGTTGCACGTGGCCTGGTGATGGCGCCGGAAGGGCGCGGCATCTTCCCGGCGCTGACGGTCGAGGAAAATCTGCGCCTGGGTGCCTATGCGCGGCGCGACAAGCCGGGCATCGAGAAAGACCTGCAGCACGGCTTCGAAATCTTCCCGCGCCTGGCCGAGCGCCGGCGCCAGCGCGGCGGCACGCTTTCCGGCGGCGAGCAGCAGATGCTGGCCATCGCGCGCGCCCTGATGTCGCAGCCCAAACTGCTGCTGCTGGATGAGCCTTCGCTGGGCCTGGCGCCGCTGATCGTGCAGACCATTTTCGAAACCATCGACAAGGTCAACAAAGAGGGCGTCACCATCCTGCTGGTCGAACAGAACGCCCGCATCGCGCTGAAGCACAGCCACCGCGCCTACGTGATCGAAAGCGGCGAAATCAGCATCGAGGGCGAGTCGGCCGCGCTGCTGGATGACCCGCGAGTGAAGGCCGCCTACCTGGGCGAGGGCTAGACACGAGGCAATTGCCGATCCGCGAACGCCGGGCCTTCCAATCGCCGTCAGGCGACGCAGACTATTTGCGGATTTGTAATCCGGCCGAAATGGGCTACCTTATAGGTGGCCCGCGTGGGGCCGGTCTCCCCGTCTCCAAAGCCCCTTGGAGCAACCGTATGACCCGAATGTTCCGCCTGTCTGCACTGGTACTGTTGCTTGGTTTCGTGTCAGCGCCGCTGTTCGCGGGCGACGACAAAGACGAAGCCACCTACCGCAAGATCGAATCACAGCTGGAAAGCACCACCATCGACAGCCTGGCTTACGAAGAGGCCGACGTCACCGAAGTCGTGAAAGACATCGCGAAGAAAGCACGCATTACCATCGTGATTGACTCCAAGGCGCTGGAAGACGTCGATGAGGACGATCGCGTGATCACGTTAGAACTGGCCGAGGTCAAGGCCAGCAATGCCCTGAACATCGTGCTGGACCAGATCAAGCTGGTGAAGATGTACAAGAACGGTGTTCTTTACATCACCAATGCGGAGAAGGCGCAGGGCGCTGTGACCACCAAGGTTTATGACGTACGCGACATCACCGTGAAGATCGTTGATTTTCCCGCGCCCAAGCTGCGTCTCCGGGCGGCTGACGACAGCGGCGGCGGCCCGATCATCGACTATGGGGATGAGCCGGACGATCCCACCGTAGACGACATTGTCGAAATGGTTGAAGAGAGCGTCGAAGCCGACTGGGGCGGCGCCGCAAGCGTTTCCATCGTGAAAGGCCAACTCGTCGTGCGGGCCTCGCGCGAAGTCCACAAGGACGTAGCCGACCTGCTGGATCAGCTGCGCAGCGCCAAGTAGTACTGGGCACCAAGGAAAAGGCCGCCTGCGGGCGGCCTTTTCTCATGGCATACAACTGGCCGGCGCTTGCTAAACTTCCGCGATGGACGAAGAGGCAACCAAGCCCGAACCCGAAGTCAGCTTCGAGCAGAGCCGCCTGGAAACACGCCGCGCCCAGTGGGCGTTGAACATCCTGGTGGTGTTCAGCGCCGTCGCGGGCTCGGTGTTCTTCTTCTACGTGCTCTACACCATCCGACCCTTCGGCTCAAAAGAGCCGCCGCCCGTCGATGTACCTACCAGTTCCGTCGGCCCGAAGTTCGGCATGCTGGCGGGTACCGACGAAGCCAGCGGCCTGGGCGTCGTGCTGCGCGACATAGATGAAGCCCCCAGCTACCGCGAGCAACTGTCCGAGGTGATGCGCAAAGACCTGGGAATCGAGCGCAATGGCCGCATGTACCTCCTGATTGTTCGCAACGACGGCGAGGCACCCGCAGACGTCGATGCCGCGCAACTCACGGTGCGGGACGGTGCCGAAAAGGGCTGGGAAATCCAGTGGCTCGATCAGGCAGCCAGCCCCGCTTCGCCGACCGGCAAGCTGCGCCTCACCCAGTCCGGCCGCAAGTTCGAGCTCGCCAAGGGCGAGGAGCGTCAGTTGTATGTGTTCATTCCCTCCTCCGGGGATTCTCTGCCGCCGTCGGCGGAGGACTTGTCGGGCGGAAGCCTGAAGCTTACGGGCGGGCCGGACATCCCTCTCAGCCACACTGAAATCAAGGCCGCACAGCAATGATCCAACTGAAACGCGAACAGGTCTTCGAAGGACCACTGTTCAAGGTCGCGCGTGTGACCCTGCAGAACAGCGAGGGCAAAGAAGTCGTGCGCGACGTAGTCGAGCATCCGGGCGCCGCCTGCATCATCCCCATGCCGGACAAAGACAGCGTGCTGCTGATTGAGCAATGGCGCGTCGGCGCCAAGCGCCCGCTGTGGGAAATCCCGGCCGGCACCCTGGACCCGGGCGAAGACCCCCTGGCCTGCGCCGCGCGCGAACTGGAAGAAGAAACCGGCCTGAAGGCCGGCAAGCTGGAGCACCTGTTCACCATGTACCCCAGCCCTGGGATCATGGACGAAAAGATGCACATCTTCATCGCCACGGAGCTGACCGGGGGCGAAAAGAACCCGGACGACGACGAAGAGATCAGCATGAAGACCTTCAGCTTCCGCGACCTGCGCATACAGCTGAAAGCCAACAACATCAAGGACGGCAAGACCATCGCGGCACTCGGCTACCTGATGGTGTTCAAGCCCTATCTGGGCAAAGAATAAACCGGAGTTTTCCGACACCCGGGCCGAGCTGCAGGGTTAATCTGTGCATCTGTCCCTGTGGAGGTTTGCGATGAAGACGTTCCTGGCCGTGCTGGCAGCCGGCCTGATTGGTGGCGGGGCGGCCATTGGCGCCGTCATCCTGGGCCTGGTGCCCGTGCCCGCGCAGTCGAGCGAGGTGGCTCGCACAGTCGGCCCCCTTGCCGGCGAGACAGCCGCGCCGGCGCCCGCCGCTGGCACACGCGACGAAGAAATCGCCGAGCTGAAGAAGCAGATCGCCGCGCTGGAAGTTCGCCTCGACAAGCCGGCCGACGCCTCCAGCAGCGATGAGCTTGCCGCCCTGCGCAAGGAGCTGGATGAGCTAAAGAAGGCCCGCGCCGTCAGCCCCAGGTCGGCCGCCACGGAAGGCGAAGACGTCGTCGAAGTCACGCCCGCACCGGCCGTGACACCCGAGTTCGACAGCGCCGTGCGGGAAGTGATGACCCGCGTGGCCGAAGAGCGCGCCGAGGAACGCCGCCTGGAAGCCCAGGCCGAGCGCCTGCAGCAGCTGGAGCAGCAGAAGACCCAGATCGCGGAGTTCGTTCCGCAACTGGTGAAGAACCAGGCAGCCAACCTGGGCATCGCGGAAGCTTCCATCCCGGACGTAAGCAACGCGTTGGTGACCCACGCCCAGCTGCGCGCCGAGCTGGCCAGCGAAATGCGCGGCCTGCGCATCGACGGCGAAGAAGTGGACGATGAGGCTTACAAGCTCAAGTTCGAGGAACTGAACCAGAACACCATCGCGGCGCTCAGCAGCTACGTGGACGCCGAGACCGCCGAGAAGCTGGTCAACAGCATCGATCGCGCCGGGCGCATCAACCGGGATAACGGCAACAACAACGGCCGCAACGGACGCCCCGGACAGGGCCGCCGCGGCAACTAGCTTTGCTGGATGCAAGAGCCCCTGCTACGGCGGGGGCTCTCCGCGTTTTGCGCCCGCCGGAAGGGGCGCCGGTGTGCCGCAGTACGGCCAGTTCTCGGTTTTCGATACCAGCTGCCCGCGCACAGGGTTTGCGATGATGTGGTCTCGCGCGCGTGCCAGTGTCTCCAGCGTGACCGGGTAGCTGGTGCAGCCGTCCAGCCAGCGAAGCTTGTGCAGGTCGCGCCGCTCGAATGCCTTGTCGATGCGGCGCTTCACCCGGCCTGCAAAGGTGTCCACGTCATCCAGCGGCTCATCGCGCCCGAACAGCAGGTGGATGTGGTCCGGCATCGCCATCCAGGCGTAGACGTCCACCTGCTTCTCCGCCAGGTGCGTGATCACCTCTACGACGGCCTGGCCGTGGCTGTTGCTGGTCAGGCGCCGCGTCTCCGAGCCGCGGTTCAGCATGATCGTCACGTTGTACAGGTACGGTGCGCCCGGCATCAGCAGCACCTGGGCGTGCGCCGCAAGCGCTCAAGGATCAGCTCCGGCGTGACGGCACCCGCCCGCCCTGCCACCACGATCGGCAACTCCGGCAGCAGGCAGCGTACCTCGTGGGCGTACTGGCCCAGGTTGCGCTCGGCCACCACCACGTGCTTGATGCCCACGGCCGCCCGCAGGATTTCTCCCTGGGGCACTGGCCACAACTGGCGCACGCGAAGCAGGTTAACGCGCTGACCCTCGTTACGCGCGGCCGAGACGGCATCCTGCGCGGCAACGGCGGCGGCGCCGAAGGACAGCACCAGCCATTCCGGCTTGCCGAGCTCGGGCGGGCAGGGGTCCAGCACGGCGGGTTTCAGCCCCTTCGGGCCGTGCGCCAGGCGCGCATGCAGGCCTTGCAGCTCCGTCTCGGTTTCGTCGAGCAGCGTGGCGTCCCGGGGCGGAGGCTCGGGCATCATCAACTCGGGCGCTTCCTCGGGCAGCACCACCGCCAGGGCGTCAGCCACCGGGCGCTCCAGCAGCAGGAATACCGGGCCGGGAATCAGCCGCGCCGCCTGCACCGCTACAGTCGCCAGTTCCGCGCACTCCTGCGGGTTGGAAGGGCACAGCACCAGGGGCGTGACACCCGCCGGGAACATCCAGCGCAGTGTCATCACGTCGAGCGAGCCGACGTTCTCGGCGTTGATGATCACCACGTTGGGCTCGCCGCTCCGCAGTTGTTCGAAGAAGCGGGGCGCACGCTGATGAATGTCGGCGATGTCCGTGCGCGTCACATGCACGCCGGTGTCGGCCAGGGCGCTTTCCAGCGCGTCGCGGCCCGAGATGATATCCGGCTGAGGTATGCTCAATGTTTCACCCCGGCTGCTTCCTCGTGTTTGCGTGCTGCCTCGTCGTTGCCGGCGCGGCGCTCCAGTTCCGCCAGCGCAAGGTGCGCCGAGTTGTACTTTGGATCGATCTCAAGCGCTTTCAAAAACGCGGTGCGCGCCTCGTCAAGCTGGCCCGATTCGTAGGCGAACATGCCTTCCAGCATCCAGGGCTGCGGCCAGTCCTTGCGCAGGCGCTTGGCGTTGGCCAGGTCTGCGCGGGCGGGCTCGCGCTCTCCCGCCTCCCACAGCAGGCCGGCGCGCGCGATCATGGCCAGCACGAAATTGGGATCGAGGCGGATGGCTTCGTTCAGGTCTTTCAGCGCTTCGCGGTCGTTGTGGAGAGTGTGCTGCAGCACTGAGCGATTGTACATCGACTCGGCGTTGTTGGGCGCCAGCTCGAGCGCGCGGTTGTAGCGTTCGATAGCCAGTTGCGTGTTACCGCGCACGAAGGTGACACCTGCCAGGTTGTTGTACAGGGTACCGAAGATTTCCCGATCGCTCAGGGGCGTCAGGTACACACGGTTCTCGACTGAAGTTGCCGAGAAGCGATGTTCAGCCCAGTACCAGGTCTCGTCGCGTGTGTCGCCAAAGTCCGTGGTTTCGAGGATGACTTTGTACGGTTGGCCGTTGGATTCGGTGTCCTTGAACTGCACCACGAAGTGGGCGGGGATGCGCATGCCGGCCACGTCCAAACCGGCGGCCTGGCCGAACACCAGGTAGGCCAGCGACAGGGTGACGCAGTACCCGAAGCGTCGTTGCAGCACACGGTCGAAGAACAGGTTCTCGGGGTTCTCGCCGCGGGCGTCGTTCTGGTCGAAACGCAGACCCAGTTTGATGTGGACGAAATCAACCAACGTGCGAACGCGCTGGCGCGGGGACTTGTCCTTCCGCAGTTCCGTGCGCAGTTGGCGCGCATACTCATCAAACCGCGCCAACTTGGCTTTGATGTCCACATCGTGACGCGTACCAGAGAACTCGGGGTAGTACTCCTCACTGAACAGCAGCAGTGCGCGCGGCAGGTCAAAGTCGTCCTGCTCCAGCATCTGGTCGAGAGACGCGCTGTCGTCGGCGACGTCCGATACGTGGGTGCGCGACCCGCCGTCATCCGCGGGCGGCACGCCCGGTTCGCGCTGCTGGGACGTGCAGCCGGCCAGCAGCGAGACGGCAATTAGCAGAAGGTTCGGCAGACGCATGGGCACCGGTGTGGAAACCGCGGGACAGGCGGGTTCTATTCCGGCTCAAATTGTACGGAGACCTCCGCGGTCTCACCAGCCACCACAGTGAAGCTTTCGCTGGCGTCCTTGTAGCCCGGTAGCTTCAGCGTGATGGTGTAGGTTTCCGGCGGCAGGTCCTTGATCACGAACGAATTTTCTTCGGCGTTCTGGCTGGCGCTACCGTCCGAATTGAAGAAGTCCAGGAAGGTAAATCGCTTTTTGAACGGCTCACCCTTGCTGTTGACGATGTCGTACTCCAGGCCGAACGCCGACTGGATGCCGATGTCCGTGTTCAGCAATTTCACCTTCACGTTGCCCGAGCTCACGAACAGGAACTCCAGCGAAACGGTCTGCCCGGCCGTGAACTTTACACCTGCATGGGTAACCGGGGTGTAGCCGGTGATCGACAGGGTGATGGTGAAGGTGCCCTCGGCCAGGTTCTTTACCGTGAACTCTTTGGTGTCGGTCAGGTTCACGCCATTGTCGAATCCGCCCAGCGCGATGGGGTTGTCTTTCTCGTCCTCGATGGTCAGCGCGGCGATCAGGCCGAAAGGCGTGTTCTTTTCAGCATTGTCGAGACCCTTCACTGTGCCCTTCAACGTGGCTCCCTCGCGCGGCAGGGTCATCACGATGCCCTTCACGCTGGCGCGCAGGTTGAGGTAGGGGCGCGTGGCCATGCCGTTCTTTTCGCTGCGCACGGTCAGTCGATAGAATCCCGGCGACAAGCCGGTGATCTCGAAGGCGCCCGTTTCCTTGTCGGCCTGTGCTTCCTTGAACACCATCATTTCGAGGCTGTTGACATCTTCATCTTCGTTGCCGCCGTCGGATTCCTCCGGGCTGACCGGGCTGGCCAGCACACGGATGTTGCCCTCCGGCACGCCGCCACCCTCGAGCTCGACGCGGCCGCTGATGGTGACCGTCACGAAATCGACGTTGACCTCGATGTCGCCCTCGCGGTCTACGCGCACACGCTTGCGTACCAGGCTGGGCATCATGCGGCCGGCCTGGGCGATCTGGTAGGTGCCCAGGGGGACGCTGCGGAACTCGTAGTTGCCGGAGGCGTCAGTCTTGGTGTTGTTGGCGGCGAACCCGGTAAAGTTGCCTCCCAGCAGCACCAGGTCTCCCTCGGCGTATGGTTGGCCATCCAGGGTCACGCGTCCATAAATGCGAGCGGTGCCCGGCTTCTGCGAGTAGATATCGAACTGCACGCGCTCGCCGGTAACCACCTTCACCTGGTTCGCCGGGTTGGGCAGCATCAGCTTGGTGAGATCGCCTTCATTGCGTATCACCGTGTAGGTGCCCGCCGCCAGGCCGCTGATTTCGTAGTTGCCTCCGCGGTCCGTGTAGGCCGTGCGCACGCGCACCTCGGACTGTCCGACCAGGCTGGCGCACGTGACCGGCACGCCTGCTTCGGGCTGGTTGTTCGCGTCATACACGCGGCCGAAGATGGTGCCGCCGACGGCAAGCTGGATGTTGTATTGGGTAGTTTCGCCGGCTTTCACCTTGAGCGCTGGGCTGATGTGCTTTTCGAAGTCGCGCGAGTTCGCGATCAGTACGTGCTCGCCGCTCTTCAGGCCGTCCACGCGATAACGGCCTTCGGCGTCGGTGCGCACGCTGGCGGGGAACATGGTGCTCTCTCCGCGGTCAGGCAGCGCTTCGCCGAAGAAACTCTTCATGATGAAAGCCAGCTCGTTGGGACCGGTGGCGTCGTAGACCGCGATCGCCACGCCCTCGATCGGCTCACCGCGCTCGTTGGTGACTACGCCCGCGATCGAGCCCGCGGGCTCCAGCGTGATGGTGGTCTCGGCCGGCGTGCCGACCACCAGGGTCAACTTCGCGTCCTTGTTGGCAAACCCCTCGGCGGCGGCGGTAATGGTGACATCACCGGGCGGCAGGCTGCCCAAGTTGAACCTGCCCTGCGCGTCAGTAGTGGTTGAAACCGCGCGCTCCGGCAGGGTGATGCCCGCCACCATCTCTCCGCCCTGGAGGAAGCGGGTATCGTTGTAATACACGCGCGCGCCGGCAAGGGGGTTCGACTTGTTGTCGAGCACCGTGCCGCTCACAATGCAGCCGTCGTCCAACAGCAGGTCAAGCCCGCTGCGGGTCTGCCCGCTGCGCACGCGGAAGTCGCGGGTCGCGATGGCAAAGCCAGAGGCCGTGGCTCGCACGGCCATGCCGCCGACGCCCGCGCCGGGACCCTGGTCGCCGCCCATTCCGGGCGGTACGTTTTCGAAGCGGTACTTGCCCTCGGAGTCAGTGACAACCGAATCGAGACTGCCGCCCAGCACGGTGCTGAGTTCAACATTGGCGCCGACGATGGGGGACTTGTCCGACTTGCGCAGCACCCGCCCTTCCACGATGCCGGCCTGCACCAGGATGAACGGCAGCAACTCCAGGTTGGCGAATTCGTCAAGCGCCATTTCCTGCACGGCGCGGGTGACGGGGTTGAAGTCGTTGGCCATCCAGCCTTGCTTACGGGCTCGCACCAGGTACTTCCCGGGCGCCATGCGCTCAAGCGCGAACTGGCCGTCGGCGCCGCTCTCAACCGGCCGCACGCGGCCCAGCAGCTTGCCAAGGCGAGTGATGCGTTCGTCGCGGCCATCCAGCTCGATCTTCACGCCTTCGAGCGGTTCACGGGTATCGCCATTCAGCACAACGCCCGTGGCGCGAGCTGGGGCGAAGACCTTGATTTGAAGGCCCTCGACCGGTCTGTCCTTCTCGATGGTGAACGGCGACGTGGCCGTGAGCGCCTTGTCCTCCTGCAGGCACGCCACGAAATAGCTGACGCCTTCGTACAGGGGCAGTTCGAAGTGAAACACGCCCTCACTGTCCGTCACTGCGGTGGGTCCGCTGACGTCGTTGGTGTCTTCGGCAAGCAACGTGAGTGTGACGCCACCCACCGGCTCATCGAAGAAGTCGGTCGCCACACCGCTGACGCTGGCCTGCAGCTCGACGCGGATAACCGGTTTCTCAACCGGCCGTTCAGGTCCGGTCTGTTTATCGGGGCTCTCCCCTGGAGAGGCCGGTGAATCGGTCCTCGTCGTCGGTGCGATCCTGTCGGTCGGCTTGTCAAACGGCGACTTGTCAACGGCAACGCGCGTGGAGTTTGTTTCAACTTGCCGAGTGTTGAAGAGAGCAAGGGCCACGGCAAGGCCGGCCAGGATCAATACCAGCAGAGCGGCAAGGTAGGGGATGCGCTTGTCATGCATGTCTCGTCGCTCAATCGGAGGCCGTGTCAGGTGTAGTCACGGGCGGTTGCGAGTCCTCACGCGAAAACGGGCGCTTACGAACTAGCGCACCAGCTTGGCGTTGGCCCAGTTTGCGCGGTCCTGGATGTCAGCATTGTCGGCTGCGGTAACTTCAAGCACCAGCTTGCTGACGTTGAGCACGTCGAGGTCGATCGCCTTAACACCAGTAGTGCGGCGGAGCACACCCGACTCATAAACCAGCTTTCCATCCGCATAGACCTTGAACTCGACGCTGCCCAGGTCTCCGGCACTGTCGTCGAGCCCGAGGTCGGCAAGGAACCGTTTGTAGCCGCGGTTAAGATCGAAGCTCAGTCGGCTGATCGCGTGTACGCCAAGACCTTTGGGGTAAACTTTTCCACGGATGCTTAGCGGACCGCCCCCCTGAGCCTGGTCTTTCCGCACCTTGAAGAGGTAGTCGTCGTAGTTGAACTCGCTCGGCAGGTAGAACGGACGTTCATCCGGCTTCTCGCCGAACTCGATGTCACTAAGGTAGACGTAACGCCCGTTCTTCATGGTTACGCTGATCAGGGCGTTTTCCTCCAACAGGACTTCCTTCTTGAGCACGGTGTGCTCGACGGTCAGCTTGCCGTCTCCCCACTTTTTTACGACACCGGTCAGTACGCTGCCGTCGCGCAGCGTGCTTATGGCCATCAGCTTGTCGTAAGGTTTGTAGTCGCCGCGGTAACACACGACGCCGCGGATCCGAGTCCACGGGAACTTGTTGCCGGCGAGGTTGTCTTCATCCAGGTGCTCGTTGTACAGCCACAAACCATCTTTGACCACGCGGACCAACTCGGCTGATGGGTCCGCCTCGACGGGATCGGCGAAGTAACTGATGTCGTGGGGCTTTTTGGCTTCAGGATCCAGCTCCGGCAGCACGTTTGGCTGCACGTTGCGCACGACTTCGATGCGTTTGACGGTGTCCAGCCTGATACTCAACGTGCCGAAACGAGTGCCCTTGAGCAGAAACACGTCTTCGTCGTCAGCGGGGCCGTCTTCAGCCGAGCCATGAAGGATGTCGCCGTTGACCAGGTAGACGCGCAGGGGTGCTTCTTCCGGTTTGCGCTCATCGCCCTTGAAGCCGAATGAAACCTCTTCGACTTCATCCAGGGGTACCCGTTCGGGCACTTCACTGCCTTTGACTTCGACTTCCAGGCGTCCTTGCACGTCCAGCTTGGTGATCTTGCCGACGACCGGCTCTTTGAAAATGCTGGTGATGGTGGCCTCAGCGGCGAGGCAGGGTGCGAACAGCAGGGCGCACAGCAGAAGTCGGGTCACGGTCATCTCCTTCGTCACAAGCCTTTTCATGATACGGACAAGGAACGAACTGCAACGACCATTTACGAAAATGGCCGGGTCGTAGTGAACCTCGGCCTGCCCGATTGGCAGACGTCTATTCACCACCAAAATCCGGCTGTCACATTGGCGGCGAAAGGCGTTGTGCCACTTTGCACGGACTTGGCGAAGGTCCTAAACATCGACACAACAAATACTTGCACTCACATCCTCATGCCGGCAAACAGGCAGTTCGTTGGCACCGTGTTTGCACAACCCGGCCGACGAGTTCGACCCATTCAAACGAGAGGCTGATACATGGCTGCCAAGCAAATCGTCTTCGACGTTGACGCCCGCGAAAAACTGGCCAAAGGCATCGAAAAGCTCGCCCGCGCCGTCGTGAGCACCCTGGGCCCCAAGGGCCGCACGGCCGTGCTGGACAAGGGCTGGGGCGCCCCGAACATCACCAAGGACGGTGTCACCGTGGCCGAGGAAATCGAGCTGCAGGACCCGTACGAAAACTGCGCCGCGCAGATGGTGAAGCAGGTCGCCAGCAAAACTAGCGACGTTGCCGGTGACGGCACCACCACCGCCACGCTGCTGGCACACGCGATCTACAGCGAAGGCCTGAAGCACGTGATCAGCGGGCGCAACGCGACGGCGATCTACCGGGGCATCAAGGCCGGCGTGGATGCCACCATCGAGCAACTGAACAAGATGGCGCGGCCCGTCGAGGGCAAAAAGGAAGTCGCCTACGTGGCGACCATCGCCGCGAACAACGACCAACGCGTGGGCAAGATCATCGCCGACGCCCAGGAAAAGGTCGGCAAAGATGGCGTCATCACGGTGGACGAGAGCAAGACCGCCGAGACGGTGGTGGACGTGGTGGAAGGCATGCAGTTCGACCGCGGCTACCTCAGCCAGCACTTCGTCAACAACGCCGAGGAAATGATCTGCGAGTTCGAGAAGCCGCTGGTGCTGGTGTACGAAGACAAAATCAGCAGCGCCCAGCCCCTGGTGCCGCTGCTTGAACAGGTCAGCAAGGCCAACCGCCCGTTGTTGATCATTGCCGAGAACATCGAGGGGGAGGCGCTTTCCACCCTGGTGGTCAACAAGCTGCGCGGCGTGATCAACGTGTGCGCCGTGAAGGCGCCCGGCTACGGCGACCGCCGCAAGGCGATGCTTGAGGACATTGCGATCCTCACCGGCGGCAAGGCCTACATGAAGGACCTTGGTGAGAAGCTCGAGGACGTGAAGATCAAGGAACTCGGCACCGCCAAGAAGATCGTCATCAACAACGAAGACACCACCATCATCGAAGGCGCTGGCAAGACCGCCGATATCAAGACCCGCTGCGAGCAGATTCGCCGCGAGATCGGCCTTACCACCAGCGACTACGACAAGGAAAAGCTGTCCGAGCGCCTGGCCAAGCTGGCCGGCGGAATCGCCGTGGTGAAGGTCGGCGCCGCGACCGAGCCCGAGATGAAAGAGCTGAAGGCCCGCGTTGAGGACGCCCTGCACAGCGTGCGCGCCGCGACCGACAAGGTTGACGGCGGCATCCTGCCCGGCGGCGGCGTGGCGCTGCTGCGCGCGTCAGTCGCCCTCGAGAAGCTGAAGCTGGACATCGCCGACGAGCAGACCGGCGTGGAAATTGTGAAGGCCGCCCTCGGCCGCCCCATCCGCCAGATTGCCGAAAACGGCGGCAAGCACGGCAGCGTGATCGCGCGCAACGTGCTGAATGAGAAGAGCGCCAGCTACGGCTACAACGCGCTGACCGACAAGTACGGCGACATGTACGACATGGGCATCGTGGACCCGCTCAAGGTCACCAAGAGCGCCCTGCAGAACGCCGCCAGCGTCGCCGGCCTGATGCTCACCACCGACGCCATCATCACCAAGGCCGAGGAAGACGCACCCGCCGACATGGGCCACGACGACGAAGGAATGGACTACTAGAGCCCCGCCCGAGAGGGCGGGGACGACGCGGCCAGCCGCGTCGAACCGAAACTCAGGGAACTTGCAGGCGCGCACGCGCGCCCGGACACGGAGAGACACACATGGCAACCAAACTTCGCCCACTCGACGACAACATCATCGTGAAGCCCCACGAAGCTGAAGAGAAGACCGCCGGCGGCATCGTGCTGCCTGACAGCGCCAAGGAAAAACCCCTGCGCGGAGAGGTCGTCGCGGTAGGCCCCGGCCGTACCCTGCGCAGCGGCAAGCGCCTTGAGCCCAGCGTGAAGAAGGGTGACATCGTAATGTTCGGCAAGTACAGCGGCAGCGACGTCAAGCTTGACGGCGTAGAACACAAGATCCTGCGCGAGGCTGAAATCCTCGCGATCATCGAGTAACCAACGGAGCAGCAATTGACCAATAACCAGTTACCAATAACCAATGAACGGGCAAACTCCTCGCCCATGAATCACTGGTAATTGGTGATTGGTAATTGCGGTTGAACAGGCGACGGCAGCACGAACTGCCGCACCAGGACCAAGGACCAATCCATGAGCAAACAGATCCTCTTCGACGTGGAAGCTTCCCGCAAGCTGGCCGACGGCGTGCAGAAACTCGCCAAGGCCGTCAGCGCCACCATGGGCCCCGCCGGCCGCAACGTGATCCTGCAGAAGTCTTTCGGGGCACCGCTGGTCGTGAATGACGGTGTAACTGTCGCCAAGGACGTCGAGCTCGAGGACCCCTTCGAGAACATGGGTGCCAAGCTGGTGATGGAAGTTGCCAGCAAAACCAACGACGAAGCCGGCGATGGCACCACCACGGCAACCGTGATCGCCAACGCGATCGTCCAGCAGGGCCTCAAGATGGTGGCCCAGGGCCACAATGCGCAGGACGTCAAGCGCGGCATCGACAAGGCAGCCGAGGTGGCGGTCAACTGGCTGACCGAGAACAGCAAGAAAATCAAGAACAAGGAAGAGCTGAAGGCCGTCGCCACCATCAGCGCCAACCAGGACGCCGAGATCGGCAAGCTGATGGCCGACGCCATCGACCACGTCGGCGAAGAGGGTGTGGTCACCATCGAGGAAGGCAAGGGCGTCGATAACGAGCTTACCTTCGTTGACGGCATGATGTTCGATAAGGGCTACATGAGCCCCTACTTCATCAACAAGGCCAACGAGCTCACGGTCGAGTACGAGAACTGCAAGGTGCTGATCTACGAAAAGAAGATCAGCGGGGTGCGCGAAATCGTGCCGATCCTCGAGCGCGTGGCCCAGACCGGTGCGCCCCTGCTGATCATCGCCGAAGACATCGAGAACGAAGTGCTGGCCATGCTGGTGCTGAACCGCCTGCGCGGCATGCTGAACGTGGCGGCCGTGAAGGCTCCCGGCTTCGGCGACCGCCGCAAGGCCATGCTGGACGACATCGCCGTGCTGACCGGCGGCACCAGCATCACCGAGGACCTGGGCATCAGCCTTGAGAACGTAGACTTCGGCCACTTGGGCACCGTCAAGCGCCTGATCGTGGATAAGGACAGCACCACGCTGATCGAGGGCGCGGGCAAGAAGAAGGACGTCGAAGCGCGCATCGAGAGCCTGCGCAGCCAGATCGCCGCCAGCACCAGCAACTACGACAAGGAAAAGCTGCAGGAGCGCCTGGCCAAGCTGTCCGGCGGCGTGGCGGAAATCAGCGTCGGCGGCCACACCGAGGCCGAAATGAAGGAGCGCAAGTACCGCGTTGAGGACGCGCTCAACGCCACCAAGGCCGCCAAGCAGGAGGGCGTGGTGCCGGGTGGAGGCATTTCCTACCTGCGCTGCAGCCAGGCAATCCGCGCGGCAAGCTTCAAGGGCGATGAGCGCGTGGGTGCCGACGTGCTGGCGGATGCGCTGGAAGCGCCGTGCCGCCAGATCGCCGACAACGCCGGCCACGACGGCAGCTACATCGTCGAAACCCTGAAGGAGTCGAAGAAGCCCACCGACGGCTACAACGCGCTGGATGGCAAGTACGACGACATGCTGAAAGCAGGAATCCTGGACCCGACCAAGGTGGCTCGATGCGCGATCCAGAACGCCTCAAGCATCGCGGGCCTGATGCTGACCACCAACACCCTGGTCACCGACCTGAAGAAGAAGGAAAGCAAAGTAAGCGGCGCCACGGCGTAGGGTTTGACGCTTGTGGGGGAAAAGCGGGAACCAACAGGTCGCCAAAGCTGTTTCAGGGAGGTCCCTGAAAAGGAGCAGCAAATGAAAACCACGGTCATGGCGGGTGTTGGTGCGATTGTTCTGCTGGTGGCGGCGGTGCTCGTCGGCACGGCGCTCAGCGGTGATGAAGTCGGCGCCCAGGAGGCCGGCGGCTACGAGTACGGCTACCTGGTCGGCGTGCCGCGCCTCGAAAGCTACGAGATCGACGTCAGCCGCTGGGCCGGCAGCGCGGACGACAAGAAGTACCTTGAGACCCACGTGTTCGTCTACGAGCAGGGCCAGACTAACTTCGACCGGCAGATCAACAGCCTGCGCAAACTCAACGAGTTGTCCGGCCAGGGCTGGGAGCTGTACGACGCCGAGGCCGGCGTGGTGCGCCGCAAGAGATGAATTTCGATTTTGGATTTTAGATTTTGGATTGAGATGAAGTCAGGCGTGACTGAAGTTCGGAAGGGTTCGGTAGTTGTCGTTGACGATTCCGGTACGGCCGTGGCTTCCAAGGGCCGCCTCTGGTTGGACGGCAAACGCGTCGATATTGCCGACCCAAAGCTTGATTGGCCTGAATGCGCTGAGAGAGCTGCAGATCTCGCGACCGAAGCGGGCATTTGGCAGTGAATCCAAAATCCAAAATCGGCAATCCAAAATAGCCCGTCGACACTATGGCAAAACGTGATTACTACGAAGTCCTTGGTGTCGCCAAGAACGCTTCCAAGGCCGAGATCAAGAAGGCCTACCACAAGCTGGCACTAAAGTACCACCCTGACCGCAACCCCGGCGACACCGAGGCCGAGACCAGTTTCAAGGAAGCGGCCGAAGCATTCGGCGTCCTGAACGACGACGACAAGCGTGCCCAGTACGACCAGTTCGGCCACTCCGGCCCGGGATTCGGCGGCGCGGGCTTTGCCAACGTGGAGGACATCTTCTCCGCGTTCAGTGAAATCTTCGGCGGCAGCAGCGTGTTCGGCGATTTCTTTGGCGGCAGCACCCGCACGCGCACTCGCGGCAGGCGCGGTGCAAGCCTGCGCTGCGCCATTGAGCTTGAATTCGGCGACCCCGTCGAACCCGCCGAGAAGACGATCAGCCTGCGCCGTGCCGAAGCCTGCGATGACTGCGGCGGCAGCGGTGCCAAGGCCGGCACCAGTCCCAGCCAGTGCCCCCAGTGCCAGGGCGCCGGAGTGGTGATGACCAGCGCCGGTTTCTTCAGCATGCGCAGTTCCTGCCCACGCTGCCACGGGCGCGGCGAAGTGATCAGCGACCCCTGCCCGTCTTGCCAGGGCACCGGTCGCAAGCTGAAAGAACGCGAGATCACTATAAAGATTCCGGCCGGTATCGAGGACGGCATGACGCTGCGCATCGCCGGCGAAGGCGAAAGCGGCGAGCAGGGCGGCCCGCCGGGCGACCTGCTGTGCGAGGTGCACATCCGCCCGCACCCGCTGTTCAAACGCGCGGGCGCCGACGTTTACCTGGAACTGCCAATCGGCTTTGCCCAGGCGGCTTTGGGCGCGAAACTGGAAGTGCCCACCTTGCGCGGGCGCAAAGAACTGAAAGTCAGCGGCGGCACACAGGCCGGCCAGGTGTTGCGAATGAAGGGGGAAGGCTTCCCGAAACTGGACGGCTACGGCCGCGGCGACCAACTGGTTGAAGTGGTGGTGGAAGTCCCCAGCAAACTAACCAAGGAGCAGGAACGCCTGCTGCGCGAGTACGCGGAAACAGAAGAACAGAACATTACCCCGGAACGCAAGTCGTTCATGGACAAGTTCAAGAAGCTGTTCAGCAAATAGGAACAGAAGCCGCAAGCGCAAGCGCGCGGCCGGACGCCCCAAGGCGTTCAGGAACGTGAAGATGGCCAAAGAAAAACACGATGAAGTAGTCCCGCAAGGCGAGCCTCACGAGGGCCACGAGGCCGAGGAAGCGCTGCACGACAAGGACGCGCTGGACACGGCGGAGGAAGCCCTTCATGGCGAGCAGATCGCAGGCGACGAGCAGCTTCCGCCGCACAAGCGAGCCAAGAAGCTGCGCAAGCTCAGCGACGAAGAACTGCTGGCACTGGCGGAACAAGCCGCCAAGGCCGAGCACTGGCTGGAAGTCGCCAAGCGCTCCCAGGCGGAGATGGACAACGCCATCAAGCGGATCAAGCGCGAAGCGCAGGACGACCTGAAGTACGCAGCCGGCGCCCTGACACGCGAGCTGCTGCCGGTGCTGGACAACCTGGCCCGCGCCCTGCAAGCCACGGCCCAGACCAAGGACTTCAAAGCCCTGGCGGAAGGCGTGGAACTGACGAACAAGATGTTCGTCGATGCCCTCGCGCGCCACGGCATCACGCCCATTGAAGCGCTGGGGCAGCCGTTTGACCCGGCCGTGCACGAGGCGCTGATGACCACCAGCAACCCGGAGCTTGAGAACAACGCGGTCGCCATGGAACTCGAGCGCGGCTGGAGGCTGCACGACCGCGTGCTGCGCGCAAGCAAGGTGCAGGTCAACAAGAAGTAGACGTCAACATGCCTACCTACGACTACAAGTGCGAAGCCTGCGGCCATGAGTTCGAAGAATTCCAGACCATGACCGCAAAGGCGCTGCGCAAGTGCCCCAAGTGCGGCAAGCTGAAGCTCAAGCGCCTGATCGGCAGCGGCATGCAGCCCATCTTCAAGGGCAGCGGTTTCTACGAAACGGACTATGTGAAGAAGTCCAAGCCGGCCGAGGGTGGTGAGTCCAAGCCCGTTGCAAAGGCCGAGGCCAACCCGGAATCCAAGCCGGCCGAGACTAAACAGACCAGGACGGAGAGCAAGCCGGCGTCGAAGAAGTAGCCGACGCACTATTGCGGTCGGCGCCGGCGCCGCCATGCTTAAGCCATGGCCACCTGCCACCAGAAACGTTGCCCTGAGTGCAAGCGCAAGTTCAGCTACGCGAACGCGCAGCAGCACCCGTGGCTGCCGTTCTGCAGCGAACGCTGCAAGGTGATCGACCTGGGACGCTGGTTCAATGGTGAGTATGCGGTGGTAGAAGACCTGACCAAGGGACACGACCTGAAAGACAAGGTCGATCTCGATGACCCTGACGTGCGGGACGCCATGGACCAGCTGTAAGCTCAGATTCCCAGCCTGCGCGTCACCATGGTGCCGAAGCTGCCGCGCCCGAGTTCGAACTTCACCACAACTTTCTCAGCTCCGGGGTTGAGCTCGTCCGCCTGCAATTCACCCAACTGCAGGTCTTTCGGCCACAGCAGCGCCCTGCGCGTAGAAGCCTTGAAACCCGTGCGCTCAAGGTCCGGCAGAGACAGCTGTTCCAGTGAGATGCCCTCACTTTCGAGCACCGCCCGCAGGTGCGGCGCGGCATCCGGGAAGTCATCCGGTCTGGTGCCAGGGCCCGGCAGCGGCAACTCAACGTCTCGCCAGCGCGCCAGCAGCTCTTCCGGCAGATTGCGGTAAAAAGCAAACATGCCGGCCTTGTACTTGACATGCTCGAACGGGGCGGACGCCTCGACCATGCGGCGCAGCGTTTCGTTGAACAGCCAGCTCTGGTAGGCGGCCACGAACAGGTTGCGCAGCGAGGGGGTGATGCGCTCAAAGCAGCCGGCCCAGTCGTCCGGATGGCTCTTCAGGTATTCGACCAGCGCGCGCTCCGGGCTGCGCTTCATGCGCTTGTGCAGCGCGTGCCAGTCACCCCACAACTGGTCCGCAAGCCTGCGGTTGCTCTTGTCGGTAAGGCTCTGCTTGCGGTGAGGCGCCGCGAGGTGCAGGCGCAGGGCCTGCTCGAAGTCGCCCAACACCAGGGCGCGGCCGATGAACCCGCGCCCGTGTGCAATGCCGCCAAAGCGCTGGTTGTCGTAGTAGTTGGGCAGTCCGAAGCGCTGTATCTCATTGACGTTTCGAGGCAGGCGAGCGATCACGTCTTCTCGCAGGTTGCGCAGCGTGATGGTGAAACGGTTGCCCAGGATCGAGCCCGCGGTGAGCTTTTCGACGCTCTTGCCGACCAGCCTCAGCTTCAGCCGCTCGTCACTGAACACAGGCAGCGCGCGCGTAGAGCTGAACAGTTGACGCGTCAAGCCATGCTTGTCCTTCAGGCCTGCTGCCGACAGATCGCGTTCGCGCACGCCGGCATGACGCGCAATGATGTGCAGCGCCTCGAGAGTCGCCAATGAGCGCTTTTCCAGCGCATACACGAAGAAGCGGCCGCCGGGGTTGGGTGTAAAGTCGCTGACTTCTTCCACTACGAAATCTTCGGGGACGGACTTGAGCTTCATGCTGGCGAGTATAGGTGTGTAGCGCGCTGATCAAGACGCGCGCTTCCTGGCGTACTCGTAAAACTTCAGCAAGACCGGGTCGCGCTGCTTGCTGGTGTCGTTGTCGTACCATATCTGCAGAGCGTCGCGCGCGGCCTTGAACTCGTTGCGTGTGCACTGGATCACCCCGTAGAGCAGCCAGGGAGTGGTGCTCAGGGGGCGCATCTCACACTCCGCAATCAGCGCATCCAGATGTGAGCGGAACACTTCCTGGCTGTCGTAGCCTGCTTCAAGCAGCAGCGAAAAGTCGCGGGTCTGCTTTTCGGCCATCCCCTGCTCCGTGAAAAGCAGTTGCAACTGCCGCACAGCGTTGTCGTAGTCGCCGAGGGCGAAGTAGCACCGCAACAGCCCGGCTGTCAGGTACGGAAGCGTGGAGTCGGCCTCCATGGCTTGCAGGTAGGCGGCCTTGGCTGCGTCGAAGTTGCCAGCGCGGAACTCCCGGTCAGCTTTTCCGCGCAGCACGGTGGGGGAGGGGTCGTCCGGAATGCCGCCTGGCGTCACGTCGCTCTGGTACTGCGCCTGCTGCAGCAACCGGTCAAGCGCCTGTACGGTAAGGTTCGCGGGAGATTCGATCTTCGCCACCACCAGTTCGTCGCGTGCGCTGGCGTAACGTCCCCTCGTAATCTCGACATAACAGTTCAGCAGGCGTGGCAAGCCCACGTTGGGATCGGCGTCGCGTACCAGCGTGATCTGACGGCGCCAGGCTTCGAACAGCTCCCGGCTGCCGAACATTTCGCGCAACGCGTTCAGCTTCATTCGCTCGGCGTCGGCTTCCTTCATGAACCAGGCCTGGAAGGCAGCGCTGGCATCGGAGAGTTCGCCCCGGCCGACCAGCACCACGAACAACAGTTGGTAGATCTCCGCCTCCGCCTGCTCCGTAGTGAAATGGTCGAGGACCTTCAGCGCTTCGGTGTAATCCCCGCGGCGGATCAGTTTTCGCGCGCCCTCTACCGTGGGCGGCACGGACTCTTGCGCGGGCGGCGCCTGTTTCGGCTCGTCTGTATCGGTTGCGGGGAGTTTCACACCCTGGGGGTCATCGCTCAGGTGCTGCTGCTCCATCCACGTCTGCAAGTCGTGTGTGAAGTCGTCAAGTTTGTCCAACAGCAGCGCCTGAACGCCTGCCTCGCGCGCGCTGCGGTACCACCCGCCCGCGAAGTACAGCAGCGCCGCAAGCCGGTGATGCGCCAGTCCCGCGTTTTCTGCCTTGGCCAGGCGTTCAGCCGCCTGCACGACGGCCTCGCCGGTGACTTTCAGCTGCCGCAGCCAGGGCATCAGGGTTTCCAATCGATAGCGCGCGTAGACGCCGTCTGCCAACTTGATCGCCATCGCGTCTTCATTCGCGGCGGCCAGCGCCACAACCAAGCCGGCGTGGTACTCGGCGGCGCCCGGGGCATCCAGCGCTGCAAACATGAATGAGCGTTGGGCTTCATCCCACTCGCCGGCGCGCAAGGCCGCCAATCCGCGCAGTTCGTTGCGGTCGCCTTCCTTCTCGTTGAGCAAGCGTGATGCCTGGCCATCGGTGCCCGCTAGCTCTTCCGCCCTTACCAGGAATGCCAACGCACGGGGGCGGTCGCCGTCCAGCAACAGCAAAGCACCGGTAAGGAAGCAGAGTTCCGGGGCGTCCTCAGCCTTGGGGGCCAGCTGGTTCAACCGTGCGCGCAGGTCGGCTACGGGCATCTGCGTGGCCAGCTTAGGTTGGTTCAGCAGCGCGTTGGGGTCCGCGGCGAGAGCCCTTCGCAGGTAGCGGGCTGCGTCTTCGAAGTGCCCTGCCCAGGACATGACAAGCGCCATTTGGCGGTTCTCGACGGCGCCTTTGGGGTCCGACTTGAGCGCCTGGGTCGCGTGGCTTACGCAATCTGGTGAGCCCGCCGCCAGCGCGGACTTCGCCTTGGCAAGCCAGTTCGGCGCTGCAACCTCGGGTCCGTCAGCAAACAGCGGCGCGGCGCCGCTGAGCAGGCAGGCGAGAAGCAAACGGGACGCCCATTGGGATAGGGGCGTCCCGGTTCGGATGCGCAGGAGGAGATTCACGTTCTACTGGCCGCCGCCTTCGGCGGATTTCTTGCTGCCGTTGTGCAGCCGGTTGTAAATGGCGTTGGAAAGCTCCGATTCCAGGTGCACGTCGCGCCCGGCTTCACTCCATTTTCCGGAGTACATGGCAGTAGGGCCGCCCCGCGAACCGTAGCCGTAGCCCGTGTAGACTTCCTGCTTCACGATCACAACCGGCTCATACATGCCGTCCGCATCGAGCTGCGGATAGGCGGTGATCCGCGTGCGATACTTGTCAACGCCGACGGCGCGCTGATCCGAGATCACCGTCCAGTTGTTGTACTTCCATTCGACGTCGGGGCGGAAAACGGCGTCTTTGCCGAAGCGTTCCGCAAATTCGTCGTGGATGGCGTCTTCCACAGAAGCGAAGTTGTCGCTCATGTAGTAGCCCGCTTGGGCCTTGTACACGTCGTCCTGGAAGAGTGTGCAGCCCGACAGCGCCAGGAAGGCGGCTGCAGCCAACAGGAATACTGCCTTGTTCATATTCGACTCCACTTGCGGCCGAAGGGGTGTGCAGGCCGATTGCAGCGGACTCGGGGTCACTATGAGTATTCTATCCGTCTTGCGTTCCGGCGCAAGCGGACAATGCACGTGCTTTGCGTTTTCGCAGCGAATAGCTCAGTCCGGTCACGCCCACCAGCAGCAGCCACCATGCCGGACTTGCGCCCGCGTCGGAGGTGCAGCCGCCTCCTCCGCCGTCGTCGCTTGAGCCGGACGAGCCGCTGGGGGGCGGGTTCGCGATCTGGTTACCGAAGTTAACCTCGCCCAGCGCCGTGCCGCTCTTGAAGTCAACAGCCACGTTGGCGGTGGTCACGTTGGCCACCGCCGTGGCTGTACCGACGAAGGCGCCGCCGCTGCAGCTCAGGTTCCAGGTGCCGGCCGTGACGTCAATCGACCAGCCGCCGCCGGTGACAGACACGGTGTTCTTGGTAGCGGGCCCTGTTGCGCTGATGTTCACGCCGGACAGGCCCTCGCCCTGGTCGTAGCGGCCGTTGCTGTTGGCGTCGTTGTACACCACGCCGGTCAGCCAGACCGGGTCGCTGTCGCGGCGCCCGGTGTGGATGGCCCAGTAGGCGCCGCTGGGCCAACCGACGCCGATGCCCTGGGCGTAGCCGGTGCCGACTTCGCGAAAGGCTGCGCTGAAGGCGTCCATTCCCAGCAAATGGATGCGGTGGCCTGGCGGATTGATGCCGGCGTCGATGATCAGCGCCTTAAGCGCCTCGGGCGCCGAGTAACTGACCGAAGCGCTTGATGAATAGCGGGCCGCCAGGGACTCGATGTAGTTCGCGTCGTTCGTCCAGCTGCTGACCAGCGGGTAGCCCGCGTCGCGCGCCATCTTGTTCGGCCAGTCGCCGGTCACGGCGCTCTGGTGCGCGAAGTAGCCGTTGACGGCCATCTCGTTGGCATGAAAGCGCGCCGACTGCACCAGGTTCATGTTCAGGGCCAGGGGCGGCTGCGCGGCGACTCCGTTGAGGATGCCGCCCAGGCTGTTCTCGGTGTCATAAAGCTGGGGGTCGCTGCGCGCCCGGTTCAGCTCGTAGATAAAGGCCATCTCAGCCGCTGTGGGTTGCTGCTGCGCGTACAGCGGCGTGGCCAGCAACAGCGTAAGCGCGGCAAGCATGCAATGGCGCATGGTGCACTCCGGTGGCTTCTGCCGTGTCTACGCGCGGTGATTGTACGCGATCCGGCGGCTGCTCCGCTACAGCAACTTGCGCATGATGATGCGGGTACCCGGCCGGTCCACGGCGCTGAGCGAGCCCGAGGCGATGAAGCCCTCCTGCAGGTTGAGGATCATCATGCCCGGGTTGTCGCCCCAGGTGTGGGTCTCGATGTACTGGAAGCCCTGTTGCTTCGCCCAGCCGTGTTGTAGCCGGGTCAGTGCACGATACAGGCCCTTGCGCCGGTGGAATGGATGCACGCCACCGAGCCACGAATAGAAGCACTCGCGCCGATTGCCGGTGCGATAGCCCAGCTTGTAGGCCACCAGCCGGCCGTCGGGGTCAAACGCCGCCAGCACGAGAGCATCGCGTCCCTCAAGTCCTTCGCGCAGCTCCTGCAGGAATTTCTCCTGCTTCCCGCGCGTAGCGTACAGGCGCGAGGGCTGTACCTCATGGTGCAGAGCCGCCAGCGGCGCCAGCTCTTCGGGCGTCAGGCCGACCTCTCGTATGGCATACTCCCCGTGAATGCTCTCGATCATGCGGCCGCGTTCTCCTGCGCCGCCTGGCGCGCGGCCTGCAGGCCCTCCAGCACCGTCGCCGGCACCCGGAATCCGCCGCCCTCGCCGTGGCCCAACGTGGTGTGCGGCTTGGTTCGCCCGCCGTGGAAGTCGCTGCCGCCGGTGACGATCAGCCCGAGGCGCTGGGCGATCTCGATCAGGCCCGCGGTCCAGACCTGGTCGTGGTCGGGGTAGATCGCTTCCAGGCCCAGCAGGCCCCAGGCCTTGAGCTGCTTGAGATACTCCTCGGTTTTGTCCAGGCCGCCGCGGTTGAGCCAGATTGGATGGGCGATTACCGGAACGGCTTTGTGCTTGCGCACGAACTTCAGGGCCTCTTCGGGCCCAAAGGTATCTTTCTCGAAGTAGCAGGGGCCGTCATCGGCGATCCACTTATCGAAGGCTTCCTGGCGCGAGGCCACCCAGCCCTTGCGTTCCAGCACTGCCGCGATGTGCGGACGGCCGACCACGGCCTCGCCGGCCTCCTCCAGCACTTCGTCATAGGTGATGGGCATACCGTGCTCGGTCAGCGATTGCACGATCTTGCGGTTGCGGGATTCGCGCTTGTCGGCAATCTCGCGCAGGGTGGCCTCAAAGCCCGCGTCGTCGGGGTCATAGTGGTAGGCCAGCAGGTGGAACGTGCCGCCGTTCAGCTTCACGCTGATTTCTACGCCGGGAATGACCTCGACGCCGAGTTCTCGCCCACGCTGGATGGCCCGCTTGATGCCGCGGGTGGTATCGTGGTCGGTCAGGCTGATGGCCTTGAGGCCCAGAGCCGCCGCCCATTCCACCAGGTAATCCGGCTCGCAGGCGCCGTCGCTGTGCCGCGAATGCATGTGGAGGTCCACGCAGCCGGCAAGATTTTCCGCGTGGGGGCCGTTGAAGTCAGATGGTGGAGGAAAGCTCATCATGGCGGCAGCTTGGAGTGTCCGGGACTGATTGAACAGCACATTAGCAACAACCTATCTTCAGGCGCATCGCTTTCGGTTCACTTGACGTCGATGTGCACGGAGCAGATGCCGACGTCTTCTTCCTTCTCGATGCGCATGCGTACGGCCTCGCCGATGTCGTGGGCTTGCAGGACGCTGATGTCAGGCTTTACCACGATGTGCACGTGCACCTGCAACATCGTTCCCAGGAAGTGGGCGCGCAGATCGTGGGCGGCCACTACGCCCTCGACGGTCTGGGCAAGCCTGCGCAGCTCTTCCTGGCGCTCTTCAGGAGGGGCTTCACCCATCAGGTAGCGAATGTTGTCGCGCGCGAGCTCGAACCCGGTCCAGGCGATCCACGCCGCCACCGGCAACGCCAGCCATGCGTCGAGAGTCGGGTACCCGGCCCGCATTCCGAAGAAGCCGGTGATGGCCAGCACGCTTACCAGCACGTCGTTGCGGGCGTCAACCGCCAGGGCCTTCATGGCCGGGCTCCTTGTGCGACGGAAGGCGCCGGTCGAAAACAGGAACACGCAGGTTTTGAACGCCGATTTAGCGCCGAACACCGCCACCAACAGCCAGTCAATCCGCAGCGACTCCCGGGCAAGCAACGCTTCGACGGCGTTTCTTCCCACCTCAACGGCCAGCACTCCCGCGATGACCGCCACTACCAGGCCGCCTATGGGCTCGGCGCGCGAGTGCCCGAAGGGATGTTCCTTGTCGGGAGTCTGGGCGGAGACAGCGACGGTCCATGCAAGCACCCCGGCGGTTACAACGTCCATGGCGCTGTCCGCGCCCTGCGCCAAGGCAAGCTGGCTGCCGAACGCCCAGTAGGACCAGAACAGCAGAACGACCAGGCCGCCGCTGCCAAGCAGGGTGATCAGAGTGATCCAACGCTGGCTGAAATCTCTCGCCATGCTCGGAAAACTACCCGCGACCGCCCCGCACGGGGCAGGAAAAATTCGCAATTTGACTGAGGGAACTTGCGTGGGAATTCGTCTCAAAGTCAGGGCAATTCTACAATTGGGTCAATTCATGGTCCCTGGGGCCTGGCGCGGCTATAATCTTGCGTTGGAGGCCGTCCCCTGATAGCGACTACGTGCATCCCTGAAGCACTGGAGGTTGAGAGATGAGACTACGTTCCCTGGCAATGCCGGCCTTGGTGACACTGGGGCTGGTGATCGCGTTCACCTCGGTTTCGGCAGGTCCGGACAACGCCGAGTTCTGGAAGGTCTGGAAAGACCGGAAGGCCACCAACCTCGAGAAGAATGACGCAGTCAACGGTCTGGCCGGCGGCAAAGAACTGACCGACGAGTACCTGGAGATCCTGGAATCGGACGTCTGGCAGTATCGCGCCAGCATCACAGGGCGCGTCAAGGACGAAACGAACAAGGAACTGCTGGCGGAACTGGAGAAGTTCCTGTTTGACGAAAAGGAAGTGTCCAAGAAGCCCGCCGCCGGCGAGCACTTGGTGTGGGCGCTGTACAACAACAAGAACTGGGTAAACGCCGAGAAGTGGGCGCGCGCCTCGCAACTGGTGACGTCGAAGAAGACGCCCGACAAGGTGAAGGCCCGCATGCTGCGCGAGTTGGGTGTCTTCCGCGGCGCGCCGGACAATGCCGAGATCCAAGCGCAGGCCAAAGAGAACGTGAAGACGCTGGTGAGCCTGCTGGAGTGGGCGGCGTCTGACAAGAAATTCAGCCGCGAACTGAAGTTCCTGATCTCCGACGCGCTGGAAAGCCTGAGCAGCCAGGACTTTGGAGATGACCTGGACAAGTGGCGGTTCTTCGCCAACAACCTGAAGGACACCGAGCCCCTGAAGCCGCGCCGCGCCGACGCTTTCAAGGACCAGTTCACAGACGTCGAGCTGGAGGGCCACAGCTTCAGCAGGCCCACGCCGCGACCGGTGGAAATGGAGGTTCTGATCCTGCCGAACCTCTACACTTCGGACCTCTACTGGTACCCCTACATCTTCGAGATCAACAAGACCTTCAAGTGCACCTTCGTGAAGCTGCCCGACTGCAGCAAGATGAAAGACCTGGAGTGGTTGAAGAACCGCGACGGAACCATCAACCGGGCCGGGTACTACTATCCGCTGACGCAGCTGGTAGAGGCGTTCGAGGAGCGCCGCGCGCAATCAAAACAGAAGAAGATCGGCCTGGTTGCGCACGGCATCAGCGGTTGGGTTGCACTGGAGTACCTGCGTCTGCATCCGGAGAGTGTCGCGTTCGCCGTCATCATCAGCACGTGGTCGGGACGTACGTCTTTCCTGGAGGGCTGCAACGCGCTGCAGAACACCAAGGACGACGCTTTCAAGTGGTATGCGGAGAGCTTGAAGTACGACGAATCAGGGCGCACCGGGCAGACGTCCATGAACAAGGAGCAGCTGTTCTGGGCATCCACGGGAGATTACAAGCGGCGCTGGGCTGATCCCAAGGCGCTGGAGCCGATCTTCTACTCGCTGGACCCGTGGAAGGTCAAACCGGAAGGATCGGCGAGGATCTTTGTTCCCGAACGCTATGAATTTGAGTCGCAGCGCAAGATCGATGTACCGACTCTGTTCATCCACGGTGCCAAGGACCCGAGTTTCATTTCCAAGGACCAGTCGGACTACAAGAAGGGCTTCACCAACATGACTTGGGCGGTCTTTGAAAACAGCTCACAAACACCGTGGGCGGAAGAACCCATCCGGTTCTTCTCCGAGTGGGAAACACTACTCGAGAAGAACAAGATCATTGAGAAGCTGAAGGAAGAGGCAGCAAAAGAAGCAGAGAAAGGCAACTAACCGCATAGACGCCGAAAGCCCCGGGCCTGCGCCCGGGGCTTTTTTTTTGCCGGGTTGCTCAGGCTGCTTCCTTGATCTGCTTGCGCAGGGTCTTGTTGGCGTCCAGCATGGCCTGCAGGAAGCCGATGCGAGCCTTCTCGGGAGCGGCCGACTGCGGCGCGGTGGGCGTTCCCGCCACCACCTCGCGCCGTGAACTCAGCGCCGCGATCTCCCGTGCCAGGCGGTGGATCCGTGACTCCAGCTCGATGATGCGGCCGGACTGGTCGTTCTCGGGCGCGCTCATGTTGCGCATGCGCTGGCTTTCGCTGATAGCGAGTTGCAGCAGCGATGCCTTGAGCTCTTCCGCTTCCTGTGTGGCGCGGCGATCCAGCGCAACTTGCTGGGCGCGCATCTGTTCCTGGGCCTGTTCCAGAGCGTCGATCTTGTTACGAGCCTCTTCAGCGATGCGGTTGGCGTTCTCCAGTCGCGCAAGACGCTCGGCAAGGGCCCCGAACTCGGTCTGGGGGCGGGCAACCTCAAGCCTCGCCAGCGCGCCGCGCAGGGCGTTTGCCTCGGCGCGTTGTTCGAGCAACGCCAGCTCCAATTTCTCGGTGCGCACGGCCGCGGTGAGAATCTGCTCGCGGAAGAAGCGCTCGATGCGGTAGCGTTCAGACTCCGCGTCGATGAGCGCCCTGCGTCGCGCCAGCGCCTGCAGCGCACGGGCCTCGGCGGATACCAACGCCTGCTGATCGCGTTCCCTCATGAGTTGGGACACGTTGGCCAGCACGGACGCCGCAAAAGTCGTGAACAACGCACCCAGCAGCATCTCGCCCAGCAGCGCCCAGCCTGCGGCGCCGCCATGGGCGCGGTTGACCAGGAAGCCGGCCAGCAAGCCAAGCAACGGAGCCAGCGCAATACGGTGCGGGTCGAACCTGTTGATGCGGGCAATGAAGGCATCCATGGCAACTCCTAGGCGGCGTCGCGCTCGACCTGGTGGTCGCGCTCGCGAATCTCGAGTACGGTCAGTTCCGACTCACTGTCGTGCTTGGTAAGCACCACGTGGAAGATGTGGCTGTCATCGATTCCCAGTGCCGTGCAGACGCAATCTTCGATGAACTTCACACGGTTGCTGAGGTCGAGCTTTCGAACGGCCCCCTTGCCGGTGAAACAGGGGAGATAGATGTCGATGTGCAGTTCATACAGCGCATGCGGATTGAGTTGCCGATCCACCAGCGCCACGATCAATCTCCGTATCTTTCGCGCCTTCTGGGTCAGAACACGCTTGATCACTCCGCTTTGCGGATCGCGCACCGTTGTGAAAAGCTTGTTCACTGACGGTGGCAGGAAAGGCAGCCTCAGGTGAAACGGCTGCTGGGAACCCTTCTCGGGGCGCGCGGTCCAGGTGCGATGCTGCACGCGTGGTTTGCGTGGCGACTGTCGCCCCGCAAGCGCCTGAAAATCAGCGGCGGAAATCCGCGTGGGGCGCGTGCGCGATTGTTCGTTCGAGGCCATGTCGATCTCCGTGGGGAAATCGACATTCGGGGAACTGCGGCTGCAGGGAAAAAGCTACTTCCGGCCGGTCAACTTGAGGGCCGTATCGGCATCGAACACGATGCGGAAACCGCGTGAATCGACGCCGCGTGAATATGGGTCACTGCTTCGGCGGTTATGAATCTTGGCGGTCTGTTCATCGTCGTCGTGGGTACTGGAGCCACGCTCCGAGCGGCGGTCCTGCGGCCCACCCGGGTGGAACGGGTTGCGCTCGGACCAGTTCGGGTTTTCCAGGTAGACATCGCGGCACCACTCAGACACGTTGCCAACCAGATCCAGCACCCCGTAGACGCTGGCGCCTGTGGGGAAGCTGCCGGTCTCCTTGACCTGCCAGAGGTTCAAGTTCGCGTAGGGTGTTGTGAAGCGCTGTCCTTCCGCGGTTTGCGTCAACTCCAGTTTGTTGCCCCACGGGAAGAGACGTCCATCCACGCCGCGTCCGGCCTTCTCCCATTGCGCCTCGGTAGGCAGCGTGCCCTGGAAGAATCGGCAGCACGCGTCGGCCTCAAACCACGACACTCCAACCACGGGCATCTTGGGACCGCGCATGTACGGCGCGCGGCTGCGCCGGATATCACCGAACAAGGGCGGATCGGTGTCGCTGTCCGCAAAGGCAATGATCAGGCACTGCACGTCGGTGGAGAGATCCGATAGATCGATGCGTCCCTTGCGGTCGGTGGTGCGCAGCAAACCCTGCTTGACCAGGTCGTGGTCCGGGTACTCGGCCAGGTCCCGTGCGTTAGCGAAAGCCCACGTGTCCCGATACTTCAGGCTTACGGTGCGTCCGACCTGGTCATAGGTAAGGTAGCTCGACCATTCGCCGTTGGCCGGCAGCACGAGTACCTTGCGCTCCGGAGCACCGAGCAACTTATCCGCGTCCAGCACCTCCAGCGTGACCTGGTCGCGGGGCGAAGCCAGTGCCCACAGGCGCTTCAGGCTGTCGATGGCCTTCCATCCCACGAAATGGGTGCCGCGGTCGCCGACGCTCTGGCTGATGTATTTGAATCCCTCGGGCGTCCAGAACTCGGCGTCGCGATAGCCGTCGGCCAGGATGAAGGCGTAGAACTGGTCGTTGTTGAATTCACAGGTGGAGATGTAGTAGTCATCCAGCCAGATCCAGCGTTTGGGCATGTTGCTGCGTACACCGTCGGCTTCACCCATGATGAACCAGCCCTGGGGCACCAGCCGCAACTCGATGTCCACACTGTAGGCGCCTATGTGGTGCGTGTAGGTCAGCTTCTCGGGCAGGGGCTGTTCGTGTTTTACCTGGTACTTCGCCGCGTCGGGCATGGTGCTGTCCCATGGCTGCCCCTCGGGCGACACCGCGGAGCCATCGCTGCCGCCGTCGGCCGGGTTCCGCGGTATGGCGCGGCGCGGCTCATCGACTTCGCCGAGCATGCTGGACACGTCAAACAGGTTGAAACGGAACAACGCCAAGGCACCGATCGCGACCAGCAGAATGATCGCGATGCCCGCGTACGTAAGCGAACCTGTATCGCCCGACTGCGCCATGCCGGCGGCTGTCCTCCACTCACAGTATATGAAAGGGCGGGGTGCGATGCACCCCGCCCTCAAGCGCTTTGAGGCGAATTCCTTATGCCCCGCCGATCGCGTCGATCAGGCCGACCAGCGGCAGGAACAGCGCGATCACGATGAAGCCGATGGCGCCGCCCATGAACACGATCAACACCGGCTCAAGGATGCTGACCAGCGATTCCACCGCGATGTCCACATACGTGTCGAAGGTATCGGCCACCTTCATCAGCATCTTGTCGAGTTCGCCGGTCTCTTCACCCACGTCGATCATGTTCACGACCAGGTCGTCGAACAGGCCGGTTTCGGACAGCGGGCCGGCGATGGTTTCACCTTCCTTGATCGAGTTGGCGACCTTGTCGATGGCCTCACCCAGCACGACGTTGCCGATGGCGTTCTTACAGATATTCAGAGATTCCAGGATGGGCACGCCCGCCATCACCAGGGTGCCGAGTGTGCGCGTGAAGCGCGCGGTCACGGCCTTCTTGATGATGTTGCCGAAGATCGGCAGCTTCAGCTTGATGGTGTCCATAACGCGCTCGCCACCCGGCGTTCGTCCCCAGGCCGTGATGCCGAAGCCCGCGGCCGCAACCAGCACCACGAAGATCAAACCGTAGATGCTGGCAATGCCCTCCGAGATCCAGATCAGGATCTGGGTCATGATGTGCAACTCCATGCCCTGCTCTTCGAACATTTTTTTGAAGGCGGGGATCACGAAGATCATGATGCCTGTAAGGATCATCACGGCCACGGACATCACGATGATCGGGTAGATCATCGCGCCGACCACCTTCTTCTTGAGGCGCTGGGCCTTCTCCATGAAGTCGGCCAGGCGCTGCAGGATGGTGTCGAGAATACCGCCCGCCTCGCCGGCCTTGATCATGTTGACGTAGAGGCGGTCGAAGGTACGGGGGTGGTTGGCGAACGCCTCGGACAGGCTTGAGCCCTGTTCGACGCTTTCGCTCACGTCCTCGATGATGAACTTAAAGGCACCCGGTTTCTGCTGGCGCGCCAGCACCTTCAGTGATCGCACCACCGGCAAGCCGGCATCGATCAGCACCGCCATCTGGGCCGTGAAGTCGGTCAGCTGCTGGGCCGACGCCCTGCCCTTGATCTTGCCGCCCTTTCCGCGTGCAGGACCGGCTTCTTCCTTCTTCGCGGCAGACTTCTTGGCGGCGGTATCTGCACGTTGGGCGACCTTGGTGGGCTTCAGACCGGCGTTGCGAATATCGAGAATCGCCTGGTTGCGGTTCGCCGCTTCCAGTTCGCCGGTTTCTTTCTGGCCCTGCGCGTTAATGGCCTCGTAGGCAAAAATAGGCATCTAGCCCTGCCTCCCGTAAGGGAAATCCAAAAGGGCGTGCAATCACGCACGCTTGGGAACGGGGGAGTTCCTTTGGCCCACTTTAATGAAGCTATCCAGATATTACGCCCGGCTCGGTCCAATGCAAGCCGAGACCTCATGTTGCAAACAGCCCGGAGCGGGCTAAATTCTCGGGCGACAGCGGATTCGCCGATCCGCGCCGCACAGGCCACTGAACTGTTGGAGCGACATGGACATCCACGGAATGCTCTCGCCTGACCGCATCATCATGAATCTGGAGAGTGGCTCCAAGCGTGACGCCCTGATCGAGATCGTAAACAACCTCGGAAAGTCTGAAGGTGTCACTGACGTCGAGGCGCTCAAGAAAGCCATTCTCGAGCGCGAGGAGATCATGTCCACCGGCGTGGGCCTCACCATCGCCGTGCCGCACGCCAAGCTTTCCAGCGTCAAGAGCTTCACGCTGGGCCTCGCCCGCAGCGAGAAGGGCATCGACTACGACAGCCTCGACGGCCAGCCGGTACGCATCATCGTCACCATCGCCGCGCCCGACAACGACCAGAACACCTATCTGCGGGTGCTCGCGGCCGTGATGCACGTGCTGCGTAACGAAGAAAATCGCCAGGCGATACTCGCGGCCAAAACACCCGACGCCATCATCCAGGTCTTCAAGACCTGAACGTAAGCACGGGGCGGCTCCCGGGTGACTATGCCTGCTGGATCCCCAGCGCGTTACCTTCGGAGTCCCAGAAAGTCGCGAACTTGTGGCTGCCGCCTTCGGTCTGGGCTTCGCCTACCTTGATGCCCCTCGCTGCCAGTTGCTTCAGTGCCTCGTCCACGTCCTTCACCTGGAAGTAGGGCATCGGGCCGAAGCCCACATCGCGCCCTTGTGCGTCGCTGGGGTGCAGGTCGATGCGCACGCCGGCCTGTTCCAACCGCAGTGATGCGTAGTGGGGCAGGTGGACGAAGTTGACCTGGCAGCCCAGCTTCTCGGTGTACCACTTCAAGGCACGGTCGATGTCTTTGGTCCACATCATCACATGGCTGAAACCGGTGAACATGACTGCTCCCTTGTTGACGGTTCACGGTCAATGGTTGTCGGTCTACAGCCCTTACTCTCGACCGTTGACCGTCAACTGCAGACCGGCCTGCTAAAGGCTTCCGACCAGGGTCTTCACGATCTTCGTCAGCTTCGGCTCGGCCTCGCCCGCGGTCTTGATGATGGTCTCAATGTCCGCTTCTTCCAGCGTCTCCGGGATGCACATGTCCGTCACGATGCTGAACGCCACTACCCGCATGCCCAGGTGGCGCGCGGCGATCACCTCAGGCACCGTGGACATGCCCACCACGTCCGCGCCCATGTTGCGCAGCATGCGGTACTCGGCGCGCGTTTCCAGCGTCGGGCCGGTGACCCACACGTACACGCCTTCGCGCAGGCTCAGCGAGTTCTCCTTGGCGGCCGCGTGGGCGCGCTGCATCAGCTCGCGGTCGTAGGGTCGTGACATGTCCGGAAATCGCGGGCCCAGGCTGTCGTCGTTGGGGCCGCGCAGGGGGCTGACGCCGCACAGGCCGGGAAGGTTGATGTGGTCGTCGATTACCATCAGGTCGCCGAGTTGCCAGTCCGGGTTCAAGCCTCCGGCGGCGTTGCTCAGCACCAGGACTTCGCAGCCCAGCGCTTTCAGCAGCCGCGCGGGGAATACGATGTCTGGCAGGCTGTGGCCTTCGTAGTAGTGCAGGCGGCCTTCGAACACGTATACCTCGGTGCCGTTCAGCGTGCCCGCCACGAACTCGCCGCCGTGACCCTGCACGCTGGCGCCGGCCATGTGCGGGATCTTTGCAAACGGAATGCGCACGTCGGCCTTCACCTCTTTGCCCAAAGCACCCAGGCCCGTGCCCAGCACGATGCCGACCCTGGCGCGGATGCTGGTCTGGCCGTGGATGGCCTTCACGGCCGCGTCGAGCTGCTCATGCAGTGTGGTCATGTGGTCTGCTCCAGTCTGTCTCGCAATGTTACCTCATCGATACCGCTGATCGCGACACGCTTATCCTGACTGGTGTGGCCGGAGACAAGTTCAATCTCGCGCGGCGCGATGCCAAGCGCGTCCGCCAGCACGCGCAGCACGCCCTCGTTGGCGCGTCCTTTCTCGGGCGGGTCCTTCACGTACAGCTTGAGCGCCCCGCCGTGCTCGCCGGCGATGCGGTCGCGTTTGGATTTGGGCGAGACCCGCAAGCGCAGGAAGATGCGACCGTCGCGGTGTTCGAGCTCGAGCATGGGATCGAGCCCTACTTGTTCTTCAGCGCTTCGATGATGTCGATGTACGTCTTGGCGTTGTCGCGGGCTTTTTTCAGCACCAGTTTGCCGGCAAGGGTGTGATAGTCCTTCGACTCGAGGTAGGTTTCCCACCCTTCAAGCTGGCCGCAGCCTATGTGGTTCAGCGCAAGGGTCACGTCAGCCACGCCGCCCGAGTTGTATGGGCTGGTGGGCCAGAACTCCTGGATCACCTGGATTGCGGCGCGCTGCTTGAGGTAGTTAGGAGTGTACTCCTTCTGCAACTCGTTCTGCTTCGAGCCTGTGTTGGCCACCAAGAACGTCCAACTGTTCAGGTTCTCCGGATGTTCAGCGATGTTCTGCTCGGCCTTGTACAGGTTCAGCCATTCGCGCTTGGCAGTGAGCAGCCAGGCGGTCATGTCGCGCAGCACGTCTTTCTCGCCGGACACCTTGCCCGAATCCACCAGCTTCTCAAGCTCGCGTTTCACCTTGCCGCCTTCGTCGGCAGCCTTCTTCCATGCGGCCTCGGCGTCGGCTTCCGACTTGAAGCTTTCATACTCGCGCAGAATCACGGCCATCATGCGGTAATAGTAGGCTTTGCCTGACCTCACCTCTTCGGCGATGTTCAGCAGTTCCGGAGTCTTGATTTCGCCTTCACGGCGTACGGCATGGCCTACGTCTTTCAGCTTGCGGTCGGCTTCTTTGTACATGCCGAGCCGCAGCATGAAGACTCCCTCAAGGTAGTCTCGCACACTCTCGTGGAGTTCTTCCGTGTGCCTGGTCATGGCCTTCTTCTGACCGCGTTCGTCCTTCTCGAAGCCTTCAAGAATCTCACGATAGCGGCGCAGCGCGCGAGCGCCGTCAACTTCGGAAGGCTTGTCCTCAACGGCAGGTTCCGGCTTCTCTTCGGACTGGGGCGCGCCCGTGGCAATGCGCTGCTTGACGTCTTCCTTCTCAATGCGCGGAAACACCTGCGCCTGCGCGGCTGAAGCCAGGGTCGCGAGAGCGATCAGTACAACGAGGCGAGCCATGGATGCCTCCTATTCGCCAAGTCCGTAGCGTTCCATTTTCTTACGCAAACCGAGGCGCGAAAGCCCCAACAGCTCGGCGGCGCGGGATTTGTTGCCCTTGGTGCGCTCGATGGCCTCGACAATCTTGCGCTTTTCCAGGCCCTCGACCACGTCCTTGAGCGAACCCCCGGCCTCGGACAGCGACTCCTCTTCGGCCATCTGACGCAGGTGCGGGCTCAGCAGCGCCGCGTCGATCTTCTTGCCGTCGGACAGCGCAACCATCTTCTTCACTTCGTTCTCGAGCTCGCGCACGTTGCCCGGCCAGTTGTAACTCAGCATCGCGCGCAGCACGCCGCGGTCCATCTTGATGTCCGGGTAGCCGGCCTGCTCGGCGTTCACCTTCAGGAAGTGATCGACCAGCACGGTGATGTCCTCCTTGCGCTCGCGCAGGGGCGGCAGCTTGATGGTCACCACGTTGATGCGGAAATACAGGTCTTGCCGGAACGCGCCCTTGCGCACCTGCTCGGCCAGGTCCTTGTTGGTGGCGCACACCAGCCGGAAGTCCACCTTCTTGCTCTGCTTGCCGCCGATCGGCCTGATCTCGCCTTCCTCGATCACGCGCAGCAGCTTTGCCTGCATGGAGGGGCTGATCTCGCCGATTTCGTCCAGGAAGATCGTGCCGCCGTTGGCCAGGCCGAACAGGCCCTGCTTGTCGCGGTCGGCGCCCGTGAAAGCGCCCTTCACGTAACCGAACAGCTCGGATTCAAACAGCGTGTCGGGCAGCGCCGCGCAGTTCTCGGCCACGAAGCGCCCGGTCTTGGCGCGGCTGGAATTGAAGTGCAGCGCGCGGGCGATCAGCTCTTTGCCCGTGCCCGGCTCGCCGAGGATCAGCACGGGCACCGGCAGGTCGGTGATCTTGTCCAGCATGCGGAAGACTTCCTGCATGCCGGCGCTCTTGCCGATGATCTCGCTGTAGTCGTGCTGCCAGCTTGGCATCTCGCGCTTCTCGGCCTCGAGGCGCAGGGCGGTCAGCTCGGCGGTCTGCATGTCGAGCTTGGCCTCGAGTTCGCGGCGCACGCCCGCTAGTTCGTGCTCGAAACTCTCGATCTGGTGGCTAAGCGCTTCCTCCTTGCGGCGACTCTCGCTGGCGCCCATCAGTACGGCGACCAGGTTGGCGGCCTGCTCAAGCAACTGCGCCTGGCTGTCGCTCAGGTCGTCTTCCTTGCTTTCGCGCTCGACGTACAGCACGCCGGCCACGCGTTCACCGGCCTTCAGCGGGATGTAAACGCAGGGTGGATAGTTGGCCGTGCGCGGCTTCACCTGCGTGCGGCTGCGCGGGCTGAGCAGCTTGTTGGCCGTGGACAGGAACGTGCCCGGCAATTCGTCGGTAGGCGTGCCGCTGATGAAGTTGAAGAACGCGCGACCGCGCGCATTGCCTTCGTGGTCGGCGACAGCGATGCACACGCGCACGCCCGGCAGCAGTCGCCCGATGAACTGGGCCGCGCCATCCAGCAGCGCCTTGGGCGTGTCCTCGGTGGCGGCGTGCGCAAAACCTGCCAGCGCGTCAGCGATGCCGAGCGCGTAGGGTGTGCCCGGTCGCGCCGCTTCAGGGATGGCTTCCATGGCGTTCTTGGTTTCGAACGCGGAAGACTCCTCGCTGAACAGGGAGATTTTAGCGAGGCCGATCTGAAAGGTCTCGCCGAAATGGATCGGCACTTCCAGCACGGGTTCGCCGCGCATGAAGGTGCCGTTGCGCGACTTGAGATCCCGCAGCACCCAGGTCTGGTCAGGCTGAAGTTCAAGCACACAGTGGTGCCTGCTGGCCTTTTCGTCTCGCAACATGACAGTGTTGTCGGGGGCTCGCCCGATGGAGGCCTCCGAGCCGACCAGCTGGTAGTGGCTGGTCATGCCCTTCTCTTCGACAACTACAAACGGCATGCGAGCCCTGCTCCCGAGTCGAGGTACAGTCAAAATGACGCAGTAAAGGGCGTCAAGGAGCAGTGGAAACTTTGTTACCAGGGCGAGCCCCGTCCGAAAGGACGGGGAATCGGCGAAGCCGATGAGGTCTCAGTTTCACGCCTTCGGCGTGTCCCCGCCCTTTCGGGCGGGGCTCTAAATCAGCTCCCGCCCCTCAAGTTGCGCCCCGCAGTACATGCAGGTCACCGCGCGTTTGCCGTTGGTCTTGCCGCAGTTCGGGCAGCTTCGCGGCATGGCCTGGGGCTTGAACTTGCCGTCGAGGCGGCCGTCACTGAGGTCCACCTCGTTCATCAGTTCGCGGAACTCGGGCTCGTTGAACAGGCCCTTGGCCTCGCACATGCTGAGCAACGTGCGGATGATCAGCGCCTGGCGGTCCAGCGCGTCTTCCAGGCGCGCCAGCGCGTTCTCGGCCCGGCGCGCGGAACTGGCGGCGTCAACGGCCGAATTCGCGGCCGAGGTGGAAGCTTCGTAGGCGTAGTATCCGTGAATCCAACCGTAGTACATGTCAGTCTCCTTGCCAGCAGCATACCGGATGACGCGACACCCGCGATTGCAAGCCGCGCCTGAGTTTGGAACGCTCAGCGCCGCGCAGTGAACAGCCTTGCCGAGCGCGCCCGCGGGTTGGCGTGCACTTCCCCGCGGCTGGGCCGGATGCCTGCCGTTTCCGCGCTGCTGAACAGGCCCTGCTGCACACCCGCGTTGATTGCCTCGCGCACACGGCGTTCCTCGCCGCTGTGAAAGGTAATGATCGCCGCGCGCCCGCCCGGGTTCAGCAGATACGGCAGGCTGCGCAGCAGGTGCTCGAGGTTCGCCGGCTCGCGGTTCACCGCCATGCGCAGCGCCTGGAACACGGCCGCGGCCGGGTGGCGGTCGCGCGCGCCGCGTTTCTTGAAGCGCGTCAGGCCGTGCACTTGCAGTACGCAGCGCTCAAGCTCCTTGGTGCGCGTGGGCAGCTCGCGTTTCAGGGCCGCCGCGATCTCCTCGGCGCGCGGTTCGTCGGCGTACTCGCGCAGCAACTCGGCCAGCGTTTCTTCATCGGTGTCGGCAATCAGTTGCGCGGCCGTGACGCCGCGGCTGGCATCCATGCGCATGTCGAGCGGGCCGTCATGCTTGAAACCGAAGCCGCGGGCCGGGTCATCCAGCTGCATGCTGGACAGGCCCAGGTCCGCGAGCAGGCAGTCAACGCCGGTCAGGCCCTCGGCCGCCAGCACGTTGCCGATGCCCGCGAAGTTGGAGCGATGGGCGGAAATGCCTATGCCGGTCTCGGCCAGTCTGCGCACCGTTCTGGCCAGCTCGTCCGCATCGAGGTCGGTGGCGATCACACGCGCGCTTGAAACCGCCAGCGCCGACGCGTGTCCGCCGTAGCCCAGTGTGCAGTCGAGCACCACCTCGCCGGGTTTGGGGGCCAGCGCTTCCAGCACCTCGCGCAGCATCACCGGCAAGTGCGTGCCCGCAGGTGTTCGGCCGGCAGCGCGTACTTTGGCAACTTCGTCGGGGTATTTGTCCGGCGCCAGCTCTTTGTACTTCTGGTCGAAGCGCCGCGGGTGGGTGCCTTTGTAGCGCTTGCGGCGTGGGGGTTTGTCGGTCATAGGCGCACTAGGGTCAGAACCAACGAACTTAACCAGTCCTTGAAGCAAAGTGCACCGAGGTTTGCCAGAAACCGCATCATGAACCGAATGGGGGCCGACTGTTTCCTGGCCGCGTGCAAACCTGCCCGCTACCAGTTATCGTCGCCGGCCGGAGGAAACCATGGCCGACAAAGAAGTCTTAAAGCAGGCATTCAAGGCGTTCAAGAAGCGCCTGAAACTGTACCAGCAGGACACCGGCAGCAGCAGCCCGGCAAGCCACCCCAGCCGCGACAGGGCCACCATCACGGCGATCAACCCGCCCGACCAGTACCCCAAGGAAATCTGGGAAGAGCTGGTGGCGCAGGGCAAGCTGAAGCCCGCCGGCCGCGGCATGTACGAGCTGGCATGAGGCACCCATGGACGAGCTGATCGTCGGCGCAAACCTGTTCGCGATCTGCCTGGCGCTGGCAGCACTCGAGGTTCAGGTCGAGGGACCCCACGGCTGGGCCGCGAGCCTGCCCACCTGGAAGTTCGACCGCCCCTGGCTGCGCAAGCTGACCAACGGCAAGCCGATCACGGGCTATCACGTCTGCATCAACCTGGTGATCCTCGGCTTTCTGCATTACCCCCTGATCATGTCCAAATGGACTTTCGTCGGCGAGCTGCGCATCCTCAGCCAGTACCTGATGGTGGCCGTGTGGTGGGACTTCCTGTGGTTCATCCTGAACCCGCACTTCGGCCTTCGCCGATTCAAAAGCAAGCACATCTGGTGGCACAAACAGTGGATCCTGGGCGTGCCGATGGATTACCCCATGGGCACCATCAGCAGCGCCGCCCTGTGGTTCTACGCCGACTGGGCGCAACCCGGCCCCGGCACCAGCATCCTCAACTGGGCCAAGCTGCTGGGCATCGTCGTCGGCCTCACGGCCCTGACCGCCCTGTTCATCGAACTCACCGGCCGTCACAAAACCGACCGGCCTTTGCCCCCGGGCGAAACGCCGGCGTAGGTTGGGGACTGTTCCGGAATGGGACTGTCCCCGTAGTCGTGTGCTCTGCCTGCATCCGAGGACGGGGACAGTCCCCAACTGCCGGGACAGTCCCCACCGTGCTCACGCCGCCGCGGCGGGTTCGCGTGCTTTGGCCGGCGTCGGTGCGGCCTCGGGCTGGCGCGGTTGGGCAGCCGGGGTTGTCACAGGCTGCTCCGCCGGCGCCGCCGCTTCTTGCGCAACCGGCGTGGCTTCGGGCTCGGGGGCTTCTGCCTGCATGCGCTCCAGCGCCTGCTGTTCGCCCTCGGCGATCAGCGCGTCGCGCTTTTCCCGCAACCTGCGCAGCATGGCGAGGGCGCGCAGGCCGATGCCGGGCGCGATGTTCCAACGGCCGGGGTCCTGGCCGCGGGCGCGTTTCACGCGGCGTTCGCGCAGCTCGTCGCGGTAGGCTTCGGCGGTTTCGCTGGCGACGGAGATCTCGTCCATGATCTCTCCCAGCGGCCCGGCCAGCCGCGCCAGAGCTTCCTCGCGCGCCTTCTGGTCTTCAGATGTGGCCGGCGTTCCCGGCAGTCGGCGATAACGTTTGTTTGACATGATAGGTCTCCTGAAACATCCACCAGAAGCCTACCCACGCCCGCGACACAAACCGGCAAAACACGCGCAGCCAACCACCCGCAAACCCGCTCTGGTGGCTGGATAGAAGATATTTTCAGGAACTTTCAGGAGTGTGTCGATACGGGCGCTCTATCCATCTGTCGAATGCCTGCGGCGCAGGTAAACAATGTAAGCCCCCAACGTAAGCCATAGGTTTCTACACAAGTGCCGAAGGTGGAGTGGTCAGCCGGCGAAGCCGGCGTCTCGCTGGTTAGCCCCCGGCGGTCGGCACTGAGCGCAGCGAGGCGCCGACAAGCCGGGGGATCTGGCAGCAGGCTCCTCCGAGCCGCGGAGCGGCGGCTCTTCCTCACTGCGGGCGCCTGCGACCGCTATGTGGCAACGACTCAACGCCAGGACGCCAGGAAGCGCCACGGCCTGTCCGTGGCTCGCACGCCATCCGAGATTGGTGAACCCGTCAGGAGGGATTCGTGGCGTTTTTTGCGCCCGGGCGTTGATTGGCGTGCCGCTTGGGTGTGCGCGCGCTGAATGGTGATTCCGCGACCGGCAACTTATCGGGATGTCCCACCAGAGCCGCCGCTTCGCGGCTCCGGCCCCTCGACCACCCGCAACCCCCGGCTCCGCTCCCGCCTTCGCCAAAGCTTCGGCGGGCGGGTCGCTGCGCCGGGGGCTAACCGGGAGAAACGCCGGCTGCGCCGGCTGAAATGCTGGACTTGTGTAGAAACCTGTGGCGCAAGCTGGGGGTTCGTTCCGCAAGGGTTTACCGAGGCGCGGAGCGCCGGCACAACGTCTTTGAGATCCGGATTGTGGCGGCGCTCCGCGCCTCAGAATTCTTCCGGCACGCCAAACCCCCGCCTGACGGCGGGGGCTAACATTGTTCAGGCGCTCCGCGCCTTACTGCGCATGAGTTTCGCCAGACTTTTCTGGCTCTTGGTCAGCTTGGCGGGAGCATCCAGCGCGTGCCACAGGGCAAGCTGTTCGACGGCGGAAAGTTCAATCACCGCGTGCTCAGCGCGGGCCACTTCGCGCTTGGCCAACGGCACCAACACTTGCCGCACATACTCGGAAACAGCCAGCCCCCGCAGGGCAGCCGCCTGCTGAATCGCCCGCTTGTCCTCCACGGACAGGCGCGTCTGCAGCACGGATTCCTTCTTTTCGTCCAGCATAGAATCTCCGGCACCGGTGTACTGAAGTCTGCAGAACACGACAACCGGCGTGTATGAAACCCATAAATGGGGGCAGCCCTGTCCGTTCAACCGCGCATTTCCGCCTCCGCAGAAACTTCGGTGCACAGAAGCGCTTCGGTTCTTGCCCCGCTTACGCGTCCTTCATGGCTACGGCTTGGCCGTAGTAGCGGGGTTCTATCAGGGCTTTTACGTGCACCTGTGAGTCTTCGTACTCGATATTTAGGATCTTGCCGTGCTGTTGCAGGTAGGCCAGCAGCTTGCCGTTGCCGGCTGAGAAAGTCCAATCCACGGCCGTTTCGCGCTCTTCCACCGTTTCCTGCACGCGCTGCGCGAGCGCCTTCAAGCCTTCGCCGGTCTTGGCGCTTACGTCCACGTACTCGGGGTGCAGCATGTGAAGGTGGTTTAACTGCGGCTGGTCCTGCACGCGGTCGATCTTGTTGAACACCATCAAAATGCGGCGGTCCTCGGCGCCCACTTCCTTCAGCACCTGGTTCACGGCCTCGATCATTTCCACGGCCGCGGGGTGGCTGGCGTCCACCACGTGCAGCAGCAGGTCGGCGTGCAGCACTTCTTCAAGCGTGGCGTGGAAGCTGGCCACCAGGCGGTGGGGCAGGTTGCGGATGAAGCCTACGGTGTCGCTGAGCAGCACCTTGTGGTCCGGCAGCTTCCAGACGCAGGTGCGGGTGTCCAGCGTGGCGAACAGCTTGTCTTCGGCGAGCACGTCCTCGCCGGTCAGGGCGTTCATCAGGGTGCTCTTGCCGGCGTTGGTGTAGCCGACGATGGAAACCTGGAACAGCTCGTGGCGGCGCTCGACCTCGATCACGCGGCGCTTGTTGATTTCGTCCAGCTCGCGCTTCAGCTTGCTGATGCGGTCGCGCAGCAGACGGCGGTCGGTCTCGATCTGCCTTTCACCGGCGCCGCCCACGGCGCCCATGCCGCCTCGCTGGCGCTCAAGGTGCGTCCACAGGTTCTTCAGGCGCGGCAGCTCGTACTCGGCCTGCGCCAGCTGCACCTGCACCTTGGCCTGGCGCGTGCGAACGTGCTGGCCGAAGATGCACAGGATCAGCTCCGTGCGGTCCAGCACGTTGGCCTTGGTCTCTTCTTCCAGGGCCTGCTGCTGGTTGGGGCGCAGCTCGTTGTCGAACACCACCATTCGCGCGCCGGTTTCGGCCACCATGGAGGCAACCTCAACCACCTTGCCCTTGCCGATGTAGGTGCGCGGGTTGATCTGCTGCATGTTCTGGTAGATCTTGCCGACGACCTCCATGCCGGCCGTCTCGGCCAGGGCCTCGAGCTCATCGAGGGGGTCGTCCCCGAAGGGTTCGTCCTCGGGCAACACGGCACTGACAAGGATGACGGGCAGTTCGGCGTAGCTGAGCTGGTCGAGGATGGTGCGGTCAGTCATTCCGGGGCGGTCCTTGCGTCGTTCGTCACTGCCAGCATAACGCGGGCCGGTTGCAAGTTACAGGCGGGAGAGAAGGCCCTTGCTTACTGCCGCCAGCCTCCTTTTTTCCCAACGCATCCCGCTGCCAATGCGTATAACGCACAGGATCCGTTGAAGGATTAACCACAGTGGCTACAGCCTTTTACATCGAGTACCCGCGCATCACGGCAATCGAGCTGGCCGGTACCGCGCGCAAGCCCAAGCTTAAGCGCGTAGTGGTGGGCGACCTTCCTGAGCCGCGCAATGACGACGGCACGCCGATCGCGGACCGCCAGGGCTACTTGAACGAGAAAATCGCCGCCTTCATCAAGGAGCACAAGCTGTCGGGCGGAAAGGCCTACCTGCTGGCCGGGCCGGACGCCATGCGCTACCGCGAGCTCAAGCTCGCGTTCTCCGACAAGCGCCAGATCGACCGCGTGCTGCAGTTCCAGGTCGAGGGCGTGATCCCCAACATCCCGATCGACCAGCTTACCATCGGCTACAACATCCTGATGTCCGAGCCCGACGGCGCGCGCCTGCTGGTGCACGCCGCCGACAAGGACTACATCCGCCAGCGCATCGTCGCGCTGGAAGAGGCCGGCTGCAGCGTCGAGGCCGTGGACAGCAACCTTTCCGGCACCATGAACCTGGGCCTGCTGCACCAGCAACTGGCCAAGGGCACCACGCCCGCCCTGTGGCTCGACTTCGCGGGCACGGCCGCCACGGTTTCGATCGTGCAGGACGGCGAGGTGCAGACCGCCCGCGTGTTCCTGAGCCCGTACCTGGCCGGCGCTTCGGGCGCGACCTCGACCGCTGCGGAGGCCAAGGAAGCGGCCCGCAAGCTGCAACAGGAGGCAGAGCAGCGTGCCCGCGAGTTTGAAGGCAGCAGCACGGATTCGGTAAGCCTGCCGAAGTCGGAAAGCGTGAACATCGGCGAAGGCGAAGTGGCGGACCGCATCCGCCACATGAGCCGCGACGAGCTCGACAAGTTCATCCGCCGCGTGGCCATCGAGGCGCGCCGCACGCTGATGATCAGCAACCACGACGCCGCGCCCGAACGCCTGGTGGTGTCGGGCCTCGGCAGTGAGGGCGACAAGCTGACGAAGCTGCTGGCCGCTGAGCTGGCCATGGGCGACGCCATGGCCATCGAGCTGATGGACGTGGTGAACCCGAATCGTGAGCAGGACACGCCGGACGTGGGCGAACTTACCTACCTGTGCGGCGTGGCGCTGAAGGGCCTGGGGCGTGACTACACAGGCATCGACTTCCGGTACGGCGACCTCGCGCCCGGCACATTACTGGACTACGCCAAGACGCCGCTGGCCTTCACGGCCACGCTGGTGCTGCTGTTCGCGGGCATCATGTTCCTTGTCAACTATGCCCAGGCGCGGGACTATGAACGGAACATCGAGGCTCTCCGAGACCAGGATCTCGGGCCGGAGTACTTCTTCCAGGGCGCGTTCTTCCACGTTGACAAAGACAAGAAGCCGACGCCGGAAGTGGCCAAAGAGCGAACCTACCCTTCGAATCCTGATTCACCGGGAGACGAGATCCGGCTTGCACACAAGCGCCTGAAGGACCACCAGAAACGCCTGCAGGGCCAGGTCGAGGATGTATACGCAAAGCCGCATCCCGCCGACCAGATCCTGGCGCAGGTAATGAAGACCATCGAGAGCGCGAAACCCAGCTATGACTTCGCGCTGCTCAAGGTGCAAGTGCTGGAAACAGGCGTGAACATCGAGTACATGGCCTCTCTGTCCGAGACCCAGGCCGAGCGCGACCGCGTAGCGGCCGGCAAGCTGACCGAGGCTGACCGCATGTTCGACGCCTTCCGCAAACTGGCGGCGGCTTACCCGCAGTGGTTCGAAGGAGACCCCGAGCAGACGCAGGCGAGCAAGGCGCAGGTCGGGCCGGACGGGCGCCAGGCGGACCAGATGACGTTGAAGTTGAAGCTGAAGAAGGTTGAGCCGCCGAAGAAGACGACGACCGGCAAGAAGACGGGAGCTTAGCCATGGGCGAAAAAGAAGGCTCCAAGGTGATGACCATCTACATCGTGGCGTGCTTCCTGCTCGCGATGGTGGCTCTGGTGGGCTATAAATTCGCGAACCAGGAGCGCGAGGAACTCTCCAACGAGTACGTGGACCTGGCCGGCAAGTACGCGGACATGAGCGCCGCGTACGCGCCCAACATCAACGACTACTACCGCAAGGTGAAGAACGGCGAAATCGAGGAAGTGGACAAGGAAGTACGCGACAATACCCACGTGAAGCTGCGTGAAATCGCGAACAAGCTGGGGATCAAGGAAGGCACCGGCGCCGACAACCACCTCGACATGGGCTTCCCCAAGAAGAAGCTCGTGAACAAGATGTACACCGAGTACACGCTGGAAGTGAAGCTGAACCAGGTTACGCAGACGGAATGGGCCGTGTTCCTGTCGCAGGCGCAGGATGCCACCAAGAAGTATGCCCATGTGGCATCTATCAAGGCCGATCGAGTCGAGCGTCGCTACGGCCGCCTGGACATCGCGCAATCGGGCAAGACCGACCGCGCCCTCTGGAATGTCGTGCTCACTTTCGTGTGGTTCGGGCCCAAGGAAGAAAGCGCGAAGTCGTGAAGGGGTCTGGCTCTGTTTTCGCCTTTTGAAAGCAGGGTCTGACCACGGCGCTACTTTAACCCCGGCGCTTATCCGGCCCCCGGCCTACTTGCTCAGGTCACGCACCCGTACCTTCTGGCCGTCCCGCAGCAGGGACTGGCCCCGCACCACAATCAGGTCGCCTTCTTTGACCTGCTGGGTCTTATCGGCGTCGGCGGGTGCATCGCGAAGCTCGAACGAGTTCTCACTGTCAACGCCCCTGCGTCTCGAAACGTCGATGCGCCGGGCGGTACCGGTCTCTCCATCCTTCGCCAGGTCGATCAGCCAGATCTGTTCCGCGTCGCTGACGATTGCTGCACTGGGGATCAACAACACATTTCGCTCCACGCTGGTCGAAATGCGGGCATCCACCCAGCTGCCCGGGCGAATGTCCATTCGCTCACCGGTGCTCACTCGCTGTGCCGTGCCCAGTACGGCCTTGCGGGCATCCGGGTCCAGCTGGTTGAAGAGAGGTAGGATGTCGGCCGCCGTCTGTCCGGGGTTCTCCGCGTTCGAAACGTTTTCCGGACGAATGATTCGCACCGTCACCACGATCATCCCCCGCGCTTCGTCAACGGTGGGGGAAATGCGGTCCACATAGCCCAGAAACCGCGCCGTGGGGAACGCGGTCAGAGACAGCAGCACCGCCTGTGCGGTTGAAAAGTCGGTTTTTTCGTGCAGTGCGAACAGGCCGATGCCCTTTATCCGGTCCGGTTCGCGCAGATCCTTCAAACTGGCCTCTGCCACGTCGAGGCGCACCTCGAGTTCCGCCAGGTCGGCGATACGGAAGACCAGCGCGTTGGCGCCCACCAGTTCATTGGCCCTGATGTTGCGTTCCGTGATCACGCCGGAAATGGGCGCTTTGATTATCGTGTACGCAAGCTGCAACTGGTTCACCGCCAGATCGCCCTGCGCTTTTTGAAGCGCGAGGCTCGAAGATTCCACCAGGTTGCTGGCCTTGTCGTACTCCAGTTTGGCGGCGTCGTAGGCGTCCTTGCTGTAGAGACGCGAGGCTTCCGGCTTGGCGGGGTCGAAGTATTTCTCGATACGCTCGAAATCGCTGCGCTTCTTCTCGAGGTCCAGCTTGTTCTTGCGATGCCCCAACTCGGCTTCCTGCGCGGCGATCATCGAGGCTGCAACCTGCAACTCGGCTTTGCCACGATCCAGTCGCGCAAGTACGTCACCCCGCTGCACCCGATCGCCGACCTCCACCAGCACCTCGTTCGCCACTTCGCTCAACTGTGCGTAGACGTCGGCCTGGGTGTGGGCCTCGATGCGGCCGGTGCTTCGTTCAAAACGGGAAATGTTGTCACGCCGCGCATGCACGACCTCAACCAGTGGGTCCTTGCGCTCGACCTCTTCGCCGTTGCCGCCCCATTTGCCTTTGTCGCTGGAGTCGCCGCCGCAGGCTGACAGCACCAGACATAGACCGAAGATGAGACCGTACGTCTTCATAGAACTCCGTGGCGCTTCATTCGTGGCGTGCCACCACATTCACCATGATTGCGATTGCGCGCGCAAGCTCCGCGATACTCAGTGCGCCGCCCATGCTATCTACGGGCGGTACATGCACGAACCCGTAAGGAATGCCGGCCCCGAACGAGTGGCTGGCCCGGAAAAACAAGTGGTTGCACAGGTAGCCGCCGGCGTCTTCGGACAACTCGGCATCAAAGCCCGCCTCATTCAACGCCTGCCGCATGGCCCGCGCCGGGAAACTCGCGGGCAGGGTGGGGGGCGCGTCGGGCACGATCGGCTCGCGGCCGCGTTCACGGCCGGTGTTGTCGGGCTTGCCGGCGCCGTCGCGGTTGCGGGCGACAGTCTCGATGCAGATTGCGCGCAGGGGAGCCGAGCCCTCAAGTCCGTTGGCACGCCGGAAGCTTTCGCTGTCGCGCGGTGAGCCATACACGCCGAAGCTGATCGCCGCGTCGGGCTCGTATTCGATGGCCGCTTTCTCGAACACGTTCCAGGCGTGCTCGTAGGCGACCGGGATGCGCGCCAGCCGCACGCCGGCCTCGAACAGCCCCTCGTCGCGGGCGTACACCAGGGCGTCCCAGGACGGGTTGCTGGCGAAGTCGCCGAAGGGCTCGAAGCCGCTCAGCAGCACGCGGCGCAGGCTCATGACGACGGCCCTTCCAGCTTGAAGCCGATGATCAGCCAGGCGCCGTTTTCCTTGCGGAACTTGAAGTGCGCCAACCAGCCGTCGTGGCCCCGGAAACGGGTGGGGGGCAGCCGCAGCTCGATGATCTCGTTGGCGTCGTTGCGCGTGGCCTGGGCGCCTTCCTGGTGGACCAGGCCCTGGAAGTCGTTCAGCACCGGGTCGTAAGCGGGATTGTTGCCGATGCTTTGCAGGGCGTCTTTGCTGACGGCGTCAGCGTCGCACAACTCAAAGGCGCCATTGAAGTCACCGCGGCTCAGGCGCTCCATGAACAGGTCCGCCTGGCTTTGAACGTTCTTTACTTCCGCGCTGCCGCACGCGGCGAACAGCAATACCAAAGGTAGCAACCTGAGAACTCGCATAGGCCTTTCCCGCGCCCCACCCCATGAGTTATAGCGGTCCCCATGGCCGAGGAAACCCCGGGAAAGCTTCACGGATTGCGCATCGCGATCACGCGCGAGCAGCCCGGCGAGTTGGCGACATGGCTTTCCGCCCAGGGCGCCACGGTGGTGCATGCGCCGCTGATTCGCGTCGTCGCCGCGCCCGGCGAGGAACTGCTGCACATGCTCGCATCCCATTCCTATGACTGGGTGGTGTTCACCAGCGGCAACGCGCTGCGCTTTGTGGTGGTTGAGTCCGGCGTCGGCCCTTCGCTGGCGCCGGGAGGAAGACCGGGCAAGACTCCATCCGTGGCCTGTGTCGGGGAATCCACCGCCGAAGAGGCGCGGGGGCTGGGCTTGCGGGTTGACCTGGTCCCGAAGCGCCAGCACATCAAGGGCCTGCTTGAGGCTTTCGCCGCCCTGCCCGACCGCGGCCGGGTGCTGTACCCGCGCAGCGAAATCGCACCGTCCACTTTGAAGGAAGGGCTTCAGGCGCTGGGTTTCGTTGTCGATGACCCGGTTGTGTATCGCACCTACCCCGACAAACACGGCATGCAGGCGTTTGCCGCGCAGCTCAAGCGCGGGCTGGACGCGGTGGTCTTCGCGTCACCAAGCGCGGTGCGGTACGCGGTGGAAGCGGTGGGTGATGAACTGAACCGACTACGTCTCTACAGCATCGGGCCCAGCACCAGCGAAGCCCTGCGCCAGGCCGGCCTGACGGTTGCAGCCGAGGCGTCCGAGCACAGCACGGCGGGGCTGGCACAGGCGATCCTGGCGAAGGAAAGCAGCCTTGGCTGAAGAGCACCCAACAACGGCGCTGACGCAACCTTCGCGCGCCCCCAAGGGCGGCCTGCTGGGCGCGTTGTTCTGGCCCCTGCGCGTGCTGAAGCGGCTGTACGCCTGGGTGGTGGGCTGGGCCGACACGCGCTTCGGCACGCCCGCGCTGGTGGTGCTGAGCTTTGCCGAGGCCAGCTTCTTTCCCATTCCGCCGGACCCGCTGCTGATCGCCCTGTGCCTGGGTAAGCGCAAGCGCGCTCTAGGTTACGGCCTGCTGTGCACGGTCGCGTCCGTGCTGGGCGGCATCGCTGGCTGGTACATCGGGCAGGCGTTGTTCGGCTGGGTGGTGGACGTGATCGGCGCACTGGGCGCCGGTCCCAGCTGGTTCGGCACGGTGGAGTCCGCGCGGGGTTTCAGCGCCGAAGAGCTTGCCGCCTTGCCGCGCGCGGGCGAAGTGGTGTTCTATCCGGACGGCTACTTCTACCTGGTACAGCGGAAGTTCGACGAAAACGCGCTGCTGGCCTACTTCAGCGCAGCCTTGAGCCCCATCCCGTACAAGGTCTTCACCATCGCGGGCGGCGTGTTCAGCGTAAGCCTGCCCATGCTGATTGCCGGCAGCATCGCCGGGCGCGGCCTGCGGTTCATGGGCTTGAGCGTGCTGATCTACATCTTTGGCGACAAAGTGAAGCCGATCATCGAGAAGTACTTCGAGTGGATCACCATCGGCATCGTGGTGCTGATCGTGCTGTTCTTCGTGGTGCTGCGGCTGGTGGCGTAGTCGGCAAAGCCAAAGCCCGGGGTGCAAACCCCGGGCTTTGGTACTACGGCGTCCAGATCGCCATGGCACGGCCGGGGTAGAGCCGCAGTTGCTCCTGCAACTCGGCGCTGAGCTGCTCGCTGACCGCCTTCTCCACCTTGGGTTGCACGTCCTCGGCTTCGAGGCCCAGCAGCGCGCCCAGGCTCATGTCGCGGCCGTATTCGACCACGGTAAGGCCGCTGACGCCTGCCAGGCGTTCCGCTTCGGCCTTGGCGTCCTCAAAGTAACCGATCTTGTCGATCAGCCCGATGTTCTCGGCCTGAGTGGCGCTGAGAATGCGGCCGTCGGCGTAGGTTTCCCAATCGGGTTTCAGGCGGTCACCGCGGCCGTCCTTGACGATCTGCTTGAACTGCCCGTGCATCTCGTCCACCAGTTGCTGCAGCAACTCGCGGCCTTGCCTGTATTCTTCCGATTGCGGGTCGGCGAACATGCTGCCCATGGTCTTGTTGCCGCCGGCCTTGATGGTGGCGTCCTGGCCCTTCACCACGTCGGTGAGGGTGCCATGGAAGTTGAAGCCCTGGATCACCACGCCGATGCTGCCGGTCAGCGTGGTGCGGCTGGCCACGATGTAGTCGGCCGGCGCGCTGATGTAATAGCCGCCGCTGGCCGCCAGGTCCTTCATGTAGACCACCACCGGCTTGCCGGTCTCCTGGCGGAACGTGGCGATCTGGTGGTGGATCTGGTCACTGGCCGTCACGCCGCCGCCCGGGCTGTTCACTTCCAGGATCACGGCGTGTACCTCGTTATCGGCCGCCGCACGGTTGAGGCCGTCGCCTACCATGGCAACCGGGTCGATGCCGCCGCCGAACAGGCCGCCGCCTCCTTCCATGATCACGCCCTCTACACTGATCACGGCGATCTTGCCGCCCGTGCCCGACTCGCGGCGATACTCGACGACGCCGTGGGGGTCGTGCGTGCCGCCGCCCAGCACACCGGCGCCGCCGAACATCGCCAGCAAGATCAGCAGGTTGAAGCCGATCACGCCCACGAAAATGATCACGCCCAGCACGCGCCAGATATTGGTGCGCGGGCGCGACAGCCGGTACGGCTGGCTCGGCACGCCGGTGTATGGCCCCGGCGGCGGGGGCGGAGGCGGCGGCTGATAGCCCGGGTTGGGTGTCGGTGCCGGTGGGGGATTGGTCATGATCAAGCCTCCTGTTTCGCGCGCCGCTTGGGCACTTCTTCGTTGAGGTACTTCGCGATCTCGCGCGTGTCGGTGCCGGGTCCGAACAGGCGCCCGACGCCAAGCCTTAACAACTCCTGTACGTCTTTCTCGGGGATAACGCCCCCGCCGAACAGCAGAATTCCCTGCGCTTGCTGTTGTTTCAGCAGTTCCAGCACGCGCGGGAACAGCGTCATGTGCGCGCCGGACAGGCTGCTGAGCCCGATGGCGTCGGCGTCCTCCTGGATCGCGGCGTGCACGATCATCTCCGGCGTCTGGCGCAGCCCGGTGTAGATCACTTCCATACCCGCGTCGCGCAGGCTGGCGGCCACGATCTTCGCGCCCCGGTCATGGCCGTCCAAACCGGCCTTGGCCACCAGCACCCGGATCGGCCGCTCTTTGTTGTCTGACGCCATGTCGCCCTTTCAGCCGATGCTTCCAGTCAACCGTGCCATCCGCATTGGTAATTGGAAATTGGTTACGGGTAATTTGCTGTTCAACCACCGTCGGCTCAACCAAGCAGGAACTGTTCCTTGGCGTTGTAGCTGCTGCGCACGAAGGGGCCGCTGGCGACCTTGGGGAAGCCCATCGCCAGCGCCTCATCACGGATCTCATCGAACTCACGGGGTTCGTAGTAACGTTTTACCTCGGCCAGGCCTGGCTCCGGCTTCAGGTACTGGCCCACGGTCAGCATGTCCACGCCCGCCGCGCGCAGGTCGCGTAGCACGCTGCTGACCTCCTCGCGGGTTTCGCCCAGGCCCACCATCAGGCCGCTCTTGGTGGTCATGGTCGGGGCGACCTGCTTGACGCGCGCCAGCACGGCCAGGCTGCGGCGGTACACGCTGCCCGGCTGGATGCTGCGGTACAGCGACGGAACGGTCTCAATGTTGTGGTTGAAGATACGCGGCCCGGAGTCCACTACGCGCTCGATCTGCTCATGCCGGCCCTGGAAATCGGGCGTCAGCACCTCAATGGTGGCATCAGGCAGCGCCGCCTTGAGTGCCACCACAACGGCCGCCCAGTGCGCGCTGCCGCCATCGGCCAAGTCGTCGCGGTCCACGCTGGTCACCACAACATGGGAAAGCTTCATGGCGGCGGCGGTCTCCGCCAGGCGCCGGGGCTCGTCGGGATCGGGTGGGTTGGGCGGACGGCCGGACTTCACGCTGCAGAACTGACAGCGGCGGGTGCAGGTGTCGCCCAGGATCATGAACGTCGCGGTGCCGTGGGTGAAACACTGCGCCTTGTTGGGGCAGTTGGCTTCTTCGCACACGGTGTGCAGCCGCTGGTGGTCCAGCAGGTCGTCAAGCGGCTTCTGGCCCCGGCTGCGCGGCAGCGGGCGTTTCAGCCAGGGCGGCAGGCGGCGCTGGCGCCCGGCAGATGGTGTATCGGCGACGTTCATGGCGCTGGTGACTATAGCGGTTTTGGATGAGATCGTGCCAGTCCCCCGTTTGCACTGCGGGCAGCTTTGACTATCCTCTCCGCCCGCCAACTGGCCGTCAGGAGAAATCGATGGACCTCAAGGGTCGTTTGCAGGCGCTGGCTACTCTGGAATCCCAGTATCCGCACGTTCTGTCCGTCTACCTTCGCTGCCGCGAAGGCGGCCACGACAGGCGCAAGGAAAACCTGATCTTCATCAAGAATCGCGCGGCCGAGCTGGAGCGCGTGCTGGGCGGCGACAAGCGCGGCATCGACTTCCTGCGCCAGGGCGTCGCACAGGCCGATCTGATCCGCAAGCAGGACCTGAGCCCGAACGTGATCGGGCTGGCGCTGTTCCTGCAGGGCGACAAGGTGATCGAGCGTTTCGAGACCTCGATCCCGTTCGAAGACCAGGTGGCCTACCGGCGCTTCCCGTTCATCAGCCAGCTGGCGTTCATCGGCGAGGAGTTCGAGCCTTACGCCGTGGTGGCGATCGACAGCCGCAACGCGCGCATCTTTGAAATCGCGCTCGGCGAGCTGGTGGACACCAGCGCGATCAAGAACGAAGTGCACCGCCGCATCCACCGCGGCGGCTGGTCGCAGATGCGCTTCCAGCGCGGCATAGAGGGCGAAAAGCACGCACACATCCAGGAAGTCGCCGACGCGCTGGCGGGGCTGGTTTCGAAGCACCGCTACAAGCGCATCGTGGTGATCGGGCCGGACAAGTCGCGCAGCATTCTGCGCGAATGCCTGACTTCTGACGTCGCGCGCCGGGTGATCGACGGTGAACGCGCCGACTCGCGCGCCGCGGACCACGAGCTGCTGCAGACCGCGGTGGACTACTTCCGCAGCGCCGAGTCGGACGAAGAAAGCCACAAGATCGAGCGCATCGTGCGCGAGATCCACTCCAGCACCATGGGCGTCTCGGGCCTTGAGGACACGCTGACCTACCTCTCGCGCGGCCAGGCCTACGAGGTGCTGCTCCCGGCTGAGATGAAGCGCCAGGGCAGCCAGTGCAACGCCTGCGGAATGATTTTCAAGGACCACACCGACACCTGCCACGCCTGCGACAGCAGCGACGTCACGGACGTGGACCTCAAGGAGGTGGTGACCCGTACGGCCGTGAAGTTCGGCACCAAGCTGGAATTCGTGAAGAACAACGACTTCCACGGCAAGCTGGGAGGCGCGGCAGCCCTGCTGCGCAGCCCGCGGATGTCGTAACGTCGGTGCCTTGCGGATAGACTGCAGACGGGCCTCCGGGCCCGTCTTGCCATTTGGCTGATGCCGAGCTGAGCAAAGATTCGGTTCAGTTCCCGATCAGAGGAAGCTTCGGCGCGACGAACATCAGCACGTAGGTAAGGGCATTGCCAAGACCAACGGCCAGCGCAAACCAGCCGCTGAAGAACTCTTTCCAGAGGCTCACGACGAAGTACTCAATCGCCACGGTCACCGGCCAGTAATAAACGAAAGTCTCCACGCCGAACTCGTGAGTAGGGATCGCAGAACCGGCCAGACACAAGACGCCAAACAGCATGGACGCCGCGTTTGCCGCGGTCACCACCAGCAGGCAGGAACCCCAGGAAATCGGGGTGTAGTCGGTGTTGCGCCTCGCGGCTTTTGTGGACGAAAGCCGCAGAACCGTGGCTTCAAGCGCAATGCTGAGCGGAACCACGTACGCGGTGAGGATCGCACCTTGTGCGAAGTAGAGCCCGGGCCAGCCCGAGTTGGCAAGCATGACTCAATTTCACGTCCGCGCGTGTGCGGGGGCAAGAGACTGAAACCTACTCCGCCGGCTGGCCGATCAGTTCGGTGACCTGCTTGAACTTCGCCAGCAGCAGCTCGCGGGTGTTGGCCTCCAGGTTCAGGCGCACCAGGGGCTCGGTGTTGCTCGCGCGCAGGTTGAACCACCACTCGGGATAGCTCACAGTCACGCCGTCCAGCTGGTCGATCTCCGCGTCCTTGAACGCTTCGGCCACGCGGGCGAACACATCCTCCTTGTCCTTCACCTTGAAGTTGACCTCGCCGGTCTGGGCGTAGCGCTTGATCGGCTTGACCAGCTCGGACAGCGGCTCGCCGCTCAGGCCCATGGCGTTCAGCACCTCGATCACCGCGATGATCGCGCTGTCGGCGTAGAAGTTGTCCTTGAAGTAGTAGTGCCCCGCCAGTTCGCCGCCGAAAATGCAGCCGATCTTGCGCATCGTGGCCTTCATGTAGCTGTGGCCCACGCGCTCGCGCAGGGGGCGCCCGCCCGCGGCCTCGATCACCTCCGCCACAGCGCGGCTGCTGCGCAGGTCATACAGCACGGCCGAGCCCTTGTGGCGCTTCAGCAGTTCCTGGCCCAGCAGGGCGGTGATCATGTCCTGGCCCACGGGCGTGGCGGTTTCGTCCACGAACACCGCGCGGTCCGCGTCGCCGTCGAACGCGATGCCCAGCCGGCAGCCATGCGCCTTCACCAGTTCGCACAAGGGCTTCAGGTTCTCGAGCTTGCTGGGGTTGGCCTCGTGGTTGGGGAAGCTGCCGTCGAGTTGGCCGTTGATCACGTGCAGCTCAAGACCCAACGAGCGCAGGAAACCCAGGTAAATGCCGCCCATGCCGTTGGCGGGATCCACGGCCACCTTTATGGCGTCCGGCGTGCGCTTCACGAAGCGGCGGATGTGCCGCACGTAGCCCTGGAATGCGCTGGGGCTCAGGCCGAAAGGCGTGGCCACCGGGTGCTCGTCCTTTTCGCCCACGGGAAAAAGGGAGATGCCGGGGTTGGCTGACCACTTGGGTGGCGGCTCTGGCGCGGTTTTGGCCAGTTCTTCGATTTCGGTGAGGCCGGTGTCGTAGGCGATGGGCACGGCGTCTTCGCGGCAGAACTTGATGCCGTTGTAGCGCGCGGGGTTGTGGCTGGCGGTGATCATGGCGCCGCCCTGGGCCGGCTGCTCGCGCCCCGCCACGGCCCAGTACAACATGGGCGTGCTGCACGGGCCCACGAACTCGGCCATGGCGCCGCCGGTGGCCAGGCCGTCCATGAACGCGGCCGCGAGCTCCGGGCCGGTGGGGCGGGCGTCGATGCCGACGACCACGCGGGGGTGATCGTTGTCTTCGCCGAGCAGCTTGGCGAAGCCATAGCCGATGCGGAACGCAATGGGCGCATTCAGCTGGTCAGGCACCGTGCCGCGGACATCGTAAGCCTTGAACAGCCCCATGCGTTTCTCCGGTGTGCGCCGACAGCATAAGACGATGCGCGCGCGACGCCACAGCCTGCGCCTTTACATTCAGAATGCGCGGTGCATGCTGACAGGACATGAGGCGGCAGGCGTCGGGCGGCAGCACCGCTCACGCCTACCGCCTCACGCCTGCAAGCGCGACTCTGACTAAGGCTGCAGGACCATCGCCAAGCAGAAGACAGGGGACGAACATGAGCGACATCCGCGGCCGTGACTTCCTGAAACTGGCCGACTTCGAGACAGCCGAGATTGACGACATCCTGAAGCTCGCCTTCGAGATGAAGCGCGAGCAGCGCCACTGGAGCCTGAAGGGCAAGACCATCATCATGCTGTTTTTCAACAGCAGCCTGCGCACGCGCACCAGCTTCGAGATCGGTGCGGCGCAGCTCGATGCCCAGCCGGTGGTGCTGAACGTGGGGCAGGACGCCTGGAACCTGGAGTGGCAGGAGGGCGTGATCATGAACGGCAACAGCCCCGAACACATCAAGGACGCCGCCAAGGTGCTTTCGCGCTACGGCGACATCCTGGCCGTGCGCAGCTTCCCGCGCATGCAGAGTTACGAGCAGGACCGCCAGGACCCGATTCTGAGTTCATTCAGCAAGTACGCGTCCGCGCCGCTGATCAACCTGGAAAGCGCCGTCGAGCACCCCTGCCAGGGCCTGGCCGATCTGATGACCCTGCGTGAAATCTTCAACCAGAACACCCGCGGCAAGAAAGTGGTGCTGACCTGGGCGCCCCACGTCAAGCCGTTGCCGCTGGCGGTGCCGCACAGCTTCCTGCTGGCGGCGGCCATGGGCGGCTGCGATATCACCGTCGCGCACCCGCGCAAATTCGAGCTGGAGGAAGCCGTGATGCAGCAGGCCAAGAGCATCGCGGCCAAGACCGGCGGCAACATCAAGGTGTCGCATGACCAGGACGAAGCCTTCCGTGGCGCCGAGGTAGTGTACGCCAAGAGCTGGCTGAGCCTCGAGCATTACGGGCGCATGGAAGAGGAGTTTGCCTACCGCGCCACGCTGCCCAACTGGACGATCAACGAGGAAAAGATGGCGCTGACCAGCCGCGCCAAGTTCATGCACTGCCTGCCGATCCGCCGCAACGTGGTGGCCACGGACGGCGTGCTCGACCACGACGACTGCGTGGTGTACCAGCAGGCCGAGAACCGTCTGCACGCCCAGAAGGCCCTGCTGGTAAAGATGCTCGGCGAAAGCTGAGGCCGCCAAATCGAAACCGCCCGGGATGTCCCGGGCGGGCGGGCGACGCAAGCGTCGCCCCTACTTCGGGCGAACCAGGTAGACGGCGCAGTTGGCGCGGCGGACTACCTTGTCGGCCACGCTGCCGATCAGGGCGCGTTCCACGCCGGTGCGGCCGTGGGTGCCCATCACCACCAGGTCGCAGTGGTGGGTCTCGGCGTAGGCGGCGATCTGTTTGCCCGGGTCGCCGCGCTTGACGGCGCCGATGGTTTCGAAGTTCTTCATCAGCTCGGCAGGGAGCTGCTTGCGCATCTCTTCGAGGGCGTGCTTGCGCAGCTCTTTCAGGATGATGTGGCGCTCTTCTTCCACGTGGGTGCTGATCAGGCTGTCGTCGATCACGTGCAGCACGAACAGCTCTGCGTCCATGTCCTCCGTCATCGCCACCGCCGCGTTCAATGCGCGCTTCGAAGTGTCCGAGAAGTCCGTGGGGAACAGGATGCGCTCGAAAGGCTTGGCGCGCTTCTTGGCGTGCTTGACCTTGCCCTTGGGGGCCTTGGTCACGATCACCGGGCAGTCCGACTCGTGCACCACGCGGTCCGCCACGCTGCCCAGGAAGAAGCGGGCGACGGCGCCGTGGCCATGGGTGCCGACCACGATCAGGTCGGCCTTGTGGCGTTTGGCGTGGTCGGCGATTTCCCGTGCGGGCGAGCCGCTGAGCAGGTAGCGGTTCAGCTTGGCGTTCTTGACCGGGACCTTCACCTTGTTCAGCGCCTCTTCGGCGCCGGTCATCAGTTCCTTGCTGAGTGAAGCGAACGGGTAGCCCGCGTAAGCGTACACCGTGGCGTCCACCACGTTCACCACGTCGAGGTTCGCCGCGTAGTATTCGGCCAGCTCGGTGGCCAGCTTGATGGCCGTCTCGGCCGTATCGCTGAAATCGGTCGGTACGACGATGCGCTTGAACTTGTTGATCATGGCGCCCCCTGGACTTTGGCGAGACTCTACAAGCGGCGCGGCCGCGTACAACCTTCCACAGCCGGCCCCTGCCCGCTAGCATCAACGCGGTGAAAAGGGCCGCGATTCCATTGTTGCTGGGCGCAATGATGCTGCTTACCGGCTGCGTCGAGCGCCGCATTTACGTGCGCTCGGAGCCGCCGGGGGCCGACGTTTACATCGACGGCGAATGGATCGGCACCACCCGCCCCGAAGACCACGTGAATGGCCCCCTGTACGCCAATTTCATCTTCTACGGCACGCGCGAATACACCATACGCAAGCCGGGCTACCAGACCGTCAGCGGCCGCATTGAGCTCGAGGCTCCCTGGTACGAGTACCCGCCGATCGACTTCTTTGCTGAGGTGCTGACGCCTTGGTACATCGTCGACGAGCACGAGATCAACGTGACCATGCAAAAGGCCAAGCCCGCCGACGTGGAAGGGCTGTACCAGCGCGCCCGGGATTACCGATATGCCTCAAGGGCGGAAGACCGCTACGAGTACGACTTCCTCTGGCGGCCACGGCGTTGGGAGCCGCGCAAAGACTAGCACACCAGCAGGGGTTCAGCCTTGACCGCAGTATTCGAACGCTTCAGGGGCAGGCGCGGCCTGGTGATGGGCCTTGGACTGTTCGGCGGAGGCACCGAGGCCGCGAAGTTCCTGGCGCGCTACTGTGACCGCGTGCTGGTCACCGACCTTCGCAACGAAGAAGTGCTGGCCGCCAGCATCCGCGAACTTGAGGGCCTGCCCATTGAGTACCGCCTGGGTGAGCACCGCCGTCAGGATTTCGAACACGCCGAGGTGGTAATCCACACACCTGCCGTGCGCCCCGACAACCCGCTGTTGCAGGCCGCGCGCGCCCACGGCGCCGAGGTCACCATGGAGATGAGCCTGTTCATCGAGGCCTGTCAGGCCACGACCGTGGGAATCACCGGCAGTAACGGCAAGACGACCACGGCGCTGCTGTGCTACGAGATGCTGTGCGAGGTGATGGAGCGCGCCCAGCCGGAACTGGCGGGCAAGTGGGCCGAGCCTGTAGGGGCGACGCTTGCGTCGCCCGCGAGGGCTGGGAAAGTCTGGCTGGGGGGCAACTGCGGCGAGCCGCTGATCAACCGGCTGGATGAAATCAGCAAGCGCGACGTGGTGGTGCTGGAGCTGTCCAGCTTTCAACTGCAGGACTGGCACCGCATCCGCAAGTCGTGCAACTTCGGGCTGATCACCAATATCACGCCCAACCACCTGGACTGGCACAAAGACATGGCCGAGTACGTCTGGGCCAAATCGGCCATCGCCATGTACCCGACGGAAGAGCAGCAGCGGGCCGATCCCGACCTGCTGCCGAGCTGGTGCTACATCAACGCCGACGACGCCGGCTGCCTCACCATGGGCCTGCACGCGGAAGCGTTCTCGACCCGGCTGCCCTGTGATGCGTTCCAACCGGAGATCAGCCACAAAGGCTTCGGCCGGGTGGAAGCATCCGGCGCCAACGGCGAACTGGTGGTGAACATCCCGTTCACCTTGCGCCTCGATGAGGAAGAGTTGGCACGGGAAGAATTGCCGCGCCACGCGAACGGCTGGAAGATCTCCGAGCGCGCCGACCTGCGCCTGCCCGGCGAGTTCAACTGGAGCAACGCGGTGGGGGCGGCCTGGATGGCAGGTCTAGCCGGCGGGTTCAACGCGCTGGAGAGCTGCGCCAAGGCCCTGCGCCGTTTCCGGGGCGTGGAGCACAGGCTGGAGTTTTGCGGCGAGGTCAACGGCGCGCGCTGCTTCAATGACAGCATCGCCACCACGCCCGAGAGCACCATCGCGGGCCTGAGCGCTTTCGAAGGCGGCTTGCATCTGCTGCTGGGGGGCAGCGACAAAGGTCTGAGTTTCGAAGCGTTGGCGGCCGCGATTGCCGCGCACAACGGCATCAAGGGCGTCTACCTGCAGGGCGCCAATGCCGCGGCAATTGAAGGCGCGCTTGCGCGGACAGGAATGACCGCGCCACGGAATCACTTCGCCACCTTTGACGAAGCCTGTGAGGCGGCGTTTGCGGCCTTGCAGCCTGGTGACGTGTTCCTGATGTCGCCGGCCTCGGCCAGCTTCTACGAGTACGCGCCGCACAAGCGCTTCACAAACTTCGAACACCGTGGACGCCACTTTAAGTTGTTAGTACAAGCACACACTTCGAAAACCACCTGAAGTTGTCGCATGACGACCAAGATCCTGGCCCCTCACTACCTGCGCATGGAACGCGAAGTCCGCGCCGACCTGCCCACGGTCTGGCGCGCCCTGACCGACCTGCATGAGCTGCGCGCCTGGTGGGCCGTGCCGGTGATCAACCACAAGCTGGACGTCGGCGGCGGCTTTGAGCTGCGCTACGTCGGCCGCGACCGCATCGACAAGTTCGTCTACACCACTTGGGACGAAAACTGGCGAATAGGCGGCCGTTGGGAGTACAGCTGGCTGCGCGGCGCCGTGGAAGAAATGCTGAGCCTGGTGAAGACCGAGCGGGGCGTGCGGGTCAGCATCGAACATACAGACTTCGACAGCTTCGGCCCCGACGCCTCGCGCATTTTCGGCTACCACAAGTCGGAGACCCGCGCGCGCCTGGAAAGACTTCAGGCCTGGGTCGAGCAGCGCATCCCCGCCAACCTGGCGCAGATGCCGGTGGTGTAGCATGGCCGTCCCGGCCATGTCGTGCGCACGAGCCTCCGGCTCGTGCTTTTCCTTGGCTGGAAGCCAACGTGCACTCCATCGGCGGGACGCCGATGCTACTTCGCTTCGTCCTTCTCGACGTCTTCGCCCAGCTCGCGGGCGATTTCGCGGTCCAGCTCTTCGCGGGTGAGCTTTTTGCGTTCTTCCGTGCTGACGCCGATCATCTGGTCGATCTCGTCGTCCGTCACCAGTTGCTCGCCGGCGACGCTGTCGGTCTCGAACAGGCTGTCCTTGCTCATGTCCAGGAACAGGTCCATGCGCTGGCTCATGGTCTCGGCCTGCATCATGGCGTGCTCGAAGTTCTTCTGCGTCGCCTCAAGGTCGGTGGTCTTGTACACCTCGTTGATGCTCTTGCTGACCACGCCCATGGATTCGGCAAAGGTGGCGAAACTCTCCGCCTGGTTCTTCATCTGGTAAGCGGCCTCAATGGTCAGCAGTTGGCGCTCCAGCATGCGGCGCTGGAAGGTGGTGGCCTTCAGCGACTTGCGCACGAAGGCCAGCTGGTCGTTGGCCTTGATGCGCGCGGCCTGGCGGGCTTTCTCCAGCCACTCGGCCTCGCTGTTGCCGAGTTCCTTGATCTGGCGGCGGATGCGCTGGATGCCCTTCTTGATTTCCATGTCGCGCGCGATGCGACGTTCTTCTTTGCTCTTGAATATGCCCATGCGTCAGCCTCTCTAGTGCGGGGCCAGTGTAACTGTTTTTGCCCGTGCGGTCCGCAGGGTTTCACTCCACGACGTGATAGTTCGCCTCGCCCTGGGCCATGCGCTTGCGGGTGTGGCTGGTCATGCGCTCGGCCTTGCGGACCGCGGCCTCGATGAAGTCCCGATGCTCGCGCAGGCGCCCGCCGAAGTACGCGCGCGCGAAACGGGCTTTGTCGGTGGCTGTCACCAGCGCCGGGCAACTGTGCAGCAGCGCGGCGACGTCTTTGACGCGCCAGCGCCTGGTGACACGACGTCGGATGTCGGCCCGGTTCAGGTCGGTCACATACAGCTCGTCGTCTGGGCCCACCCGGATGTGCACCAGGTAGAAGTCCCGGTGGTTCACGCCGCCCTCGTGCATGCGCTGCAGGATGCGGCCGAGTTCGTGGGTAAGCTGCTGCCGTCTTGCCGGCCGCGGGTCGGTTGCGAAATCCTCCTGCAGCAGCTTCTGCAAACTGCGCGGTGCATCCAGGCCCACGGTCAACAGCGCCGCGCGGGTGACCTTGCCTCCCTCGAGCTCTTCAATGCACGCGGCCGGGCGCATGGTGGGCACGCGCAACTCGTGCAAGCGCTGCAGCACGTGCCACTCGCGCGAGGCGGGCGAGTCAAAGCGCCGGGCGAACAGGCCTGCGAAGCGTGGCTGCCGCTCGATCTCGCGGTAGAGCTTGAGGTAGAGGGTTAGGCCCTTGGAAGTTTGCATTCGGTAGGTCTGGCGAGATTCCAGCCGGGCCTTGATGGTGTGAAGGTCCCCGCGCGCCTCCAGTGAATCCAGGTCAAGCAACCCCTCTGCCGCGAGTTCGGCCTGCAGGGCGGGATCAACCAGAATGCGGGTTTCTGCCATCGCGGAGGGGTCGGCCCCTAGTCCTGCTCGACGCTCCAGTCGAGGTAGCGCTGCATCTCGGCGGGGCTCGTCACCGGCTTGATGTAGGTCTTGGCGCGTTCGAAATCTGCCAGCGTCAGCGGCCGCACCTTCACCTGGTAGCCGCGGGTGGCGGCCAGGCCTCGGTCGATCAGCTCCGGCAGGTCCACGTTCAGTTCACCGATCATCTGCGAGGTCGCCTGCTTGCACAGCCGCTCGATTTCACGGCCGGAGTAGCCCTCGGTGTCGTCGATCAGTTCGTGCAGCTCGAAGTCGATCTGGTAGCCCTTCTTGAACAGCTGGATTTCCAGGATCGCCTGGCGGGTCTCTTCATCAGGCAGCGGGATCAGGATCTGTTTTTCGAAACGCGACATCACGGCCGCGTCGATTTCCCAGGGGCGGTTGGTGGCGGCGATGGTCAGCACGAAGATGTCGCTGCGGCCCTTTTCTGCCAGGCCGTCAAGCTCGGCCAGAATGGTGCTCAGGATGCGACGTTCGGCGCCGGTCTGCTCGCCGCCGTCGCGGTTGCTGGTGAGCGACTCGAACTCGTCCAGGAACACCACGCTGGGGCTGTTGTCGCGCGCCGCGCCATAGATTTCGCTGATGATCTTGCTGCTCTCGCCGAAGTACTTGCTCAGCACGCCGCTGACCTTCACGTTGAAGAACAGCGCCTGGCCCTCGGTGGTGACTTTCAGGCTGTTGCTGGTGGCGGCCGCGAGCAGCGTCTTGCCCGTGCCCGGCGGGCCGTAGAACAGCATGTTGCGGAAGGTGGTGATCTTCACGCCTTCGGGCGGCTTGGCCAGCGAGAGGCCCAGGGTGTACTTGATGTCGCGCTTGGTTTCTTCAAGGCCGCCGATGTCGTCCCAGGTGATGGTGCTGGTATGCACCAAGGCGGAGACGGCCTCGCTGATGCTCTTGTCGGTTTCGCCGGCAATGCTCTCGTGACGGGCGTCTTCATCGACGTTGCTGCTGGGCGGCGTGGGCAGCTTGGCCTTGCCGGCGGGCGCTTCGATGCCGACTTCACGCAGGCGGCGGGCGAAGTCGCGGTATTCGATGGCCTTGCGCTTGCGCGCGTACTCCATGCTGCGCGACTGGGCGTACTCGGCGAACTTGAACATGGTCTTGCTGGCGGCCTCGAAGTTCGCGGCGGCGGTTTCAGAATCGCCGGACTTCCAGGCCATCTTGGCCTTGTGCAGGGCATCGTCGCAGGCGCGCTTGAGTTTGGGACCAAGATCCATGGGAAAGGCAGGTAGTAGGTTTTAGGTTGTAGGTGGTAGGGATTACGAATCGCGAGGGTTGTCCTTCTCGCCAGGCTGTTCCTCTAGTCGATTGATGAGTGCATTCAGCATCTTTCGAACTTCTACCAGCAAGCCTCGGATCGCCGAAAGCTTTGCCTCGTCGCAGTACCTGCGGCGGTGAATGATCCGGAGAAATGTCAGTGTTTCGGCACTGGATCCACGAGCGATGTACAAATGTCGCAGGTAAACTCGACGAGAACCACCGTCATGCCCTTCTGCAATGTTCGCTGAAATCGATGCAGCAGCGTCGCCCACCTGATTGCATAGCCAGAAGCGTCTGGAGATCGGACCTTCTTCCGTCAGCTCGAGTACCAGGTCCGCCACATCCACAGCTTTTTGCCAGACGATGAGGTCTTCGAAGCTTGAAATCGGGCCTCGCTCTCCACCGGCCATGCGAATTCTCCCTACAACCTACAACCTAATCCCTACAACCTGTAGTTAGATCGCTCCCTCTTCTGATTCCAGCTTCGTGCGCAGCTCCTGCTCGGCCTTCAGGGCCTGCTCGAAGTCGCCGCCTTCTTCGGCCTGGTTGATGGTGTCGATCTCGTCGAGGAAGCGGGCTTTTTCCGGATCGCTCTCGTCCATGTCGGCTTCGACTTCGAGTCCCAGGTCGTCGAGCGTGGCGTTCAGCTCGTCCATGTAGGACTCTTCGTCAATCTGCTGCAAGGCAAGCTTGGCGTCGAGGCCGCTGTTGCGGATGCGCTGCAGCAGCTTGTTGATGCCGTCTTTGTCTTTGCGCTTCTCCAGGCGTTCCAGGCCGCGCACGTATTTCTTGAGCGCGATGCCCTCCAGGTTGCTGACCTTGGCGGCGCGGCGGTGGAAGGCGAAGTCGTGCTTGAGGTCCTTCAGCTCCTCCCACACGTAATCGACCTCGATGCTGTTGCCTTCGCGGCGGGCGCGCTTGATCTGCTCGATCAGCGACGCCTGGCGCGTGCTGAGCTTGCGCATCTCCATGAAGTACTTGCGGCGCTCGCGCTCGACTTCGCGCAGCTTCACCTTCAGCTTCCGCAGGTCGACCTTGGTGCCGAACAGGTTTGCGAAGAAATCGGTTACCATCGGCTACTCCAGCTCAGCTTCCGGCTCATCCGGGGTTGTCTGTTTGGACTCTTTTTCACGCGCCTTTTCGCTGCGCATGATCTCTTCTTCAATTTCGCGCAGCTCGTCGTCCGTGGTGCGCTGCGCGCGCGGCGCCTCGCCCATGATTTCCTTCTCGAGCTTGCGCAGGTCTTCTTTGTCTTTGCTGGTCAGCACCTCTTCGCGGGTTTGGGTGACGCCCTCGCCGGTGTGCACCGAATCGCGGAACTTCTCCATGCCTTCTTCGAAATCGAGCATCACGCGTTCCACCACGTTCTGCTCGATGCCCCGCAGATCCATGGCTTCCATGGCCTGGATCTTGCCGACCAGGTTCATGTGCAGCTCGATGTTCTTGTTCAGGATGTCCGCCTTCAGCTTCAGGTTGGACATCTGCGTTCGCGTGCGCTTGATCTGCAGCAGCACGAACTCTTTCTCGCGGTCGCCCACGCGGCCTGACTTGATGTTCTCGATGCTCGCGCGCTCGGACAACTCGAGGCGCGCCAGTTCCTGCCGCGTTTTGCGCAGCTCCACTTCGTTCTGGGTGATCAGCTCATCGAGATGCTCCAGCATTTCCCGGGTGCTGTGGGCGTCCTTGATCACCTGCTCAGCCTCGCCGGCTGATCCCGTGAGCATCATCTTGATCCGGTCAAGCAGGTTCATCGCTCAGGCCCTTACGCTTTCGAAACGGTCGCGCTGGATGATCAGGTCACCGCCCACGTGCTTCACGCCGATCCCCGGCGTGCGCTCGGCGTACAGCAAGGCGCGGTCCGTTACCAGGTCGCGCCCGACCGCCACGCGCGTGGCCAGGTCGTCAATCAGCAGGAAGCCCCCCGGCTCCTTGAGTTCCGTGGCCGCCGCCAGGGCAGCATCGACACGGGCGATCTTCTGGTCAACAGGCTCGGGGTCAAACAGGTTCTCGAAAAGCGCGGGCAGGATCGCGCCGTCCATGGGCGTGGTCACGGACCAGCCCGGGTTGGCGTGCTCGATCAGGCACGCGCGCCAGTTGGGGCCGCCGCTGAGGGCGCGGATCAACTCGTCGTCATGCCCCAGCCCATGCTCGTCGCGTACGCCCGCAATGCCGATGATGAAGTAGATGTCCGGCCGCAGGGGCGCCAGCGACCAGCGCAAAGATTCTTGGACTGCATCCGCCGTGAAGCGGTGTTTTCTGAACGCGAAGTCGAGCACGACGCACACCTTGACGGTGGCCAGGCCCAGCATCGGCTTGTGAAGCAGGCCCACGCTTTCGCGGCGGGAGAAACCGCCGGCGCCGGTTGGGGAAAGATCACCGGAGCGATAACTGCGGCGGCTGACGCGGTTGGGGTCGAAATCGTAGAGCGAGCCCTCAGCCGGGTGTGGCAGCATGCGCTGGCGCACAATGCGGCTTTCCAGCCCGGAAAACAGGCTCTGCATGGCGGACAACGCGGTGGAACGATCGGTCATGCTGCTCCGGAGGCCGCCTATCGGCCTCGCTTGGCATCGAGTATAGCTAATTTCGTCGCTGGTACAGGGGCGACGCGTTGCATCCGGCGCGGCGGCGAATAGTTTGGGCCCCACGGCGGGCGGCTTGGAAGGCGGCAGTTGGCGGAAGCGTATCACGACGACGATGAGTTCCTTGGCAAGGCGTACGACGCCCGGCTGATCAAGCGCCTGGTGCCCTACGCGCGGCCCTATCTCGGCCTGGTTGTCTGGGGCACCCTGTTCATGCTGCTCGCGGCCGGTTGCGAGCTTGTGATCCCGCTGATTGTTAGGGATACGGTCAACGGTCCTTTCACCGTGATGGGCAGCGAGGCCGCCAGCGACGCCGACAAGCAGGCTGCCTGGACCACCCTGGCCTGGTTCTCGTTCGGCTTCCTGGGCCTAGTGGCCGTGCAGTTCTTCGCCCGTTTCGGCAACACCTACCTGTTCCAGAAGCTCGGCCAGCGCGCGGTACTCGACCTGCGCCAGGACACCTACGCCCACATCCAGCGCCTGCCCCTGCGCTTCTTTGACCGCAACCCGGTCGGCCGCCTGGTCACCCGCGTGACCAGCGACGTGGAGGCGATCGGCGAAGTGTTCGCCTCGGGTCTGGTGCAGTTGGCCGGCGACGCGCTGGTGGTGGTAGGCGCGCTCACGATGATGATGCTGCTGAGCTGGCAGCTTGGGCTGATCGTGGTCGGCTCAATCCCGGTGATGGCGCTGCTGACCTGGATTTTCCGCGGCCGCGCGCGCAACGCCTTCCGCGACATGCGCGTGAAGCTTGCGGTGGTGAACAGCTTCCTGAACGAGACCGTCCAGGGCTGGCGCATCACGCGCATCTTCGGCACCGAGCAAAAGATGGCCGAGAAGTTCGACCAACGCAGCAGCGATTACCGCGACGCAACCTACCGCACGGTGTTCAACTTCAGCCTGTTCTTCCCGATCGTGGAGTTCGCGGGCACCCTGTGCGTAATGCTGGTTGTGTGGTGGGGGACGAAAAGCATCTTCGAGAAGCAACTCGACTTTGGCACCTTCTTCGCCTTCTTCCTGTACACGCCCATGATGTTCCGGCCGATCCGGGAAATGAGCGAAAAGTACAACGTGCTGCAGAGCGCCATGGCCAGCGCGGAGCGGCTGTTCCGCATTCTGGACACGAAGAACGACGTGGAAGACCCGATACAGCCCGAAGCGCCCGCCATCACCGGTGAGATCGAGTTCCGCAACGTGTGGTTCGCCTACCAGGGTGAAGACTGGGTGCTTAAAGACGTCAGCTTCAAGGTACCGGCCGGCAGCTCGCTGGCGTTGGTGGGGGCGACGGGCAGCGGCAAAACCACGATCATCAGCCTGCTGATGCGCTTCTACGACATCCAGAAGGGCAGCATCCTGATCGACGGCGTGGACATCCGCCACATGAGCAAGGCGCACCTGCGCGAGGCCTTCAGCCTGGTTCTGCAGGACGTGTTCCTGTTCGCGGGTACAGTGCTGGACAACATCCGGCTTGGCAATGACGCGATCACGCGAGAGCAAGTCGAGCAGGCCGCGCGGGTGGTGCACGCGCACGAGTTCATCGGCAGCCTGAAGGGCGGCTACGACGCCCCGGTGGCAGAGCGCGGGGCGACCTTCAGCGCCGGACAGCGTCAGTTGCTGGCGTTCGCGCGGGCGCTGGCGTTCAACCCGAAAATCCTGGTGCTGGACGAAGCCACCAGCAACATCGACAGCGAAACCGAAGCGCTGATCCAGGACGCCCTGAGCCAGCTGATGCAGGGCCGCACGGCCGTGGTGGTGGCCCACAGGCTGAGCACCATCACCCACAGCGACAACATACTGGTGCTGCACAAGGGCGAAGTGGTCGAGCAAGGCAACCACGTAGAGCTGCTCCAACAAAACGGCCGTTACGCCAAGCTGTACCAACTGCAATTCGCCAATGGCACCAAGGCGGAAACGAAAGCAGGTTAATCAAAGTTCGTTAGAACCCAGCCCGCAAGGGCTGGGTTCTAACGAACGCAACACCCCAACCCTTGCGGGCTGGGCTTGGATTTAGCCCACGACCCTGGCGTACACTGCCTTGGCCCGGTCAATATCGTCCGTGCCGTGCACCAGTGCTCTGCCGTCTTTGTACAGTGTGACGGTCAGGCCTTCGAACTCCGCTCTCAGCAGGTAGTCGTTCTCTGCGCTGAGTTTGGCGGCTTTACCGATGCGTTCGCGTGCGGCCTTGTAATCGAACTCGCCTTCCGGGCTGATCTGCACGCTGTCACGGCCACAGAGCGCGGCGTGCTTGCTGGCGCGTTTGCCCTCCAGCCAGGGGAAGTGTTTGCCGCCGCAGGTGGGGCAGTTGGACCTGTGCCTTGACGCGTCAATGCTTGTGCGCTCGCCTGTCCACAAGTCCACGGTCAGCATCTTGCACAACAGGGCGCCTGCGTTGCCGCTCAGGATCTTCAGCGCCACCACGCTGGACCATGCCACCGCCTGCAGCACGGCCGGCATGATGATGCCCGTGGTGTCGCAGGTTTCACCGCCCGCGGCGGGCTGGTCCTCCAGCAGGCAGGTCAGGCAGGCGGTCTTGCCCGGCAGCACCGGCATGCAGGTGGCCTTGGCCGACACGCAACCGGCGTAAACCCACGGCAGGCCGTGCTTGACGGCCAGGTCGTTAATCAGGAAACGTGTTTCAAAGTTGTCGCTGGCGTCCAGGATGATGCTGGCGCCGTGCGCGAGCTTTTCGGCGTTGCGGAAGTTGAAGTCTCTGACTTCGGCGCGGATTTCCACTTCGCTGTTCACGCCGGCCAGTGCACGCCGCGCGGCCTCGGCCTTGGGCAGGGCTGCCCGCGCGTCGTCTTCGGTGAACAGCGATTGGCGCTGCAGGTTGCTGAACTCGACGATGTCGCGGTCCACGATGGTCAGGCTGCCGACACCGGCGCGCACACAGAACTCTGCGAGGTGTGTGCCAAGCGCGCCGCAGCCGACCAGCAGCACGCGTGACTCACGAATGCGCCGCTGGCCCTCAGGGCCAATGGGCGAAAACAGTTCCTGGCGCGAATAGCGTGTCATCTGAACTGGTGCCCCGTGCGGAAGCACGGGGCGGGGCGCATGCCCGCTCGCGTGTCCGCGCTGGTACGCCCCGGCCTTCCGGCCGGGGCACTAGTTACGCGCAAACCTACTTCACGGCCTTCCGCGCATCCCGCAAGGCCCCGAAGTAGGGGATGATGCTGAGCACGCTGACCGCACCCGTGATGCCAATCAGCACCATGTTCAGCGGCTTCACCCAACTCGCGATGTGCGGCCAGTAATGAATGAAAAACTCCAGCCAGCACAAGGCGATCAGCACCAGCGTCTGCACCAGTGTCTTCAGCTTGCCCCACAGGTTGGCCGCCAGCACAACGCCCAGCGCCGATGCCGTGGGCCGGATGTAGACGTGCTGCACGAATTCGCGCACCATGAAAGGCAGCGCAAACCAGATCGGGTAAGCCCCGGCCAGCGCCAGCGCGGTCCACACCATCACGAAGAAAACCGCGTCAGCCAGCGGGTCGAAGATCTTGCCGAGGTCGGAAACCTGTTTCTGGCGCCGTGCGAAGTAGCCGTCGCATACGTCCGTAAACATCGCAAGTCCGCCGGCCCAGCCGCCCACCCACAGGCCCCAGTACGTCTCCTGCAGGAAGAACACCGCGCACACCGGCGCCAGCGCAAAACGCGCGAACGTGAACACGTTCGCCAGCGTCCAGAAACCGGCCCTTGGCAGAGTTGCTTCAGCGGCCTCGTTCATGGCCGGAGCTTCCTATCCAGGCGTGCGCGCATCAAGCACCCAGATCTTGCCGTCGCCCTGGCGCCCGGTGCCGCAGGCCTGCAACACGGCATCAACCGCGCGCTTCAGGTCGTCCGGCGCGACCGCGAACTCCACCCGCATGCGGGGCAGGAATGCCACGGCAAAACGGTCGTTGCGGTAGTCCCTCAGGTGATCCTTCTGGCGGCCGTAACCGCGTGCCTCGGAGTGCGTGACGTTCTCGACACCGGCGGCATTCAACGCGCGCAAGCAGGCCTCCAGCTTGAACGGCTTGATCACCGCGACCACCTGGCGCATGGCTGCCATGCTGGCACCCTTAGTTCACACTGCCGAAACGACTGTCATAGCGACAGCGACTTGTACCACGGGCAGGCAAGTGCGTCAACGTAAGTATCGTTATCATAGTGGCTTACACCAGCAGCTGCACGCAACAGACGAATGGCATTGCCTTTGCACTTACCGGGCGCTGAAAGGTACCCAATGGCCTCGACTCATCATTCCGTGCTGCTGGTGGACGACAACGTCGGCCTGCGCGCCGGTCTGGCCATGGTACTCGAGGACGAAGGCCTGGAAACAGTGCAGGCCGAGCGCGGGGAAGAAGCCATCCGCCTGGTGCAGGAAGTCCGCTTCGACCTGCTGGTGCTGGACCTCAACCTGCCCGACATGACCGGCGTGCGGGTGTATTCAAGCGTCGCCGAGGAACTGGCCAAGCCGCGCTGCATCTTCATGACGGCCGAGGCCAGCGAGGAACTGATCGAACAGGCCTTGCGCCTGCACCCGCTGAGGCTGCTGCGCAAGCCCTTTGAAGTAAACGTATTCCGTGACCTGGTGCGCCGCGCCGTCGCGAACTGATGAACATGAGCACGAACCGACTGCCCAAGCCCCAGCCCGAAGACCAGCAGCCGCCGGTCACCAAGCTCGTCGTGGTGCAGACGCCGCTGGGGATGGTGAAGCTGGCCGTGCCCGTCAGCCTGACGCCGGACGGCAAAGACCCGCTGACCGTCGCCATGGAAACCTTCCAGAGCGCCGTGGATGAAGGCGCCGATGACCCGTTGGCGCACACGCTGATGCAGCTCAAGCAGATGTCCGACTCCGGCAGCGCCCAGCCGCTGGTGATGGGCCTCGCGATCCTGAAGCAGATGGCCGACAGCGGCATGCTGCCGCCGATGGCCGCGCTGATCGCCGGCACCGGCATTTCACCCGAATTCGTATCGAGCGCGCTCGCGCAGGTCACGCCCGAGCGCCGCAGCATTTTTGACAAACTGGAAACGGTTTACCTGAACTAGATCCGCGGAGAGCAAGCACATGGCAACGAACGTTCGTCCCCTCAACGACAAGGTGCTCATCGAGCGCGCCAAGGCCGAGGAAAAGACCAAGGGCGGCATCATCCTGCCCGACAGCAGCAAGGAAAAGCCCAAGGAAGGCAAGATCGTGGCCGTGGGCCAGGGCCGCATCACCGAGCAGGGCGAGCGCCTGCCGTTCCAAGTCAAGAAGGGCGACCGCGTGCTGTTCAAGAGCTACGCCGGCACGGACGTAAAGATCGACGGCAAGGACTACATCCTGATGAGCGAGGAAGAAATCCTCGCCGTCGTCGAGTAGAACAGCAGGTTGCAGGTGACAGGTAGCAGGGCGTACCCCGCAGCCGCCGCCTCAACCCTACAACCTACAACCTAAAACCTACTACCTGAGGGAACCGACTCATGTCAGCCAAACAGATCGTATTCGACCAGGACGCCCGCGAGAAAATCCGTAACGGCGTGCGCAACCTCGCCCGCGCGGTCAAAACCACGCTCGGTCCCCGCGGCCGCAACGTGGTAATCGAGAAGTCCTACGGCGCGCCGACCGTCACCAAGGACGGCGTAACCGTCGCCAAGGAAATCGAGTTCAAGGACCCCTGGGAAAACATGGGCGCCCAGATCGTCAAGCAGGTCGCCAGCCAGACCAGCGACAAGGCCGGCGACGGCACCACCACCGCGACCGTGCTGGCCGAGGCGATCGTTGACGAAGGCCTCAAGAACGTGGCGGCCGGCGTGAACCCCATCGGCCTGCGCGACGGCATCAACAAGGCGATCGGCTACCTGACCGCCGAGCTGGCCAAACGCGCCAAGGCGATCAGCACCAGCGCCGAGGTGGCCCAGGTCGGCACCATCGCCGCCAACGGCGACGCCGAAATCGGCAAGATGCTGGCTGAGGCCATGGACAAGGTCGGCAAAGACGGCGTGATCACGGTTGAAGAAGGCAAGGGCCTTGAGACCGAGGTGGAGTGGGTCGAGGGCATGCAGTTCGACAAGGGCTATGTAAGCCCGCACTTCATCAACGACCGCGCCAACCTGCGCGCCGAGTTCGAAGACGCCTACATTTTCCTGTACGACAAGAAGCTCAGCAGCATCAAGGACCTGATGCCGCTGCTGGAGCAACTCGCCCGCGGCCAGAAGCAAGTGGTGTTCATCGCCGAGGACATCGAGGGCGAAGCCCTGGCCACGCTGGTCGTCAACAACCTGCGCCAGGTGCTGAAGTGCGCCTGCGTGAAGGCGCCCGGCTTCGGCGACCGCCGCAAGGCGATGCTCGATGACATCGCTGTGTTGACCGGCGGCAAGGTGATCAGCGAAGAGATGGGCATGAGCCTCGAGACCACGGGCCTCGATATGCTCGGCCGTGCCAAGCGCATCCTAATCGAGAAGGACACCACCACCATCATTGAGGGGGCCGGTTCCGCCAAGGACATCAAGGCGCGCATCGACCAGCTGAATGCTGAAATCGGCCGTACCACCAGCGACTACGACCGCGAGAAGCTGCAGGAGCGCGTGGCCAAGCTGGCCGGCGGCGTGGCCAAGCTGAAGGTCGGCGCGGCGACGGAAGTCGAGATGAAGGAAAAGAAGGCCCGCGTCGAGGACGCCCTGCACGCGACCCGCGCGGCCGTGGAAAGCGGCATCCTGCCGGGCGGCGGCGTAGCGCTGCTGCGCCTGGCGGAGACGCTGGACAAGGTGGATGGCACCGAGAACGAGAAGGTAGGCGTTGACATCGTGCGCCGCGCCCTGAGCGCCCCGGTGAAGCAGATCGCGGCCAACGCCGGCCTGGACGGCAGCGTGGTGGCGATGAAGATCCTGGAGAAGAAGGACTTCAACTACGGCTACAATGCAGCCACGGAGCAGTATGAGGACCTGGTGAAGTCGGGCGTGATCGACCCGGCCAAGGTCACAAGCACCGCCCTGCAGAACGCGGGCAGCGTGGCGACACTGGTGCTCACCACCAACGTCGCCATCAGCGAAATCCCCCAGAAGAAGGAAGCCGCCGGCGCAGGCGCCGGTATGGGCGGCATGGGTGGAATGGGCGGTATGGGAGGCATGGGCGGAATGGGTGGAATGCCCGGCATGATGTAAGCAACGCGCCCGTCACGTACTCAGAAAAAGCCCCCGCGCAAGCGGGGGCTTTGCGTTAAGGGGACTGTCCCCGTTCTCATGTTCTGTTGAAGCGGCAACCTGAGCATGCGGTGGAACCGCTGCCGTGATATCATTGTCCGCGGAGGCTAAATGACCGCGGACAAGTCACTCATCGCCAGCATGACACTCGACGAGAAGATCGAGTGGCTGGAGGCACTCTGGGCCAGTCTGGAGTCCGAGGCTGACTTCCAATCCGTTCCCGACTGGCACCAGGAGCTCATCGAACGCCGCTTGAAGCGCATGCGGGAGCAACCAACTCCCGGCATGAGCGTTGATGAGCTGTTCACAAAGCTGGCGAGCCGCAAGAAGTGAAGCGCCTCCGAGTTGAAGCCGAGGTTTTTGACGACCTCGCGGAAGCTGCCGACTGGTACGAGACCCAACAGCCCGGCTTGGCGGATCGTTTTCTTGGCGCGATGAAGCTGCTGTTTTCAGACATTCATTCCTCGCCTGAACGATTTCGACAGTTGTCTGGCGGCGTACGTGTTGCCTGGCGGAAACCTTTTCCGTTCAAGGTGTACTTCCTTGAGGAATCCGAGGAGATTCGAGTTTTCGCGGTCATCCACGCGTCCCGTCACCCTCGAACCTGGCGCCGTAAACGAGATGAGCGATTGGGGTAAGTCTCACTCGCCTTCGCGCGGGTCTTTGTTTTCGAGCTGCTTCTGGTGCGCGCGGGCGGATTGCTTCGAGGCGTAGACGATCACGGCCGCGATGCCCACGAACAGGATCACGCCGCCGATCACCTGCAGCGCATGGGCGAAAATCCAGTCCACTACCTGCTGCATCAGCCCAGGATCTCCTTCCAGGCCGCAAGGGCGCGGTCTACGTCTTCGCCGTCCACGTCGTTGTGGGTCACCATGCGCCAGCGCGTGCCCAGGTACAGTGCCAGCACCTGCTTTTCCCGCAGCCGGTCGAGCCAGCCGTCGAACTCGGCCTCGCGGCCGGGCGCGCTGAAGTACACGATGTTGGTGTGCACCGTGCCGATGTCCAGCTTAAGCGGCTTCAGCTTCTTCAAACCGGCCGCGAGCTTGTGCGCGTTGGCATGATCGTCTTTCAGCCGGCCGATCATCTTCGTGATGCTCACGATGCCGCAGGCCGCCAGCAGGCCGCTCTGGCGCATGCCGCCGCCGAGCTGTTTGCGCAGGTAGCGCCCGCGCTCGATGTCCGCGCGCGCGCCCACAAGCACGCTGCCGACCGGCGAGCATAAGCCCTTGCTCAGGCACACACTCACGGTGTCAAAGGGCGCGCACATTTCCTTCAGTGACAGGCCCGTTGCGACATGCGCGTTCCAGAGCCGTGCGCCGTCCAGGTGGTATCTCAATCCGTGGCGCTTCGCGACTTCCGCCAGCGCCAGCACGTTCTCGTGTGGGATGATCGTGCCGCCCGCCGCGTTATGGGTGTTCTCGACCGTGATCAGCGCCGTGCGCGGGTTGTGGATGTTCGCCGGCCGTACCAGGTGCTCCACTGCCTCCGGGTCCATGGCGCCGAATTCGCCGTGCAACGGGCGCACCTGTGCACCCGCGATCAGCGCCAAAGCACCGGACTCGTTGTTGTAGGTGTGCGCGCTGTATTCGCAGATGATCTCCTGCCCGCGCTGGGCGTGCAGGGCCATGGCGATCTGGTTCGACATGGTGCCGCTGGGCACGAACAGTGCGGCCTCTTTACCCAGCAGGTCGGCCGTCATGGCCTCCAGCTTGTTGACCGTCGGCTCCGTGCCGAGCACGTCGTCGCCAAGCTCGGCCTTGGCCATGGCCTCGCGCATTTCGGGCGTGGGCAGAGTGACCGTGTCGGAACGAAAGTCGGATACGTCGTGCATGGGGCCGCCTAGTCTTCGTCGGGATACTTCTTCGCAAGATGTGCCGCGATCTCTTTTGCGATCTCAGCGCGCTGTTCAGCAAGCGATTTGTAATCGTCTGAATCCTTCTCGCCTATCTCCTCAAGTGCTTTCATCGCCGCTTCCGCCGCGTCCAATCTGCTTTGCAACTCACGGAGTTTCGAGTCGCCGGCCTGAATCTCGAACTCTTCCACATACGCGCCATCTTCCGCAAAGGTGTAGTAACGCAAGATTGCCTTCTCGCCACCGAACCGCGTTTCGTCATGCCAGACGTAAACCTGTCGCCCATCAGGTGACGACGTAACAATGTCGCGGTTCATTGGATCAATTGCCGTGCCCGAGGCGTCAACCGCGTCCGGACCGAGCCCCAGGAAGTACCCCAGCAGGAGAACGAAACATCCTGCGATGAACCAGAAAGCGCGTTGCATGCTGGCCTCCTTTGCCAGAAAAGATTGCAAGCAGTCAACTGCCCTCAAGCTCTGGCAGCAAGCGCAAAGCGCTCTCTGTTCGCGCCTCTGACAGATTCCTAGATTGTCCGGCATGAGCGCGAAGCCACGAATCAGACTGATCTTCACCGGCGGCACCATCAGCATGCGCGACGACGAGGGCAAGGGCGCCGTGCCTGTGCTTAGCGGCGCGGACTTGCTGAAAGACGTGCCCGGCCTGGACGAATTCTGCGAAGTGGACGTCCACGACTTCGGCCAGCTTCCCGGCCCGCACATGACACCCGCCCGCATGCTCGAACTTTCGCAACTGGTTGAGCAAACTTTTAAGGAAGGCTTCGACGCGGCCGTCGTCACCCACGGCACCGACACCCTGGAAGAAACCGCCTACCTGACCGACCTGCGCCACCGCGGTGACCAGCCCGTGGTGTTCGTGGGCGCCATGCGCACCAGCAGCCAGCTTTCCTGGGACGGCCCCGTCAACCTGTACGAGGCCTGTCGCGTAGGCGCCGACCCGCGCGCCAAAGGGCGCGGCGTGATGGTGGTGATGAACTCCACGGTGTTCGCGGCCGCCGAAGTGACCAAGACCTACACCGACGCACTGGATACCTTTCAGTCGCCCGATGTCGGCCCGCTAGGTTTCTTCGATGGACGCGAACTGCTCTGGAACCGCGTGCCGCGCAGGCGTTCGCTGGCGGCCGACTCCATCGAGCCGCGCGTGAGCATCGTGGTCGCCAGCGCCGGCGACGACGGAGACCTGATCGAGCATTGCCTGCGCCGCGGCGACAAGGGCCTGGTGATCGAGGCACTGGGCCGCGGCAACCTGCCCCCGCCCATGGCCGCCGCCGCCATACGTGCCGTCGATGCCGGCGTGCTGGTGGTGCTGACTTCGCGCTGCTGGGGCGGGCGCGTCAGCGGGACCTACGGATACGAAGGCGGCGGCGCACGATTAAAGGAAGCAGGCATCGTGTTCGCCCCCGGCATCCCCGGGCACAAGGCGCGCATCCTGACCATGGCGGCACTCGGCGCGGGCATGGGCCCGCAGGAACTGAAGCAATGGCTGGCGGAATAGAAGGCGTCGAGGTCCTGATCACGGCCGGTCCCACCTTCGAGTTTCTCGACGACGTGCGCTACATCGGCAATCCCAGCACCGGCCGCATGGGCCTGGAACTGGCCGAGGCCGCACGCAACAAGGGCGCCATCGTCACGCTGGTTATGGGGCCGACACAGCTGATGCCGCCGCCGGGCATTCACTGGATACCCGTGGTCAGCGGACAGGAGATGCTGCAGGCCGTGAAGGAGCGCTTTACTGAAAGCCGCGTGTTCATCGCCAGCGCTGCCGTCAGCGATTACCGGCCTGCCAAGCGCATCAAGGGCAAAGAGAAAAAGGGGCCGAAGACCAAGACGATTGAGCTGGTGAAGAACCCGGACATCCTGAAGACCGTCACCAAGGGGCGCAGCAGCGAGCAGGTAATCGTGGGCTTCAGCCTTGAGTCAACCAACCTGCTCCAGAACGCACGCAAGAAGATGACGCAGAAGCGCTGCGACCTGATGGTGGTCAACAGCCCCGGCCACTTCGGCGAGGCGCGCGAGCACGTCTGGATATTGAACAAACACGGCGTGGTGAAAGAGATGCCGCCCGCCGGCAAGAAGCAGGTGGCGGCGCAGATCATCGAGCTGGTGGACGCCAGCCTGCGCCGCGAAATCCTGCCGGTGGCGCAGCGCTTTGAGGACATCAAGCCATGATGCGATTCTTCGCCTTTGAGCTGGACGGCGACACCCGCCTCGGCGTGGAGCGCGCGGGCGTGCAGCACGACATCACGCGCGGCGCCGTGCGCGACTTCGGCAAGCGGCTGATCATCGAGTTCCTGCACGAGGACGAGCTCGACGCGCTGATCGGCGCTATCGAAGACCAGTCCCTGCTGCTGGAAGAAATGCCCGGCCACTTCAACTGGCTGCCGCCCATCCCGCGCCCCGGCAAGATCCTTGCCATGGTGCAGAACTACCGCAAACACGCCGCCGAGTTCGGCAACGAGGCGCCGTCCGCGCCGGTCTGGTTCGGCAAGATCAGCAGCTCGCTCACCGGCCATGGCACCACCATCCGTGTGCCAGCCTGGGTGGACGGCCGCGTGGACCACGAAGTCGAGCTCGCGGCCGTGATGGGCCAGCGCGCCAAGGAAGTGCTGGCCGACACGGCATTGGCGCTGGTGGCGGGCTACACGATCGCGAACGACATGAGTGCGAGGCGCATCCAGAAGGATGACCGCGAAAACAAACACCCCTGGCTGCGCTGCAAGAACTTCGACACCTTCACACCCATGGGGCCGTATTTCGTGCCGGCGCGCTACGTGCCGGACCCGCAGGCGCTGAAAATCATGTGCCGCGTGAACGGCGAGACGCGCCAGGACGCCACCACGGCCGACATGATCCACCCGGTGAACAGGATCGTGGCCGAGATGTCGCGCTGGATGACGCTGGAGCCCGGGGACGTTATCTGTACGGGCACGCCGGAGGGCGTCTACAACCTGCGCGACGGCGACGTGTGCGAGTGCGAAATCGCAGGGCTGGGCATTCTGCGCAACCCGGTCTCAAGGCCGGCGCCATAGGGGCTAGTTCGGCAGGACCACGTGATCGATACCGGCTTCAGGGACTACCAGCGCGCCGCCGAGCTGTTCAAGGCCGGCAAGCGTTTCGTGATCGGCGGCCACCCGTCCATGGACGGCGACGCCATCGGCAGCATGTACGCCCTGCACCACGCGCTGACAGCCGCCGGGCGTGAGTGCCTGGCCGTTACCCAGGATGCCGGCCTTGGCAAGTACGCATTCCTTGACGGGTCAACAGTGCTGAAGTCGCTCGACGAGCTGCCTTCCAGACTTGCCGGCTACGACACGGCATTGATCGTCGATTGCGGCGCCCAGAGCCGCGCCCGCGCGATACTGGAACGCCTCGCGCCCGGCACCAAGGTCGTCAACCTCGACCATCACATCGACAACCCCGGTTTCGGCGACGCGGCCGTGGTGATCCCGGATGCCAGCAGCACCGGCGAGGTGGTCTACAACACGCTGAAGCTGGCGGGCATCCCGCTGAATCGGCGGGCGGCCGAGGCGCTGTTCACGGCGATCGTGACCGACACCGGCCGTTTCAGCTTCAGCAACAGCACGCCTGATTCGTACCGCATCGTGGCGGACCTGACTGAGCAGTTCGAGCTGAACGTCTCCGAGCTGACGGGCATGATCTACCGCGCCAAGACCCCGCAGCGCCTGAAGCTGGAAGCCATGGTCGCCGCCGGCGTGGAAACGCGCCTCGACGGCAAGCTGGTGATCGCGCGGGTTTCACGCGCGATGCTGGACGCAACCGGCTGCAGCGAGGCTGAGGCCGCAGAGATGATAGTGATTCCCAAGTCCCTCAAGGGGGGCATGGTCACCATCCTGTTCCGGGAAATGGGACCCACCGAGTTGAAAGTCAGCCTGCGTAGCGAAGGCCAGATGGCTGTCAACGACATTGCGGCCAAGTTCCGCGGTGGGGGGCACCTCCGCGCCGCAGGCTTCCAGGTCCACGGCCGTCCCGTGGCAGAAGCCGAAACCGAGATCATCGAGGCAGTCAGCAGCGCGCTGGAAAGCACGCTCAAGCAAACCGGCGGCCGGATCATCGTCTAGCCATTCGGGTGCGCCCGACAATCTTGTCGAGCCCGCGCTTTCGTCTACACTCGCCACATGCCCATCAACCGATCGCAGCTTGCACGCCAACTTCGCGGCCACGTGGAACTGCTGGCGGCGGGCGGCATGCGGGAGGTTGGCATCAAACCCAGGCGCTCCGCCAAGGCTCCTTCTGCGAAAACACCAAGCGCCGGGAAACCGAAGCCCGCCAAGCCTGGGGTTGCACCGCCCAGTCCGCCGAACGCGGCCGGGTTCAAACCCGTGATCGTGCCCTCCGTGGCGCTGGATGAACTGAAGGATCACGATAGCCCGGAGGCCCGCGCCCTTGAGCCTGTGGCGGAGGCCGTTCGCGTGTGCGCCAGCTGCGGCCTGTGTGAAACCCGCACCCAGACCGTGTTCGGCACCGGCGACCCGCGCTCGCCCCTGATGATCATCGGTGAGGCGCCCGGCGGCGACGAAGACGTGAAGGGCCTGCCCTTCGTCGGCCGCGCCGGCAAGCTGCTGACCGACATCATCGAAAAGGGCATGAAGTACAAGCGCGAGCACGTCTACATCGCCAACGTGCTGAAGTGCCGCCCGCCAGGTAACCGCAACCCGGAGCCCCACGAGATAGACGCCTGCCGCGGCTACCTGGAGCGGCAGATCGAGATCATCAACCCCGAGGTGATCCTTGCCGTAGGCCTGTTCCCGGCCCAGTGGCTGACCGGCAAGAAGATCGCCATCGGCAAGCTGCGCGGCGAAGTGCACGAGGTAAACGGCCGCAAGGTGATCTGCACCTACCACCCGGCCTACGTGCTGCGCAACTACACGGTGGAGACGCGCAAGAAGGTGCACGAAGACGTGCTGTTGGCCGTAAACATCCTCGGCCCCGGCCCGCTGGTTGGGTAGGTGGCTCTCCATTGCGCCCAAAAGGTCATGCGCTAGAAACAGTCCATGCCGCTGTACCAGATCATTCTGCTGGCGCTGTCGATCCTGCTGGGGATCGGGATCTTCATCTTCATCGTCACGTTCATTAATCGCGTGGCCAAGGAAGAGGCGGCTGCTCGTGAAAAATCTGGGCCGTGAACGTGAAGATGCTCGTTGCGGGGTCTTTCCAGGCCCCGCGGTGCAGGCCCGCCTTGCGGCAAGTTTCACCCAGGAACGTTTCCGCGTCCCAACCGTAGCGTTCCGCCACCTGCGGCAGCAGCACGCCTGAATACGGCCCGTTGTGCACCAGCAGGCCGTGCAGGCCGGGCTTCACGTCTTCCGGGCGCGTGCGCTTCATGGGCGACAGCACGCTGATCTCGTAGGTCAGGTCCGCAAGTTCAGCTTCCGTGACCGGGTCAAAACGCGTGTCGTGGGTGCCGGCCGCGATGCCAAGGTCGATCAGCAACTGACCCAGCGGCCCTTCGCCGATCAGGTGGCCGATGCAGCCGCGCAACTCGCCGTCGCGGGTATGGATGGTGACGAAGGCGCCCAGCGGCTGATCCAGCCCGCCGCTGAAGGGTGTTTCAACCTTCAACTTGTTGCCTTGCCTGACCCAGTGTTCCAGGCTGCGACGGGCCAGATTCAGGCCTTCGCGGCCCTCGGCCTCGGTGAGTGGTCCCTGTACTTCCGTCATCGACTATGTCCTTGCCGTTTCGGCGCAGGCGAATATGCTCCGGGCCTTCGCATCATAGGACCTTCGGCAGAAGCCCGAAACCAGCCTGCAGACCGCGAGAGAGACATGGACATCATCGTTTGCATCCGCCGCGCGCCGACCACCGACGCGCGCATCAAGCCGGCCGCCGACGGCAAGAACTACGATCCCGCCGGCGTGAACTACGACATCAGCGAATACGACAAGTTCGCGATTGAGGCCGGCATCCTGCTGAAGGAAAAGCACGGCGGCACGGTCACCATCCTGACGCTCGGCCCCTCGGCCGCCACCAAGGAAATGCGCACCGCCATCGCCATGGGCTGCGACGCCGCGCACCTGCTGGTGAGTGACGCGAACCATGACTCCTGGGCGATCGCGCAGGCGCTGGCGGCAAAGATCAAGAGCCTGCCTCACGACATCGTGCTGTTCGGCTGGAGTTCCGTGGACAACCAGTCTTCGGCCACGGGCCAGATGGTCGCCGAGTTGCTCGGCCTGCCCAGCGTGAGCGTCGCCGTCGCGCTCGATGTCGCGGACGGCCAGGCAACCGTGGATCGCCTCGCCGCCGGCGGCAACCGCGAACGTTACAGTGTCAAGCTGCCCGCCGTGGTCACCTGCACCAAGGGCCTCAACAAGCCGCGCAGCGCGAACATGAAGGGCATCATGGCCGCCAAGAAGACGGCCGTGCCCGAGACGCCGGCCAACGCGCCCGCTGACGGCGTGACGGTGGTGAAGCTCTCACCGCCGCCCGCGCGCGCCGAGGGCAAGATTGTCGGCAAGGGCCCCGAGGCCGCTGCCGCGCTGGCCAAGCTGCTGCGTGAAGAAGCCAAGGTAATCTGAATCCGGGTCGAGGTAGAGCCATGTCGGACGTTCTGGTTTTTGTTGAGTTTTCGGACGGCGCAGCAACCAAGGCGGGCCTGCAGGCGCTTGGCGCCGGCAGCACGCTGGCCAAGGCGCTCGGCGGCAAGGCGATCGCGCTGGTGATCGGCAACAGCGCCGGTGAGCTGGGCAAGCACGGCGCCGATCGCGTGCTGGTGGCCGGCGGCGACGCCGTCGGCAGCTACAGCCCCGACGGTTTCGCGCGCATCGTGGCGGAGCAGGCCAAGGCGACCAATGCGGCCGCCGTGCTGGCCAGCGCCACGCCCATGGGCAAAGACTTTTTCCCGCGCGCGGCGGCCATCGCCGGGTGCGGTCTCGCGGCCGACTGCATCGAGCTGGACGCCGAAGGCGGCAAGCCGCGTGCCGTGCGGCCTGTGTTCGCGGGCAAGGCGCTCGCCACGGTGGAAGCTCCCGGCACACTGTGGGCCACGCTGCGCCCCAACGTGTTCGCGGAGGTCAACGCCGGCGGCAGCGCCGCGCCGGAGACCGTGCCGGTCACGTTTGGTCCCGGCGACCTCAAGGCCGTGGTGAAAGAGATCGTCGCCGGCGTGAAGGGCAAGCTGGACGTAGCCGAGGCCGAAATCGTCGTCAGCGGCGGTCGCGGCCTGAAAGATCCGGCCGGCGAAGGCAAGCAGAACTGGGCGAACCTGGAAGCGTTGGCCGAGGCGCTAGGCGCGGCAACCGGCGCTTCGCGCGCGGTGGTGGACGCCGGCTGGCGCCCGCACGGCGAGCAGGTGGGTCAGACCGGCAAAACGGTCAGCCCGAAGCTGTACATCGCGTGCGCGATTTCGGGGGCGATCCAGCACCTGGCGGGCATGAGCGGCAGCAAGGTAATCGTCGCGATCAACAAGGACGAGAACGCGCCGATCTTCAAATTGGCCGACTACGGTATCGTAGGCACCGTTGAGGACGTGCTGCCTGCGCTGACGGCGGCATTGAAAGAAACGCTGTCGAGCTAGTTTCCCAAAATTGCCTTGAGTCCCAATGAGCCCATGGCGTGTGGGCGCGTGGGAAATTGCCGACGAGTTATCCACATTTTATTGGGAAAGTGGAGTCTGGTGTGTCAGTTAAAGGTTTTGTCAGGCGCTGGCGGACGTTACAACATATGCTTTATAAACTGGACTCATACCAACACACCCTAAGCCTCGAATTGCTTGCAAGTTAGCAACCACCTCACTAGTCACTCCGATCAGGGGCGAGTCCTGGCTCCATTTGCGTTTTCTTCACAAATACCCCTTCAACGACGGCTTCGGGGGCGGTACTGACATCTTCTCCACATTTCTTGTGGGAACTTTGCTACTACTTCCTGACACACCCAAACCCGCTTGTGCAGGGAAAGCTGAACGATAATCTTGCCCCGGCGGTTCTGGGACGGAGCCAAGATGGCGCGGGCGGGAAAATCCAAACCGGGTAGGAACGCGCGCCAGGCGTCGGCAAAGAAAAGGCCGACGCGCGCAAAGCGTGTCGCCCGGAAACATTCGGTAAAGCCGAAGTCCGCCGGCAAGGGGAAGAGCGCTGCCTCAAGGCCCGCTAAGAAAAAGCCCGAGCCAGCATCCAAGCCCGCAGATGCGCGCAAAACCACCACACACAAGCGGGGCGAACTGAAACCGAAGAAGCGTGCGCAGCCTGCTCCGTCCTACGTAAGATCCGGGAAGCGCCGTCCCACCGATGTAGTGCGCGTCCGTGCGCGATTCACGGAACCTCTGCGCCGCTTCAGCCCGTATGAAAACCTGCGCGATCTGATTCACGGGCAGGCCGAGAAGTACGAAGACAGGTCCTTCCTTATCTATGAGGAAGACGGTCGTGAATTCAGCTATCGCACGCTCGACACCCAAACCACCGCGGTGGCAAACGTGTTGCATGAGTTGGGTTTTTCCAAAGGCGCGCGGGTTGCACTGCTGTTTGAGAACTCGCCTGAGTTCGTGTTCGCCTTCCTGGGTGCGATGAAGGGCGGCTTCATCGCTGTACCGATGAATCTGCAACTCCCTGACGACAAGCTGCGCTTCATGCTTGAGGACTGCGGAGCCGGCGCCGTGATTACCAGCTCGGCCGTTTGGCAGCGCATCGCGCCGCTGCTCGAAGCTTTGCCGGGAATGGAGTCGGTGCTGCTGATCAATCGTCCCGGCAAACCTGCCGGCATGAGGGTTGAGCCAAGCCACATCGGCCATGGCGACAGTGGCGCGGCCTTCCGCATCATGGACTTCAATGGCTGCCTGGCAGCCGCGGGGCACGAGCTCAAGACCGCGGAACTTGGCTGGTGGGATGAGGCTCAGATCGTGTACACGGGGCATCACCTGGACCAGCCGCGTGGCGCGATCCTGCAGCATCGCCAGTTCATGACCTCTGCGCGCTGGCTCGCGATCTGGCTGAACCTGGATGCGCAACAACGCTTCATGAGCGTACTTCCGCTGTTCCATGCCAACGCGCAAATCGTCACCCTGTTCACGCCACTGCAAATCGGCGGCAGCGTGGTGCTCTCCAGAGAATTTGGCGTGGCGCGGGTGTGGCGGGCCATCGAACGCTACCGTGTTTCGACTCTGTCGGCCGTGCCAAGCATGCTTGGCATCCTTGCGGACCGCGAGCTGGCGGAAGCTCGAGGCGCGAAGCCCGCTGGCTCCGCGGCATGGCCCGCTCCGAACGAGAGCCCGGGCAGCCTGGGGCAGCGCTCAGATACCGAGGCGCGCGAGATGGGCCTGGCACGCGGCCACGACGTAAGCAGCCTGGAGCGCGTTCTGTGCGGCGCCGCCCCTTTGCCCAGCGAGGTGCAGAAGCGATTCGAGCAAACCTTCCTGGTGCCTGTAATCGAGGGTTACAGCATGGCCGAGACTACCTGTTTCGCCATGCTCAACCCGGGCAATGGTACGCGGAAGCTGGGTTCGGTCGGTGCGGCTGTCGGCAACAAGGTCGCGATACAGAGCAACGACATGCCGGCGCGGCCGCTTGAGGGCGACTGGGGTCCCATGAGCCTGCAGCGCATGAACCCGGCAGTGTTTCCCACAGCCGAGGTGTACGAGCCCGGCGAAATCTGCGTGTGGGGCGAAAACGTTCTTAAGGAGTACTACCGTCGCCCCCAGGACAATCCGGAAGCTTTCGCTGGAGGCTGGTTTCACACAGGTGACATAGGCTACCAGGACGCCGAAGGTTTCTTCTACGTGCTAGGGCACCAGGGCGAAGAGATCGACCTCGAGGGCGAGCGTTTCATGCCCCGCGAGATCGATGAGCAATTGTTCGCACACGGTCAGATCGAGCAGGCAGCCACGGTGGCCCTGGCAGATGGGGGCGGATCGACCGTCACAACCTGGATCGTGATGCGCAAGGGCACCTTTCCCGAGGGACCGGACGAAGGCCGCATGCCCAAGGACGAAACCCAGCTCGATGCCAAACGTGGTGAGATCGAAACCTTCCTCGAGCGGCGGCTGAGCGGCAAGAAGCGGCCCACGGCAATTCGCTTCGCGAACGAGCTGCCCACCGACACAACGGGTAAAACCCGCATCATCGAATTGAAACGTCTGTCAGATCGCCGGGCCGTGCTGCCGGAGTAGGCTAAGCTCAAGAACAAAACCCAGCGCGATGCGCTGGGTTTTTTTGTTCTGACATCATGGCTAGTAAATTGCCGTCAACTCCGCGCCCGGGTACATGGTCTGCAGGATGCGTTTGGAGTCCCAGCCCGCCTTGGCCATGCCGCGCGCGCTCCACTGGCACATGCCGCAACCGTGCCCGTAACCCTTGCCGTTGAATTCCCACTGGTCGCCATTCTTCACGGCCGTGAAGTTGGTGCTGAACAGACCCAACGCCTGCCGGAAGCTGATGGCGCTGACGGACTTCTTGTGCCCGGTGCGATCAAACAAATCGAGGGTAATCGCGTGACCGCTCTCCGAGGTGCGACCGGTTTCAACACGCATCAAGTCGTGCGGCGAAATCTGCTTTTCAAGCAACCGTGCCTTTACCTCCGAAGCTGCCATCGTGATGGACCACTCGGCCTTTGGGCTGTCCTTGTCGAACTCTCCCAGATCAACACCCTTCAACGGCTCGATGCTCTCGTCCAGGCCAAACGCGGTGATCGGATCCGTGGTTCGCCCGCCGCTGGTGCTATGGAAGTACGCGCGGAAGCCCTTGCCTTCGTACGTCAGGACCATCCCGGTGGTTCCTTCGCGCGCTGCCATCACGTTTGGTGTTTCACGCCATTGCTTGGGATTGTCCGCAGGACCAACGCCGCCGTAGACCTGGTACTGCGTGGTATCATCAACATCCCAGTTGCGGCCTGAACCGCGGTTCTGCTCCATTTCGAACAGAGCGTAGGTGCGGGAAGCAACCGCCTGCGCCTTCAAGGCTTCAACCGGCCAGCCTGCCAGCATCTCCCAGCCGATCACACCTGTCACATACTGCTCGAGATCCACAACATTTACGACTTCCCAGCCGCCGGGTACGGAAACGAGTCGCAGCTTTCCGCGGTACACACGGCCGTCTACTTCAAACCAGGCTGGGCGCCCCGCGGGTGCTATTTCGACGCTTGCGGCTGTGCCCAGTCCTCCGACGTCTATGGCGCCGTCAAGTTGCGACAGGACGATTGCCTGTTCCGATTCGAGCCGCCGTCCGTCCAGGCTGATTGCAGCCTTGCCCGCCTTCACAGTCACGCTTTCGGCCAGGCTGGGCTTGGCCAGCTTGACGCGGATCAACGGCGCCGCACCATAGGACGGTATCGGCGCCAGCAGTTCACTTTCGCCTCGGCCGGCGGCGGGTTGCATGCAAGCCGAAAGCATCAGCGCGGCGAAAATCAGGCTGAACACCAGAGGAAGGAAGGCGTTTAGTCTTAACATGTCAGCCTCCAGTATGCGTAAGGACGGGTGGACAGATACCTAAGGACCGGCATCCCCGGTTGTTATCGGCCCCCGTGGACGACAGGCTTTAGTCATATGGAATTGATGTTTCAGCATCCTTGGCTTGTGTTCCCGGCAATCGGGACTGCCCTGTTGGCCGCGACAGTGGGGTTTCGAACACGCCGAGCCGCTCCAATGCTGTTTGCCCTGGGCGCGGCGGCGTTTTTTTTGGCCGGCGGGCGCCCATTGCTTGGGTCACGCCCGGCGCAGGTCATGCACGCGCTGGTGATCGACGTCAGCGGGTCCATGCGTTCCCGACCAACGGACATTGAAGCGCTGGTGCGGGATATCGATCTGCCTGACGGCCATGGATTCATCCGGTTCGAACTGTCAGATGCCCTGCGGCAAGCCGGCGGCCCAAGGGGCGACGGAACTGATTACTCGCGTATGGGCGAAATCGCGGCCGACCCGCGCATTACGGGAGAAGTCGTTCTGCTGACCGACGGCCGAGGTGAGATCGATAAGCTGTATGGCGCCGTGAACCCCCGCAGGCTGATCCTGCTTCGGGCGCCCGCGCCGACCGCGCCAGACGCTTCGGTGCTTTCCTTCCAGTCGCCGGGCTTCGCTCCCGAGGGCGCCCTCGTAATGCTGCACGGTGTGGTCCGATGCGACAAAGACGCCGAAGTGCCGTGGCGCGTACTGCAAGGTGCACAGGAGTTGGCATCCGGCGTGGTGAGCCTGCGTGCCGAACTGCCCGCTTCGATCAGCCACTCACAGCTTGTCACGGGTACAGGTGTCGCGCGGTTTCGGCTGGTCCTGGATCTGGAGAACGATCGCGAACCCGCCAACGACGAGGCGACGACGGCGCTGCAGGTCGGTGGACGCGTTCGTGTTGAGTACTGTGTCGAGCCCGGTCTCACACCGGAACTCGACGGATTGCTGCAACTGCTGCGGTCCGACTCCCGGCTCGATGTTCGCGTCCGCAACGACCTGCCCCTGACCGGGCCGGAGCTCGAACAGACGGGTGTAGTGGTGATCAACAACCTGCCGCTGCGGACGGCGGGTATGGCTCGCGAACAAACAACCCGGCTGGCGGACTGGGTCCATTCCGGCGGCTGTCTGTTCATGTTGGGGACCGACGGCGCATTCGGGCCGGGCGGCTACCGCGGCTCTCCACTTGAGAATGTCATGCCGGTGCGCTTCCGCCCCGACGACTCGTCACCTCGGCGTACCCTTCTGCTGCTGGATGTGTCGGACAGCATGAACCAGACGCTGTCTGGTGGAGTGACCAGGCTCGCAAGGCTGCAGGAGGCGGCCGTCCGCGTGCTGGAGTCGCTGGGACCGGATGACTTCGCGGCCGTAGTGGGTTTCCGTGAAGGCATCCGCGGCGAGGTTCGCTTTTTGCACCCCGAAGACCCGGGACTGGCGCAGGCGATGGCACTTCTGCGCGCCCAGGGTTCAACGCACATTGGTACGTCGCTGAACCAGGCGCTGGAACTGCTGCCGGCAAATGGCCAGAACACGCGCATATTGATGATCACCGACGGTGAGAACGTGGAAGCCGCAGGTGAGTCAGACTTTGCTGCGATCGCCGAGCGGCTGGCGCAGCAAAGCGTAAGGCTGGACATCGTGCTGACCGGAAGCACCGGGCAGGCCTGGTCACTTTCTCTCACGCGCGGCGCGCCGACACAGGCTCGGATCTGGAACTTGCAATCAGGCGATTTCGAAGACCTGATCGAGTTGCTGGACCAGGCGCTGGCCGACGCCGACCGTGACTGGGTGCTGAATGATGAGCTTGCCGTACCGGGCGTGGCGACCCTATTGCCGCGGCTTGTGCGCACTGCGCCGCGCCTTGAGAGTTCTGCCAACATGCTGCTGCGAGCGGAACGGGGTCCCGATTCCTGGCCGCTACTGGCCACGCGCCGGCTGGGCGGCCGCACAGCCTGCCTGTGCACCGATTCGTGGGGTGACGCGACGTTGTCGAGTTTCTGGCAGGATGCGTCCTTCCGCGCGAAACTGTCCGAGGCGCTGGAGTTTGTGCTGGGCGGTGCCGGGCGAGTCAAGCTGGTGCTGAACCCGCTGCCGGAAGGCGGCGCTGAACTGGTATGGACAGGCCACGGTGATCCACCCGCCGAGGACTTGCGAACGGATGCCGGAGCGCCGGCCCTCCTGCATTCGCCGGGGCGCTGGTTTCTTGCGAGCTGGCCAACCGGCGAGCAACTGAGTGTGTTCGACAATCAGCGCCTGTTGCAGCGACTCCCGTTGCCGTTGCCCGTGCCCGCCGAGCTACGCGCAACGGGCGACGACGAAGTCTTCTTCGCCGTAGCCGAAGAGGGTGGCATCCGCGTACTCCAGAGCCTGAACGCCTGGAAGCCCGCACGGACCACCGAGAGCGCCGAGAGGCCGACGGACATCAGCTGGGCGCCTGCCCTCCTGGCGATGCTGCTGCTGCTGGCCGGATTCGCGCTTAGAAAAAGATGACGGACTGACCGCACGCGCGGATTCGCCTTTTCCGCATACCGCACGCCGGAATGAAGAACTCGCGGCCGTGTCAGGGGCTCACACCAAGTGTCCCGGACGACGCGATGCAGAGCCCGCGGCACGCGGAATCAGGCGCAGGCAATCGCAGGTGCTTCAGAGTTCGTCCACGATGCATTCGATGATGTCGTTCCCGAGCTGGCGAAACGCCTTGCTGAGTTCGGCGTGCAAATCGCCTGTTCCGTGCCTGATTTGGGCGCGGATCACCGCGCTTACCAGCTTCACGCCGCTGCTGTATTCATCCCATCGCGTGTTGAAAGTGGCTTTGGCGCGTGTCTTGATTCCCATCTTGTCGCGTACGCTCATGTCGGCCTCCGGAGTTAAAACGAACGGGTCGGCGCCTGCGCCGACCCGTTTGACTCGCTGTTGCAATTACTTGCCGCCGGCTGTGCGCTTGTTGTCTCCGTAAACCTTGAAGACGTAGCCGTCCTTGGTAGCAAGGTAGATCGCGCGATCGCGCTCTTCCATGCTGCCCTGCACGAAGTCGAAGTCCAGCAGGTTCAGGTTCCATTCCGGGCGCTGCAGCAGACCGGTGTTCAAATCCAGCACCCGCAGCTCGCGGCTGACCGTGCGCAGCTCATCGCTCTTTTTCACGATGCGCCCGGCGTCACGAAGCGTAGCCTTCTCACGCTCGGTCAGGAACTCCTGCGTTTCTTCATAAAGCATGAACGCGCGTCCGCTGTGCAGCATCAGTACCTGCTGGCCGACGTCCGGCTCGCTCCAGATCGGGTCGATTTTCCATGCGGTACTTGGGTCGCCGTCCACCAGGCGATAAACCGGGCGGTCGTTCGCGACGTCAACCACTTCATATCGGTAAGCGGAAAGCAGGCCGGGACGCGTTGCGGTACGAACGATGGTGGATTTTCCGTCGTCGCTGACAACCTCTTCGTCATAGAGGTCCAGCGTGCGCACGAACACCCAGCGGTCCTCAACGAACACCTTGCCGTAGGGTACACCCTCGGTGGTGAGCACCCAGGCGGCTTCACCGGACTTCTGCCACGCGAACAACTGGCCGACGTCCGAGCCCACGAATACCAAGTCGTCCTTGATCACCGGTGGTGTGCGCGAATGGGCGTCGAGATTCGGGCTGGCCCGGAACTCGCCACTTTGTGCGTCAACCATGTACAGGTTGTTGTTGTTGTTGACGAACGCCACCGTCTCTCGATCGGCAGCAGCCTGCATCGAGATCTGCATGAATTTGCCCTCGCCGCCTTCGCCCACGCGCGGGAAGGTCCAGGTTTCAGCTCCTTCGCCGTCGGCGTGGCTGATCATGGACAAACCACGCATGGCATTGTTGTTCGTGGCCGGCAGGAACAGGTGTGTGTCGTTGCTGACGGGAGCGGCGCTGGGGAAGATGTCGCCCTCGAAGCGCCCCTTGCTTACCAGGCGCGATTCCCCTTCGCGCGGGCTGGAGAGCCGATCGTAGCCCTGAAACTCGCCGTCGCGGTTCATCAGGTGGATGTAGTTGCGCGTGGGAAGCGGATCGAAATCGACGCGCTTCTCGATCATGGTCTTCCAGTGCAGCGTGAAGTCGTAGGCGTCGATGCTCCACATGTGGTTGTCGCCGCCATCGGCGTCGATCACCAGGATTTCGTCGCGCACGTCGTCATGGATGACGAACATGTCTCGCACCACCACCGGTTGACGGCGCTGGGTACCGGTCAGGTCGTAGGACTTGATCCGCAACGGCAGTTCCGCCAGCTGCGCTTCGTAGTAACTGAGCGGCTGGCGATTGGCCGGGTCCGGCGGCAGCGGGTTACGCGTGGTCGCGCGGGCCTGGGGCGGAATGGCACAGGAAGATGTAAGAACAAACAGGGTAATGAGTGCGGGGGGGAGACACGTCATTGCACGTGTCAAAGACTTCACGTGGCTTCTCCTTTGTCGTGGTCGCGAAGGTTGATTTTGTGTTTTCCCTCGTAGCTGCGAAGTGTCTCGATCCGCTCCAGGTCTTCCTCGATGCGGTTCACCAGCTTGAAGATGTAAGGCCGACCCTTCAGCCTGTTCTTCAAGTCCTCGACCATCTTGTCCCACGAGCCCATGTACAGCTCGTCCCGCAGGACCAACAGCATCTTCGCCTCTTCCGAGAGGTTGTCATAGTACGTTTGATGGGTGGCTTCGGCCATGGCTCCTCTGTAATGGATTGTCCACGAAGACACTGTCCATGACGAACTGTAACTGACACTCTATAGATTGTACACGGCCGCGGTCAATGACCACTATGGACGCATCGCCGGGGACCGCTACGCTTTCACAATTCGCAGGAGACAGCCATGGCAGGCACCCCACAGCAGCCGTACGGCACACCGCCGCAGCCCGTGCCCGAGTTCGCGCCTCAAGTCGGGCGCCAGCCCGGAAGCCTCGCGCCCAAGGTGTGGGGCATCATTCTGTTAATTCTCGGCGTGCTGGGCTTTGTGCTTTGGCTGGTCGGTATCGTAAGCCTGGGCGGCGGCGGCATGAGCGGCAGCAGCTTCGCGCCTAACATGTCACCCGAGGCAAAGGCCGAGCTCGACCGCATCGCGCAGGTGATGGTCGAAAACATGAAGGGGCGCTGGTCTTTCTGGCTCAACAACCTCATCGAACTGTCGATCATCGTGTTGTCGCTGGTGGCGGGCACTTTGCTGGTCATCAAGCCAAAACCCGTCGGCCGCAAGCTGGCCATCGCACGCGCCCTGGTGGTGCTGCTGGCGCTGCCAATCGCCGGATATGAGGGCTTCACCGCCCTCGACGAAAACATGGAGATGCAAATCGGTCTGCAAAAGATCCAGGCCGAGGACATGATTAAACAGGAAGAAGCCCGCAGCCCCTCAAAGAATGACAAAGAGCGCGCCGACCGCAGGCAGCGCATTGAACGAACCTTCGACAGCGTTCAACCCATCATGCGCGGAGCCGGCTACGGCTTCCTGATTTTCTCCTTCATCTGCGTACTGATTCTAAACGGCCTGCTGCTGCTCTTCATGACCCGGCCTGCCGTCAAGGACTACATGGACAATGTCGCCAAAGGCGCAGAACAGGTGATCCCGGGTTACGACCCATCCATGGGCTACGCATCCGGGCCGCCGCCGGGATATGGGCCGCCGCCCGATAGCCCACAATAGCCGGATTGGTTATAAGCCGTCTTCCTGTCCTGGTTGAGGACAGCCCAGACTATTGAAAGGAACAGATGACGACGACGAAGGAAAAGAAGGGCGACCTGAAAGACCCCGGCCTCAAGGCCATGGGCATCCAGCGCATCCAGTGGGCCGAGGCCGACATGCCGGTGCTGCGCGCCGTGCGCGAACGCTTCGCCAAGGAACAGCCCCTGAAGGGCATCCGCATGGGATGCTGCCTGCATGTCACCACGGAAACCGCCAACCTGGTGCGCACGCTGAAGGCCGGCGGCGCGGAAGTTTTCCTGTGCGCCAGCAACCCGCTTTCGACGCAGGACGACGTGGCCGCGGCGCTGACCCTCGAGTACGGAATCGAAACCTTCGCCATCAAGGGCGAAGACAACGACACCTACTACAAGCACCTGAACTCGGTACTGGACGCCAAGCCCAACGTCACCATGGACGACGGCGCGGACCTGGTAACCCTGATCCTCACCAAGCGCGCCGAGCTGTCGCAGCACGTGGTAGCCTCCATGGAGGAGACCACCACCGGCATCATCCGCCTGCGCGCCATGGAAAAGGAAGGCGTGCTGAAGTTCCCGGTCATCGCCGTCAACGACGCCGACTGCAAGCACATGTTCGACAACCGCTACGGCACCGGCCAGAGCACCGTGGACGGCATCATCCGCGCCACCAACCGCCTGTTCGCCGGCCGCGTGGTCGTCACTATCGGTTATGGCTGGTGCGGCCGAGGCTTTGCCATGCGCTCGCGCGGCATGGGTGCGCGCGTGATCGTGACCGAGATCGACCCGGTGAAGGCGCTCGAGGCCGTGATGGACGGGTTTGAAGTCATGCCGATGGCGGAGGCCGCCAAGATCGGCGACATCTTCTGCACGCTGACCGGCAACAAGCACGTGATCGACGTCGAGCACTTCAAGGTGATGAAGCCGGGCGCGATCTCCTGCAACAGCGGCCACTTCGACAACGAGTTGAACCTCGAGGGCCTGGCCAAGCTCGCCAAGAAGGTCGGCACACCCAAGCCGTTCGTTGATGAATGGAAGCTGCCCAGCGGCAACACCATCTTCACCCTGGCGGAAGGCCGCCTGGTGAACCTGGCCGCCGCTGAGGGCCACCCGGCCAACGTGATGGACATGAGCTTCGCCGTGCAGGCGCTGGCCAGCGAGTACGCGGTGAAGAACCAGAAGAAGCTGGACAAGCGCGTGCACAACCTGCCGCGTGAGGTGGACGAGTGGGTTGCCAAGCTGAAGCTCGAGACCATGGGCATCGGCATCGACACCCTCACGCCCGAGCAGGTCAAGTACCTCGCCAGCTGGCAGGAAGGCACCTGATCGGAAACAGTCGAAACCAAAGCCCGCCGTGCAAACGGCGGGTTTTGCTTTTATTGGCGCTGCAGGCCGCGAGCTGAACCGGTCCAACCCGCAGGTTCTATTGCTGGAAACCGGCAGTCCGAAAGCCTAAGCTTCCCGCACCATTCCCGGAGAGAGTCATGGCAAAGAAGAAGGGCGGCAAGAAGCCCGCCAAGAAACCCGCACGCAAGGCGGCGAAGAAGCCCACGCGGAAACCTGCAAAGAAGGCCGCAAAGAAACCCGCGAAGAAGGCTGCAAGGAAAGCGGCGAAGAAGGCGGCGACAAAACCCGCCGGCGGGCCGCCTCCCATGCCGCCCGAGATGCACCTGATGCAGGGCCTGTTCGGCTTCATGGTCACCAAGGCGATCTCGGCCACGGCCGCGCTGAACGTGCCCGACGCCCTGCACGGCGGGCCGCTGTATTACACCAACCTCGCCAGCGTAGTCGGCGCCAACCAGCGCGCCCTGCACCGCACCATGCGCATGCTTGCTTCGGCGGGTGTGTTCGCAGAGGTCGCGCCCGGCACCTACGCCAACACGCCGGTCTCAGACCTGTTGCGCACGGAACACCCGGCCTCCATGCGCGACATGGCGGTGATGATCACCTCGGACTCGCACTGGCTGCCCTGGGGCAAACTGGAAGAAGTGCTGCGCACGGGCGAAAGCGGCCCGCGCCACGCTTTCGGCGTGGACGTGTTCACCTGGTTCCAGGCCGAGGAAAACCGCGGCCAGTGGGAAATCTTCAACGCGGCCATGACCAGCTTCTCGTCGTCAACGGCGCCGCTGGTGGCCGCAAGCTACGACTTCAGCCGGTTCCGCAAGATCGTTGATGTAGGCGGCGGCCACGGGTTGTTGCTCAAAACCGTGCTGCAGACCGCGCCCAACGCCTCCGGCGTGCTTTGCGATCTGCCCGGCGTGGTGGAAGGCGCCAACGGCTTGCCCGCCAACATCGAGCGCGCGGGCGGCGATTTCTTCCAGTCCGTGCCGGCAGGCGGTGACTGCTACCTGCTCAAGCACATCATCCACGACTGGAGCGACGACCAGTGCGTGCAGATCCTGCGCAATATCGCCGGCGCAATGAACCCGGAAGGTCGCGTGATTGTGGTGGACGCCGTGATGCCGGAGAGCGTCGATCCGCACCCGGCCAAGTTCATGGACATCAACATGCTCGCGATGACGGAAGGCGGCTGCGAGCGCACGGAGCAGGAATTCGCCCAGCTGTTCCAGCGCGCCGGCCTGAAGCTGATAAAGGTGCACCACACCCCCAGCCCTGTCTGCCTGATCGAGGCGGCAAAGGCTTAGGCAACGATCGGGGCGCCCAGTCGTTTCATGTGCATGGACGACTGGGCGCTTACCGACGACGACAGGCCTGCGCCGCGCTGGCTGGTTTACGGGCTGGCATTGTCGGCCGCGATTGCGCTGCTTTCGCTGCTGATCATGGGTCTGTGGCTGGCGGCGCTGTTCCTGATCCCGCGTACTTGGCTGCCATGAACGCGTTGCCCGCGCTTGCGGCGGGTAAAATCGCGTGCTACCGTTCCCCGCCATGAACAACCGCGAGAACATGAAGGGCAAGAAGCGCACCGTGTGACCCGCGGGAAGGCTGTATATTAGGCCGCCGCGGGAGACCGCGGCGGTTTTTTTGTGTGGGGGGGCTAAAATGGGGTCTGGCTCCCGCAGGGTGCCTGACCCCATTACGGGGCACGGGCAGGAGTAAACGAACCATGCCGGAAGTAAACGTTGCAATCGCGGGCGCCACCGGCGCCGTGGGTGAAGAGTTCCTGCGCCTGCTGGCGCTGCGGAACTACCCGATCAAGTCCCTGCGCCTGCTTGCCAGCGCCCGCAGCGTAGGCAAGAAGCTGAAGTTCAAGGGCGAAGATGTCACCGTCGAGGAGCTCAAGGCCGACAGTTTTAAAGGCATCGACCATGCCTTCTTCTCGGCCGGCGGCAGCATCAGCAAGGAATTCGCGCCCCATGCCGCAAAGGCGGGCGCGATCATCATCGACAACACCAGCGCCTTCCGCTACGAGAAGGAGATCCCGCTGGTGGTGCCGGAGATCAACCCGCAGGATGCCTTCGAATACGGCGAGCGGCGCATCATCGCCAACCCCAACTGCACCACCATCGTGGCGCTGCTGCCCACCTTCCCGCTGCACAAGCAGTTCGGTTTAAAACGCGCCGTGATGTCCAGTTACCAGGCCATCAGCGGCGCGGGCGCGCAGGCCATGGAAGAGTTGCAGCAGCAGATGCGCGACTGGGCGGCCGGCAAGCCCCTGACCATCAAGCACCAGCCCAAGCAAATCGCCTTCAACGTGATCCCGCGCATCGACGCCTTCCAGGACAACGGCTACACCAAGGAAGAGATGAAGTTCCTGTGGGAAGGGCAGAAGATCATGCACCACCCGGCCCTGCGCGCCACGGCCACCTGCGTGCGCGTGCCGGTGCTGCGCAGTCACGCCGTCAGCCTGAACCTGGAGTTCGAAAAGCCCGTCACGCCCGAGGCCGCGCGGGAAATCCTGGGCAAAGCGCCCGGCATGGTTGTGCAGGACGACCCCAAGAGCGAGCTGTACCCGATCCCGCTGGAGCGCAGCATGCAGGACGAGATCGCGGTCGGCCGCATCCGACAGGACATCAGCGTGGACGGCAACCGCGGCCTGTGCCTGTGGGCGGTGGGGGACCAGATCATGAAAGGCGCGGCCCTCAACGCCATCCAGATCGGCGAGTTGCTGGCGAAGCGATAGACGAAACTGGTGCCCCGACCGGCAGGTCGGGGCGGCGCTTCGTTGCAGGATTGAACGTCAACCCGTCGCTGCCGCTCCGGGCTCTTGTTTACTTCTGCGGTACCTCTCGTGCAGCTCGACTACCTTGCGGATGGTTTCTTCATCCACTTGGTTCCCGGCCAGCAGCTTCAAATGCAGGCTGCAGAACTCGTCATCACACTTGGCGTATTTGAAGCGATTGCGCGCCACCCAGTTGTACACCCTTGAGCCGAAAAACCTGGCCCCCGGCAGCCACATGAACGGCACCACCGGCCAGCACAGCGGCAGCAGCGGCGCCATCGCGCGGAATGCTTCGTAGCCGCCGAAATGGCTGCCGTCCGGCCGTTTCACGTACATCTGCTTCAGCATGTCGGCGTAGCTGACGCCCGGCAACTCGGCCTCGGCGTGTGCGCGGTCGTGGATGTCGGCAAATTGAAAGCGCCCCAGCCAGTCCAGGCGCTCGATGGTGCGCTTGCTGCGTTTGCAGATCGGGCACATGCCGTCATAGAAGACGGTGTATTGGCGCCTTTCGGCCGAGCCCGTCGCTTTGCCCGCCATGTCCATCAGCACCACCGCCGGCACGAACAGCCAGTAGAAACTCAAAATGGTCCAGCTGAAGTGGGTGACTTCCATGGTCAGGAAGATGCCCACGTGCAGCGCGAAACCGAGCGCCAGCGCCCACCAGCGCGTGCGCTTCCACAAGACTAACACCGGAAACGCAATTTCCCATGCCAGCGTAAGCCACGTCGCGGGCGCGAACAGCCACCAGGGCCAGTCGCCAAAGACGGCAAAGCGGCTGATCGTGCCGTGGTTCAGGGCGCGGAACACGGCGTGGCCGCCGACCCAGTCACCGAGTTCTCCGCCGTGCACGCCGCGCACCTTGTCGATGCCCGTGAAGAAATAGAGCACCACCAGCTGCACCTGCGCCAGCCGCACGCTCCACGGCCGTATCAGCCCGCGTGAGCTTTCACCCCGCCAGCTTTCGGCCCACAGGGCCGGATGCGTGAAGCCCAGCGCAACCACGCGCCTTACCGTTCCCGGTGCGCGCAGCAGCCCGCGACGGACAAGATTGTCCAGGCTCCAGGCCGCGCCGCTTGGCATCAGCATCAGCAGGAACACCGCCGAGCGCAGTAAGATGTCGCCGCCGTTAAGGATGTACGGGTTGCGCATGTGGAAGCTGACCAGCAATGCCCACATACCCACGGTCGCAACGCGCGTGAACAGCCCCAGCGCCGACAGCAGCGCGCAGCCCGCCAGCACCCACAGCGCTGCCTGCACGGCCGTGTCGGACCAGTCCGGCCCCAGCAGCGACCAGCGCCACCAGGAGCGCAGATAGCTGTCGAACATGCCGCTGGTGTACAGGCCCTGCGCGCCGAACCAGTCCGCGCCCATGGGGATCAGCGTGAACAGGGTGTCCAGTAGCACGATCAGGCTGATGCTGATACGGAACGCGGCCGCGGGCTCGGCCCGGATCGGCCGGCTCCAGAAGTTCCAGGACGCTTTGAGGGCCCGGGTCAGCAACTCACGGCCTGTAGAACGGGAAGGTGTAATCGACTTTCACGGGCCAGTGCGTTTCAGCCTGCGGGAAAATGGGCAGCAGCTCGACCGACTCGCAGCACAGCTCGTGGCCGTAGCCGGGGTGGCGCACCTTGGCGCGCCAAAGCTCGATGCGGGCGATGTCGGCGCGGCGCCCGGGGTTCTCGCGCAGCCAGGCCTCGGCGCGCCAGCGCGTGAAGTTGGTGCGGATGCCGCGCCATGCGGGCTCCGCGTTCGCGGCGCGGGATTCGTACTTGCGGATGCGGCCGTCGGCGATGTGAAAGCACCACGCGTACAGGCGCGCGTCGCCCTCGACTTCGTTGGGGATGGGCGTCGCGCCCTCCCAGTTCGGCAACTCGGGTTCCACGATGGAATGCAGGGCCACGCGGCTGCCGTCCTTGAACACGATCACGACGATGGGCGTGTAGGACAGGGTGCCCACGTTGGGCGCGAACATGTTCCAGCGCTGGGTGGTGCCGGTGGCGCTCAGCAGGCGTTGCGAGTTGCCATCCAGCATGCGCAGCGTGTCGTCCTGCGGATGCTCATGGATGTTAAACGTGTTATGAAGCAGCAGCGCGGCCAGGTAAACGACCACGAACGCGCCCACAAACAGGCCTGAAGCCCAACGCCAGATTCTGCTCAACCACACCATGTACTCAATTCAAAATGAGAAATGCAAAATTCAAAATGGGTGACCCGCCGGGCACCAATTTTGAATTTTGCATTTTGAATTTTTCATTCAACTGTAGCGCTCTTCCTTCCAGGGGTCGCCGTGGTTGTGGTAGCCGCGCACTTCCCAGAAGCCCCTGTGGTCTTCAGTCAGGAACTGCATGCCTTTCAGCCACTTGGCGCCCTTCCAGGCGTACAGGTGGGGCACCCACATGCGTACGGGGCCGCCGTGCTCGCGAGTCAGGGGGGCGCCGCCATAGCTGTGCACGATGGCGACGTCCGGCATCGCCAGCTCAGGAAGCGGCAGGTTGGTGGTGTAGCCGTCGTAGGCATGGAACATCACGTGGCTGGCGCTTGCATCGAGCTTGATGTGCTTCAGGAATTCGGCCCACAGCACACCTTCCACCTGCGCGTCAAAGATGCTCCAGCTGGTTACACAGTGCAGGTCGGTGGTCAGCTTCACCTGCGGCAGTGCGGCGAAAGCCGCCCAGTCGAAACTTTGCGCCTGCGCCGCGCCGCTGATCTCGAGCTTCCAGTCTTCGCGTCGGATATCCGGCCGCAGGCCCAGGTCCAGCACCGGCCAGCCGTTGGTAGCCAGGGTCTGCCCGGGCGGCAGCCTGTCGCGCGAGGCGGCATCGCGGCCGGTGCCGCGCCCCTCGGCGCTGCGTTTCTCGGCCAGTTGCTGTTTGGCCTGGATCAGCTTCCCGTTCGGCTCGTTCATGGCGGGTATTCTAGCGAGGCGCGCTGAAACCTGCAGCCGTTTGTGCCGTGTGAAACGGAGACGCCATGACAGCCTTTCTTGAATCAGAACGATTGTGGTTCCGCGCGCCCAGTATCAAGGACGCCGGTTTCTTCACCGAGACGCTGCAGGACCCGCGCATCCGCCGCAACCTGCTGATCGGCCGCTACCCTTTCAGCGAAGAGGGCGAGCGCAAGTGGATGGAGCGCCACGCTGAGCCGCCCACCGCCGACGGCCTCACCGACGTCGTCTTCACCTTCGGCCTGAAGGGCGAATCCGCGCCGCTGGGCAACTCCGGCCTGCACCGCATCTCCATGATCCACCGCAACGCCGAGTGGGGCATTTTCATCGGCCGGCCTGAACACTGGGGCAAGGGCCTCGGGCGTGAGGTCGCGGGCGCGCTGCTGCGCTACGGCTTCGACACGCTGAACCTGCACCGCATCTACCTGCGCGTGAACGCCGACAACGAGCGCGGCATCAGGGCATACCGTGCGGCCGGGTTCAAAGATGAAGGTCTGCTGCGTCAGGCCATCTTCGTGGACGGCAAGTACGTTGACCTGCTGATGATGGGCGTCCTGCGCGACGAGTGGCGCAAGGCGTAATTGGGACTGTCCCTTTGCCAATCCGTGGCCATAATCCCGGCTGATTCTTAGCCGGGATTTGCCGTGAAGCGCATATTCGTACTGGTGGTGTTCGGAGTGATCCTGCTGCTCGGCGTGTTCGCCGTGGTCAGCGTGCTGTTCAAGCCCGTCGAGATCGACGTGCGCACCGTGCAGAAGGGTGAGGCACTCGAAACCGTATACGCCACCGGCCGCGTCGAGGCGCGCGAACGCCGCGTGCTGCGCGCCCAGCGCGCAGCCGTGATCGCCGAGGTCTTCAACTCACCGCGCACGGGCAAGCTGTTCAAGGAAGGCGACGAGGTGCATGCCGGCGAGTCGATCCTGCGCCTTCGCGACTCCACGCTGACTGCGCGCAAGCAGGCCGCCGAGGCGGAGATCAAGCGGGTCACCGAGCAGCTGCAACCCGAAAGCCCCTTCCGTAAGGCCTACGAGCTGCGCGCGGGTGAGGCCCGCAACAACGCCGAAAACGACCGCGCCCGCGAACAGCGCCTGAAGGCGCAGCTCGATACCGGCGGCATCTCGCGCGACACCTACGACCAGGCCAAGACCCGCGCCGACGTGGCCGAGCAGCAGCTGCACCAGCTGACCCAGGAATACGCCCAGGTGCTGGAAGACCTGCAGGCCGCGCAGACCCGGGCGCAGTCCGAACTCGACACCCTTAACGCGCAGGAGCTGGACGACATCATCCGCGCGCCCATCGACGGCGTGCTGCTGACCCTTCCCCTTGAGCAGGGCGAGTTCGCACCCGTCGGCACCGAGGTTGCCAAAGTCGGCGACCTGCGCACGCTGGTGATCGAAGCCGAGGTCAACGAAGACGACATCGGCCGCGTGGCCGTGGACCGCGCCGTCAACATCCGCCTGGCGGGCTTTGAAAACACGCTGGTGAAGGGCCGCGTGTTCGAAATCTTGCCCGACGCCGACCGCGCCACCAAGGGCTTCACGGTCAAAGTCGAGTTCAGCAACGCCGTGTGGGTGCCCGTGCAGGGCAGCGAGCTGCTGGGCTGGCTCGAGGTCGAGCAGGCGGCGCACCCACTGTCGGGCATGACGGCCGAGCTGGGCATCGTAGTGAAGCAGGAGGCCGATGCCATCACATTCCCGCGTCCGGCGCTGACCGTGAACAACACCGTATTCGTTGTGGGCGACGACAACCGTGTACGCGAGGTGAAGGTAGCGCTGGGGCTGGTCAACTTCAGCACCTGCCAGGCGCTCAGCGGCCTTGAGGTCGGCGACAAGGTTGCCGTCAGCGAGCTGAACAGCCTTTCTGACGGCGCCAGGGTCAAACCCAGGGAGTAGCCATCGACATCTACCCGCTGATCCTGATCGCGCGCAGGCACCTGCTGCACAACACGTTCCGCACCGTGATTTCCGTGGCGGGCGTGGCGGTGGGGGTGATGTTCATGGTGATGCTCAGCGCCCTGATGACCGGCTTCGAGCAGAAGTTCGTCACCGAAACCATCGAGAGCAGCCCGCACCTCACCATCTACGACGAGCAGCGCCAGGTGCCCGACGAGTTCGCCCAGTGGCTCGGCGAAAAGCACAACGGCGTCGCCGTGGTCGAGGGCGCGCGGCCGCGCGACCGCCTTCGCCGAATCAAGAAACCCGGCGAGATCGTGCAGATGCTGCGCGCCATGCCTGAGGTGCAGGCGGCGGCGCTCAATGCCGTGGGCACGGCCATCGTGAGCTACGGCTCGCGCGAGCGCGGCGTGAACCTGATGGGCATCGAGCCCGAGGACCAGGAGGCCGTCAACGAAATCGACACCTACATCGAGGACGGCCGCATCTACGACCTCTACTCATCGGGCGGCGCCATGCTGCTGGGCGCAGGCATCGCCGAGCTGCTGGGCGTGAAAAAGGGTGACACCGTCAACGTGAAGCTGCGCGATGGCGACACGCGGCCCCTGCGCATCGTGGGCATCTTCAAGACCGGCGTGACCACCATCGATTACTCACGCGCCTACACGCTGATCAGCGTGGCGCAGCAGCTGCTGGGCATGGGGCGCGACGTGAACCAGATCGTGGTGCGCCTGCGCGACTACGAGTCCGCGCGGGACACGGCCGCCAGGATCGAGGCCATGATCAACTACCGCACCGAGAGCTGGCAGGAAGCCAACGAGAACTTCCTGTCGATCTTCGTGATCCAGCAGGTGATCACTTACCTGGTCACCAGCGGCATCATGATCGTGGCGGCCTTTGGCATTCTCAACGTGCTGGTGATGCTGGTGATGGAGAAGATGCCCGAGATCGCCATGCTGAAGTCGATGGGCTATTCCGGCCGTGACGTCACCCTGGTGTTCCTGCTTGAGGGCATCGCGATCGGCACGGTGGGGGTGCTGACGGGCTGCGTGCTGGGCTATTACCTGACCGAGTTCGTGGGCAGCCTGCCGATCCCGCAGCGCGGCCTGATCGAAAGCGAACACCTGACCATGAACAACGCCTTCTACCTGTACGTAAGGGCAGGCGCCGCCGCGCTGGTGGTGACCCTGATAGCCTCAGTACTGCCAGCCATGAGAGCCGGCCGCATGGACCCGGTAGTAACTTTGCGCGGGCATGCCTAGTGGCATGCCTGACAGTGGCATGCGCACAGTGGCATGCGCACAGTGGCATGCGCTTCCAGCGCATGAGTAGTTCCACGCGCTTCCAGCGCGTGGCTGGCCATGGCCTTGAAGGCCATGGCACTACTCACGGCCTGGAAGGCCGTGCCACTCACTACAGTGCCTCTCACAGACGGTGCCACTTCTCCTGCCCTGTTGCCGCTTGTAGCTTGCTACGATGGGGGTTTTCGGGGCTTTGCTTCTGCTGATCCGGCGGCAGGTTACTCATGACCTGTTCCGTACTTCAGTGTCCGTGGGCGCGGTGGCCTGCGGCGTGATCATTACGGTGGCCGTCAACGGCGTGATGGCGGGCTTTGAGACCAAGTTCGTGCTACGTACCATCGAGACCAGCCCCCAGATTATGGTCTACGACGACCCCGCCGGCGGCGGACGTGGCCTGGCCGACGACTGGTCCGACCAACTGGGTATCGTCACCGTCACCAGCGCCCCGGCGCCCGACCAGCCCCCGCGCATCGAAAAGCCCGCCGAGTTGCTGGCCGCACTGGCCGCCATGCCCGAGGTCCGCGCGGCCGCACCGGCCATGGTGGGCTCGGCCATTTTCCAGTTCGGCGGCCGAGAAGCGCGCGCCGACCTGAGCGGAATAGTGCCCGAGCAGCACCAGCGCGTGGTGGACCTCGAGAAAGACCTGGTCTCGGGCACTCTGACCGACCTGTACGCCTCGGGCGACGGTGTGATTCTGGGCCAGGGCCTGGCCGACACCCTGGGCGCCAAGCGCGGCGACTTCGTCACGGTGCGGCTCAGCATCGGCGAACGCCACGCCCTGCGCGTCGTGGGGGTAATCCACACCGGCGTGACGCTGACCGATCTGCGTTCGGCCTACACACTGCTCAGCGTCGCCCAGCGCATCATGGGCAGAGGCCGCGAGGTCAACCGCGTGGCCGTGCGGCTGCATGATTTCGACGACGCGCTGGAGGTGGCCGAGCGCATTGAGGCCCTGACCGGCAAACGCGCGATCTCGTGGCAGGAGTTCAACACCCACGTGATCTCGCTGCTGAACACCAACCGCATGCTGACCGACATCGTGGGCGTGGGCGTGCTGATCGTGGCGGGCTTTGGCATCCTGAACGTGCTGATGATGACCGTCTTGGACAAGCTGAACTCGATCGCCCTGCTGAAAGCCGTGGGCTACAGCGCCCTGGAGGTCAGCCTGGCCTGGCTGGGGCTGGGTCTGGTGGTGGGCTTGCTTGGAGTCGCGGTGGGCTGCAGCCTCGGCTATTATGTGGTGGAACTGCTGGGCACGATACCGATCCCGCGGCTCGCGGTGGTGGACACCGAGACGCTGCTGGTCAACAACCTGCCGAAGCACTACGTGCTGGCGGGCGGCGTGGCGGCCGGAGTTTCCATGCTGGCGGCCATGCTGCCGGCGCTGAAGGCCGGCCGGCTTGACCCGGTCGAGATCCTGCGGGGCCATAGCTGATGATCGAGCTGAACCATCGCGAACGCGGCAAACCGGTGATCGAGCTGCGCGACCTCACGCGCACGCTGGGCGAAGGCGAAACCGCGAACCTGGTGCTGAAGGGCGTCAACCTGACCATCCGCCAGGGCGAGTTCTGCAGCATTGTGGGGCCGTCAGGGTCCGGCAAGTCCACGCTGATGTACCTGCTGGGGGCGCTGGACCGCCCGACCGGCGGCCAGGTGCTGATCGACGACCACGATACCCGAGGCATGGGCGACCTTGAACTAGCCGAGCTGCGCAACCAGAAGCTGGGTTTCATCTTCCAGTTCCACTACCTGATGCCCGAGTTCAGCGCGCTGGAGAACGTGATGATGCCCATGTTCAAGCGCGGCCTGGCGCGAGGCGATGCCACCGAGCGCGCCCATGAGTTGTTGACGCACCTGGGCATCGGTGACAAGACCCACCGCCCCCCGGGCAAGCTGTCCGGCGGCGAGCAGCAGCGCGTGGCGATCGCCCGGGCGCTGGCCAACCAGCCCCTGGTGGTGCTGGGCGACGAGCCCACAGGCAACCTGGACACCAGCAACGCCGACAACGTTTTCGCCATCTTCGAAAAACTGGTAAAAGAAGAGCACCAGACCATCGTTGTGGTGACCCACGACCTCGACCTGGCGGCCCGGACCGACCGCATCATCCGCCTGGTGGACGGGCTGGTGGTTGACGACGGCCCCACGGCCGATGTGATGGAGCGCATGCGGGCGGCGATCGGCACCCATGAGTGAGCCGGAAAAACAACCGGGCCAGGAAGAAGGCGGCGAAAGCGTCGTCCACAATTACGTGGATGCCGAGCGCCCGGGTTCCGAGTTCGACACCCGCGAGATGCCCGCCCTGCCGGAAAAGACCGACGACCCCGACGAAACCAGGCCCGACGAGAGTGTCCACGGCGTGTTCGTGGACAGCACGCGGCCTGGCTCCAACCACGACACCATCGTCGCCCAGCGCGACACGGGCAGCGAGAGCGTCGAGCGCATCGCCGCCAGCCCCGGCCGCACGGGATCGAACGACCAGACCCGCAGCTTTGAGAGAGCCGACGACGAGGACGACGAAGACGCCACGGCCATGGCTACCCGCAAGGCCGACGCGTTCGACGACCTGGAGACCCGCGAAGTACCGGCCCTCAGCGACGACTGGAAGCGCCGCGCCTCGGAAGTGGCAGATGCCATGGGCGAATCGGCCCAGATCGTGGGCCCATTCGGTGACGAAGAACCGCTGGACACCTCTTTGGCCGCGTCGGTTGCGGCGGCCAGCGGAGAGTTGCCGCTTCCCACAGGTGATTCGACAAACAAGGTGGCTGGGTCGGTGCTCGAGAAGGCCCGAGCGGCGCAACTGGAATGGGAAGCGTTGCGCTTTGAACAACGCTTGCCCTACTTTGAAGATCTGCGCAACGAACTGGTCACGCAACGCGGCGATTACGTGCCCTCGATGGCGACCGCGATCGGCCGTCCGATGGTTGAGACCTTGAGCGGCGAATACATGCCGGTGCTGGAAGCGCTCCGCACGCTGGATGAAATCGTTCCGCCGCTGCTGGTTGATCAGCACTCCGCGGGACCGCCGGCCACACACCAGGGTTTGAGCGCCGCGGTTCGCATGACTCCTTACGGTGTAATCCTGCTGGCTAACGGCGCCCGCTCGCCGTTTGCGTTCCCGATGACGCTGGCAATTGACGCCCTGGCGACGGGAAACGCCGTAGTGTTGTGCGGCGCTGACACGCATCCGCGCCTGAACGAGACCATGCGCAAGCTGTTCCAGCGAGCGAAGTTCCCGGACGGCCTGGTGCAGGTAGTGGGAGGCGACAGTGAAACCATTCGCGCGCTGGCGGACGGCGCAGACAAGCTGATTTTCGAGGGCGACCCAGAGATTGCTTCGCGCCTTGCCTCGAAGTGCGCGGCCGCGGGTGTTGAACTCCAGCTCGTCCGCAAGGCCAAAGACGTGCTGGTAGTTCTGGCTTCAGCGAACATGGAGCGCGCGGTCACCGCCGCGCTGTCGGGCGCGTTCGCCTCGGGCGGTCTGCGTCAGGGCGCGATTGAAAGGATCGTGATCGAGGCCGGGGCCTATGACGAATTCCGCATGCGATTCATCGACGCGATCCGCAATATGAACAGCCATCACGCGCAGCTTGCATCCATCAACGATGGCTTCAATCCGCGTCGCGCGCAGTTGCTGATCGAAGATGCCATCGCCAAGGGGGCCCGCGTGACTTACCCGGCCGGCGAGGTTCCTGGCCGCTGGATCCATTGGAAGGCTGCCGTAGTCGAGGCGCTTGCGCCGGGCGCCAGGCTTTCCACGGAGTGCTTCGAGGGTCCCGGCTGCATCCTGTACCGCGCCGAGTCGCCCGCCGGGGAGGCGCGGCACCTGCTGCGCCTGCTGCCCGCGAACAACCTGTCCGTGCTGGGCAGGCCTGACCGCCAGCTCACCGCCCTTCTGGAAGCCTTGCCCGCGTCGCGCGTAGCGTTCAATGAACCGATCCTCTCCGGCGCTGCGGCCGGAGGCGGCGTACCGCTGGGTGCAGAGACGCCTCGAACCATGTGCGGTCCTCACGCCATGCTGCGCCCCAAGCTGGTGGTGCATAGCGAAGACGCTGGCCGGCGTGTCGGCTGGTTCCCGTACACTGACGACAAGGCGTACGCGATGATGGATGCCATCGAGGCAATGTACGGAGTCAAGGCCGGGAAGCGCCTGAAGGCATCGTTCAAGCTGCTGCTGAACTCCACCATGCGCCGCCTGCTGCAAGGCGAAGAGTAAGCGGCCTGCTCGCTACTTCACGCGAAGAAGCGAAGAGGGCGAAGCACGCGAAAGCTGTTCTCCCAGCGGCTGGCGCTCCAGCCCATGCTCCTTGAATCAACTACAAAAGCGTTCAACCACGAAGGACCACCCAGGACCACGAAGAACTGCTGAAGACAAATAAGTCCTTCGTGGTCCTTAGTGGCCCTTCGTGGTTAATGGCAGTTGCAGTTGAGTGACCGCACATCGGCTGGTACGTAGACAGCTCCGGTAATCATGCCTTCGAGTTCTTCGCTTCTTCGCGTACAGCCCCTACAGGCCGCCGTAGAAGGCGCGGCGGGCGAGCTCGGCGTGTTTGGGTTTCGTGGCGTCCGGGTCCGCGCGGCGCAGCACGACGTAGGGCCCGGCAATCACGCCATCCAGGCCCTGGGTACGCCAGCTTTCCCGCGCGTCCTGTACCGTGCGCACCAGTTGCCCGCGCCGGTTCAGCCACGGCGTGCACAGCAGCGGCGTGCGGCCGGCCGCCTGCCGGAACTTGCGCACCAGCGCTGCCGTCGCCGGGTCGCCGCCTTCATTCACGATCTGCACCGGCACGGGGCCGTGGGGGTTCATGCGGCCGGTCCAGGCCTGGGGGCGGCGCGGCTTCAGCCAGTACTCGCCGACGCTGCCCTGCGGCAGCTTCTCGGTGCCCAGGAACTCCGCCTCCAGTTCCGAGGCGAGGGCCAGGGTGGGCACCTCGTGCCAGAAGACGTCCGGTCGCAGCAGCTGCTGCGAGGCAGCCCGCAACTCAGGAAGGTCACCTCGGCACAGCAGCGAACGGTTGCCCAGCCCCAGCCTTGACAGGTCAACACGCCCCGTGATCCGTCCCAGCAGGGCGCCGCCGGCAAGCAACTCGGCCGCCCGGGCCTCCAGGTTCTCCGGTTGGTCCACCCACACGCCGCCCCGGGCCTCTTCCTTGCGCGCGAACTCTGCGCAGTCGCCCTCCCCGGCGTCCTCCCCAAGCCAGGGCTGACCGAGCGGCAGGACGTGTTCCACGCCCTTCTTTTCTGCCAGCGCCAGAATGGAAGCCCCAATCGCGTTACCGGCATCCGTCGGCGCCGGGCAGATGCTGAGTTGCGTGGCGCGGGTACAACTGGCGAGCGACGGGTACAACGAACGCAGGCCGAAAACGCTGCCGGTCAGCACAACGGCGTCGCATGCGGTTTTCTGGGCGCAGCGGTCGATCCACTGGCCCAGGAATTGCTCCAGGAAACGCCGCGCGGCACCCGCGATGTGGTCGAATCGGCGGCGCCGCATGTGCATACGCAGAAACTCCACGCAGTCGTAAGTTTCCGGCAGGTTCCCGGCTCGCCGCCAGTTCAACGGCAGCAGCGGGTCAAACTCGAACAGGATGCTGAGTCGCTTGGTCACCTTGGAAAGCTGCGGTCCGCGCGCCATGGCGCCCAGTTCCATCAGCAAACCCTCGTCTCGCTCGGGCACCATGCCCAGCAGGTAGGTGATGGTTTCCAGGAATGACCCGATGCTGTTGTCGTCGCCGATGGTTGCCACGCGGTCAAGACGGCCGCCCCGGCTCACGTGGACTGAGGCCGCGATTCCGTCCCCGGAACCCTCACAGCACAGTACCAGCAGCCGCCCGTCCTGGCTGTGGGTGCCGGCCGCCGCCACGGCTGCCTGGGCCAGGTGGTGGTCTATGAACGTGCTGCGATCGGACTTCAAGCCCAGCTTTTCCAGGTGCCGAAGCCGGTCGCGTCTTGAAGGCTTGCGGCTGGTGAAAGGCACGGCCGTGCGCAGGAGCTTCTTGGCCGAGGCCCGGAAGGTGCCCGACTCGGCGAACTGCTTCAGCAACTCGCGGCGGGTACGCGGCTCAGGCAGGTGCTGGCCGGCAAAAGCGATCACATCGATCTCTTCTCCGCCCAGGCCTTCCACTGCCATCAGGTGCTCGAGTGCGTGCGAAGGAAAGCCGGTGACCTCGAAGGGGTCGTCAACGTAGTCGGCCTCAAAACCGATGCGCTCCACGACGCCCTCGCGAAGCAGCACAACGCTGGGGTCCTTGCCGTCATGAATTCCAAGTATTAGCATCGAGTCAGTATAAACCAGCAAAGCCGCAACGCGAACGGAGAAGCAGCATGACCCTGCTCGGAGTCAACGTTGACCATGTAGCCACGCTTCGCAATGCTCGCGGCACTGGTGAACCGGAACCCCTGCAGGCTGCTCTCTCGGCCAGGCTTGGCGGCGCGGACGGCATCGTGTGCCATCTGCGCGAAGATCGGCGGCACATCAACGAGCGTGACGTGCGGCTTCTGCTTGAGACCGTTCATGCGGGACTGCAGCTGGAACTCGCACTGGCGGACGACATCGTGAAGTTCGCGCTCGAGGTCAAGCCCGCCGAAGTGATGATCGTGCCGGAACGTCGGCAGGAACTCACGACGGAGGGCGGTTTCGACGCGATTGGCGGCCAGGCAAAACTGGCCGCCGCCATCGCCGCCTTCCGTGAGGCGGGAATCACCGTCAGCGTGTTCGTCGCGCCCGAGATGGCGCAACTGGAAGCGGCCCAAAAAGCCGGCGCCGAAACGGTCGAGCTTCACACCGGCCCGTTTTCTCACGCGCGGACAGCAGCCGAGCAGGACGTCGAGCTGGACAAGATTGAAACCGCCGCGCACCGCGCCTGGGAACTCGGGCTGGAGGTGCACGCCGGGCACGGGCTGAACTACGGCAACATCGAACGCCTGCTGAAAACGGTGCCCGTCGAGAGGGTCAACATCGGTCATGCCATTGTCAGCCGCGCGCTGTTTACAGGCTTTGAAAACGCCGTCCGCGACATGAAGGCTCTCATCGCCGCATCAAGCTGACGCGCGACCCGTGGTCATCGGCAGCGGGCGCACAGCTCGATCGCTTTCAGCGTCCACCAGCTCTTTGGCGAAATCTCCGTGAAACGGCGGAAGCGGTCGATCGCCTGCTGGTATTCCCCGAGTTGCATGTGCAGCGTTGCCAGCGACCAGGTAGCCGCGCGATGCCCCGGATCGAGCTCGACCGCGCGCATCAGGCAGGGCAGAGCTTTTTCGCGGATCGACTCCGCGTCGCGCGGGGAAAGAAGCCATTCGGTTACGCCCGCTTCATACTCACTCTCGGCGCCGCGCGCCCCACACGCGAGTTCCCGCTTGAACTGGTTCAGCCGATGCTCGCTGCATCCGCGCAGGTTGGCGGGAATCCAGGGTTGCTCCTTGTTCGGCGCGACGTGCCGCTCGAACCATTCGCGTGTTTCGCGCGACAGCACTTCTTCACCGAACGCCTCCCTCGTCATCCAGTTTACGTAGTCGCGGATCAGCCCGTTTCGCAGCTTCAGGTTGGCGCGGATGCCCCGGTTGGCCGGGATGCTTTCGCGGTAGCTGGCCAGCAGGGCCTTGTTCAACTCGCCTGCGTCCACCTCAAGCCGGTACATCACGGCCCCGTGCGCGAGACTTGCGATCGCGCCCCCGACGCAGCGTTGGGGCACCACCCAGCGATTGCGCCTGGCATCAAACACACCATCACCGATCCCCGGCGCGAGCAGGAGTTCCGGTAAACCGAAACGCGCGGACTGCGGGTTGTCAATCAGCCGCGGATCGAATTGCAGGATGTGCTCCATGGCGTCGGCGGCGACGCCCGGGTCGATGTACTCTACGTGCTCGTCCACCGGAACGGCGCACTCCGTCACGTGGGCGTAGCGCGCGGCCAGACGCAGCAGGCCGGCCACCGCGTCAAGCTCGCGCAGCAGCGCCTTGCGGGTCTCGACGACCGTGACACGGCGGGCCGCGGACTCCTGCTCCATGACCTGCTGTTCCAGGCCGCGCCGCCTGGCATGAAGCTGAAGCAGGTGGCCCACACTCTCGTCCACGGCCTCCATGGCGGCAAGCACGAAGCCAGCCAGGGTGCTACGCGCGGCATCCGGCGTGCCTCCCAGGGGCGATAGGGCGCCGGCAATCTGTTCACGCCGAGAGTCCACAAAGTGGCGCAAAGTGCTCCAGGCTCGTCGCTCGTCGGCTGTCATTGAGCTGGCCTCGCGCTCACGTGCCTGCAGGCGCTTGTATGGCTCTAGTTTCTCGTCAATCTCACCGAGCAACCGCAGCACGTGCGTACCGTGGGGCGTCTCGCCGAGCAACTCCACTACGCGGGCGTCGCGGTAGCGCGTGTGGACCAGGTGGGTTTCCGGCCACAGCTCGATGTCGCGAGAGAGAGCGTCCAGGTCCTGGCGCAACTCGCGGATCGTATCGCGGCGGCGTACGTCATCCAGCACGTCCTGCAGGGATTGATGCAGCAACAGCACGCCCTCGACGGTCTCGCCGGGGAGCAGCCTGACTGCCACCTCGCCCGGCTCGACGCCCGGGATCAGGCCATAGTCCAACAGGCGCAGTTGCTCGGGTGTGAGATCGTCGATTTCGTCACCTGGACCGGACACCACGGCGGAAACGAGTTCGCGTGCGGTCTTCCAGAAAGCGGCGTTCAGCTGGGCGCGTCGATCCTCGAGGCTCGGGGCTTCCGGCGGAAGCTCACGCCCCTCTTCAAGTTCGCGCGTCTGCAGGAATTCCTGCAGGGCCGCGTCCAGAGCCGTAAATCGCGCCTCCATGTCAGGCCTTCTCCTCAAGCTCGCGGCGCAGGACGTTGGCGCGGTTGAACCACTTGTCCAGGGGCTCACCGAAGTTCACCGCGATCTCGAGCTCGGTCAGGTACGACTGCATGCGCTGCAGCTCGCCGATCAGCTCGGGCTTGAGCTCGCGGGTCAGCTCGTTCCACAGCGCGGCGGGCGAGGCCGCCAGCCGCGTCATGCCCAGCAGCGCCGGCCCGGCGATACCCTGGTCGCGCCCGGCGACGGTCAGCATCAGCGCGCTGGAAACCAGCTGCGGCAGCTGGCTGACCAGCGCCACGGCCTGGTCGTGCTCCTGCGCGCTGAGCAGGGTGACGCGCGCGCCGGTGCTCTCGATCAGCCCGCGCAGCGTGTTCAACTTTTCGACCGGGTCGTGGGGCGTGGGCGTCAGCACCCAGGGGCGGCCCTCGAACAGGCTTGCGCGGCCGTGCTCATAGCCGCTGGCGGCCGCGCCGGCCATGGGGTGGCCGCCCACGAAGTAAGGGGCGCTGGGGCCGTTGAAGGCGCGCTCGGCCTCGGCCGTCACGCGGCGCTTGACGCCGCACACGTCGGTGACGGTCGCTTCGGTTGGCGCGTCCTCGGCGACTTGGGGCAGCAACTCGAGCGTGCGCGACAGGGGCGTGCAGAGGAACACAACGTCGGCCTTGTCCACGGCCGCGGCGCCGTCTTCCGGCGCCGCCAGCAGCTCGAACAGGCCCCCGGCGCGGGGGGCATCGAGGCGCGCGGGCAGGTCCACGCCGGCCAGCTTGTGCGCGGGCTGGGTGCGCTTGAGGGCGCGGGCGAGAGAGCCGCCGATCAGCCCCAGTCCGATGATCGCGATGCGCCGGGGTTTCACGCTTGCGCCCGCGGCGCGGGTCGCGGCCCAGCGGCGGCTGTGCTCGAGCACGCCTTGCAGGAACTCGGCGGCTTCGTCGGGCGCCAGTTCCCCGGTTGCACCTGCGCGCGCGGCCTGCAGCATAGCGTGCTCGCGCTGTTCATCGCGGGCGGGCAGGCCCTGTTCGCGCTTGGCGGACGCTACCCGAAGGGCCAGCTTCAGGCGACGCTCGAGCAGCAGCAGCAGCTCAGCGTCGATGCGGTCGATGTGCTCGCGCAGCTCCGCGATGTTCATTGCGCTTCCTTAAACAGATGGGGCGACCCGCACAGGCCGCCCCATCTTAGTGTGAAAGTCGGCGAGGGTCAGTCCTTCTTGTCCTCGTCCTTCTTTTCTTCAGTCTTTTCCTCGGCCTTTTCTTCCGTCTTTTCCTCCGCCTGTTCGGACTCCGACTCCTCTTCCTCAGGTTGTTCGGCTTCGGGCTCATCGGCTGCGGGCTTTTCGGCCTGCTGTTCTTCCTCGGTCAGGTCCATGAGGCTGGTGCCGCGGCGGTCGAACAGCAGCAGGATAGGCCCGGCGATGTAGATCGAGCTGAAGGTGCCGACCACGATGCCCGCGGTCATGGCGAAGGCAAAGCCCTTCAGCAGCGGGCCGCCCAGGGCCAGCATGGCCACGGTGGTCAGCGCCGTGGTGCCCGAGGTCATCACCGTGCGCGAAAGCATCTGGTTGATCGAGGTGTTGATGATCTCCTTCAGCGGGGTCTTGCCGCCCGTGGCCAGGCGGTCGCGCTGCAGGTTTTCGCGGATGCGGTCGAAGTTGATGATCGTGTCGTTCAGCGAATAGCCGATCACCGTCAGGATCGCGGCCACCACGGTGAGGTCGATCTTGATGTCCGCCCCCATGAAGTCGGCCAGGCCGATCAGGCCCACCACCACGAAGCTGTCGTGCAGCAGCGCGACCACGGCCGCGAGGCCCCAGGCCACGCTGGCGAAGCGGATGCGGATGTAGATCACCACCACCACCAGCGCCGCCACGATGGCGAACAACGCGCGCCACTGTGACTCGGCGGCCACGGTGGCGCCGATCGCGCTGCTGAGCAGGAACCGGCGGCTGATCTCGTTTCCTTCGGGTGTGGCGTTCTTCAACCACTGGGCGATGGCCGTATTGACGGCGCCCTCCACGCGACTGAAGTTCGCCGGGTCTTCCGGGTCGGGACTGAAGGTCATGGCACCGCTGCTGCTGATGTCGAATTCGTTGGTCATCTCGGCATCAGGGTTGACCGGCTTGATTTCGAGGATCTCGCCGGCCAGGGGCCCGTCCTTCACTGCCCGTACCGTTTCAGTGAAGTCCTTGACCGCGACTTTCCCGAGCAGCACCACGTGAATGCTGAGCTTGGCCTGGGTGGCGAAGTACTCGATCTTCGGATCGCCGTCCGGGTCCACGGTCTGCGAGTCGTTCAGGAAGTTCTTGCGTACCGCGTCTTCAAACTCTTGGCGCTTCCTGGCCAGGTCGGCCTCGTCGGTGACCGCCACGTTTGTCAGGTTCAGGGTGTAGGTCTGACGGTCTCCGGCCGCGTTGGACGTAAAATCGCCGACGACGTCATTGTCGGTTGCCGCCAGCGTGCCGAACCACCTGGCGCGGTTGGCCCTTGGGGCGTTGACGTCGCCCTTCCATGCGCGATCCTTGGCCAGCCAGAGCTGGTCGTAGTCCTCGGGATTCTCCTCCCGGAACTTGTCGGGATTCTTGAGCATCATCTTGATGACGGCCCGCAGGGTAACCTGCTTGACGTCGGTGGTGCGGGCGGTCCAGCCTTCCTGCACCATCTGCTCGGCGTACACTTTCTCCAGTTCGCCGCGCAGCATGCGGGTGACTTCCTCGGGATCTTCGCTTTCCCACTCGGTGCGCATGGGGAACCGGAAGTCGAAACGATCGGCCTTGCCGGCTTCCAGGTCGCTGCCGAGGCGGAACACGGGCTGGATCTCGACGTCCTTGGCCCAATCGTGCTTCGCCTCGCCGCTGGATTCATCGACCAGCAGCGCAGCAATCTCGTCGCGCTCGTACCCCTGCTTCATCTGGATACGGAACGTGTGGCCGCCGCGGAACTCGATGCCCAGGACCTCACTGCCGTGCAGAACCATGAAGCTGCCGCCGGAAACCACCAGCACGACCGCCGCGATGGCACCGGGACCCATCCACTTGAGCCAGTTGATCTTGCGGTCGCGGGCGAACTTGAGCCCCGCCATGTTGAACTGGGCGTCGCGCTTGACGTTCAGGATGCCCATAACCATGGCCTTGTAGGCAGCCAGGGCGGTGTACAGGGTCGCCACGATGCCGATTGCCAGGGTCAGCGCGAAGCCCTGGATCGGGCCGGAGCCGACCTTGAACAGGATCAGCGCCGTGAGCAGCGTGGTAACGTTGCTGTCCACGATGGCCGACAACGCGTTGCGGAAGCCTTCTTCAGCGGCGCCGCGCATGTTCTGGTTGCGTTCTCGTTCTTCGCGTATTCGTTCGTTGATCAGGATGTTGGCGTCGATCGCCATGCCGATCGTCAGCACGATGCCCGCGATACCCGGCATGGTCAGGGTGCCCAGGCCCGCCGCCATGGCGCCCATCACCAGGATCACCACCATGATCAGGTTGAAGATCGTCAGCAGGCCCAGGCCGCGATAGACCAGAAGCGCGACGATGAACACGGCGATCGCGCCGATCAGCAGCGACCACAAGCCGCGTTTCACGGCCTCGGCGCCTTCGCTGGGGCCGACGCTCTCCTCGCCTTCGAGCTGAAGTTTTACGTTCAGCGAGCCCGACTTCAGCACGTTGATGATGTCGTTGCGTTCCTGGGTGCTGAAGTTGCCGCTCAACTGCACCGAGCCGCTGATGGTGTCCTCGATGCTGTAGGCGCTGTACACCTTCTCGTCGATGATGATCGCCAGGAGCCGCGGGTCTTCACCGCCCGCGGCGGCCTTCTTGTGCTTGCTGGTCAGGGCCTCGAACCGGGCCACCGCTGTTCCCTTGAGGTCGAAGCTGACGGCCATGCGGCCCTGCTGGTCGGTGGTGGGCTGGATGTTGTCGAGGTTGCGTCCGCTGATGTCGTAGTCGTCAATCACCTGCACGGGCACGTACTTGCGGCCATTGAGTTCCTTGACCAGGGCGCTGGAGACTTCGTCGCGGGCGAGTTCGAGCCACTTGTACTTGTAACCTTCATCCTTGGGGTATTCGTTGACGTTGAGGCGGGCGAAGTCGCCTTCTTCCGGAGCCAGCACGCGCATTTCCAGCTTGCCGGTGGTTTCCAGCAGCTGTTTGTAGCGCGCCGTTTCAGCGGGCGTGCTGAACTCGGGCAGCTTGACCTCGATGCGGTTCTCGCCCAGGGGCGCGATGTTGAGCTCGGTGATGCCGGTGGTCCCGAGGCGGCGGTTCAGCGTCTCGATGGTGGGACCCACCAGGTTCTTGTCTTCCTTGCGCTGCTTGGCCGCGTTCCAGGTTTCGTAGTAGCGTCGCAGGGCGTCGGCGCGGCCTTCGTCGAACAGGCCGGCCACGTTGGCCAGCAGCTGGAAGTCTTCGGTGGTCCAGATGTCAACGGCCAGCGCTTCACCCTGGATCACGTTGCCGAACTTGTCGCGCGCCTCAGGTGAGAGGCGGTCGAGGTTGTCCTTCAGGGGCTCGAGCAGTTCGCGGATCTTGGCCTCGGCCTCGTCCATGTCCTGCTGGATCAGGACGTAACGCAGCGAGCTGCCGCCCTTGAGGTCCTGGCCCAGGTTCCACTTGTAGTCGTGCAGGGGCCAGCGGAAGCGCGAACCGACGGTGAGCACGTTGTCGTCGTTGCGGTCGCGCAGCTTGAAATCGATGTCGCTGCCCTCGAACTCGTCTTTGTCAACGACGCCGTTGTCGTTTTTGTCGTAGAGGCCCAGGAATTCCTCGTCGATTTCGGCCGGGTTGGGGGCCGGCTTGGGAATCGCGAGGTAGATGCCCAGCACCAGGAAGATGATCGGATGCCAACGTTTGATGAAGTCCCACATGGTTGAGTCCCGGTCAGTCGCACGGCGTTTGCGCGTGCGGGTCAGTGTCAATTCGGTCTGGAAACGGAAAGGACACGCGGACAGGGCCGCGCGCCGGATTCTAGAAGCCCAGCGGTGGGGCCCTGGCAGAGTGTGTCAGGCCTGGAGTGAACGGAAGCCGCAGCCGGGGTGGCTGCCAGAGTGCTTCGTGCCGCGGAGGCGGCAGGTCCAGCTTCAGCAGGGCGCCGGGCAGGGCCGTCAGGGATTGATACTCGCACCGTTCGCCGAAGCCACCGTGATCGTCACAGAACACCGGCGCGCTGAACCTGAACATCGCGGGCGCCACGGCCTGCAGCAGCGGCGCGTTGCCGATCAACTCAAGGGAGCGTTGTCCATCGTCAAGGTCTTGGCGCAGCTCCGTGGCGTCGGACATACCCAGCAGCCGCAGGGCCATGCGGGTGTGCTGCACGGGGTCCATTACGCGCAGGGCGTTGAGGCTGTCGCCCAGGCGGTGAATCAACTGCAGACGCGGCAGGTTCGCGTAACTGGCCAGCGCCGCGATCAGCAGCGTGGCGACAACGGATTTGCGGTACCAGCCGGGCACTCAGTCTTCCTTAGTCTTCCTTGACGCTCGACTTCTTTTCCTCGAACACCTTGGCGATGGCGAGCAGACTGTAGATCGCGAACACCCTCTTGTCTTCATCGATCAGCAGCTTGGCCTCGTTGGCTTCTTTGTCGATTTTCTCTATTCGCGCGATCAGCCCGCTGTTGAGCATCACGCGGGTGCCCTTGTCCAGGTTTTCGACCATCTTGCGATGCTCGGACTCCTGGCGCTTCTGGCTGCGGCGCATGAAGAACATGACGACGATCAGCACCAGGAAAACCAGAATGATCGGCGCCATGCCCTCCAGCGGGTTGCCCGCCGGCGCATCTGGAACAGTGGATGGCGCGTCAACCTGGGCCAAGGATGTCATTGCAAAGAGGTTTGTCACAGCGTCTCTCGATACTCGGTTAGCCGCAAAAACGCAAAAGCGCAAAAACTCAGATGCCTGCAATGATGCGTCGAATAGCGTTCTTATCGTTCATGGCCGGATCGTGAAAGTTCAGCATCAGGCCCAGAGGTTCCTTTACAATGCGCACGTACGAGCGTGCAATTGCCAACTCCAGTTCGGAAACAACAGCCTTCGCCTTCAACTCCACTACCAGTCGGCCTTCCACGAAAAGGTCAATCACACCACTTCCGATCGGTCTGTCTTTGTACTGCAAGTGAACCGACTTCTGACGTTCGTATTTCAAGCCACGTACATCGAGCTCAATACAGAGAGCTTCTTCGTAATGCTTCTCTAGAAGTCCTGGTCCCAGGTTCTTGTGCACCTCAATGGCCGCTCCGATGACAATGTGAACGATCTTCTCAATCTCCTCATCAGTCTTCGTGAACGGCTTGCCACTCATGTCTTCACTTTTTGCGCTTTTGCGTTTTTGCGGCTGACATCAGCTTACGAATCCAGCGACCGTTTGTGTTCCTCGATGCGGTAGGCCTCGATCTGGTCGCCTTCCTTGATGTCCTCGTAGCCCTTGATCTGGATGCCGCACTCAAAGCCCTCGCGCACTTCGCTTGCGTCGTCCTTTTCGCGCTTCAGGCTGGTGATCGAGGTTTCGTAGATCGGCACGCCGTCCCGCAGCAGGCGCACCTTGCTGTCGCGCTTGATCACGCCCTTGGTGACCATGCAGCCCGCGATCGTGCCAACCTTGCTGACGCGGAACACTTTGCGGATGTCGGCCGTGCCCTCGTACTGCTCGACAAGTTCCGGCGCGAGCAGGCCGGCGAGCGCGTTGCGGATCTCGTCGATCAGCTTGTAGATGACGTCGTAGGTGCGGATGTCCACGTGGTGGTTGTCGGCCAGGTCACGCGCCTTGTGGTCCACGCCGACATGGAAACCCACCACGATGCCGCCCGATGCCTCGGCCAGGTGGACGTCCGTCGTCGTGATCTGGCCCACCGAGGCATGGATCACCTTCACCCGCACCTCGGCATGCGTAAGTTTGGCCAGTTCCTGCTTCAGGGTCTCGACGGTGCCCTGCACGTCGCCCTTGAGCACGATCACCAACTCCTTCACCATGGTGCCGGCGCGCGCCTTCGACCACTCTTCGAGGCTGAAGCCGCGGCTTCGTGCCAGCTCGTTCTCCTGCTGGCGCACCATGTTGGCGATCTCGGCGGCCTTCTTCAGGTCTTTCATGCCGTGGAACAGGCTGCCCGCTTCGGGCATTTCGTCCAGACCCGCGACCTCCACCGGAATGGACGGACCTGCCTGCTCAATCGAATGCAGACCGTCTCCGCGCGGTTCCTGCATGGCCCGCACGCGGCCGTAACCGTGACCGGCCACGATGACGTCACCCCGCTTCAGGTTGCCTTCCTTGACCAGCATGGTCGCGACGATGCCTCGACCCGTGTCTCGGTGGGCTTCCAGCACGGTGCCCACGGCGGGTTTGTCCGCCACTGCCTTGAGTTCAAGCAGGTCGGAGAAATCGGATAGAACCTGCACCAGCCGATCCACGCCTTCGCCGGTGATGCTGGAAAGCTCGACGATTTCGGTATTGCCGCCCCAGTCGGGCGACATCAGGTTGCGTGACGCCAGCTGCTGGCGCACTTTGGCGAGGTTCGCCTCGGGTTTGTCGATCTTGGTGATGGCCACCACGATTTCGACTTCCGCGGCGCGCGCGTGCGCGATGGCTTCCTCGGTCTGGGGCATCACGCCGTCGTCAGCGGCGACCACGATCACCGCGATGTCCGTGACGTTGGCGCCGCGCGCGCGCATGGCCGTGAAGGCCTCGTGGCCTGGAGTGTCGATGAACGTGACTCGCAGGCGCTTCGCCGAAGGATCGACGTCGCTCTCGTCGCGCACGGGGGTGAACTTTCCGTCCTGCTGCAACAGGTCGAGGCGGAACGCGCCGATGTGCTGGGTGATACCGCCCGACTCGCCGCTGACGCGGTCCAGGCTTGCGATCGCGTCCAGCAGGCTGGTCTTGCCGTGGTCCACGTGCCCCATGATGGTGACGATGGGCGCGCGCGGCTCTTCGTGGCCGGCCTCTTCTTCAAACTGCTCAAGCTGCTCGGCGATCAGGTCCTCGGCGGCCTTGGGCTCGCGTACCGTGATTTCGCGCTCGAAGATGATACCGATCTGCTCGATCACGTCCTTGCTCAGCGAATCGTTGATGCGCAGGGGCGGCAGCCCCTCCTTGATCATGCGCACCTGGATTTCGCTGGTCTTGATACCCATGGCCTCGGACAGCTGCCGCAGGTTCAGCGGCTGCTCGACGGTTACCGGGCCGGTTGGCAACTCGGGCGGCTTCTCTTCTTCATCTTCGCGACGGCGGCGCTGGCGCCCACCGCGCGGACGGTCGTAGCTGAGCTGGCTTACCTCGAAGCGCTCGCGACGGCCGCGACCCTTGCCGGCCTGCTCGCGGAAGCGCTCCGGGATGACCTCGCGGGTCTGTTCCTGGGTGACGCGGCCGCGACGCTCCTTGCGCTGGGTTTCGGCGGCGGGTGCCGGCTTGGCTTCGACAGCCTTGTTGCCGGTCGGAGGCGCGGGCTTGTACTCCGGCTTCTGCTCGACGCGCACCTCGGCCAGGCGTTCTTCCTGGGTGGTGTGCTTCTGCTTCACCATCGCGCGCAGCATGAACTCTTCATTGGGTGACAGGCCCTTGAAGCCCTTGCGCCCGACCTCGAGTCCGAGGCTGCGTGCAATGCGCGCTACTTCACGCGGAATGATGTCGAACTCCGCGGAGAGCTTGAACACGATCTCCAGCTTCGAGGCGCGCTGCACGACCTGGTCGTCGATGTCGTCCGGGCCCTCGAGTTCGATGCCAAGAACCTGCGCCACGAACTCGACGTGCTCCGGCTTCACGCCCAGCTTCGCGCCGAGGGCTGCCAGGCGTTTCTGCTCCGCTTCTTCGGCCTTCTTTCGCTCAGCCTCTTCGCGAGCGGCCTTTTCGTCAACTTTTGGCGCTTCCGGTGCGGCCGTGGCGGGAGCTTCGGCCGGTGCAGCCTCGCCTTCGAGTCCAAGGTGCTTGCGCAGCCTGGCGTACTCTTCCTCGGTGAGCTTGGAAACCGCTCCTTTAATGGTGATACCGATTTCGGCGCACTTGGCCTTGAAATCCTTCAAGGCCATGCCGAGGTCTTTGTAGATCTGGTGCGCCGGTATCGACGCTTCTTCCGTTTTTGCCGAGTTTACTGCCATATGGCGTGAAATCCTTCCTCAAGCCTCCGTGCTTCCGTCAGCGCGCCGGGCATCCGCCCCATGCCCGCGCGTTACGAAGTTCTGCCCTGGCCGCCCGGTTCCATCGATTCGCGTACAGGCGCCTGCGCAGCATACTCCGCGGCGCGCGAAAAGGGATCGACCGGGCCGGCTGGTTTGGCCGGCGCCTTCTGCTCACCCTCGGCCGGAGCCTCCTCTTCTTCGGGCTCCTGTCCGGGCTCGACGAAGGTGTTGTCGGCGCGGCGCTGGGCGCCGTCCGCGTGCACCACGTCGGTGATTTCTTCCGGCGGCTCCGGGTTCTCCGTGCAGTGCTGGATGATCTGGGCCGCGATGTCGATGGTGATGCCCGGCACTTTCATCAGCGCCTCGGGGCCGGCCGCCAGGATGTCCTGGAAGCTGTCGAAACCCGAGTTGAACAGCGACTCCGCCAGCAGGTCGTCCACCAGCGGGATGAGCTGGAACTTCTCGAGAGTGCGCTTGCGCCAGTCCTGCTCCTGCGTCACGGTCACGATGTCGAGGTCCCACTTGCACAGGCGCGCCGCAAGACGCACGTTCTGGCCGCGCTTGCCGATGCTGAGGGACAGCTGGTCGTCCGGCACCACCACGCGGGCGCGGCGGTTGTCGTAGTCCAGGGTGATGCTGTCAACGCGCGCGGGTTTCAGCGCGTTGGTGATCAGGATCTCCGCCGACTCGTTCCAGCGGATGATGTCGATCTTCTCGTTGTTCAGCTCGTCGATGATGCCCTTGATGCGCGAGCCGCGCACGCCCACGCACGCGCCCACCGCGTCCACCTTGGGGTCGTAGCTGGCGACCGCGACCTTGCTGCGGAAGCCGGGCTCGCGCACGATCGCCTTGATCTCGATGATGCGCTCAGCCACTTCCGGCACTTCAAGGTCGAACAGCTTCTTCACGAACTCGGGGTGGGTGCGGCTCAGGATGATCTTCACCTTCTGGCCCTGCTTGCGCACGTCCAGGATCAGGCCGCGCACGCGCTCACCGACCTGGTAGCTTTCGGTCGGCACCTGTTCCTTGCGCGGGAAGAAGCACTCCGCGTCGCCCAGGTTCACCAGGTAGTTGGGGCCTTCCATGCGCTGGATGGTGCCGCTGCGGATTTCGCGCTTCAGGCCGATGTACTTTTCGAAAATGTTGTCGCGCTCGGCTTCGCGGTTCTTCTGCACGAAGATCTGCTTGAAGGTCTGGGCGGCGATGCGGCCCATGTCATCGAGCTTGACGTCGAAGGTGTTGCCGTCGAGGTCGGTTTCTTTGGCGATGATCTTGCCGTTGTTGGGGTCAACGCTGACCACCAGGGTGTCGGGGTTTTCGACACGTTTGCGCAGGGCCACGATCATGGCCTGCTCGATCGCCTGCAGGACTTCGGACTTCTCAATCCCCTTGTCCCGGGCGATCATCTCGACGAAACGCAGAAGTTCCGCGCCGTTTACTCCGTCCATCTCAATTCACCTGCTCATGCGAATAAAAAAGGAGCCAGCCCTACGGCCGCTCCGGGTCGATACTGCCCTGAAACGTTGGCAAGAAGTGTATGGAGGCAAGGTGCCGTGTCAAGCCGGAGACAGCTCAATAAGGCGTGTGAAATTCAGGCGTTAGGGGCAGAAAGCAGCGCGGGCGACCCGCCCGCACTGCGGACCGGAGGTCCGCGTTCCAGCTATGCGCCCCAGTCGCCGTTCCAGAAATCCTTGTCGGATACGCCGTCCTCCGCGCGAAGTCGCCAGGCCTTTCGGAGCCGGACAACGTACCCGGCTTTGACCATGTTTTTGTGCACTGGGATCGACTGGTTCAGCCCACGGTACCGCCAGTTGTGATGGGAACCGTTGATGGAGCCCTCTTCAGCACCGCCCCTTAGCAGGGCCCGTCGAAGCATCGCGTAGCGGATTGGACTGTTTCCGGCCATTCACAAAAGTATGCACCAGCAAGCGACACCAACCAGCGCAGCCATCAAAAGTTTGCTGACAAAAGGGACTGTGAACGACGTGGAACGTTTCAGGCCGCCAGAGAGGTGTGCTGCCCGATCTCGAACTGGGCCTCTGCCCTTGGCTGACCGGCCGGAATCAGCTCCACAAGGCGCACCACACCGTACCCAAGCACGGAAGGATCAACCGGCTGGCGTCCCGCCAGACGCGCGTAAGTTCGCTCGTCTTCGTCGGTCGCCTCAGTCAGCATTTCGCCGCCTTCCTCCGAAGTGTACTTGTAAAGCGCGTTCAGGTTGACGATCAGGTCCTGCAAGGCTTCCTGCTGCGTTGCGCCCAGTCCGGTGGCGCCGGCGTCGATACATTCAGCCTCAAACTCGCCGTCGTCCGAGTTAAAGCGCAGGATGTACCGAAGTGACAGGTGCACCTTTATCTTGAACCCCTTCACCTGTTTCGTCGCCATGAGCTTGCTCCAGTAGCTCTTATACTACCCTTCGCGACCGACCTTCAACCACTGGTAAACGCAATGCTTGTGATCGCTGCGCGGGTACAGGTCTGGCCACGCGGAGGCGCTAAGGCGCCAAGTCCTGCCTCGGCCCCTTGCGCCTTTGCGTCTCCGCGTGGCTATAAATCCTATTCGTCCGGCGGGTCGGCCGGCAGCTCTTCTTCGGGCAGGCTGGGAGTGTCACAGGCTTCCCAGATCAGTTCGCCCACCTTGTAGAAGCACCAGCCGATGGTGTAGCCGATGAACACCACCACCCACGCCACCGCCATCATCACATAGCCCCAAGCTTCACCACCCGATACGTCGAGATCAGGCGGGTCGAACTCCGCCCCCGCCCCGCGCTGGATGCAGGTCGGAGCGCCGTCCGCCACCGGCTTCAACTCGCGATTGATCACCGGCCGCGTGCGCTCATGGGCTTCGGCCACGGCTGCGGTCATCAGGTCATCGGGCAGGCTGGCGCAACTCGGAAGCAAGGCCAGCAGCAACGCGGCGACAAGCGCCGGCAGGCAACGGCTGAACGGAACGCGCATGACGGTTCCTTCGGGGCTGGTTGACGGGGCTGCCCTATTCTCCCCCGTCGCCCGGGCCGAGGCAAACGGTTCTTTGCGTAAAACCGGCCTTTGCCGTCCGCCCGCTTTTCCCCGCACTTCGCAGCACTTTGTGCCGTGCTATAACACAGGCGTAAGGAGAACGATGAGCGCGCCTCGTGAAGCCTGCGGCATCTTTGCCGTTTTCAACCACCCCGACGCCGTGGAACTCACATACTACGGCCTGTTCGCCCTGCAGCACCGCGGCCAGGAATCCGCCGGCATCGCATGCCTGATGGACGGCCGCATCAAGAGCTACCTCGGCATGGGCCTCGTCGGCGAGGTCTTCAATGAAGACTTCTTCGCCAAGTTCGGTTCCGACTGCGCCATCGGCCACACCCGCTACTCCACGGCCGGCAGCAGCAACGTGCGCAACGCCCAGCCCATCACGGTCGATTACTCCGGCGGGCAGATCAGCGTCGCCCACAACGGCAACCTGAGCAACGGCTGGAAACTGCGCCGCGAACTGGAAGAGGCCGGCAGCATCTTCCAGACCACCAGCGACAGCGAAGTCGTGCTGCACCTGCTGGCGCGCCCGGAAATCAAGAACAGCGAAGTGCCCATCGCCCAGGCCCTCAAGCACATGGAGGGCGCCTTCAGCTTCGTGTTCCTCACCCAGCACGCCATCTACGCCACCCGCGACCCCCAGGGTTTCCGGCCGTTGGCGCTGGGCAAGCTGGGCGACGCATGGGTGCTGGCCAGCGAGACCTGCGCCTTCGATATGCTGGGTATCGAGTACGTCCGCGACGTCAAACCCGGCGAGCTGCTGCGCATCGACACGAAAGGCCTGCACAGCCGCATGTGGTGCGAGCCGCAAAACCACGCCCATTGCATCTTCGAGCACGTCTACTTCGCGCGGCCGGACAGCCGCGTGTTCGGCCTGAGCGTGCACGAGGCACGCAAGGCCATGGGCAAGCAGCTCGCGATCGAGAGCCACGTGGACGCCGACATCGTGGTGCCCGTGCCCGACAGCGGCAACAGCGCGGCCCAGGGCTACGCCGAGCAGGCGGGCCTGCCCCTTGAGCAGGGGTTCATCCGCAACCACTACATCGGCCGTACGTTCATCGCGCCGAGCCAGGGGCAGCGGGACATCGGGGTGAAGATCAAGCTGAACGCCGTGCGCGACGTGGTGGCGGGCAAGCGGGTGATCGTGGTGGACGACAGCATCATCCGCGGCACCACCAGCAAAGGCCGCGTGAAGCGGCTGTACGACGCGGGCGCGAAGGAAGTGCATTTGCGGATCAGTTGCCCGCCCACGCGCCATCCGTGTTTCTACGGCATCGACTTCCCCGACCCCAAGGAACTGATCGCCAACCAGCTCGAGAGCGTGGACGCGATCCGCGACTACCTGGGCATCGACAGCCTCGCCTACCTCTCAGCGGAAGGCCTGATGAAGGCCGTGAAAGCAGACGGCAACTACTGCGCCGCCTGTTTTACAGGCCAGTACCCGGTCGCCTATGACGCCGCGTTCGAGAAGACCGCCATGGAGTCGGGGCGGTAGGGGACACTTACAGCAGCCTGTTCGGTATAATGAATGGTATGAATGGCGCTCTGTTACGTCGGCACATCTATCGAGCCTCCTTCAGGCTTGTGTTTGGGCTTACGTGCATCGCGCTGGGTTTGTGGGTCGACTGGGGTCGCGGACTGCTGGTCTTTGGATTCGTATACCTACCCAGCATGATGATCCTGTCAGCAGTGCAATTCAGGCAGCAGACAAGAGCGCCGGACCGCACCTAAACAACCCAGCTAACCTTTCAGATGAACGGGATCGGCGCGGAGCGCTGTAACAAGGTTAGCCCCCGGCCTTTCGGCCTTGTCATTGCACA
>JACKIE010000020.1 GCA_020638635.1 Planctomycetota bacterium
CTGGGTCCAAAGCTCACTCATTTCGCAACATGAAACGTGATCGGAACGACAGACTGAATCTTCCTGAAGCCATCATCCAGCGTGAAGACGGGCAACTGGTGCTTCATGGCAATGGCGCAGATCAGGATGTCAATCGCACTAGTAACGATGCCGGTCCCAAGACATTGGTTTGCATACTGCGCCGCGAGCTCATGTGTTTCGAAGTCTGCGGGCAGATCATCATAAAAGCGCAACCAGGACTTCAACTCCTCGAACTCCACGTCAGAGCGAATCCCGGTCAGCAACTCTTGTCGAATCACACCCGTCAGCTGTGCCCTGTCCTCCCGGACGAGCTCTTTCAACTCCTGCACAGCGGCAGCCTGCCTGGTCGAAAGTCGAGCGGACTGCCTTCGGCGCAGAAGCAGCGACCACACCGAAGTATCCACCAGCACGTTCACGCGCGCTTCCTTTTGCGTGCCGTTTTGTAGTCGTAGCGTGGGTCGTAATCGATCTTGCCCTCGAGCTGGAGAATCCCGAGGCGACCTCTGCGCTTGATGTACTCAAGCAATGCGGCTGTGACCGCTTCTTTCTTTGTTTTGTGTTTGCCGACCTTGACCGCTTCCTCGATCAGGGCGTCGTCCAGGTCCAGGTTGGTAGCCATTACACATACCTCCACACAATAGGCTACACATGCTGTTTGGAATGTCTACCCGTCGCTGACGCTCCCGCCCCGCGCAGGCTTCGGTGGGCGGGACGCCCGCGGTCCGTCATCCGGCGTATTCCTTGCGCAGGGCCTTGCGGTCGATTTTATCGCGGTCGTTTCTGGGCAGGGTCTTGTTGCTGAAGGCTATTCCGTGCGGGGCCTTGTAGCGGACGAGCTTCTGTTTGCAGAACTCTATGAGTTCCTTGGCGAGGGTGTCCTCCGGGGTATCGGGCCGCTCGCTTACGCTTCGCGCTCTAACCACTATGGCGAACGGTTTCTCCAAACCGGCTTCGTCTTTCTTGCCGATTACGCAGCACTCTTTCACGGCCGGGTGCTGCATCAGGCAGTTTTCTACCTCGAGCGGGCTTACGTAGATGCCGCCGGACTTTATCAGGTCGTCGCCGCGGCCTTCGTAGTACCAGTAGCCGTCGGCGTCCTGGCGGAACTTGTCGCCGCTGACGATCCAGCCGCCGCGCAGGTGCTCTTTGCTCTTGGCGTAGCTTGCGTGGTAGTACAGCGCCGCACTGTCGCCACCCACCCACAGTGTGCCGACGTCGCCCTGGGCGACCGTTTGGCCGTCGTCGTCGGTCAGCCTGGCCGTGTAGCCGGGCACCAGCTTGCCGAGGCTGCCGGGGCGCACGTCGCCCGGCCGGTTTGAGATGTAAATGTGGAAGCTCTCGGCGCTGCCGATGCCGTCGATGATCGGCACGCCGTAGGCCTCATCCCAGCGCTTGTGCAGGTCGGCAGGCAGGGCTTCGCCGGCGCTCCACATGAAGCGCAGTGTGCTCAGGTCCGGCTTCACGTCGGCCGCGAGCATCTTGTTGATCAGCGTGGGTACGTTGGTGAGTACGGTGCATTTGTGCTTTGCGATCAGCTCAAACAGCCGCTCCGGCGTCGGGTGCTCCTTGAACAGCACGGTCGTCGCCCCCACCGCGAACGGGAACATCACGTTGGTGCCGGTGGCATAGCCGAAAAACAGGCGCGGGCCGCTGATGGTGATGTCGTCCTCGCGCATGCCGATGAAGCGCTTGGCGTAAACCTCGGTATTGTACGGAAAGTGAAAGTGGCAATGCACGGCGCCCTTGCTGTGCCCCGTGGTCCCGCTGGTGAACAGCCAGACGGCCGGGTCATCCTTGGTTGTCGGCCAGGGTTGCGCGTCTTTTTCCACGGGCAGCTTGATCCAGTGGTTGAAGCTCTGGTGGCTGTCAGGCTCGTAGACCTTGGCCGGCGTGGCGAAGTCGTTGTCGGCCTGCACCATGCGCGGCTCGGCCAATCGTTCGCGGCCGGCCACGATCACGTTATCCATGAACTTGCCGCGCCCGCAGTGGCGGGTGTTGGCCAAAGCCTTTTCGAACTCGGGCAGGCTGGCTTCATCGACGAAGGCGAACTGCGGCTTCACGTAATTGAGGTAGTACTCGAAGTCTGCGGCCGGCAGCGCCGGGTTGATCTGGGTGGCGACGCCGCCGGCCTTGAGTGCCCCGAACCAGGCGTAGACGAACTCCGGCCGGTCCTGCATGGCGACCAGCACGCGCTGTTCGGGCAGCAGGCCGTCGTCGATCAGCGCGCGGGCCACGCGCGTGACGTTGTCGGCGACCTCGCGATAGGTAATGCGCTGGTCTTCGTAGATGATGGCGACTTTGTCCCCGCGCCCGGCCTCGATGTTCGAGAACACGAAGTAGTCGGCCATGTTGAAATGATCGGGAAATTCGGGAATGTCCGACATGATTCTCTCGCGATCTAGGGCAGGTCGATGCACCACACCTGGCTCTCGGAGTCGATGGGTGACGCTTCGTAGCGAATCGGCAGCTTCTGTTCCTCGGAGAAGCCGATGGTGTCGCCGTCCGGCAGCGGTTCGCCGCGCCGGATCAGGAAGCTGAGCAGGTCGAGCATCATCTCGATTGCCGCGTTGCCCTGCTCGCGCGGAGTCGTCAGCATCAGGTTGGGCAGGCCAAGTTGCTCCATGCCCAGGCTCAGCATGCTGAGCCTGCCGGGGCCGCCGTCCGCGATACTGATGCCGTTCCACAGCATCACCGGCAGCAGGCCTTCCGCGTTCGCCACGTCCAGCACGAACTCCGCATTGTGGGTTGCGCCGGTTGAGCCCCAGTACACACCCACGGCCGTCGCGCTTTCGACGGCCGCCGCGACGACCTTTGTGAACAGCTCCAGCGCTTCCACGGTGACGATGTCGTCTTCACCCATCAGCGTGACCATGGCGTGGGCCGGGTATTCGGGCAATTCCCAGCCGCTGCCCAGGGCGGAGATGCTGTAGGGTACATACTGCTCGGCTTCGCCATCCGGCACGGGCGCCGGCACGAACGCGACAAAGGCGGTCTGGCCGTTCGGCAGCGCCACGGAGAAAACGTCTTCGCCGCCTTTCGAAGCTTCGGCCTCCAGTGATTGTCCCAGCCGCGCGCCAAGCGCCGCCGCGAATCCATCAGGCTTGATCGGTTCCGTACGGCCAAGCAGCACGAAGGCGAGTTGCGGCATGGCGTCTCCTACTCGGGCTTCACCGCCTTGTACAGGCCGGTGCGGTGGCTGTCGGGCACTAGCCACTTCTTGAACAGGTCGTGGTACTTCTGGGGCAACTCGATGCCCTTAAAACTGTCCATGTCGAGGCACACCGTTACCAGGCTGGCCTCCACGGCGCGGATTTTCTTGTTCTCGCGCGCGGTATCGCCGGTGTAGGTCCAGGTCACGCTCTTGGTGCCGATCTTCTGGATGCCGAGGCTGATTTCGACCTGGTCGCCGAAGCGCAGGGGCTTCAGGTAATCCACCTCCATGTGCACGGTGGGAAAGCCGATGCGCTCGACATCGAGCAGGTGGTTGTAGCGGATGCCGATGCCGCGCTCGAAGAAGTCTTCAAAGCAGCAGTGGAAGTAATGCAGGAATCGCGGGTAGTACAGGATGCCCGCGTGGTCCACGTCGCTGAAGCGGATCGGGTAGGTCGATGAAAACAGTGCCATGGCTGGTCCTTGTCCGTTGCGGGCGTGATCCTAGCGCATTGCGCGGCAAACCTCTACTTGCCGCCCACCTTTGCCACCCAGGCCGCCAGGTCGGCGCGCTGCTGCTCGGTCAGGCGAGACGCGAAGCTCGGCATCGCGGAGCCCGGCACGCCGTTCGTGATCACCGTGTAAATGCTGTCGAGCGGCCGCTCTCCGGCGGGCATGTAGATGAAATCGCCCTTCGCCAGCGCCGGCGGCTTGCGCAGCGCCACCATGAAGCGCGCGGCCGGGCCGTCGCCGTCGGCATCGCGGCCGTGGCAGCCGGCGCACTCGCGCAGGAACAGGAGGCGGCCGCGCTCGGCGTCGCCAGTCGGCGCCGTGACGCGCGCCGTGGGCCAGGGCTTGTTGAGGTCCGAGCGCGACTTCAGGGTCAGCAGGAACTCGACCACCTTGCGGCCTTGCGCGTTCAGCTTTGTCTGGCCGGGCTCGAACAACTGGCGCTGGGCAGGCATCTGCGAGCCCGCATAGACGTCGTCAGGCTTCCAGAAGTGCGCGGTGTGCCAGTCCGGGTGGTAGCGGTTGCCGACGCCCGCCAGGTCCGGCCCCATGGGGCGAGCGCCGGCGGCCTGCTCACCGAAGGCTTCGGTCAGCTCGGTTTGCAGGGTGCTGACCGCGTGGCACTGCCAGCAGCCGGCCTGCACGTACGCGGCGGCAAGCTCTTTGTCGAAGGCCTGGGGCGGCGCGGGCTCGGGCTCCGGCTCGGCGGGCGGTTTGGCGATGAAGCCGATTGCCACGAACAGCACGGCGAGCAAGGGCAACCCGATGATGGCAAGTTTCTCGCCGTCCATGCCGCGGGTTTAGCGGCTGGCGCGCGCAGCGGCAAGTCAACGCAGGTTGTCGTACTCGCGGGCCTGCTTGGCCAGCTTGTCGTCGCCGCTCTCCTCGATCACCCGCTTGTAGGCCTTGCGCGCGGCGTCGCGCTCTCCGATCACGTGGTGGCAGACGCCGATGTTGATCAGCACCTTGAAGTTGCCCGGCTCGCGCAGCAGCCAGCGCTGGTACAGCTCGAGCGCGCGGCGCGCCGAATGCTCCTGCGTGCACTTGAACTCGGCGCCCACCACCTCCGGGTTCGCGTGGCGCCGCCAGGCGTCGGCCGCGCGGGCCAGCAGGTCCGCCGAGCACGGGTCAAGCTTCAGCGCGTCCTCGTGGAACTTCGCCTGCTTTTCCGGTTGGGTATCCGGCGTGTTGGCGGCAAGCTCAACGAAGGTGGCGACATTTTCCAGGTCGTCGGCGATGCGCTGCAGGGCTTTGTCGGCTTCGGCTTTCTGCTTCGCGTCGGAGTCGCCGAACTTGGCGAGCCACTGCCGCAGGGCGTAGGCGATTTCATCGAGGGTCATGGTGCGCTTGTCCGGCGCGGCATACTGCGCCAGCGGGACGCTCAGGCCTTCCTTCGCCTCCGCCTTGCGCTGCTTCTCGCGTTGCTCGGCCTCTTTCTTTGGCAGCAGCACGCGCCTCCAGCTCATGAACTCGGCGTCCCACTCCTCCCCCACCGCAAGCTTGTCCTTGAGCGCCCAGCCGTGGCGTTCGCAGACGAACTCAGCGATGTCCTCGCGCAGTGACTCTTCGCGCTCGTACACCACGGTCAGCACGCGGTTGCCCAGCATCGGGTCAGGCGCGTTCAGGTACAGCCAGCACGCGAACGCTATTACATCCGGGTTGTCTTCGTTGCTGCGCACCGGGTAGGTGACGGCCATGTAGCGAGGCAGCCACTGCTCCCACTTGAACTGCACGCGCTCAACGGCCGGCGTGCGCGTCAGGTTGCCTTTGCCGTCGTTGGTTTCCCGCAGCTCGGCCGCGACCAGCGCATCGTTCTTCACCTCCATGATGCGGTAAGGCCGCGCGCCAGCGCCGTCGGGAAAGTAGGTTTCCGGGCAGCGTCCGGCCTTGCACTCGTCGTTGACCCAGGTCCGGAAGTGCGCGTGCCAGTCGTCGGCGACCTTGCGCAGGAAGACCTTTTCGACCAGTCCGCCGGCCGCCAGGGGCGAGGCGATGGCAAACGCCAGCAGCAGCACGATTGTCTTCAGCATGGTCGGTCGCAACAGGGGAAGGAGCGGGGTTGTTGCGTCTGCCTATGTGTAGAGTGAACGGGCTGGGGCCTACGGTAGTTCTATTAAAAAAACCAGCCGGGCCCGGATTGCCCAGGCCCGGTGCTTGTTGCCATGGCTTGCTACTTGCCGCCCTGCTTGGCCCGGTTCTGGTCGCCCTGGTCCATGTTGCGGATCAGCGCTTTGGCGGTGATGGCGTTGCCCTGGTTGCCGTCGATTTCAATCACCTTCTCGTAATAGGGGCGTGCATGCTTGCTGTCCTCGAGAGCCTGGTAGCACCTGCCCATCCGGAGCAGAAAGGCGGTGTTGTTGGGATAGGCATCCAGGATGACCTGGTAGTGCGGGATCGCCTTCTTCACGCCGTCGGCGCGGTCGCAGCTGTTGCCGTGGGGCGCCGGGTTGCCCCAGGTGAACCAGGCTTCCGCCACCTGGCCGCGCAGATTGAGGTCCATGGGATCGATCTTCAGGATCTCTTCCATGAACTCGGCCTTCTTCTTGAGCTCGTTGGCGTCGCCGTCTGCGCCCATGCCGCGGGCCTGGTCCATGTTGTCCTTGATCAGGGCGAGGTCGTCGGTGATGGAGTCCTGCATCTCCTGCAGCTTGTCGGTGTTCTTACTGTCCTTCAGAAAGTCAGCCGAGCCGAACTTGATCTTGTACTGCTTGATTTCCCACTCGAGCAGCACGAGCTGCCTGCTGGGCGAGCTGCGGCGCGGCGGGCGCCCCTTGTAGTCGCCGCGGGCCGACACCAGTTGCTTGAACTCATCGGCCGCTGTCTTCTCGCGCTCCTTCAGTCGCTTGTCGAATTCCTCGGGCGTGACCAGGATGACGCGTTCCTTCTGGTACTCGACATCCCAGGCGTTCCACTGTTTCAGGCCTTCCGCGGGAAGGGTCCACTTCTCTTTGTCGCAGATGTACGCGGCGATCAGCGGCGCAAGATCGCTGTCGCGACCGTGCACGATGGTGAGTAGGCGGTTGGCGAGTTCGTTTTCCTTCTCTCCGTACAGCCACGCCGCGAACGCCACGATGTCCGCGTTGTCCGAGTTGCCGTCCACCGGGTAGGTTTCGACGATGTACTTCGCGGGCCAGGACTTCCAGGGCAGCCAGCCGAAGTCGTTGGTTTTCTCGTAGATGGTTCGCCCATTCGCATCGACGCCGTTTCGCACAAGGTAGTAAGCGCTGAACTGCTTGCGGTTGGCGTCTCGAATCTCGAACTTGTACACGTCCTTCGACGGCTTCAGCTTGCCCTTCTCCACCATGAAAGGCAGGTGGGTCACAGGAAACTGGTTCTTGCTGGTGTTGCCCGCCACCCACTCGGGCAGCTTCTCGTACCACTTGGCCGCGACGTCCGCCTCTTTCATGCCCTTGTGGGTCTTGGCGAACAGGTCTTCTGACGGGCCCGCCGCCAGGGCGCTTGCAATTGCGAACAGCGCCGCCAGGAATGCAGTGTGAATCGTCCTCATGCCTCGCTCCTCTGCCCCGTGCGGTTTCAAAGGTAGCAAACGGGGTGGTTGTCGCAACCGAACTTACTTCATCAGCTTCAGTTGCCCCTCCGCGAACTCGCGGTTCTTCTTGTCGCTTTCCGACAGGTCCTTGATTCCATCGGTGCGGCGGATCACCTCCTCATGGTGCTCCTTCGCGCGACCCTTGTCTCCGGCCGCCAGCCAGTTCAGGCCGGCGTGATTGTGGTAGCCCATGGCCTTCGGGAAAATCGCAAGCAGTTGCTCATACAGGCCGGCGGCTCGCTTGGCGGCGGCGGGATCGTCGGCCTTGCGGCCGCCGTCCGTGATCTTGGCGGCCTTGGACCATGCCTCGGCGGTCCAGATCACTACATCGGGATTCAGCGGGTCGGCGCGTTGCATCTGGTCGTAGGCTCTTGCGGCGGCGTTCCAATCGCCGTCGATGCCGAAGCGCTCGGCCTTGTACTTTTCGGTCTCGATCCACGCCATGTCGGCTTTCACCGCCTCCAGCATGGCCTCCAGGTCTTCCTTGGCGCCCTTCTTGGCCAGGAAGGCAGTGCCGGTGTAGCGGCGCTCCCAGCGCTGGATGTATTTCTCGAGGATGGCGAGCCGCATACCCGGCGAGTTCTTGCGCTGGCCGGGCTTGGACTTCACGTCCGCGCCCTGCAGTTTCTCGAGCTCCTTGAAGGCTTTCTTGGCCTCTTTGTCGAGGTCCTTGAAGTGCTCGGCTGCGGCTTCCTTGCTGAGCAGCAGCCAGCCGTCTTCGTTGTGGTCGAGGTCGTGGGTGGCGATGGTCTCCAGGCCGCCTGGCGCCGACCAGCCCAGCTTGGCGCACAGCCAATCGTCGATTTCCTTTTTCAGCGTCTCGCGTTCTTTTTCGCGCCCGTCCAGCGGCACCAGCGCTGCCAGTTCGGCGTCGGCCAGCATCAGCTCGCCTTTGGCGGCCAGCCAGCAGGCCAGCGACACGATCAATGCCGCCGAGCGCCCCTGGGGACGCAGCCAGAACGCCACGCCCGCCGGCGGCAGCTCGCTCAGCTTGAACTTGTAGTCTTTGCCGTAGACGTCGTAGGCGTACTCCGCCTGTTCGGCGTACCAGCCAGTGGGGACCAGCGTGGTCCATGTGGTCTGCTCGCCCTCGACGGCCGTGAGCTGCACGAAAACTTCGGCCTTGTTGACCAGCGCGTACATGCGCGGCTTGGCGACCGCTGAGAGGCCTTCGGTAAGCAGCTTGGGCAGGCCGGCCTCGAACTCGGCGGCGACGTCGGTTTCTGACTTGCCGGGGAAGTGTGTTTCCACCAGGCCGGCCCAGAGGGGCGCGGCAAACAGGGCAAGCAGCAGAGCGGAAAGCTGGATCGAACGCATGGAGGCAACCCTCGTAAACTCGAGTACGGTCGCCACAGGCGACACGGCGGGGAAATGCCCGGCATTTCCCAACCAATGGCCCCGTACTGTCAGTGGTAGAAATGCCAAAGGCCTTACGGATTGTGCTGAAAAATACCCCTCCAAGCAAACAAAACGCGCAACGTGGGGCAGGCTTCCAGCCTGCCTCGGCAGACAGGATGCCTGCCCCACGAAAGTAGGGACACGCGGCCGCGTGTCCCTACGGTGCAGCCGGGATGTCTGCCCCACGGCTATCCGAAGGTGCGCACCATGCCGTCGAGGTCGTTCTTCCAGTGTGACAGGAACTTGTGTGCGGCGCTGCCGGGGGCGTACTCGGGCAGGATGCTCTTGATATGGGCCGCGGTGCGGCGCGCGTTGTTGACCTGGTTGGCCTTCCAGATCTGGTAGGCCTGCTCGTCGGCGCTGGAACGCGATTTCTCGTCAACCAGCCCGCCATAGAAGAAGCCGACCGCTCCGGCCTGCCTGCCGAGGTCGGTGTCCACGCGGCGCCAGGCCTGCATGGCCTCGTGCACGCCCAGGATGTCCTTGGCGCGGCGCATGTCTCCAAGCACCAGGCGGCTTTCGTGGCCGCTGACCAGGTTGGACAGGAACTCGTATTGCTCGGCGTCGCGGGGGCTCATGCCCGCCTTCTGGGCCAGGCTGCGCATGGTGCTGCGCAGGTTGGCGTAGGAGTTGGCCTCCGTGCCGGTCTGGAGCATGGCGGCCTTGGCGGCCTCGCGGGCGTCGTTGCCGAGGTGGGCCATGTAGTCGGTGCCGAGCTGCGCCACGAACTCGGCGGCGGCGCCCGCGGTCTCGGAGCGTGTGGCGGCCTGCACCAGCATGCCGATCACCTTGGGGCCGACCTTCTGGGTCAGCGCGGTGATATTGGCGACGTCGTTTTCCCCGCCCCACTCGCTGATCAGCTTGAACACTTCGGGCGCGGAATCGACGACGCCCATTAGCACGCCGGAACGCTTGACGGCCGAGCCGCCGACGCCGCCGTCCAGGTGCTCCAGCAGTTTGCGCATGGAGGGCAGGTTGCGCTCCAGCAGGTGGGCGCGCTGGTCTTCGGGCAGGGCCTTCCAGGCGTTGACCATGAACTCGATGCCGTCCTTGGCGATCTTGCCGTAGTTGCGCGATTCGCCCTGCGCCAGCGGGCGCGAAACTTCGCGGCCGAGCGCGATCAGGCTCTTGAGCGCGGCGGCGTAGCTGGCCGGGTTGCGACCCAGCTCGCGCTCGATGCGCGCCATGGTCGCCGGTGGGATCGCACCGAAGGCTGAGGCGTTGGCGCCGGCGAACTCCTCCAGCGCCGCGCCGTATTCACCCTTGAACAGGTGATCGACCGCCTTGCTGACGGCCAGGGCCGAGGCGACAGCCGAGCCGCCTGACTTCACGGCCTGGGTCCACTTCTGGGCGATGTCGGCGTTTTTCTCGAGCCAGCCGGGCAGGCTGTTGCGGTCCTGGGCCAGCAACTCGGAGATCTTGGCCTTGTCCTTGGAATCGATGGCGTTCTTAAGGTCTTCCTGGATCTGCTCAAACGGCACGTCCGGCATACGCAGCGCGAGTTCGAGCGCTTTCGCGGCGATGCCCAATTCGTCCTTGTTGATCGCGCCGGCCGGCCGGGTTGCGCCGTCGGTGGCGGGCTTGCGCTTCAGGTCGCCGCCCGCTTGCTCCAGCGCCGCGTCGGTTTCGGCGCGCGCTTCGTCGCGGCGCTGCATCTCGCCCTCGGAAGCCTGCCTCCTGGCTTCGTCCAGCTGGCCGTTTTCCTTCATGCTCTGTTCGAGGTCCGCGTATCCGGCCTTTTCTTCGGGCGTGAGCTTGTCCCAGTCGCGGCCGCCCTGGACGTCCTCGTACAGGCTCTGGCCTTCTTCGCGTTCGCCCCACTTGTCGTCGCGGCTGATTACGTTGCCGTCCTTGTCGCGCACGACACGGCTGGTTGTGCCGTCGGGGCGCGTGGTGGTTTCGACCCAGTTGCCGTTCTCATCCTTGTGGCGGCGGGTTTCCGTGCCGTCGGGCTTCTTCACGGTCTCGACGCCCACCGGCGTGCGCTCGGCCTCTTCGATGATGTTGCCCTCGGCGTCGCGCAGAGTGCGGGTTTTGCGGCCGTCGGGGCTGAGGGTGTACTCGGTGGTGGTGCCGTCGGGGTTGGTCTGTTTGCGGACGATGTTGCCGTCCTTGTCGCGGGTGGATTCGCGGACGGTGCCGTCGGGGCGCACTTCGCGGAACTCGCGGCTGCCGTCGGGGTGGGTGGTGATGTCGCGCACGGTGCCGTCGTCGTCTTCCTCGTGCGTGTGGGTGGTGCCGTCTTCGTCCTTGGTGGTTGTGCCCTTGGTGATCTTGGGATTGCCGTCGCCGTCGTGGGTGAGGGTGGTGGTTTCGCCGGTTTCGGGGTCGGTGTAAGTGATGGACGGCTTCTGCTTGTCGGGCGGCATGGTGTGCTTGTGGTCTACGATATTGCCGTCTTTGTCGAGCGTGTAAGTGTCGCTGGAGCCGTCCGGGTTGCTGGTGCGGATCACGCGCGTGCCGTCTTCGAGCACGGCCTCGGAGACGCCCTTGGATTCGCCGTTGATGTAGTTGTGGATCTCTTTCACGCGGCCTTCGGCGTCGTAGTAGATCCAGGGTCCCACTTTCACGTCGCGGACGTACCTGCCCTCGGACTCTTTCTTGCCGTTGTCGTGGTACCAGACCCAGGGGCCGTGCTTGCGCGGGTGGCTTGGGCTGCCCCAGGCGGCTTCATAGCTGAAGCCGTGGCCGCTCTGGTTGCCGTTGTCGTGCCATGCGGTCCAGCTACCGCGCATGACGCCCTCAATCCACTCGGTCATCAGGGATTTCTGGCCGTTGCGGTGGTACCACGAGGCGATGCCGTCCAGCCTGCCGTTGACGTAGGTGCCTTCGAACGAACGCACGCCGTCTTCGAAGTACTCGGCCCATAGCCCGGTGCGGATCGGGTGGTTGTGGCTGCCCCAGTCCTGCCCCATGGCCTCGCCGATGGCGGCGACCTGCTGGTTCTCGTGATACAGCGACCAGGTGCCGGTGAGGCTGCCGTTGTCGTATTCGCATTCGATGCGCTTGTTGCCGGACGCGTAGTATTCAACCAGTGTGCCGTTGCGGACGTTCTTGACGTAGGGCACCTCCAGCTGCTTCTGGCCGCTTTCGAAGTTCCAGACCCAGGGCCCTTCGCGCATCGGGTCATAGAACTGGTTCTGCCAGCTCGAGCTTACCTGGCCCTTTGAACTCACGTTGCCGTTCTGGTGGTACTCGATCCATTCACCCTTGGCGAAGCCAGCCTCGAAGTCGCACTCTGTCAGCTTTTCACCGGAGTTGTAGTAGCGCACGGCGTGGCCGTGCATCTGATCCTCAACGAACGGGCTCTCGAGCGTCAGCACGCCCGCCTCGTTGAACCACTTCCAGGGCCCGGTCTTGAGGGGGCCGTAGAGTTGGTTGCGCCAGCTTGAGTAAGCTTCGCCCCGCGCGGACACCTGGCCGTTGCCGTGGTATTCAATCCATTCACCCTTGGCGTGTCCGTCGGTGAAGTCCGATTCAATGCGCTTGTTGCCGTTGCTGTAGTAGGTAATGGCGTGGCCGGTCAGGATGTCCTGCTCGTAGCTGCCTTCCAGCGACAGGACGCCGTTTTCGTGGTACCACTTCCATGGCCCGGTTTTCAGCGCGCCGTAAAGCTGGTTGCGCCAGCTTGAGTAGGCCTGGCCGCGGGCGGACACCTGGCCGTCGCCGTAGTACTCGATCCATTCTCCCTTGGCGTAGCCGTCGGTGAAATCAGACTCGATGCGTTTGTTGCCGTTGTTGTAGTAGCTGATGGCGTGGCCGGTCAGGATGTCCTGCTCATAGCTGCCTTCCATCGACAGCACGCCGTTTTCGTGGAACCACTTCCAGGGGCCGGTCTTCTTCGCGTCGTAGAGTTCGTTGTGCCAGCTGCCGTAGGCTTCGCCCTGGGCCGACACCTTGCCGTTCTCGTAATAGTCGGTCCATGAACCTTTGGCGTAGCCGTCAACGAACGTGCCCTCGATGCGCTTGGCGCCGCTGCTGTAGTAAGTGACCGCGACGCCGTTGATTTCGCCCTTCGTGTACGTGCGCTTGAATGAAACGTTGCCGTTGTCGTGGAAACTGAGCCATTCGCCGGTCTGCAGGCCGTCATCGTACGCGCCCACCTGGGCCTGCTTGCCGTTGTCGTGCCAGCTTTCGTACTTGCCGACCCGCTTGCCATCGACGGTCTTGTAGCGTTCCACCAGCACGCCGGCCGAGTTCTTTCGCTCGATCAGCTCTACCTTGGGCGGATCCTGGGCCAGCAACGGCAGTGCGCAGAACATCAGCAGCAGGGAAAGAAGCAGTCGAGTCATGGGAGTCTCCGTGTTCGGTGGCAACCAGGCGACTCGGGTTGTTACCCCCTGCTGAGACAACTGTCAAACCAACACAACAGCGCCCGGGGGCAAGCCCGGGCGCTGTCTGGATTTGTGCCGAGTAAACTGTTTGTAAATCAGGCTTCGGCGGCGGTGAGGCCGATCTTGCGTTCCTTGGGGTCGAGCTTGATGACCTTGACCTTGATGGTCTCCCCCACCGTGACCGACTCTTCGGGCTTGTCGGCGCCCTCGGCTGCCAGCTCGCTGATGTGCAGCAGGCCTTCCAGCTCGTTGTCGAGCTCGACGAACACGCCGAAGTTGGTGATCTTGGTGATCTTGCCGTCCATTTCGGTGCCGACGGCGAAACGCTCCGGGATTTCGTCTTCCCAGGGGTCGGTCTTGAGCTGCTTCATGCCCAGCGCGATGCGGTGCTTGTCGGTGTCCACTGCCAGCACCACGCACTCGACCTCGTCACCCTTCTTCACCATCTCGTTGGGGTGGCTGACCTTGCGGGTCCAGCTCATGTCGGAGACGTGCAGCAGGCCGTCGATGCCGGGCTCGATCTCGATGAACGCGCCGTAGGTGGTGAGGTTGCGCACCACGCCCTTGACCTTGGCGCCGGGTTGATAGCGGGCGCTGACGCGATCCCAGGGGTTCTCCTCAAGCTGCTTCATGCCCAGCGAGATTTCCTGCTTTTCCTCGTTCACGCCCAGGATGATGACCTCGGCGTCGTCGCCGAGCTGCACCACCTCGCGCGGGTCGTTCACGCGCTTGGTCCAGCTCATTTCGCTGACGTGGACCAAGCCCTCGATGCCTTCTTCCAGGCGGATGAAGGCGCCGTAGGACATGATGTTGACCACTTTGCCCTTGTGGCGCGAGCCCACGGGGTAACGCTCCGCGATGCCCTTCCAGGGGCTGTCGGCGAGCTGCTTCATGCCGAGCGCGATGCGCTCGCGGTCGCGGTCCACCTTCAGGACCTTCACCTTCACGGTCTCGTTGATCTTCACCACTTCGCTGGGGTGCTGGATGCGGCCCCAGGTCATGTCGGTGATGTGCAGCAGGCCGTCGATGCCGCCCAAGTCAACGAACGCGCCGAAGTCGGCGATGTTCTTGACCACGCCCTCGCGGATCTGGCCTTCCTCGATTTCGGAAAGCAACGCGTCCTTCAGGCGCTCGCGGTTGCGCTCCTGCAGCTTGCGGGCGCTGACCACGATGTTTTCGCGGGCCTGGTCGATCTTGATGATCTCGCATTCCAGCTCGTCGCCG
>JACKIE010000021.1 GCA_020638635.1 Planctomycetota bacterium
GCCGAAAGATTTTCCAAAATTATTTGAACGCGCCGACAAAAACACCGCGCGGGCCAATGCAGGGACACGCTGCCGCATGTCCCTACACACCTCGCCATGAACGCAGAAAGGGGACAGGCACGGAACGTGCCCGTCCCCGGTTGTTGCTAGTACACCATCATGTCCTTCAGCTCCGGCGCGGCTTCGTCCAGCCGCTTACCTAGCTTGGCCCAGTGGCAGGTGGGCACGGCCGGGAACAGGTGGTGCTCGATGTGGTGGAACATCTGGTAGCTGATGGCGTTCTTGAGCCAGCCGCGCTGGGTGCGCGCGACGTGGTGGGCCTCGTCGCAGCCGTGGTGCACGGTCCAGACGGCGAAGAAACCGGTGCCGCTCTGGCCGGCCCACATGGTCAGCAGGAACAGGCCCAGCCACCACTGGTTCAGGGCAAACGTCGCGTAGGCCACGAAGGCGTACCACACCAGGTTGCCCGCCAGCTCGGCGTACACCCACTTGAGCTGGTTGGGCTTGCCGGTCTTGAGCGCGAACCAGTGCAACTTGAGCGGGAAGTACGGGCCGACCGCCATGGCCTGCCACCACTTCAGCTTGGCCGTGAAACCCTCGACATCGTCGGGGCCCAGGTTCGTGCGGTGGTGGTGCAGGTGGTTGATCTGCACGGCGTGCATGCTGCCGGTCATCACGATCGACAGGAAGTACATCAGCAGGTCGCAGCCGCGGCGCGAGACGCCGACGGCGTAGTGGTAGGCGTTGTGGGTCTGCCGCAGGCCGGTCAGGAACAGGTAGAAGCTGGCGAGCTGGGCGGGGATCATCCACCACCATGAGCCCGTGTACTGGATCAGCCAGAAGAACGCGAGGCTGGCGGCGATCCAGGGCAGGCTGAGTGTGACTTCGACAAACGCCTGCCACTTGCTGACCTGCACCAGGTCGCGCCATTCCACGGCCTTCACGCGCGGGTCCTTGGTGATGTGGTAGTCCGCGTCGCCGGGCAGGGCCGAAAGCGGCATGGGTGTTTCCATGCCGGAGACTTCGTCGGCGGTCGGCGTCTCGCCGGAGGCATGAACCGTAAGGTCTTCCGGACGGGAAAGGGGACTGTCCCCGACTTTGGGGACTGTCCCCGAAGTCGATGCTGCGCCGGTTTGGATCGATTCAACAGGCTTCGCTGCCGTGGCTTCCGCGGTTGGCGACACTACGCTCTCCTGAGGCAAGTGCATCACTGCACGGGCGCAGGATAGCGCGGTGTGCGGGGTGAGTAAACTAGCGTCGCAGCACGTTGAACCGGTTCCCTTCGCGGGAGACACGGAACGTCACACCCAGCAGCGGGGAGGTAACGTAGCCTTCCGGGTCGGCGGGGGGCTGTTGGTAGAGGCCGTCTTCAGGGCTCACGTGCAGGGCCACGGCGCCGGTTTGCGGATCAACCACCCAGTATTCCGGCACGCCGGCTTCCGCGTATGCGTCGCGCTTAGCGCCTGTGTCGAGCGCGGCGGTACTTGGAGACAGAACCTCCGCCACAAGCAGCGGAACCGTGTCCATTGGTCGGGAGGCGGTGTCCACCTTTGATTCATCGACGACAACCACGTCCGGTGCGACGTAGCTGCGCGCGTGAGGTAGACGAATGTCCACTTCGCCGCAGACGTACAGTTCACGTTGTTTGGCGAGGCACAACTTGAGGAACTGTTTGATTTCGTCTGCGAGATACTGGTGTGGCGGCTCGGGCTTCGGCGTCAAGACTGGCACCTCCCAGATCATCTCCCAGTTGGACTCGTCAGGCCAAGGGAACGCCTCAAACTCTTCCACCGTCATGCGCTCAGGCACGTCGCGCACGCTGCCGTCATCAAGGGTGACGGTTGAGGGCGTGTCTTTCGAGTAGGGCTTCGTAAGCGCCATGCTGACAGTTTACGCCCTCGCGACCGCGTTTCCAGCAAGCGAAAAGAAAAGGCCCCGGAGGTTTCTCCGGGGCCTTTGGCTTAGAACTCTTCTTCCTTCTCTTCGCCGTAGTCCTCGTCTTCCTTCTTGGGTGGCGGCAGGTCCTTTACTTTATCGTACAGCACCTTGATGCCGGCTTCCTTGATGGTGTCCGCGCCGGCCGCGTATTCGAGCAAGTCTTTCACTGGGTGCGTGGGCTCAACGGGGTTGCCTTCCAGCTCGACCTTGCCGTAGGCCAGGTCGCGCACGTTCTGGGCCGGGTAGATCAGGTAGCTGCCGTCGGGCAGCTGCGCAAACGTGCTGCCCAGCACCGCGCCCGGCGTGCTTTCGCCCACCAGCGGGCCGATCTCCAGCCACTTCCAGTTGTGGGCGTAGACTTCCTTGGCACTGCGCGAGCCGCTGTCCTGCAGGGCCACCACCGGGCGGTCCCACTTCGGCATGCCGTAGTCAACCTTGCGGCCGGGCATGCCGGGGAACATGCTCATGGCCGGGGGCTCACCGAACGGGGCGAAGCAGGCGTTCATCACGTTGGGGCTGCCGCCACGGCCGCGCAGGTCGATGATCAGGCCGTCGCACATCTCCCATTCCTTTTTGAGAGCGCGCTTGAGGGCGACGGTCATGCCGTCGTGCAGGAAGTGCCAGAAGCGGATGTAGCCGAACTTGCGGCCTTCGTGCTCGATGATGGTGACGCTGTTGCGCGTGGCCTGGATCATGTTGATGTCGCTGGGCGTGATGGCGATTTCCAGCTTGCTGTCGGCGCCCGCCTGGCGCTGCACCTTCACGTTCAGCTCGCCGTCGCCGGGGTTGCGAATGAAGAAGTGCGCGTGCTGGTTGGGCAGGCCCGGGTCGCCGCCGGCGTCCACCAGCAGCGGGTGGCCGGCGATCGGCTGGCCTTCCAGTTCGAGCACGCGATCGCCGCGCTTCAGGCCGGCCTTGTCGGCGGCGCCGCCGGTGAGGATGTCGCTGACGAAGTATTCGCCCGCGTTCAACTCGGTGATGTCGAAACCGACCTGGCGGCGCTTGCTGTTGTCCATCTCGGGCGCGAAGTGGTTGTCGTAGGCCTCTTGCTCAATGACGCTGAGGTGGCTGACCTTGAACTCGCCCAACAGCTCGCGCAGCACCTTGTGCAAGGCCTCGCCGGGCTGGGCCTCGGCGCAGCGGCGCAGGTAGCGCGCGCGCATGTCCTTCAAGTCATGGCCACCGAATTTCTTGTCGTAAAAGCCGCGGCGGATGATGTTCAGCATGCCGTCCAGCACCTCGACGTTCTGCTTTTGCGCCTCGGTCAGCTTGCTTTCGTCGAAGCTGGAGCCGCCCTGGTCCTCGGCCACGGTTTCCTGGGCCAGCGTGGGCGTGTGGATCGTCCAGCCAAACAGCAGCAACGTCAGCAGAAGCAAGGCCTTGGTTTTCATGACAGCTCCGGGTATCGAACGTTCGCGGCGTTGACGCCGCGGGTTTCGCCTATCAAATACGCACCAACCTCGATGGAAGGATAGTCTCCCCATGAACTTTTCCCTCACGGAAGAAGCCCGCTTTTTCAAAGACGCCGCCTGGCTGCAGCACGCCGAAGATGCCAACGGGCGCAAGCCCTTCATGAAGAAGGGCACCGAGCCCAAGTGGTGCCGCGACCGCTTCGTTGACGTGCAGCACATCCGGTTGGAGATCGAGCCGAACTTCAAAACCAAGTCCATCAGCGGCACGTCAACCCTGACCGTTTCGCCCATCTACGACGACACCGACTTCCTGGTGCTCGATGCCTGCGAAATGGAAATCGAGAGCGTCAGCGCCGACGGCCGCAGCGTGAACTTCCACCACGATGGCGAAAAGCTCACTCTGCAGTTCGGCCAGAAGCTCGAGGCCGACCGCCCGCTGGAAATCGCCATCCGCTACCGCGCCACGCCCCGCCGCGGCGCGTACTTTGTCGGCCCGGACCACGGCTACCCCGACAAGCACCTGGAGTTCTGGACCCAGGGCCAGGACGAGGACAGCCGCTACTGGTTCCCGTGTTTCGACTACCCCAACGAGAAGGCCACCAGCGAGGTGATCGCCCGCGTGCCCAAGGGCATGACCAGCCTCAGCAACGGCGCGCTGGTGAACACCGAAGACCACGGCGATTACCAGCTGCACCACTGGAAACACGACGTGCCCCACGTGGCCTACCTGATCATGCTGGTGATCGGCGACTACGTGAAAATCAGCAAGGAGTGGGACGGCATCCCCGTCGATTACTACGTGCCTCCCGGCCGTGAAGAAGACGGCGAGCGCAGCTTCGGGCCCACGCC
>JACKIE010000003.1 GCA_020638635.1 Planctomycetota bacterium
GGGCGCGTAAGTCTCAAAGGTCTTCACGTCCCTGCAGGCCGCGATCAGCGACTGGTAGGCCTGGATGTTCTTCAGGATCACCGAGACCGGGTTGCTGTCGAGCTCGGAGTACACGATGCCCGCGCACTTGAAGCGCAGCTCATTGTCGAGGCTGTCGCGCGTGGCGATGTCTGACAACACAACCAGCGCTTGGCGCCGGAAGGTGATGTCACGGTCGGCCGCGAGCTTGAACAGCAGGTCGATCGCGCCTCTCACCTTTGCCTCATCCCCCAGCTTGATCAGCGCGCTGATTCGATAGAGCTGGAAGCGCTTGAAATAGAAATTCAGCTCGGAGATCTGGCCGTACTTGCCAAATGCCTCGGCGTACAGGTCTACGCACTTTTCCAGGTTCCTGGGATCGAAGTCGAGCTCGGTGGTCAGCAGCTCGGCGGCGCGCAGGTAACCGTGTTCAAGGGCCAGGCGGCCCAGGTACTCGGTGGCCGCTTCGCCCTGCAGGAAGCTGATGCAGCCCGTGAACTGCGAGACGGCGGCCTCCGGGTGGCCGCGCGCCAGCTCGATGTCGCCGAGCAGCGGGTAGGTCAGCACCAGCTCTTCGGTCGGGTAGTCCAGCGAGAACTGGAATTCGTCGATGTTGCGCTCGCACAGCTTGAAGTTGGCTTCCCGGTCCGGCGAACCGGCTTCGAAGCACATCCCCTTCACGTAGTAGCCGCGGCAGAAGTGGAAGAACATGCGGCTGTAGTCGGGGTACACCTTCTCCCATTCGGATTGGTTTTCGTAACGTACTTTCTCGTCCAGGTAGACGCGCTTGTCGTTCAGCATCTTGATCGCGTCGTCACAGTACTGGCGGGCGGTCGTCGGGTCCGTGCGACGCAGGCCCATCGCCAGGTCGAGTTGCATCACGCCCTTTGCGACAACACCCGCGGCGTCTTCCGGGTCGCCGAATTCAGCCAGCGCTTTGCCGTAGCGCGCGGTGCGCCCGGATTCGTCCTGGTCCTGGCTGAAGATGTAGTCGGCTTCGGCCTTCATCACCTCGGCCTTGTTGCGCCGGGCGCGCGCTTTCTCTTCGGCGCTGCCGCCGCTGATGATTTTGTCCAGTACGTCGTACGACTCCTCCCACATCTGGAGGCGTACGCCGAGGTAACGGCCGTACTCGACCATGTCGCGCGCGTGTGCGTTGCCTGCAAAGAGGCTGAGCACAAGCGCCACCGCAAGCCCTGCGAGGATTCTGGGCATCGTCATAAACCTTGATGGATTGGGCATATCGAGCTGCTCCGTTGGAGCCCCGGAGACGAAAATGGTTGTGTAGGTGCGTAATGGACGCACTTCTATACCAAAGGCAAACGGATGAGTTAAGCCGGGGGTTCAGTGCATTTTGGCCCTGGGACGGGCTTTAAATCAAGGCCCCCGGCGTGAACCGGGGGCCTTGTCTTTTCAGCGTGTCTAGCGCGGCTGCGTCGGGCCGGCGCCGTACTGGTAATCCTCTTCCTCTTCGAGGTCAATGATGCGGGCGCTGACCACGATGATGATGTCCTGGCGCACCACGCTCTTGCCCTTGCGGGTGAAGAGCGCGCCGATCAGCGGCAGGTCACTGATGATGGGGATGCCGGAATCAACCTGGGTTTCGCTCATCTGGCGCAGTCCGCCGATCACGAAGCTGCCTCCGTCCGGCAGGGTAATGGTGGTTCGGATGCGCTGCAGGGTCAGCTGCGGGGTCTGGATCGCCACCGGGGTGCCGACGCCGAGGCTGGTGGTGAAGGTGGGAATCGGGCGCAGTAGCGTGGCCAGCGTCGGGCGCAGCTCAAGTGTCACGTAGCGGCGGTCGGCACTGATCGTGGGGCGAACGTCCAGCACGATGCCGTCGCGGATCACGTCCACCACCGGGTCGGCCACGGCTACACCGGTCGCGGTGTTGGTGTCGAAGTCACGGATGTAGGCGACTTCGTTGAGGATGCTGACGTGGGCACGCTGGGTGTTGTGGACGGTGATGCGGGGGGCCGTCAGAAGGGTGGCGCGTTCACGCTTACGAACGGCGCGCAGGATGGCGTTCACCTCCGGGTTGTCGATGAAAGCCATCTGGAACGTCATGCCGCCCTTGTCGGTCAGGCCCACGTTTCCGCGTTGTCCGCCCAGGCTCTGGTCGAACAGGTTCTCGATACGCGCGCGCTGGTCGATGCGCACGTTGCCCGAAGGCGGCATGTCCTGGAAGAAGAAGCCTGCGTCGTTACCCGAGCCACCCGGGCCCGCCGGATTGGTGCTGTTGCCGAACTGGATGTCGTCAAGCGCCGCCGGAACGGGCGGGATGCCGGGCGCCGGGATCTGCGGGCTGCCGCCGATGCCGCGGAAGTCGAGCCCGATATCCTCAAGGAAGTCGTCGCGGATGGTGATGAAGCGGGCCTCCACCGACACCGTCAGTCCCTGGCTGCGGCGCAGGTCGGCCAGCAGGTTTGCCACGCGGTCGATGTTGTCCGGGCTGTTCAGCACGATCAGGTCCTGCTGGCGGGTGGTCAGCCCGTGGCCGTCGAGTCCCCAACTGTCCGGAGAAATGGCTTCTTCAATCACTTCCAGCAGGTCGTCGATCACCAGCGGATCGGCTTCCTCCTCTTCCTCGTCCTGCAACAGGCGCGATTCACGCTCGGTGTCGCCGGACAGGCGCGGCTCGTCACCGCGGAAGGTGCGCAGGTTGATCAGCAGGTCGGCCACGTTGAACACGCGGCGTACCACGTTGCGACCTTCCCCGGCACCTGCCTCGTCGATGATCACCGCGCCGTTTTCGACGCGCCAGGACAGGTCGGCCTGGTCGCACACGAGGTCAAGAGCCTGGCGCAGCTTGACGCGGCCGATATCGAGGTTGATCTCGGTTTCGCCATCGACGGCGCGGGCGCGCAGGATGTTGATGTTGCCCTCGGTGCGGAACTTGGCGACTACTTCGTCGAGCGTCGATCCCTCGAAGAACAGGGGCAGGTTGACCGTCTCGAGCGCGCTGCGCACCGCGATGTCTTCCTTGCTGAGCCGTGTCTGGCGCGAATCTTCGAGCACGCGGGCGCGCTCGTTGGTGGCCAGCCAATCCTCGAACGACGCCAGCTCAACGTCATTGGTGGGCATCGGCGTGCGTGACTTGATCAACTCCAGCGTTTCGCGCCAGTTGCGGTTGAAGTCTTCCCATGCCGTGCGGTCGCGCTGGCCCTGGTCAAGGCTGGTTGCAATCTGCTTGAGGCGCGATACCTGTTCGTTGTACGGGTCCTCGCGCAGGATCTTGTTCAGCACTACCACCGCATCTTTGTACTCGCGGCGGTCGAAGTACTCCTTGGCCTGGTCGTACAGGTTGCGGATTTCTTCGCGGTAACGGTCCAGCTCCTGCTGGATCTCGAGCTCGCGCAGGCGGCGCTCCTGCTCGCGGATCTTCTTGAAGTCCTCAACGCGGGCGTTCTCGCGCAGGTTTTCGGCTTCCTGCATCAGCAGGCGCGCCTCGCGCTCAAACCCCTCGGTCTCGATCATGTAGTCCGTCCAGCGGATGATATCGAGTACCTTCTCTACCTCGGCGATCGCCTCGGCGTACTGGCCGTTTCGCATGTAGCGGTTTGCCACATCGAGTCCGTGGCTGATTTCGTACACCGCCTCGGCACGCAGCGCCGCTTCTTCTTCGCTGCGGGCGACGGCCATGTTCTCACCGGGGCTGCGGGTCACACCCAGCGCCTGGTCAACGTTGGACTTGATCTCCAGGGCGACGGCGTTCTTGGGGTCCATCAGCAGCGCGTCGCGGGCGTAGTCACCCGCCTCTTCGTAGCGCTTGTCCTGGTAGAGCCTGGCCGCTTCGTTGGCGTAGAACTGCGCGAGTTCCTTGATGTCCTTGTCGTTGACGCCCTCGATGGCTCCGCGCGCGGCGCGCTCCCCGCGGCTGGCCACTTCCCTGGGCTGGCCGGCGGCTTCCGTTTCGCCGGCGGTCGCCTTGTCGCGGCTCTCTTCGCGCGTGGCGGGCTTGCCGTCTTCGCTCTCGAAGCGGGAAACGTAGTCGTCGGTGGTCGGCTTGAGGTTTACTTCGTCAGCGGGCGCCGGGCCGGACGCACAGGCTGCAAGCAGGCCGGTGAAACCGGCAACAGCGGCTATCGAAAGCCGCTTTGAGATCCCTAACTTCATGCTTAACTCGCTCCTCATCCGTCGGGGTCATCCCGGGGAAGATGCGTAGGGGTCCACACGAAATATCGGAGGGGGCCTTCAATTTAGCCGCAGGGCGGATTGTGTCAACGCTCTATATCTTTTCGGACGTCACCCTTGCGTCATGCTCCCTCTCGCAATCCGGTATGTCAGTATCCAAGCCTCAACGCAAGAGACCCGGCCGAAAGGCCGGGTCTCTGTCTGAATCGCGGATGCTAGTCCTTGTACAGCGTGCCGAACAGGTCGAAGTCGCTGCCGCCGACCGTCACGGTGCGGTCTTTGAGGCCCTCGAAGGTGCCGGCCTTCATGTCCACCGTGTGGTCCTTGAACTTCTTCAGGTCGCCTGCCTTGACCTCGTTGCCGGCAGCGTCCCAAACCGTAACCCCGCTGCCCGGGCTGTCCAGGTTGATCTGACCGCCGACTTCCTTGCCCGAGCCGACCGAGCCCGTCCAGAGTACCCGCAACCACTGCTCACCGACCTTGGTCCAGCGGGTGAGCTCGAAGGTGCCTTCCTTCGCGCCGCTCTTTATGGCGAGACAGCGCACTTCAAGGGCGTTGTCCGTGCTGGCGGGCGCATCCGGCGTTGCGGCCTGCTGGCTGGCTTTGGGAAGCTCGAAGTCACCCACCTTGCTGGAGCCGAGCAGGAAGCCCTTGCTGGTTGTGGTCACGAACTTGAAGTCCGTGCTGAAGTCGATTTCCGTGTCCGCGGGCAGCAGCACGGCCGCGTTCACCTCCGCGCCGGCGATGTCGAACATCTTGACGCCGCGGCTCTTGAGGTCGGTTAGCTTGAACTTGCCACCGATGTTGGGGTTGTCCGGGCCGAACGCCTCGGTGACCTGCACCCGATACCACGAGTTCACGTCGTTTTCGGTTACCTTGTGCCAGGTGACCAGCGAGATGGTGCCGTTCGGCGGCGCGGCGCCGGACCACTTCATTTCCACGCGGTTGCGCACGATGACCGGGTGGCCGTCGGCGGCAGTGCGATCCGGGAAGATGTTCCATCCTTCTTTTTTCGAGTAGCGCTGTCCGCGGTCCGCATCGCTCTTGGTGGCCATGGTGACCGCGTATGTGTAGGTGACGTCGAGGTCGAATGAACTGTCGCGGTACTCATTCCCCGTGACCCAGTTGACCACTTCCCACTCCGACGGCTCTTCGGGCTGCACGGGCCGGGAATCGCCGGTTTCCTTCTCATACTGCTCCTGCGCCTGGGCCTGGCGGGGCCACTTCTGCTTTCGGGTTTTGCCCGTGTCGTCTGCCGTGGAATCGTTCCACCACTTGTTGAAGCGAGCTTCCCATTGGCGGTCCTTTTCCAGGTACTCGGCCACCTTCTTACTGTGTGCGCTGCGGCGCTTGGCCACGGTCTGGGGCGCGCGGCGCTCGATCAGGAACGTGAGGTCCTTGGGTACCTTGGCGACGCCAGGGTCCTGCCAGGTCACAAGGATTTCCATGGTCGCCGGGTCGATTTTCGCCTCGACGCCGGATACGGGCCCGAACTCAACCTCTTCGTGCGGCTCGTAGCGACGTTCGTACTCGGAGAAGTCAATCTCGCCGTCAAAGGGCGAGCGGTCCCAGTCGTGTTCTTCCTGCTGGGTAATCTCGCCGTCTTTGGCCCTCAGGCGTTTGTCGTCGTTGGTGTCCAGGGCGTCGAACTGCTCAGCGGCGTTGGTGGGCGGATCGTCATACTCCTTGCGGCTGATCAGGCCGTCTTTGTCGCGGTCCCAGTTCTCGAACTTGCCCTTTTCGCCGGGATCGATCGAGTGCGGCGATTCTCCCCACTCGCGCGGGTCCCAGAAGCCGTCCTTGTTTTCGTCGAACTGGTTGAACTCGTCGGGCTTGGGGCCGTCCATCACGATGCTGAACTCGATGGGCAGGGCCAACAGCTTTTTGCTGCCTTCGGGGGCCTTCCAGTCTTCGCCCTGTCGCGGCTCCAGCGCGGCCGACACGTTGTCGGCGAGCGGAATCGGATCCTTGGGCGGCTCAGCCTTCGTGCTGTCCAGCTGTTTGCGCACGCTCTGCAACGTGCCCGACAGTTTGTCGGAACCCTCGTCGATGCCGCTGGTCATCACCGCGGCTACGATGAAAATCAGCGCGAGCGCCACACCGGCCAGCGGCGCCAACACCGGGCCGTACTGAGCAAGCGCGCCTGTACTTTTTGCCTGTGCCATATCCGTTTCCCTTTTATGGGAAGGGGAGTTCGGGGTTTGACGCCCTCATCCTGTTTACTGGTTCTCTTCCTTCTTCACCGCACGCCAGTTCTTGTTGAATGCGGCGGCCCTCAGCTTCAGGCCGGCGCGAACCGGCAGCACGATGCGGTCGTTCTCGTTCAGGTCCTCGGTTGCGGCCTCCACCAGCTTCTTGCCCTCTCCGATTTCCGGATCGAGCTCCGTGGGGTCCGGGGGCACGATGATGCCTTTGCCCTTTTCGTTGAGCTTCCTGGCGACTTCGGCTTTGTCCTCGTTGCCGATGTCGAGTCGGATTTCCGGCGGGCGCTCGGTCATTTCCGTCTGGAGCATGTCGAGCAGTATCGGGAATCCGCGGCGGGCATTTTCGCCCTGTCCTGACATGGTCCGGGTGGTGGGATTCACCAGCTCGTCGGCCAGTACGACGGCAAATGAGGGCGAGCACTCAAGCTTGACGGTGAACGGCATGGACAGCCAGGGCGAGTCCGCCTCGCCGCCACCCGTGACCCCGAAGGAGTCGAAGTTGACTTCCAGCAGCTTGACTCCAAACGTCTCGCCCGCGCCGGAGGCAAGAAGTCGCTCGCACGTCGCGGCCAACTCCTGCAGGATGCGCAGGCGCATCTGCATCTCGCGGATCTTGTCCGGCGCGGGCGACGTCATCTCGCCTTCCAGCCGATCCCAGATCTGCTCCTTGTCGCTGCCGGAACGGACCAACGCCCAACCTTCCATCAGGGATGGCATCGGCACGGGTTTTGCCATGGCGGCAAAGCGGTCCTTCAGCTTCTGAAGGCTGGGGCGGGCCTCCGAAGTGTAGAACTCACTGCCCGAGCCGTATGTCGTGAATCCGCTGGTGAACGCCACGCCAGGGCCGCTCGTCAGCTTGGTCTCCGCATCCTTCAGCGAATCGCCGAAGCGATTCGAGCGCTCCGTCGCCTGGTCCAGGGTGCCCTTGGTGGGCACGACGGTCCACTTCGCCAGGTTGATTTGCGCGGTCGAGAGTTCCTCTTCGGTGCCGCCGCGAATCATGATGCCGACGAGCAGGAACACCACGCCGAGCAGTATCCCGACACCGAACACCACGAAATGAAGATTTTTCTTCAGGTTATCCATAGTTGACCCTGCCGGTCTTGAGACCGCGTGATGTTTACTCGGAATCCCCTTCCGCCGGCGGCTGGGGAGCCTGGACCGGGTTCAACGTCAGCGTCACACTCACTTCGCTGACGCCGAACTTCGACTCGTTCAACTTCCGGGCGGGTTTCGGCCCGCGATTGTTCTTCAGCAGCTGGATGTTCGTCCCAACGATGTCGGTCAGCCTGAGCTCCGGCGTTTTGGCGCCGTACTCCAGCACTGACCTCTGGTTGACGATCACGTTAATGTTCTTGGCGAAGTCGATGCGCTTGAGGTCCTTCTCCTCGATTCCCCCAAGCTGCCCGGTGGCTTTGAATTCCGCCAGCAGGGCAGCCTTCAGCTTTTCCACGATCAGGCCGTCCTTGCCAAGCTTGTCCGACAGCGCCTTGTGGGCTTCATCCTGCCCGATCGATGGAGTCAGCTCCGAGGCAATCCATACCCGGAACGTGAACTTGCGCTTGGCCGTGTAGTGGCCGCCGGTGCCGTCATCGGCAGCGCCGGTCCAGCCCGGCTCGGTGCTGGTTTCCAGCACCGACGCGGTCCCGGACAGCGGAGCGCCGCTCAGCCCCTGCGGCTTGAAGTTGGCGTAATAGATGCGGGTGCGCGGATTGCCTGAGGCGTAGTCCGCCAACGCCTCGGTGGTGGCACGCGCGACCATGCCGGGCACCTCGTTGGCACGCGCCGTCAGGTCAACGGCCATGGGTGCCGGGGCGTCTTCCTCGGCATCCGCAGCCTTGCCAGCTGGAAGTACCGCCACCACGCCCTCAGCCAGGTTGCGCAGAGAGTAGGTGCGGTCCTTGTCGGACGGGGGCGGGTTCTTGCCATTCACGTCGTCGCTGCGTTTCTTTGCCTCGGTGGCCAGGCTGCTCGCCCCTTCGACCACGGTACCGACGCCGCCCGTGGACAGGATTGCCAGCAGCAGCGCGATGATGCCGCCGGCCGCCGCGATGCCGCCGGCCGCGAAAAACGGCGTGCGCACCTTGGCCAGCGCCTGGCCCTCGATGTACTCGGGTGGGATCAGGTTGATGGTGTTGACTTCGTCCAGCCCCAGGCCCTGCAGCGCGAGGCCGATGGCCACCGTCAGGCTCTGGATGTTGTTCTGGACCTCGGTCGGGTCCACGCTGCGCGCCAGCGACACGCGCACCGGGGTGTCTACCTTGTGGACCTGGTACTGCAGCTGCTGCTCAAAGAACTTCTTGATGTTCAGCAGCTTGCTGCCGTTGCCCATCATCACCAACTGGTTGATGTTGGCGTCTTCATTCTGTGACTTGTAGAAGCCCACGGCACGGTAGATCTCGCCCACCATGTCCTTCAGGGGCGGCTTCATGGCCTCGAACACCGCCGCGGCGTCTTTGCTCTTGTGGGCGCGGCGCTTGAGGTTTTCGGCGTCGTCGGCCGACAGCTTGAAGCGGGCGCGCAGGGCCTTGGTGATGTCGTTGCCGGCCACCGGCACCACGCGCACGTAGGTCTTCTGGCCATCGATGATCACGACGTCCGTGTTGTCGGCGCCGATGTCGATGGCGACGCAGGCGTCGCTGACCGCATCGTCCATCTCGTACTTGATGTAGTTGTAGATGCCCAGCGGCGCGACCTGGATGCCGGTGATCTGCAGACCTGCCATGTCACAGGTGTCCACGATCTGGTCCACCACGTCTTTCTTGGCGGCGTACAGGTTGACGCGCAGTTCCTCTGGATCTTCCTCGTCGATGATCTGGAAGTCCCACACCGCTTCTTCCAGCTTGATTGGAATCTGCGAACGCGCTTCGTTCTCGATGGTTTCGCGCACGCGCTCCTTGGGTACGGGCGGCAGGCTGATGATGCGGCCAAGGGTGTTCTGCCCCGAAATCGAGACGAACACTTCGTCACCCTTCTTGATGCCCTTGCTTGAGCGCAACTCGTTCAACGCGCCCGCCGTGGCGTCCTGTTGGCTGGTGCCCCCACCCAGGCCGAAATCGGCCAGCGGGATTATCGCGACGTCTTCAAGGGCGACGCCGCCGCGGTCACCGCTCAGCTTCACGGCCTTGACACTCGACGTGCCGAGCTCAATGCCCCATGCGGTTTTTGCCATGAGATCCTCGAAACAATGGCGATGACGGATTGGCCTCACCAATCACGCCGTTCAATCTGCTGGATTCTATTCCGCTATGGGGGTGCATCACAGCATGGCCCGAATCCGCCTCAAGGTCAAGCGACGATTGTATTTCAGACAAACCGGTGACGTTCCGACTCAGATTCCAGCGGGCAGATAGGGCCCCCGGCTGAAAAATTGTGCCATGAGCCGCTTGACCACTTCAGGCCGAGTCCCGTTCGGCACCAAGTCTCCCTTGTCGTTCACGAATTCCAGGACCGGGTTCGGCTCTTGCAGGGACTCCGCAAACCAGTGGCCCCCTTCCGCGGGGGCCTCCCGGTTCAACTGCTGAACCAGGCCGGACCAGTCGGGCCTGGTGCGCTTTGGTCCCGACACCAGGTCGAACCACGACAGCGTTGTGAGGCGCAATCCGTAACGGTGCAGGCCGGGATGTGTGTCCAGCACGGTCAGAATCCGGTCGCAGCCGGCCGCTGTGTTGACGGCTGTCTCGTGCAGGGGGCGGTCGGTAGTGACCACGGCGAAGTCCAGCGCGTCGAATCGTTCGATTTCAGCGTCTCCCTCGCGCAGGGCGCGCAGATCCTGTTGGATGGTCCAAAACTCCTGTGCGAACCAGTCCGCGTGCAGGTCTGGGTTGGCCAGCAGGCGCGGCAGCATATCGAGGCCGAACTCGTACTGTGCCTGGCGGCGCTGCAGGTCTTCGTCAAAGCCCTGGCTGGCTACCGGGCTGCCGGGATGCTTGGTCAGAGCCGTCAGGGTCAGGTCGATTTTCACGCCCTCGGGCGTCGTGAACAGCCCAAAGTCGCCTGCCAGGGCCGCGGCCAACAGTGTCTGCCCATGTGCCAGCGCGAGCCCCGGCTGCATCACCGCGAATACGCTGCACAGGCCGTCTGTATCCCAGTGGTTGTTGGTGACCGTGGTAAAGCCTTTCAGCACCTCAGCGCGGTCGGGCGCTTCGGCCAACTTCAGCGCCATGCCGGTGGAAAGGTCGTGGCGGAAGCGCTCAGGCGTGCGGTTTCCCGGCCAGTGGGAGAGGTGCAGCCGGCCGGGGGAATTGCCGTCCACACTGACGCACTCTTCCGGGTTCAGCGCCGGGTTCCAGTGGCGGTACACGAGTTCTGCCATGCGGGTGCCTGGCGCTACTCTCCCGGCAGTTCGTTGACTCCGCTGCCGTCCATCTTGCTCATTTTGGCAACGCGGCCGGCGTGACGCCCTCCGTCGAAGCCGCTCTCCAGAAAGACCTTCAGGCTGCTGGTCACGATCTCGATGCCCTGCGAGCGCGCGCCGAAACAGGCGACGTTTGCATTGTTGTGACGGCGGCACATCTCGGCTTCCCAGGCGTCGTGAACCAGCGCGGCGCGGCAGCCGGGTACCTTGTTAGCGCTCATGGCCATGCCGATGCCGGAGCCGCAGATCAGCACCACGCGGTCCACTTCATCTTTAACCAGCAGGTCGCAGGCACGGGCTGCGTAGTCGGGGTAATCGACGCGATCCTTATTGAAGGGTCCCAGGTCATCGACCTTGTGTCCCAGTTCCTTGAGGTAGCGCACCACCTCATCTTTCATATCGACAGCGGCATGGTCGGCTGCGACGGCGATCTTCATGGGGCCTGTTCCTCCGGCGGCGAGAATACCTTTTCGAATCCGGCTTCCAATGCGGCATCGGAAGCATCCACTCGCGCGCTCCGCGCCATCAGAGACTCCAGGTGCGCCCGCACCTGCACGGCCATCTCCCGGTAATCGTCCGCGGGCATGCCCATGGGGTCGCTGACCGTCCAGTGGAGCGCTGTCGGCAGCGCCGGCCAGATGTCCTGGCCCATGGCCACACGCACCGCCGCGTTGCCGCGCGCGGGCTCAAATCGCGCTGGCACATGGCCCGAAAGGTCCACCTGGTAGCGCATCGCGACCTCGCGCATGGGGGCGGGCGTGCGGGCCTGCGGGTTGGCAATCAGCCCGGAAGACGACGGCCGCCACGCGGGGATGAAGCCCGCCAGCTTCTCGTGGTAGAACGCCTGCATCGCCCGCAGCAGTCCGGCTGCAAACGCGCTGCGGTTCAGGTTGCCCAGGCACACGAACTCGATGTCGCGGGTGAACAGCGCCCCAAGTTCGGCCGACATCACCGCCCCTTCGCGCAGCACCTGTATGCCCACACGCAGCATTCGCACCACACTGGAGGCCGGCCTTTCCGGCAACTCCCCGGCGCTCAGCACGGCGCTGAGGCCCGGCAGTTCCGCGATGCGCGCCGGGTCGCGCAGGGGCGGCTGCCCGTGCGGGTTGGCGCTGGTGGCCACCACGGCCGTCTGCGCCAGCGCCAGGAAACGCGAGCCCAGTTCGTGCCGCACGATGCGCAGACCCAGGCCCTGCTGCTGTTGCCCGTGGGCGACAATCACCGTCACGCCGCGCGGCCCCAGCGTGATGACGGAATGTCTTGCCAGTTCGCGAAGCGGGCCGGCGTAGCGCAGGGCCGTATCCACGTCAGGCACATGCAGCGCGAAGGGCTGCGCCCGCCCGCCCTTGAAGTTCTGCAGGTGCGCGCTGTGGAAGGCGGCATCGGCCACGGCGGCCACGCCGTACACCGTGTCGGTGGGAAAGGCAACCAGGCCGCCCTCGCGCAGCAGGCGGGCGGCTTCGTCTACCTGTTCGGGCCCGAGGATCGGCGCGGCCATGTCAAACCTGGTTCTGGCGGGCAACCCGCTCGTCGCGCTGGCGCTTGCGCTCGGCTACGGCCATGCGACGCCCCAGCAGTCCGCGCCCGCGCAGGAAGCGGTAGGCCAGGTAGCTCGGCCCGGACAGCACGTAGGCAAGCATCAGTGCCGGCAAGGTCAGGCGCCAGTAATCGCCCAGGATCACCACCACGGTCACCAGCACCAGGAACACCACCATGGTGCGCAGGCTCTGCTTGCGCGTCACCAGCTTGTTGAACAGGTGCACGTAGCGGATGCGCGTCACCATCATCACCCCGATGAACATGCACACGGCCGGGAACGCGAAGCGCAGTATCCAGGGCCAGGGCTGCGTGCCGAAGCCGCCGAACTGCCGGTGCAGCCAGCTCAGCGCCAGCACGAAGCCGGCGATGCTGGCGGCGGCGGCCGGCGAGGGCAGGCCGCGGAAGCTGGTGTGGTCGTCGGCCTCGTCGGTTTCCACGTTGTAGCGGGCCAGGCGCAGGATGGCGCAGCAGGCGTACAGGCCGCTGACGGCCCACAGGATCTTGGTGTCGAACTCGATGCCGCTGCCGTGGGCGAAGAAGAAGTCGCCCCCCACGCGGATCATCATCGCCGGCACCACTCCGAAGGTGACCGCGTCGCACAAGCTGTCGAGCTCGGCGCCGAAGCGCCCGGTGGTGGCGGTCATGCGCGCGACCTTGCCGTCCAGCGCGTCGCACAGCATGCCGGCGCCGATCAGCAGCGCGGCGTAGCCCAGGCGCACGAACACGCCTTCGTTGTCACCGGCCATCAGGAACGCATAGGCCTTGGCCAGCTCGATCAGCGCCGCCACGCCCGCGATCGCGTTGCCCAGCGTCAGCGCTGTAGGCAGCATGGCCAGCCCGGGCATTCGCTGGTGGCGGCGCAGGCGCCGCGAGGTGTTCACGCCCGGGTAGGCGCCGCTGTCTCCCGGCTCAAGTTGGATCAGGCGGCCGCTGGCCGTGGTTTCGGCCTGTCGCCCCGATTCCGATGGTGCGTTCTGGTCGGGCATCACTTACCCGGTTCCTCCCAGCCCATTTCCTTCAGGATCTGCGTGGCGGCGTTCACGGCCGAGTTGCCGCCGCGCACGATCAGGCGATTGCCGAAAACCATGCAGTCGGAGTTGCCGGGCGCGTGCGCCGCCTCGAGCTGCTCATCCAGCGAGCGCAGCACCACCTGGTTGCCGCCGGCGCGGCGCAGGTCGCCCTCGTAGCCCTCAACTTTCCCGGGCGCCGTGCGCTGGCGCTGGTACGAGGCTTCCAGTTTCTTGAGCAGGTCGCTGATGTCGTACACGCGATAGCCGCTGCCGACGCCTGCGTCTTCGGATTCGAGCACCAGGGCGTCTCCGCGCACAGTGAAGTCAACCCTGATGTCCTGCTCTCGCATGCGCACCAGCAGGCTGTGCAGGGCCTCCCAGGCGCTGCCGGCTTCCGGCTTGAAGTCGATGTGTTCCTCACAGGCGAACTCGGCGAACTCGGGCCCCAACACCACGCCCAAACCCGCGGCGGCGCAAATTTCCGTCAGAACGCTGGCGACCGGCGTGCCGGTCAGCTCACCGCTGAACTTCGCCTCCTTTAGTTTCTCCACGGCCGCGCGCTCGTCCTTGAGTGCCGCCGACTCGCCGCCGTGCTCGGCCATCAGCAGGTCCAGCGCCTCGCGGATGCGGGAGTGGGAGCTTTCGTCCGTGGTGTACAACAGGCGGTCCCCCACCACCGACGCGTCAAACTCGGCCCCGCGGGGGTCCCACAGCATTTCCTCCAGCACGCCGGCCAAGTGCTCGGCGGCGGTGCGCTCGGGCTCGGCTTCTTCGCCCGGCTTGACGGGCTGGCGCGCGATGCCGTAGCTGTTGACGTACTCGACGAAGCGCCCGGCCAGCACGCTGACGTCATAGCCCTTCACCTTCGAGCCGCCCAGTACGGCCCCGGGCCGGTACAGGTGCAGCGTGGCGCTTTGGGGGTCGTAAAGCGACTGGCAGCCGAGCGCCTGGCCCAGCAGCGCCGTGGCCGCCGGCGGCGTGGCTTTCTTGCGCACCGCCCAGCAGGAGGCCGGCAGGCTTTGCTCATCCAGCTCGTGCAGCACCAGGCGTGCACCCAGGCTTTCGGCCAGGTCGGCGGCGGCCTCGTGGCCGCTGACGCCGTAGGCCGCAAGGTCCACTCTGGTCGGCGCGGACTTGTCCTGCGCCTGGATGGTCAGCGCCAGCACTGCGATTAGAGTCAGCCCCGCCAGTGTCCTCATTTCCTCTCCCCGTCTTTGGCCAGCCCGTTTTCCCAGCCCATGGCGGTCATCACTTCTGCCGCGCGGTCGATTACGTCCACGCCGCCGGAAACCACGACACGCGAACCGAAGGCCCGCACCAGCGGGGCGCAACCCGCGTTCTCAAGCTGGATACACAAGGCATCCACGATCACCTGCACGCCGCCTTCGCTGCGCAGGTCGCCCTGAAAACCTTCCAGGCTCTCGGCGTCGGTCTTCAGCTCGGCGTACTGTTTCTCCAGATCGATAAGCAGGCCGGAAACATCGAAGACCTGATAGCTGGCCGAGCCCGAAAAGTACGCCTGGTGCAGGCGCAAGGCCCCGTGCATGCTGTCCACGGCGAACTCCTGCTCGCGTGCCAGGGCCAGCAGCACGTCGTAGTGACTAGTGTCGGCGCTGAACCTCAGCTCGGTCGTGTCATACTCGAAATCGAGCGACTGCATCAGGCTGTGGTCAATGTAGATCGGTGCTTCGCACTCCTTGAACAGCCGCCACAGCACAGCACTCAGAAGGATCTGGTCGTCGCTGAACTCGGTGTGCATCTTCTTGAGACCCTCACGATTTTCACGGTCCTGGCGCAAGGCCTGGCTTTCGCCGGCGCTTTCCATCAGCCGGAACAGTTCCTCCAGTCGCGCCAGGTCACTGGCGCCGCGCGTGTAAATCAGCCGTTTGCCCACGGCCGAGCCGGGGGCTTCGTCGCCCAGTTGCAGTATCTCAGCCGCTGCGTCGCGCAGCTCTTCAGCGGCGGTGGGCTGGTACAGCACGTCGGGCTGGGCCGGTCCGCCTCGCAGGCCGTAGCGTTTCTGGTAGTCCAGGTACTGGCGGCACAGGGCGTCAACCTTGAAGGCGCGCACCTTGCCCGCCTCGGGCTTTTCTGGTTCCTCGGACACGGTCAGCAGGCGGTTGGCGTCATCGAGGGAGACTCGCACGCCGCCGGAGGCGGAAATCAACTCAGCGGCGCGCCGGGCCGTAACGCCGCGCGCCAGGACCCAGATCTGCTGCTCAAGCTCATAGGTCTCGGCCAGCTCGCCCGGCTCAAAGGTGTAGCCAAGCTGGGTAGCCAGGTCGCCCAAAGCGGTAGCCAACACCTCACCGGGGTAGACACAATCTACCGTACGCTCAACTTCAGGCTCAGCGCTCGCAGGCGCGGTGGCTACAACCAGTCCGGCGGCGATTAATAGCAGGCAGAGTGCTGTTCGCTGCACGTGCGCTCCTCAGGCCGTGATGGCCTGTTCGCTCTCGGGGGTTTTGGGGGCTTTGCCGGCTACCTTTACTGTAGCGATTACTGTGCCGCCGCCCTTTACCTTGTCGCCTACCTTCACCTTCCACTCGACTTCGAAGCCGTCGTCAAAGTACAGCTCCGTGCGGCTGCCGAACTTGAGCATGCCGAAACGCTCGCCGCGCTTCACCGCGTCGCCTTCCTTCAGTCCCAGCACGATGCGCCGCGCGATCAGGCCGGTGATCTGCCGCACGTAGAAGCGCGGGCCCCACTTGCTCTTGAAGCCGAGATTCTGGGCTTCGTTCAAAGTGCTGCACTCCGGGTCGCGCGCGTCCAGGTACTCGCCGTCCTGGTGGCGCGAGTACTCCAGCGTGCCGTCCAGCGGCGCGCGGTTCACGTGCACGTCGAACACGCTCAGGAAAATGCCGATGCCCTGGTGCTTGCCTTCCAGGTACTCGCTCAGTTCCTTCTCGCCCACGTCCGTGACCGTGCCGTCGGCCGGGCTCACTACCGTGAATTCGTCGCCCGGTAGGGGCCGATCGGGGTCACGGAAGAAATTGAGGTTGAATCCCGTCAGGAACAGCGGGATCGCGCCCACCGCCCACAGGGACGGGTGCACGTACCAGGCCAAGGCCCACACGCCGACCCACAGCACGCCGGGAACAATGAGCCCGAATAGAAACAGTTCGCGTAGTCCGTACTTGGTGAATGGCATTGCTGAAGGGTAGCAAAGGACAATCGCACGCGGGAGGCGAGAGACGCAGGTAACTTACTCGGCGTTGGTGGCGGGCTCCGGCGGCCCTGACTGGCGCTGTCCGAGGATGAAGGCCAGGTTAAAAATCACCTTCTTCTGCATGGCCCTGCGCTCGATGTAGCCGAAGTCGCGACTGTCGGCGTAGGCGATGGCATCCGTATCGGTCACCACCAGGTAGCGGCCTTCGGGTATCACGTCGCCGTCGTTGATCTGCACGTCCTGGCCGAGCGGAAAGCCCACCGCCAACGGCAGCCGCTCCCCCACCTGCATGGTCGGCCCCGCGCGCTGTACCGTTTCGCCGGGCAGGCCGGCAACACGGCCGATCAGCTGGCGGGGGGCGCCGTCCTTCGGGTCCGGGTGGTCGTAGATCACGATGTCGCCCAGCCGGGGCTCGCGCCACAGGTTGAGGTTCAGCAGCACCAGTGTGTCGCCGGGCTGCACGTCACTGATGGGCGACTGGATCTTGTTGGAGGTGGGGCGGTACTCGCCGGGCACGGTGTAGATGGCGTAGCTCATGAAGATGTAAACTGCCAATACAACGGTCACCAGGGCGAGCAGAATGCGCAGGCGCTTGACCCAGCGTTTGAAACCCTTCACTTGGTCGCGTTTGCGCTGAAGGTGGGCCTGTTCGGATGGTTTGACGGGTTCGTTCATGGTTCAGGCGGGGCTTGAAGTGGACCGCTTGGTCTGCAATATTGCTTGGTCTAGTCCTTCACTATGCAGTTACGCCTTCGGGCGAAAAGGAGCGGGCGTTGGGCCTCTTCAGAAAATCCGAGCGCAACATTGAAGCGCTTTCCACCATACAGGATACCAACACCTTCAAGCTGGTGCGCAAGCTCGCGGAAGGCGGCATGGGCGCGGTCTATGAAGCCATCCAGCTCGGCAGTGACGGCTTTGAGAAGCGCATGGCCATCAAGACCATCCTGGAGGACTTCTCTAACAACGATGAATTCGTCGAGATGTTCATCGGCGAGGCCAAGCTGGTGGCAGACCTGATCCACCAGCACATCGTGCAGATCTACCAGCTGGGCAAGGCCGGCCGCCAGTACTACATGGCCATGGAGTTCATCCGCGGCGTAAACCTCGAGCAGTTTATCGACCGCCACCACCAGTACAAAAAGCGCATCCCAACGGAGCTGTGCGTCTACATCTGCAGCCGCGTATGCCGCGCCCTCGAGTACGCGCACAAGAAGCGCAACCCGCAGGGCGAGCTGCTGGGCGTGGTGCACCGCGACGTCAGCCCCAAGAACATCATGATCGACACCGAGGGCGTGTGCAAACTCACCGACTTCGGCATCGCCAAGGCGCGCAACCTGATGAAGGACAAGGAAGGCGACGTGCTGATGGGCAAGGTGCAGTACATGAGCCCGGAACAGGCCGCCTTTGAGCAGACCGACGGGCGCAGCGACATCTTCAGCCTGGGCGTGGTGCTGTACGAGTTGCTGGCCGGCCGCAACATCTTCGCCGACGACGACACCCTGGTGTGCATCGAGAACGTGCAGAAGAAGCCGATCCCGCCGATCAGCCACTACAACCCGAACGTGGACGACGACCTGCAGCGCGTGCTTGACCGCATGCTCGAACGCGACAAGAGCAAGCGCTACCAGGACGGCGGCGAGGCTGCCACGGACCTCGAGTTCTACATCTACAAGGGCGGCTACGGCCCCACCTTCAGCACGCTCAGCGAGTACCTGATGCACCTGTTCCCCGAGTTCAAGCAGCGCGTGGCGAACTAAGGAACAGGAGCCCGGAGCGCCAGCGACGGGTAAGCATGCAAGCCCGGGGTGACTCGCGACCTAACCCGTCGCTTGCGCTCCGGGCTCTTGTTTTACAACCCACTCCCCCACCACGTTCAGCACGTCCTCGTCCACCCGGAACGCCTTCTGCCTCGCGTCGTTGAGGACCTAACCCGTCGCTTGCGCTCCGGGCTCTTGTTTTCCTACCCACTCCCCCACCACGTTCAGCACATCCTCATCCACCCGGAACGCCTTCTGCCTCGCGTCGTTGAGGTCGTGGCCCATGTGGTCGATGCGCACGTACTCGGCCAGTTCACGAGTGCTGCACCACTGCTCCCAGCGCTGGTCGTTGTCCGGCCACAGGCGTGCGTCTCGGCCGCCCTGCACCACCAGCATGGGCGTGCCTTGCTTCGTGGGATCGGCCTGCAGGGCGTCGGCCCAGTGACCCGCCAGCCACTCGTAGCTCTCCCAGCCCTGGAAGCCGGCGTCCTTGTAATCGTTGGCGAACTCCAGGAACTGATCCGGCAGCAGCTTTGCGCCCTCCTTGAAGAACTGTTCGAGCCGCTCATAGAACTCAAGGGCGCGCTCGCCGCGGGCCTGCTGCGCCCCTTTGCCCTCGCGCACCAGGCGCCGGGCGCGCTCGCGCTGCAACTCAAACACGTTGCCGAACGGCGCCGCCAGGCTTACCACCCCGCGCACAGCCTCGGTTTCCGCCAGCTTGGCGACCATCATCGCGCCTTCGCTGTGCCCCACCAGGAACAGCGGCAGGCCCGCTGTGCGCCGGCGCAGAACGCCCAGGGCGGCGCGCAGGTCATCGAGGCGCTGGGATATGCTGTAGTCGTGGGCGGCGCCCGCGGGCTTGTCGCTGCCGCGCTTGTCGAAGCGCAGCACCGCCAGGCCGAAGCGCCGCGCCAGCTCGCGTGCCACGCGGCGGTACAAGGTGCTCTTGAAGCCCACCGCCGGCATGTTGCCGTCGCGGTCGTGCACGCCACTGCCCTGCACCAGCAGCAGCGCGGCTTTGGGCTGATCCGGCAGGGTCAGCGTCGCGCCCAGCGGGGGCGAAGTAGGGATTTCGAGCTCGATGTTTTCCATGGGCGTGAAACAGCAGGCAGCCGATACCCAATTACCAATTTCCGGGCGAAGTGCAGTGCCGCGGCCCGGGAATTCCTCGCACGGCATGGTCCCCGCATTGACGATGCGGGACCGTCGGTCTATACGGGTTGCCCTTTGAAGGTTGATTTTACGGGCTTGGAGAGGCAATGAACCGCAAGGACATGATCCAGATGATCGTCGTGATCGCGGTCCTGGTGGTCGGCTTCTTCCTTGCCCAGCGCTTCCTGTTCCCGGCCCCCAAGGCGCCGCCGGTCAAAACCGATAACGCGCCGGTCAACGAGCCGCCGGCCAACAGGCCCGAGCCGCCCAAGGTCACCGACACTACGCCCTCGACCGAGGTCACCTCAAAGCCCACCGCGGCCGAGGAAGCCCGCGGTTTCAAGCCCATCAGCCGCGACAAGGCTGCCGTGCACAAGCTGGCCAACGAACACCTGACGGCCGAGATCTCGGAGCGCGGGGCGGTGCTGCAGCGCTTGGTGTACGTGGACGCGCAGGGCAACACGGTCTACCTGCACACGCCCGACAACCCGGAGGACGAGCCGGGCAAGCCGCTCGAGCTGCTGCATCCGCTGGACGAGGCGCCGGACCTCTCGCCGCTGGGGCTGGTGCTGGACAAGAACGACCTGTGGCGCAACACCTCGCGCTGGGAGCTGGATGAGACGGCGCCCCAGCCGGAAAAGGGCAGCTCGCTGACGTTCCGTTTCCCGCCGCGCGCCAACGGGGCCGAGTCCGACGGCACGGTTTTGTACAAGACTGTAACTCTGCTGCCTGACAGCTATCGCCTGGACATCAGCGTGCGCGTAGAAAACACGGGCGACAAGCCCGTGGAAAAAGTAGTGGGTCTTTGGGGCCCCGTCGGCATGACCAATGATTCCGCGCGCAACAGTGCCGACCACACACGGGTGGCGATCTACGCCAGCACGGACAGCAAGCGCTTCGTGCAGTTCAAGGACAAGCCACCTGTGCGCTCAATTCCGAAGGAGATCAAGAGCTTCAACGAGGACCTGGAGGAAGAGGGGCTTGAGACCAACGAGTGGGTGGACGCCCGCCGGCTTGACGACGTGGACCAGACCGATCGCTTCCTGGTGGTGCACGGCTTCCGCACTCAATACTTCCTGGCCTTCATCGCCGCCGACCCGGAGAACCGCGACCAACGCTGGTCCGGCCAGGTGCTGCCGCTGAAGAACACCGACCAGCACGCCGCGGTTTCATTGATCGCGCCCAAGCTGACCGTGCCGGCCAAGGAGAGCGCTGCTGTAAACATGCGCTTCTACGCCGGCCCGCGCGACAAGGCGCTGCTGGAGGCGGCCTGGATGGCCAACCCGCCGGCCGACGAAGACATCAAGGTGCAGTGGAACGAACTGGCGACCTCGGGCTTCTTTGACGTAATCGCCACGCCGCTGATCTGGCTGCTGGGGCTGTTGACCAGCCTGGTGGGGCCGGGCTTTGCCATCATCCTGCTGACGCTGATGGTGCGCTTCGGCCTGAGCCCGCTGTCGTACCGCGGCCAGAAGTCCATGGCGACCTACACGGCCAAGATGAAGATCGTGAAGCCGAAGCTGGATGCGATCAAGGAGAAGTACGAAGGGCGCAAGGACCAGCAGTCGCAACTCAAGATGCTGACCGAGACGCGCGCCGCCATGAAGGAGCAGAACGTCGGCATGCTGCCGCTCGGCGGCTGCCTGCCGATGCTGATCCAGCTGCCCATTTTCATCGGCCTGTACCGCGCGTTCGGCAACGCATTCTTTCTGCGGCAGGCGGAGTTCCTGTGGATCCATGACCTCAGCCTGCCGGACGCCACCATCCCGTTCTCGACCTACATCGGCGAGGGCTGGCTGAGCTTCCTGGCGCACAACGGCTGGCTGACCATCAACCTGCTGCCGATTCTGTGGATCGTGCTGTCGGTGCTGCAGTTCAAGCTGCAGCCCAAGTCCGACGACCCGCAGCAGGCGGCGATGCAGAAGAACATGGCGTTCGTCTTCCCGCTGATGGGCTTGATGTTCTACGGCTTCGCCTCGGGCTTCTCGTTCTATTTCATCATCTCCAGCCTGTACTCGATTGCCGAGTCAAAGCTCGTGAAGCGCAGCCTGATCAAGCAGGGCGTGATGCCCGACCCCAAGCTGAAGCCCAAGGTGGATGAGGCTTCCAAGCCGGATTACCACGGCGCAAGCTGATACATTGCGGCCAGAGCCACCCATGCCCAGGCCGGAAACCATCTTCGCGCTGGCCACGCCCGCGCACCCCTCGCCGGTCGCGCTGCTGCGTGTAAGCGGGCCGCTGGTCGAGACCATTGCCCGCGAGTTGTGCGGCGCCGAGCTGCGCCGAGCTTCAATCGAGTGCCGTATCACCCTTCCCGTTGGCGCTGTGCCGGCCTCCGCATGGCTGCTGCCGGCGCCCCACACGCTGACCGGCGACGACGTGCTGGAACTGCGCGTGCCGGGCAACCCGGAAATCGTACGGCAACTGGAGCAGCGTCTGCGTGGGATGGGCGCCCGCGACGCCGAGCCCGGCGAGTTCACGCGCCGCGCCCTCGAATCCGGCAAGCTTGACCTGTCAAGGGCCGAGGCTGTGCTGCAGCTGGTGACCGCCACGGACGACGCCGCCCGGCGCAACGCACTGGCCGACCTTTCCGGCCGCACGGCCGACCAGCTTGCCGCGCTGACCGAGCGCCTGCGCGCCCTGAGCGCGCGCTACGAGATGTCTTTCGACTTCAGCGAGGAAGAACACGCCGAGGCCTTCGAGCAGCAGCTGGCCGCCGACCTGCGTCAGTTCACGACCGAGCTGCGTGAGTTGATCGGCGCCGAGCCCATGGCGCCGCGCCACCAACGGCCGGTGATCGCCCTGTTCGGCCCACCCAATGCGGGCAAGAGCACGCTGTTCAACGCGCTGCTGGGAAGGCCTCGCGCGCTGGTCAGCGAAGTGGCGGGCACCACGCGCGACCCGGTCGAGGCCGAGCTTGCGCTGGGCGCGCATCATGCCCTGCTGGTGGACCTGAGCGGCGTAGGAACCAGCGACGCCGACCTGGGGCGCTTCAGCGAAACCTCACGCGCCCGCGCCCTGCAGGCCGACCTGCTGCTGCTGCTGGACGCGCCGGGGCAGCATGAACTGCCGGGCGAGTTCGCCGAGCTGCAGCGCCGCGACCCGGCCGTGCGTTCGCGCGCCCTGTGGGTTCACACCAAGTTCGATCTCGGCCCGTCAAGCGGCGCGAACCCGGGGCTGGAGGCCCTGGCGGTGTCGGCGGGCAGCGGCGGCGGGCTGGATGAGCTGCGCGGCCGGCTGATCGAGCGGCTGGAGCAGCAGGCTTCCGGCGGCGCCACCAGCCTGCTGCGCGTGCGCGCCGGTGAAGCGCTGAAGCTGTTGGAACAGGAGGAAGCAGCGCCTCCCGAAGTGAAAGCCGGCGACGTGCGCCGCGCGCTGAAGCTGCTGGATGAAGCACTGCTGAGTGAAGCGCCCGGCGAAGTGCTGGATCTGATCTTCTCCCGGTTCTGCATAGGCAAGTAGGACGAACAGGCAGAAGTGTTCAGAGCCGGAAGCAGCCCTGCACGTTGCTCAACAGCAAATTACCAATAACCAATTGTCAATTACCAATGACCTCGGAACCGCGCGCAATTGAACATTGGTAATTGGTTATTGGTAAGTCGCTGTTCAACCCGATGTCGCACGCAGGTTCGGGCTCGACGACGGGGACAGTCCCCTTTCCTACGGCTCGCAGGCTTTCACTGCTTTTGCGTGCGCGTCTTCGGGCGCTCGCACCGGGCGCATGCCTTCGGCGCGGCTCAAGAACGCCAGTACCGTGTGGCCTGTGGTCAGCGCCTTGCCGTCGCGCATCACCGCATACTCGAAGCGCAGGCGCGTCTTGCTGACCTCGCGAAGCCAGGTGCGCACCGTCAGCTCGTCGTCGTACTTCGCGCTGCCCGTGTGGCGCATGGACGACTCGATCACCGCCAGCACGTAGCCCCGCGACTCGAGTTCAGCGTAGCTGATGCCCGCGGCACGCATCATTTCGGTACGGCCGATCTCGAAGTACACGAGGTAGTTGCTGTGATAGACCACCCCCATCTGGTCGGTCTCGGCGTAGCGCACTCGGATGGTGACGTCATGTGGCATGGCGAGGTTTTACCCAATCGCGCCGCCCGCGCCAGTTGGTCGCTTGTCTGCCTGGCGGGCCGGTATTAGCGTGGCTCCATGGCTCAGCCGCGCACATTGACCAGAGAGCAGGTTAGAGACCTGGACCGCCGCGCCATCGAGGAGTACGGCATTCCGTCCATACTGCTGATGGAGAACGCCGCGCGCGCCTGCGCTGACGAAGCCGAACGCCTGCTGCGCATCGACGGCGTATCGCGCGCCATGGCCAGGCTGCGCCAGCCCGGCAGCAAGGATGACATTCCCCGCAACGTCGAAGAACTCGAGCAGTGGAAGGCCAGGCTGCACACAGCCGGCATTCCGGTCGTGGTGCTGTGCGGGCCGGGCAACAACGGCGGCGACGGATTTGCCATCGCGCGCACCTTGTACAACCGCGGCCACGCCGTGCGCGTCTACTACGTTGGCGACCCCGCCGAACTCGACAAGGCCTCGGCCGACGTGCGCCTGAACACGAAGCTGCTGCGGGGCCTAGGCGTGGAAATCGCCGAACTTCGAGGGCGAGAGCAGTTGAAGGCCGCGTGGCCCGTGTTCAACGAGGCGCCGCTGATCATCGACGCGTTGTTCGGCACGGGCCTGACGCGCACGATCGAAGATCCGTTCCGGGCGGCGATCGAGTCGGCCAACGACGCCGACACGCCCAAGCTGGCGGTAGACATCCCCAGCGGCCTCGACGCGAACACGGGCGACATCCTGGGCGTGTGTATTCGCGCCGACAGCACGGTCACCTTCGTGGCCGCCAAGCCGGGCTTCCTACAGGCGGCCGGACCCACCTTCTGCGGGCAGGTGACGGTGGCGGAGATAGGCATCCCGCGCGCGTACATTGAAGCAGCGCTTGAGTGATCACGCGCGCCGAAACAACGCAACCCGGCGGGCATGAGACCGCCGGGTTGCCATTTGAAGCTGGTTTGACGCGTCATTCATTGAGTTTCTGCGGAATGCTGACCATCAGTTTCTTTGCCTTGGGATCGTTCTGGATGTTGGGCGTGTTCTTGGCGGTGAACAGGTCCGCCTTGGCGCTTGTTACCACCGAACCAAGCCGGTCTTTTTCGTCCGCGCTCAGGTTCTTCTTACGCGCGGCCTGCACTTTATCCGCGAGTTTGTCGAGAGCCTCAAGAACGCCCACGGCGGCCTTGACCCTCTTTGCCCCGTCCGTTGACTCCAGGCTTTCACCATAGGTGAGCCTCGCCTTTGCCACCTCGGCGTTTGCTTTGTTGACGTCGGCCAGGTTGTCGGGGGCCGACCTGCCCGTGCCCGTCAGGTCGATGCCGACGTTGACCTTGCCGAGCTGTTTCTCGATTTCCTCGGCGACCTGCTTCACGTCTTTCTGGGCTTTCTTCGCTTCGCGGGCGACGCCGGCCTCGGCTGTGATGCGTGCCTTGAACTGGTCGTAGACCTGCTCGCGGCTCTTCTTCAGCTGATCGTACAGCTCGGAGCGGCGCTCTTCCGGCAGCTCGGCCATCTCGGCGGCCACTTCCTTTTCGAAGGTGATGCGTGCCGGCAGCTCGGCGACAACCTCCGTGCGGCGATCGGATGGCACGGCCCGAAAGTCTTCCTTCACGGACCAGAACTCTCCCATCAACTGGCTGTTGGTAGCATAAACGTAGCCCACGCCGGCGGTCATGATCACGCCGATCACGGCAAACACATAGACTGCAGCTTTCAGCAACTTGGCCATGTCCACTCCTTTGTGCGGTCCCCAACCCTACCAGCCAAACAGAACAGCGCCCGCGGTGCAACGCAAATGCGAAGCGGGGGGCTGACGCCCCCCGCTTTATTGCTAGTCCACGTACGGCGGTTGCTCGTCGGGGCCGCGGGGCGGACGGTTCACGTACTCGAGGTCGGCGGGCAGGAACTCCTTGTGTTCCCGCGCGGCTTTCAGCCTGGCCTTCGCTTCGTCGATCGGACCCTTGAACTCATCCTTGTCGGGCACATTGGCTGACACGGCGAAACCCACCAGCAGCTTCTTGTGCTTGTTGATCTTGGTGGCCTCGTCAGACGCGGCCTGGTACACGCCCTGCTTGCGCTGCTTCGCCGCATCAAGCAACTCATCGTCTTCCAGCAGTTCGCACTCTTCGCGATCACGATAGTCGGAAATGCGTGTGAAGGAGTCATCCAGAGGATCGAGCTGGTTCGCCTTGTAGAACAGCTCCAGCGCGTATTCGGCCTCATAGTATGCTACCCAGGCGCCAACCCAGCCCTGCTCGTTGGCCCTGTCCTTGTTGGCGGCGTCAAACGACTCGTTCATCTTCTTCATTGCCAGCCGCAGGAAGTCATAGCCGCGGCTGCCGATCGCCTCGTTGCGGTGCTTGTGCACTTCCAGGCCAAAGGCCGCGGCGTTCTTCTGGTGCGGTGTCAGCTGCTCCTGGTTGCGGGGCGGCAGATTGGTGCGGTTCGAGCCCGGGTTGTTCACATTGACGGGCGTGGTGTTTGAGCCCGCGCGACGACCGAATGCATCAAAAACCACGTCGGCCAGCACAGCCGCCAGGCCCAGCACTGTGATGGCTATGCAGATGATCCAGATCTGCTTGGCGGACTTGTGGCTGATCTTGCCCTTGCCCGGCTGCTCCTGATCCGGGGGCAGCGCGGGCATGGCCGTCGTGGACGGGCGCGCACCGCCGACAGGGCGCTTCACGGGACCGCCCTGGGCAGAGCTCACGCGGCGGGCGGAATCTGAGGATACCTCTTCGTAATCCTCTACAATGTCGTCGTCGTCGTATTCGGGGACCACCTTAGCCTCGGTTGTTGTGCCTCAAGTTGATGCTAACGAACTGGCGAACGTAGGGTTTCCCGTTTATGTAAAGATTCGCACAGCTTCGCCACCACAGACACCAGCAGGTTAGCCGGATCCGGTGACTCAGACTTCATGGACTCGTCGGCGTTCAGCAATACTTTGATCGCTGACTCGATCGCTTGCCTGTCCAGGTCGCGCGCCGTGGCCAGAAAGCCGCTCTTCAGGTTATCCCGCAGCCGGGCCCTCGAACTGGCTAGCGCGTCCGCCGCTGAACCTCCCTGCCGCAGTGCCAGTGCAGCGCGCCCCAAGGCTACCACCTGCAACCTCAACAAGGCGAGCAATGAGAGTACCGAGCCCATCTCAGCTTTGCCAGCCATTTTAGCGGCATGGGACAGCGCCTGTCGCGAGTCACCCGCGAGAATGGCGTCACACAGCGGAAAGGTCATGTCGGCGCCCTCATAACCGCAAGCGTGCGCGATGTCGTCCGCAGTCAGCCTGCCGCTCTCACTGAGCAGGGCCAGCTTGTGCAATTCCGAATCCGCACGGGCCAGGCTGCCGCCCGTGTATTCGCGCAGGGCCGTCAGCGCCCGGTCGTCCGCCTTCAGCCCCAGCTCGGAGGCCGCGCCCGCAGCCAGTTGGTGCCAGCCCCGCACGTCCCATGGCTTCAACTCTTCACAGATCACGCTCGGAAAGTTCTCGCACACGCGCTTTGGCACCGTCAGGTTGCGCTGGAACGTCGCGCCGTCGAACACCAGCACGTTGCGCTTGCCGGGCTTTTCAATGTATGCAGCCAGTTCATCCTTGAAACGCGTGGTGACCTCGTGACGCGGCCCGGCCCGCTGGTTCAGCACCACGGCCGCGTAGTCGCCGCCGAACAGGCTGGGCGAGCGCAGGTCGTCCAGCAGCGAAGCAATGTTGTCTTCCACGTGCACGCGGCGGATTTCCAGGCCGCGGGCCTGCAGCAGCGCAAGCAGCGCCTTGAGGCACTTGCGGCGCAGGTATTCCTCGGAGCCGAACACGGCGTACACGGGCGCTTTCCCGAGCTTGTCGGGGGCCTTCAGGAAGTCGGTTGCGGGAACAGGCTTGGGCACAATGAGCAGGTTAGAGGTTTCAGGTTGTAGGTTGTAGGGGGACGTGCAGGGCAGGCCCTACAACCTACAACCTGATCCCTACAACCTGCTGTTTAGACCATGCGCACCAACTTGCGGGTCAGCCATTCACCGGCAAGCAACAGGATCAGCAACACCAGCAGCAGGGTTCGCAGGCCGAAGCGGTCTTCGTTGCGGTCCCAGACCAGGGCGGTGATGCCCTTGACCTCGTTTTCGCGCTCGCGGATTTCCAGCGCGGCGTCGCCGGCGTCGGTCATCAGGTAGACGCGCTTGCCGTCCTGGTATGCCAGCGGCGCACGCTGAGGCGGCAGCTTGGTGGCGCGGTCTTTCAGGCCGTCCAGATCGAGCGTCAGATTTCGCAACTCGGCAATCGGCGCGATCACCGTGTAACGGTGCGGGGTCTTGCGGCTCTCTTCATAGCCGCGCACCCATACGTCGAACTGCCCTGGCTCGTTGGCCTCGACGATGCCTTCGAACAGATTAGGGCTCCAGCTGACTTCACGCAGCACCACGCGCCGCGATGTCAGGCGACCCTGGCTGCGGGCCTGCACCTCCACGATGATCTTGCGGGAGTCGCCGTCGTCCTCGCTGACCGGCAGCTCTTTCAGTTCCTTCAGCTGGTTCTGCACCACCTCGCTGTAGATGTCGCCCAGCAGCTCGACGTAGATTTTCACATCTTCGCTGACCTGGTACTTGGTCTTGTCCGTGTAAACATCAACGCGCTGCTGTTTGCCGGCCAGGCGTCGGCTTGCGACAAAGCGGATGGTGTTCTGCCAGAAGCGGTAGAACCAGTGGTCGCCCACCCACTGGCGCCACAACCAGGTGTCGTCGCTGCCGCAGTAGAAGCACATGCCGTTTCCGTAAGGCATGGCGGCCGTCAACACTTCACCTTCGCCCGTGACCGCGCCATCACGCGCCACGCGCGACAATGCCACGGCGGGCGCCGGCTTGATGCCGCCCGTGACCTGGTACCAGTACAGGCCGTGGAGTTCGCCGGGCTCGAAGCTGCCGTCCACGATCTTGCCCCACAGTTCGTCGTTGCGGTCCTGGTTGCTGCTCAGGCGATGCACCTCGTGGGCGCGCCCCGCGGGTGTCAGGCGCCAATACTTGGGCACCGCGCGGTTGACCTGCGACTCATAACCGCTGGGGAAGTCCAGCTCGACGGGATACAACGAGCGCGCTTTTTCATTGTTGGCGTAGCCGCTGGGATTGTGGGCCTGGCCCGCCAGCAGGATCAGCCCGCCGCGCTGGCGCGATACCCACTCTTCGATCCAGTCCCAGTACTCGAACCGCCAGAAAGGGCTGGCCGGGTCGATGTCGCCCAGGATGATCACGTCGTAGTTCAGCTTGAAGAATTCTTCCTTCTCGCGCACCACCTTGCCGTTGCCGAAGAACGGCCAGCCAAGCGGCTTCACGGTCTTCCTGACCTCTTCGTCGTAATTGCTGGTGGGCTGGGTCCAGCCGTCCTGCGCGTCGAACAGGAAGCCCTGGTACTCCAGTTTCTTGTCGCGCTTGAGAGCCTCATTCATGGTTCGCCACTGATAGCGCGGACGCTGCTCGAGGTAGAGCACCTTGATCTTGCGGTCGATGATCTCGACGTAGTGTTCCTTCACGTTGTTGCGGTAGGTGTCTTCGTCGGGCAGACGGTCTTCGTTCAGCTTCAGGAAGTAGACATGTTTTCCGGTTACGCCGGGCTTGAACCGGATCTTCACCTCGGCCAGCTCTTCGCTGCCGAGCTCGACGGTCATGCCGTCGGGTCCGCGCACGGGTCGGCCGTTGAGTTCTTCGTACGGGACCGGGTTGGTGACCGAATCTTCGCACAGGATCACCTTGACCTGGATGCCGGGCTTGCCCGATGCCGGGTCGGCGCGGTAGGCCTTGTCGGCGCGGATCTTGAGCTTGAAATCGAGATAGTCACCCTTGAGGATTTCGCGATCGGCAGAGACGCTGAGCAACTCGAGCACCTTGACGGGCTTGGGGTTGCCGATCGCCACGGTGACTACTTCCATGCCTTGCTTCACGCGCGGAGCTGCGGTTTCCTCGCGCTCGGTGGCGGGCGTCGTGTCGCGCCCGTCAGACAGCAGCATCACTGTCGCGAGGTCGTCTTCGTCGGTGTAGTAGCGGCGCACCTCGGCCAGGGCTTTGTCAATCTCGGTCAGGCGGCCCTGCGGTGCGCGGAAGTCCAGGTCCGCGGGGTCGATCTCGAGGATGGCCTCATCCGTGAGCTGGTCCCGGCCGAACTTGGTGGAGAATACGAAGTAGCGCACCATCTTCATGCGCCTGGCCTTCGCGGCGTCGTCCTGTCTGCCCTTGGCCTCAATCTCGACGGCCTTCTGCTTCAACATCTCGAGCAGATCCACGTTTCCACCGGTGGGAACGGCGAGTTTCGCGCCCTCCGTAACCAGCTCGCAGGCGATGTCCCAACGACGCGGTCCTTCGGGGTGCACGGTCTCAAGCAGGTTTTCCACCAGCGCGCGCTTCTTCCTGATCTCCGGGTCTGAGACTTCGCCGCCGAGCAGTTCAGCGAAACGGGCTTCGCGGCGCTGGATCTCGGACAGCTTCTCGTTCAACGCGGTCTCCAGCCGGCGGACTTCTCCCTCGTCGGCCTGGCCTTCCGGCTTGGCCAGCTCGCCGGACAGGGCGGACTGCAGCAGGTCGGCCTCGGCTGACAGACGTTCCACGTCGCTGCGCGCCTGTTGCCAGTCGCGAACCATGAACTCGCCGCCGTGCAGGCCCTTCAGCCGCTCCATCAGTCGGCCGGCGCGCTGGCGCACCACTTTTCGCACGAAGCTGCGCACCGCCAGTTCATCTTCGGTCAGCGTCACGAAGCCCTGCGCCGGCGGCTTTTCGATACGCATCCCCAAGCGCTCGAGCTGGTCCCGGGTCGCTTTGACATCGTTCGACTCGCGGTCGTCCAGTACGTTGAAAATCGGGAACTCGCGCGATTCGCCTCCCATGGAAAGGCTGTCGTCGATCAGGATCGCGACCTTGCTGCCCTCCACGTATTTCTCGGTGTCCACCAGCGACGGGCCCGCAAGCAGCAGGTAGAGCAGCAGCAGAATCACCATGCGCATGGCGGCCATGAAACCACGAGTCACGGCCGGGACGCGCTTCTTCTCGTAGATGTAGATCAGGATCGGAAGCCCGACCGCGATCGGCACGACGAACAGCGCGGTCCAGATCAGCGGCGAGATGCCGAGCAACCCGGGCTCGCGCGAAAGCGGCTTGAAGTTTTCCCAGTTGAAAATCGAGTCGGGCGCGACGACCTGCAGGATGCGCTCGGGGAAGATCGCGCCGTACACCACGGACACGACGACGACCGCCAGCAGCACGCCGAACACAGACATCACGATTTTCAAACCGGTTGACACCAGGATCTCTCTTCTTACTGGACCAGGAACATTGCCAACGAACTTGCCTGATAGCTCGATTCTGGACGCTGGCTTCTGGATGCTGGCTTCAAGCCGTTGCCACACGAAACCACGGAGTGACGAAACAGCCTGTCTTCGTGGCTTTGTGCCTTTGTTTGAAACCTGCCGTTGCCGTTGCAGTTCATTCCAAATTCCAAAATCGACTAGTCCTCAGGCTTGCTGATCACTCCGGACCACAAGGTCTCGAACACCAGGAAAGCAACGCCCAGGATTGCCAGCCACATCCACTCGCGGTTGCCCTCGTCTCCGCCCAGGGGACCTCCGTCTCCCAGTTCTTCGCCGCTGCGCACCAGGAGGAAATCCTCGTGGCCCAGGGCCTCCTTCAGGGCTGCTTCCACGTCGGCGCGTGCGTCAACGCCGGCTTCCGTGCCTGCGGGTCTCTCGACCGGGCTGAGTTTGGCCACGTCCGACTCGCGCGCCTCCAGGTTCACGGCGAAGCGCTCCTGCCACTTCTTCTTCGTCTCGCCGCCTTCCATGCGGTCCAGCGCCGTCACCGTATAGACGCCGGGCTGAGCCGTGCCGCCGAACTCAAGCAGCTTCAGGTTGTCCTCAGCCGTACTGACAAGCTCGGTCGTCGTGCCAGCGGGATCCCGCACCGTGTAACCGGGCGCGATGTCGGTGACGCGCAGCACGCGGCGATAAGGCTCACCCACCGCCAGGTTGCTGTAACGTGCCTCGTTGGCCGTCAGGTACCCCGCCACCTCAAGGTACAGGAACAGCGGCAGCCCGTTGCCTACGCGCCACAGGCTGTTCCAAGCGCCGGACGCCGAACTGCTGACGTAGACGACCCGGCCACGGCCGTAAGGGCGCTCCAGCATGAACGGCTGGGGCTGGCCGGGGGTGTTGACATTCAGCAGCACCCGCGTCGGGCGCAGGGGATCCGCTTCGACGCCCTGGGGCAGCTCGACGCTGCGCCAGTTTCGGATGCCTTGCGGCTCGGTGATGATCGCCAGGTTCTCGGGCGTGTCGCTGAACAGTTTGATTACGGGGTGTTCACGATCACCGGGCGCCAGGTTGAAGTGAGGGGCTGTGTCGCCGTCGTCGCTGCCCGCGGGACGACCCAGCTTGGCGGGAAGCAGTCCCTGGCCCTTCTGGTAAAGCAAGGCGTTGTACTTCTGGTAGTCAACCTGCCCGCCGTCGAAGATCAGCAGCCCAAAGCCGGCGTCCACGAAGTCAGCCAGTTTGCCCGCCACGCCCTCGGGTATGTCGCGCACGTTCGCCAGCACCACGAGACGGTAGTCAAGGAAGCTGTCCACGGCGGCAAGCTGATCGGCGCGCATGGTGACCACGCGGTTGGGCGTGATGCGCACGGCGGGCTCGTCGCCGGCCTCGCCCTCGATTCGGCTGCTGCTGATGCCCAGCGCCGTCTCGAGGTAGAAGGTTTCATCCTTGTCCGGGTCCGGGTGCGGAGAGCCGTTGACCACCAGGATCGGAATGCTGGGAACCACGTGCACCACCAGGCTGCGGGTGTTGTCGGCCTTCAGGGCATCTGCCTGCTCGGTGAAGATTTCGATCACGCGCGAAGCGCCGTTTTTCTGCTCGTCTTCCTTCAACTCGAGCTCGCGGGGAGAAAGCGTGAGCGGGATGTTGGTGCGCGGCTCGCCGGGAGAGAGCTCGATGGTGGCCGAAAAGGGCTTCTCCGTGCCGCCGTCCACGCGATACTTCAGGCGCACGGCGCGGCGCTCGGCGCGGGTGGAGGAAGCATAGTAGGCCAGGTCCACGAACACGCCGGCTTCCATGCCGTTGCCGATGATGCGCTCGGCCACGCGCACGTCCGTGATTGCTACATTCTGCGTGTTGTCGAAGCCGGCGTCGTAGAACGTCATGGAGGTTCCCGACTTTCGCAGCCGTTCATAGATGCGGTTGGTGGTCTCCATGAACTCCGCGCTTGCGGGGCCGTCCTTGCGCAACTCTCCCCAGCCGCTCATGCAGTAGTCGGAGACCACTACCAGGCCCACGGCGTCGCTTTCCGGCGTAGAGTCCACTACGCGGGCGACCTCACGGAACGCGGCCAGCATGTTGGTGTCCACGGCGGCCAGCGAGGTAGCCGTGATTTCGCGCCGCGCGGCCTCGATGTTCAGCGAACTCAACTGGCCGACGCGGCGACGGCGGCTCTTGGACGCCTCTTCGTCGGTCATTGCCGTTCCGCCCAATCCCGGCGGAACGTAGACGTCCGAGATGCGGATGATGGTGACGCGGTCGCGGTTGGGCTCGAGGCTGTCCACCACGGCCAGCGCGTACTGTCGCGCGCGGTCGAAGCTGGTCTGGCCTTCCTGCTCGTAGCCCATGCTGGCGCTGTTGTCGAGCACCAGCACCAGGTGCAGGGGTGAATCGGTGGAAAGGCTGCCGCGCGTGAGCCCCAGGCTTTCGTCGGCCCAGTCCTTGATGCGCTCGCAGCCCATGGGGAACAGCGCCGCCGCGATCAGGATCACCGCCGCGATGCGCAGCAGCAGCATGATCAGGCTTTCCATCTGCAGCTTGCGACGCGTCTTCTGGTAGGCGCGCAGCAGGAATTCCATGGCCGCCCAGTCCACCTTGCGGTAGCGCGTCAGGTTGATCAGGTGGATGATGATCGGCACCGCGGCCGCGGTCAGCGGCACGCCAAGTCCAAGTGTCCAGATCAGCCAGGTAGGCATCAGGAAGCCCTCCGGGCTGATTCTGGATTTTGGATTTTGGATTTTGGATTGTTGGACTCACACGAGGGCACGAAGACACGAAGAGCCTTGTCTTCGTGGCTTTGTGGCTTTGTGTGAAGCTGTAGTTTGCTGTTGCTGCTCAATTCAAAATCCAAAATCGAAAATCCAAAATCCAGCTACGCTCTCGTTCCGGTCCTTCTTGCCAGGTAGGCCTGCAGGGCCACGCCCAGCGGCATGCTGGTGTCCATCAGTTGAAAGTCGGCCTTGGCGCGCAGGCATACGCGGCGCACCTCGGCCGTGAAGTGGTTTACTTCTTCCAGATACGCCTTGCGCAGGCTGCGCGGATCCACCAGCAGGTCCGGGTAGCCCTCCATGCCCAGGAACTGCGTGAGCCGGTCGAAGGTGAACTCGCGCTCCATGGGGTCCATCACGTTGAACACGATCACGTCGTGCTTGCGCGCGGCCAGGTGCTCGAGGCCTTTCTTGAGGTGCTTCAGGTCGTCGAACAGGTCGCTGATCACCATCACCATGCCGCGCCGGCCGGTGCGCTGGGCCACGTCGGTCAGCACTTCGCCGATGTTGGTTTTCTTCTGGGGCGCGCGCTCGTGCATGGTGGCGAGCATGCGCATCAGGGTGACCTGGCTGTTGGCGGGCGGCACCCAGTCGAACAGCTTTTCGTCGAACAGGGCCAGGCCCGCGGCGTCGGACTGCTTCTGGATCAGGTAGGCCAGGCTGGCGGCCATGTACTTGCCGTACTCCATCTTGGACTGGTTCTCGCCGCTCTGGTAGCGCATGGATTCGCTGGCATCCAGCACGATCACGGCGCGGAAGTTGGTCTCTTCCTCATATTCCTTGATGTAGTACTTGTCAGACTTGGCGTAGGCCTTCCAGTCAAGGAAGCGCAGGTCGTCGCCGGCCACGTATTCGCGGTGCTGCGCGAACTCGACGCTGAAGCCCCGGTACGGCGAGCGGTGCATGCCGGAAATGAACCCCTCCACCACGTTGCGCGCGGTGACTTCCAGGTGCCGGATGTTGTTCAGCACCTGCGGGTCGAGATATCTCTGGTACGGTTCAGCCATGGTTCGGGTTTCAGGCTCCAGGGAAACCGCTTCCCCTATTCCTTAAGTGCTGCCTTTGCTTCCTGCGCAAGAATTCCTTGTCCCTCGCTCAGGGACTTAAGCAGAGTCTTTGCCCGCTCACTGTCCTGCTTGCCCAGCCAGCGCACGGCGACGATCTTTTCCGCCGGCGCACGGTCCGACGTTGCGACCTGAGCGAACAGCTCAAGCGACTCTCCCCCGTCCGCCTCCGCCAGCAGAGCCAGCATCTCCAGGCGCCTGTCCTCCGGCGCCTTCTTATATGCTTCGGCCAGCCTGGCGACCTGCTTGTACTGCGTGGCCGCAAAGCCCGCCCAGGCTTCCGCCTCGTATTCGTTCTCCAGCTCGCCGGACCAGGCCAGGCCGTAGCTGAACAACATCTCGCGCCGGGCCGCCCCATCTGCTTCGTGCTCAATGGCGCTCTTCAGCGCCAGCTTGCATTCCTCCGTGCGCAGGCGCCCGAGAAGCATCGCCGCGATGGCCCGCACTTCCGGCTGCGGCGACTTTACCTGCTCAAGCGCCGCGCCTGTCACCAGCACCTCGCCGAAGTCCACCATCTCCTTCAGCAGCGAGAGCCGCGCCCCCGCCGATGATCCTGCCAACTGCTCCACGGCCTGCTTTGCCGCCTGGCCCGGGTCGGGGAACTGGCTTTCTCCCCCACCGTGAGCCAGTTTTTCGCGCCACAGCTCGGCGGCCGCCTGCTCGCCCCAGGCGCGCCACACCAGGTCGCGGGCCTTGTCCTGCGCCCGGTCCGCGACCGCCGGGCCCGTCTTCAGCGCGTCCAGCTCGTTCTGCAGCAGGGTCGCCCGGGTCTCGGCGACCGCTCTTCCGCCTTCGGACTCGGCCAGCTTGCCCCTGGCTTCGTCGGCCGTCTTCTTGATGTCAATCGCGCGCTGCACGGCCTCCTGATACTTTTCCTCGCTTACCTTGCCCCAGCCTTGGAAGAGCATGACCATGAAGGCGACGGCCATGCCGAGGTACAGCAGCCTGCTGAGCCAGCGGGTGAACTTGACCAGGCCGGGGCTGAAAGCGCCTGCCTGCGCGTAGCGCTCGAGCTCTTCTTCCAGCTCCTCTTTGCGGGCCTGGAGAGCTTCGTCTTTCTCCTTCTGCTTGTCTGTTTCCGTTTCGCTCATTGGCACCCCAGCCCTTGGAGTTCGATAAACTCACCCCAGGCGGGCTGGGCTTTGATCTGTGTGTCGTCCGGTCTAGCGGGTCACGTCGGGCAGCCTGGCGTCGGTCAGGCTTTCGGCCTCGGCGCGCGGGATCATCTGGATCAGCTTGTCGATGATCACGTCGCTGGTGATGCCCTCGGCCTCCGCGCTGAAGTTCGGGATGATGCGGTGGCGCAGCACCGGGTGCACCACGGCGCGGATGTCGTCGCCGCTGACGTAGTAACGGCCGTTCAGCACGGCGCGCGCCTTGGCGCCGAGAATCAGGTACTGGGAAGCGCGCGGACCGGCGCCCCAGGCCAGCAGGCGCTTGATCTCGTCGGGCGTCTGCGGGTTGTTGAGGCGCGTGAGGCGCGCGAACTGCATGGCGTACTTGATCACGTGTTCGCTGATGGGCACTTTGCGCACCAGTTCCTGCAGGCGCATGATCTTGGCGCCGTCCAGCACGTGGTCAACCTTGCCCGCGTATGTCGCCGTGGTCATCTTCATGATCTGCATTTCTTCATCTTCCGTGGGGTAGTCCACGTTGATGTTGAACATGAAGCGGTCCTGCTGCGCCTCGGGCAGCGGGTAGGTGCCTTCCTGCTCGATCGGGTTCTGGGTCGCCAGCACGAAGAACGGCTGCTCCAGCTTGTGGCGGCGGCCGCCGGCCGTGACCTGGTGCTCCTGCATGGCCTCAAGCAGCGCGGCCTGGGTCTTGGGTGGCGTGCGGTTGATTTCGTCGGCCAGGATGATGTTGGCGAAGATCGGGCCCGGCAGGAACTTGAACTCGCGGGCGCCGGTGGCCTTGTCCTCCTGCAGCACCTCCGTGCCGGTGATGTCGCTGGGCATAAGGTCGGGCGTGAACTGGATGCGGCTGAATCTTAGGGACATGGTGTCCGCGAGCGTTCGAATCAGCAACGTCTTCGCCAGCCCGGGCACGCCGACCAGCAGCGCGTGGCCGCGCGCGAAGATCGCGATCAGGGTCTGCTCAATGACCTCTTCCTGGCCCACCACCACGTTGTGGAGCTGCTTGACGATGCGGTCGTGCGCGTCGCGAAGCTCCTGCACTGCCTTGAGGTCGTCGCCTGCCAGTTGTTGTTGTTCCGCCATTGGATTCTGTTCCTCCGGGCGGGCGACGCGAGCGTCGCCCCTACTCAGCCTTGTACACGTAGACCCACTGGGCCGACGCGACAACCAGGAAAGTTTCCTTCTTTACGGTCGAGGTCTCCCCGGAGGGAAACTTGAACGTCTCGCCGTTCTTGAGGTGTTCCACATTGTAGACATTGCCGGTCTTCGGGTCTGTCAGGGTGCAGGGTCGATATCGAGTCAGCCCGTCCGGATCTTTGTACGCCTCACCGCGGCAGTACACCGTCAGGGTGGTCATCAGGGAGCCGGCCTTCAGCCCCTCCAGCTTCACCTTGGTCAACAGCTTCCCTGAGCTCACGTCGTAGATTGCAACGTAGGGCGACGATGCCTGCGTGAACGGCACGAGCACGCGGTCACCTGCGATCACGCCGCGTCCCTGGGGTTTGTCGCCCGTGGCGTACTCGGCTTCGAAGTGCAGGCTACCCCAGTCGGCTTCGCGCGTGCCGCCCGCGCGGAAGCTGGTCAGCCCGACAGAGTACAATTTGGAGCGCCCCTGGATGATCAGGCGGTTGTCCATCACGCCCAACACGTGCTCGTATTCGCCGATCGCCCCGCGTCCGCGATTCGGGTATTCAGCCATGTGTCCACCCGTCACCGCGTCCAGCACCAGGGCCAGCCTGTGGTCGTACGGTGCGGCGACCACGAACCCGCTGGCGGCGATCGGCGCGTTGGTGAACCAGCCGTCGAGCATCCCGCCGATGTAGCGTCCGTAGCGCGCGACCCAGCACAACTCGCCGGTGGTGCGGTCCACGCCGGCGATGGCGCCCGCATGGGTGCAGCAGTACAGCATGCCGCCCTGCTCGGCGACGCTGCTTATCTCGGGCAGCGTGACGGGCTCGTTGCCGCCCCAGCCGCCCCAGGGCATGCTCTGGAGCTTCTTGGCGCACAACTGGGTGCGCCATACCAGCTTGCCCTCTCCTGTGCTGGGGTCGCCCTTGGGGGTGACGTCGAAGCAGCACATCCAGACTTCGTAGCTGTCTTTGGCGGTGTATGCGCCCGCGATGTAAAGCTTGTTGTTGCGGATCAGAGGCGCGCCGCTGAACACCGTGTCCTTCAGGAACTCCCAGTCGCCGCCCTTTTCCTCGATCTTGCGGTTGGGCAGGGTGACTCGCAGGGCTGCGTCCGCCCCCAGGTCGAATCCCTGGATCTGGTTGCCCGTTGGATCGCCGCCCTTTTCGCGGCTGGGGCTGCCCGTGCCCATCACCGCGAACAGAACGTCGCTTTCGCGGTTGTCGAGTTCCCAACGCAGTCGGCCTATGCTGGAAGCCAGCACCCTGTAACGCGGACGCACGGGTCCGCCGCGGCCCCAGCCCCAGCGGTTCGGTTGTTGTTGTCGCGGCGAGTAGCGCAGGTTCTTGGGAACCTCCAGCGGCGTCGGATTCGCTTCGCGCCCGTGGCGGAACCACATCAGTTTTTCATTGTCGCCCTCGGCGGCCGAGACGCGGTGCACGAAGAACCCGCTCTCGTGCACCGTCGGGAACACCACGGGTTGCGCGGGCGGCTCCTCACCGCTGTACTCTTCCGGCTGCACATCCAGGCCGGGGATCTTTTCCACCAACTTGAACCCCTGGGCGCCATCCTCGGGGCCCAGGTCAAGCATTTCGTTCACGCTCTCGATAGGCGGCGCGACGCCGTTGCGCGCACCGTCGCCCTGCAGTGTGCGCCAGCCCGGACTCGCCAGTTCGGGGCGCATCGCCGGCGGAAGCTCCTGGGTACTCTCTCGGATGTAGTCGAGGCTCTTCACCTTGCGCCCGCCGACGTCCACTTCGGCGCTGAAGCCCGAACGCTCCAGTTTTCGCAGAATTCTGCCGAGTTTGTATGCCATGCCTGCGTCTCGGCAGGCTCGCACGTACTGCACCTGCAGGGCGGCATCGCGCTCGAAGTCGTCGGCCCAACTCAGCCTGTATTCCTCCAGCCAGCGCACTGCGGAAACCGCGTCGGCGCTCTCCAGTGCCTGCTCGGCCAGCAGCCGCAGGGCGGTGCGCCCGGCCTGGCTGAACTGGTAGAAGCGCGCGCACCGGCGCAACATCTGCTGGTCGCCGTTCTGCAGGGCAAGCCTCAGCATCTCGGCGCCCTTGGCGGCCTGCTGCAACTCGAGGCGGCTCTTGAGTGCCGGGGGCCAGTCGGGGATGCGGAAACGCGAATTGATGTAGTCCGCCAGCGGAATCCAGTTTTCCGAGTAAACGGAAAGATTCTGCTTCTGCTTTTTTGTCAGGTTGACGAAGCGGTTCTCTTCCCGCACCAGCAGTTCCGCATTTCGGGGCAGGTCGTCCTTCAGGTACTCCTCGCGCAAGTGGTGGTAGCGGCCGAACGCGTCGCGCCACTTCTCGAAGGCATCCTTCTCTTTGCCGGCGGTGGCCAGCTCAATGGCCTCCTGCTCACGCTGGCGGGCCTCGCGGATCTTGTACATGACTCCGTCGTCCACCCGCCCCACGGGCAGGTAGAGTTCGGGGTTTACGACCAGGCCCCCTTCGTCCTGTGCGATGACCGGCGCACCGGGCCGGTTGAGGGCCGCGACGATTCCGAAGCCTGCAATCAGCAGGAACAGGGTTCGGGTTCGCAAGCTCAGCCTCCTGCTCATCGGGGCGCGAATGGGGCTAACTTTACTACGCACGGACCCTGTGTAAGGGTCCGAAAATCCGGCACTTACCTGCCTTCCAGCGTTGCAATAGCCTGCTCGATGTCCGGGCGCAGAGCCTCCGCCGCCGCGTCAGTACGGTCCTTGAGTGTGCGCAGGAACGGCAGGTCGTTCTTGGTTCCGAACTCCTTGACGTACTCGACGCAGGCTCGGCGCAACTCCACGTTGGGAACTTCCGCCAGAGTCTGCACGTTGCTGAAGTAGGTGTCGTCGCGGATGGCGATCAGCGTGCGCACCAGTACGGGGACTTTGACGTATTCCTTGCGTTCGGCGCTTGTCAGGGCCTCGATGCGCGCGCGCAGCTTGTCGGAAGTGTAGTTGAACAGAGCTCCCTGGCCCAGCTTGCCCAGCAGGTCCTTGGCCGCGTTCTCGCGCACGCGGTCCTCGACCACGCCCAGTGCGAGGTCAACCAGGCGCTGCTGCTGTTCGCTGTTGTCACCGAACGCGCTGAGACTGGAAAGCGCCTGCACGGCGTTGCCCTTCAGGTCGGGAGTTTCCTCCAGCAGCGCCGCGCTGATCACCTTGTCGGCCTTGATCTCGCCGGCCACCAGCACCACCTGCCCGTAAGCCTGGAGGCGCACTTCCTTGCTGGAGTCGCCCAGGGCCTTCTCGATGATCTCGACGCCTTCGGTGCGGTTGCCCATGCGCTGGGCCATGGTCGAGGCGATGCGGATCGCCGTGGCGCGCACGTTTTCGTCGGGGTCGGCCACGCGGCCCTTCACGGCCCCGAACACGTCTTCGTCGCTGGCCTTGGCGTTGCGGCGGTACACGTCGATCGACTTCAGGGCCGCGTTGCGCACCTCGGCGCTGGTCTCTTTCTCCGGGTCCAGCGAGTCGATGAACAGGGGCAGCAGTTCCTTTTCGTCGCTGCGCTGCAGGCCCTGGATCGCGTTTTCGCGCGCCTTAGCGTAGTCGGCGCCCTTGTCGGCCAGCGCCTCCTTCAGAAGAGGAAGCGATTTGGCCAGCGGGATGTAGCTGCGACCCAGGTTCTGCACGGCCTGGGCGCGGATTACGCCGTCGGCGCTTTTCGCCCAGCGCACCAGGTCGTCGAACGACTCCTTGCCCTTGGCCTCGGCCCAGGCGTTGATGGCCTGAGCGCGCTTGGGCGCCTCCAGGCTCTCGTCGTCGGCCGCGGTGCGGAACAAGGCCAGGCTGGCTTCCTTCAGCGCGTTGCGGTTGTTCAGCAGGTGGTCGATGATCTTCTGGCGCAGTGACTTGGACTCCGCGGGCAGGTTACCGTAAGCCTCGACGAACGCCTTCAGCGCGTCGTCGCTGCGCAGCGAAGTCAGGTAGGCGTCCACTTCCTTGGCGTAGTGGTCGGCGGGGTACTTGTCCGCGGGCTCGCCTTCCTTGGGCTTGGGCGCCTCGTCGTCGGCCACGGCCAGGAACGCCGTCACGCCCCGGGCGCCCAGGTCGCCCAGCGTCTGCGCCGCGCGCCCGCGGGCGGTGGGCTTGTCTACATCTTTAAACGTGCCCACCAGCGCGGCCAGGGATTCCGACAGCAGCGCCTCGGTCTTCATCTGGCGCACGGCCTCATCGCGCAGCTGGGCGTAGGCGGCAAACTCGTTCAGCGTGGTGACGTCCACCAGCCCGTCCACAGCGCGCTTGTCGCCCATGGACGCAAGGCCGAACAGGGCCTGCATGCCCAGCGGCTTTGTGTAGTCTTTCGATACCGCGCCGGTGCGCTTGCCGTCCTCGCCCTTGGGGCCCAAGCGCTGGGTTTCCCAGATGTCCAGCAGCGCGTCGGCCGAGGGGGCGTGTTTGCAGGCAACCACCACTTCCATGGCCGCCGAGCGCAGCAGCAGCTCAAGTGCGGCGTCGGTCATCATCGGCGAAACGCTGGCGGCTTCGGCCTTCAGGTGCGCCAGGCCGTGCAGGGCGCCCCAGCGCACGCGGTTGTCCAGCTTGGCGTCCAACGCGTACAGCTTCAGGCTGCCGACGATGGCGTTGCGGTCGGTGCCCGCGGGCTTCTCGGCCCACAGGCGGCCCAGCGCGTTGGCGCAGGCGGCGCCCAGCCACGGGTAGGCCGGGTTCTCCACAGCCTGGGCTTCCAGCAGGCGCACCAGGTCGGCGCTGGCGCGGGTGTCGTTCAGGCCGCCCAGCAGGCGGGCGCACTCGAGGCGACGGGCGCTGCGTTCGGCCTTGATGTCGGCGCTGACGCCTTCTTCTTCAGGGTTTTCGTTCAGGCCGTCGAGCAGGTCCGTGAAGGCGTCTGCGCCGGCCTTGGCCAGGGCCTCGCTGGCGGCGGAACGCTTGTTCTTGTCACCCAGGTCTTTGACTTCGTCGGCGTAGTCGCCGGCGGCCAGGGAAATCGCGGCCGTGACGGCCAGGGTCCAGATCAAAAGGCAGTGCTTCATGTCCGAGCAACCTCTGCGTTAACTAAACGATCAGCAAGGCCCGGTGGTTGACCGGGCCCGCGTTTCCAAGGGGGATGAGAGTATCATTCCGGAGTGTCAGTCCAAGGGGCGTCGGTTCAGGAATCAGGAGGCGGGAGGCAGGAGGCGGGTTTTGCCGCGCGCTTGCGCTTGCGGCTCCTGTTCCCGCCACCACCTTGGTTTCCTCCAATCCCCCACTATGTTGGCCCCATGACTGATCGACCTCGCGGACGCGCCCGCCAGCCGGGGCCTGCCCCCTCCAAACGCCCCTACGGCCAGCCCAAGGGCCAGCGCAACGAACGCCCCTTCAAGCAGCGCGGCGAGCGGCGCAAGCCCCACGCCCGCACCGTGCACGAGCTGGACCCGCGCCGCGCGGCCTTCGAAACCCTGCGCCGCATGAAACCCGGCGACCTGCTTGAGCCCGCCGTGCAGGCCACCCTCAAGTACCAGGGCCACAACACCGAGGCCGCCCACCGCGTGCTGCCCATGCTGGAAGACGCAGTGCGCTTCGCCTTCCTGTTCGATCACCTGGTGGCGCACCTGTCGTCGCGCCCGCCCAGCGAGCTCGACCCGGACGTGCGTGCGGCCTTGCACCTGTTTCTGGCCTGGTACCTGCTTGATGACCCGCGCGCGGCCTACGCCCACGGCAACGCGGCCGTGGACCTGCTGACGCCCGACCACAAGGGGCGCGGCTTCGTGAATGCGCTGGTGCGCCGGCTGGGCGAGTTCGTGCGCGTGGAACAGACCGAGCCCGAGTACTACCGGGCGCTGGTCGATGCCCACCAGCCGCCGCCCCTGTGGGCCGACCGCGCGCGCCTTGGCGGCGGGCGTATGCTGGTGGCGGAACGCGCGATCTTTCCCGACCCCGGCAAGGACCTGGCTGCACACCTTTCGATCGTTGGCTCACTGCCGCGCTGGCTGGTTGAGCGGCTGATCGAGCAGCACGGCCCCGAGGCCGCCACGCAGGTCGCGATCTCAACCATCGAACGCCCCGCCACCTGGGTACGGCCCAACCCGCTCAGCGCCGGCTGGCAGGAGCTGGCCCAGTGGTGGACCGCGCGCGGCACGGACGTCGAGGCCGTGCAGACGCCGTTTGACACCACGGCGCTGGCCCTGCCCGCGAAGGTGCGCAACCTGACCGAACACCCAAGCTGGGCCCTGGGCGCCTTCTACGTGCAGGATTACTCGGCGCAGTTGGTGGCTCCCGCATTGCAGGCCAAGCCGGGCGAAATGCTGCTGGACCTGTGCAGCGCCCCGGGCGGCAAGGCCGGCCACCTGGCGGAGCTGACCGGCGACCGCGCGAAGATCCTGGCCTGCGACGTGACGGAACCGAAGATCGAGCTGATCCGCCAGAACGTCGCGCGCATGGGCTATCGCAGCATCGCCATGGTGCAGGCCGACGCGGCCGAGGTGAAGTTCCCCGAGCAGTTCGATCGCGTATTGGTGGACGCGCCGTGCAGCAACAGCGGCGTGCTGGCGCGCCGCGTGGAGGCACGCCACCGCATCGACGAAAACGCCGTGCGCGACCTGAACGCCCTGCAGTTGCGGATACTGGAGAACGCGGCCGCCAACCTGAAACCCGGCGGCGTGCTGGTGTACAGCGTGTGCAGCATCCTGCTGGATGAAGGCCCGGACGTAATCCACCGCTTCCTGCGCGGCAAGGTCGGCGACAAGCGCCGCGAAGACGACTGGGAAGTCGAGTACGAGAACTACCTGCTGCCCGTGCCCGCCTGGCACGATGGCGGCTACGTGGCACGCCTCAGAGCGCCGTAGGCCGCCCCCGCCATGGGGCATCGCGATTCTTGCTGATTCCCCCTACCGGCGTCTCTATGATCGCCCCGCTGGTCCTTTCATGCGGAGGCGATCGTGTCAGACCAGGGTATCTTCAGCCTGATGCTGGCCGAGGCGCGCCACAACTTCCGCGCCGCGCCTCGCAAGTTTACTGCCGATGAGATGAACGACCTGCGCGTCCGACCGCCGGCCTGGATGCAGGGCGACCGCAACGACAGGATCTGGGAACAGTACCGCAGCATGAAGGCCATCATGGAGAACGGCCAGGTGGTCTGGGGTTTCCTGATCCAGGCCAACCAGGTGCTGTTCCAGGAAGACTCCGAAGACGCGCCGGCTGCATGGCTGTACAGCACGGACTCCTGGTTTGAGGAAGACGTGGACGGCCTGGCCGAAATTGCCCACGGGCTGTTCGAAACGAAGGGTCAGCAGACCGGCGACCCGGAAGTGCAGCGCTTCGCCGACATGCTGCATGACGAGCATGAGCGGCAACTGCGCCTGCCGATCCCGAAAAGCATGACCGGCGGCAGACCTGCCACTTACACCTGCGGCATGGTGGTGCGCAGCCACCTGCCCGTGCCGTTCCTGGCTGATTCGCTGTTCCCGCTGGTGATCGCGCCGCGATACAGCGAGGCCACCTGGATTCTGCCTTCGCGCTTCTGGCCCGAGCCGATGCTTACCGAGTGGTTCAAGGCGCTTGACGGGTAGCGGAACCAGCCCATTACTTCGGTGCGGGTTCGCGCCCGGCCCAACACTGTGCGGTGCCGAGCTCCTGCCGCCCCAGCTGCTTGAGGTACAGGAACAGCTGCATGCGATAGGCAGACAGGAACTTCAGGCCGCTGTTCATGATCGCCGCGCCCAGGCTCATCCCGGGGCCTCCCCACGGCATGGCGGCGCGCTCGTTGGCAAGCCGCGCGTGGGAAACTCCCTCAAGGGCGCGCTTGAGCCCCGCCGCCTGCTCGTCCATCAGCTGCTCGAAGTTCCGTGCCGTCACGCTCTCCGCCCGCTTGAGCAGCCGCTCCGCGTGGTCGCGGTTGCCGTTGACCAGCGTGAGCGTGATGCCTTCACCCGCTCGCGTGAGGTACTGCATCAGTTCGTGCATGCTGCGCTGCCCAGGCGATGGTCGCCAGTGCAGGCGCTCGGCCGGTATGCGGCGGGCGAGATACTTGATGATGCGGATTTCCTCCAGCATCGAGTCGATCAGTTCGTCGCGTTGGATCATGAGTCATTCCGTTCGTGGACGGCCGGGCGCAGCGCTTACCCGGCGTTCAGCTCTTCGAAAAACACCTTGCGGCTCTGCTCGTCGCCGATCACGTTGCCGGCCTGCTCGGCTTCGGCGCGATACCTGGCGGCTTCGTCCGCGTTGCCGGCCGTGGCGTGAGCGCGTGCCAGCGCCTCCAGCGCGAAGGCGCGGTCGAAGTCGGGCAGTTGGTCGCGGTGTGCGGTGGTCAGGCCCATGCAGCGCGCGGCGTGGCGCAGCGCTTCCGGCCCGTTGCCCAGCGCTGCGTACACCCGGCTGATCAACCACTCCGCGCGCTGGTGCTCAAGGAAGGTGCCGGTTTCCAGGTAGTGGTAGGCCGAAGCGAAGGCGGCATACAGCATCTTTTCGTCGTCCGGCTCGCTGCGGTCGGGCTGACGCAACAGCGCCCAGGTTACGGCATTGAGCGCGGATGCGAAGGTCTCCTGCACCTGCTCGGCCAGCTGGCGGCGGATGGCGGATTCAGTGTCGGACATGGAATCAGGTTTCAGGGCTCAGGTTTCAGGGGTCAGGGTCGCCCGCGAACATACACCCTGTCCCCTGAAACCTGAAACCTGTCCCCTGCTCTACGCGTCCACCTTCTTGCGTTGCGGGTTCTGGGCTTCGCTTTCCGTTACCTTCTTCTCGATGTATTCGATGATCTGCTCGGCCACGTCAACCTTGGTGGCGGTCTCGATGCCCTCGAGTCCCGGCGACGAGTTCACCTCAAGCACCAGCGGCCCGCGCTTGGCGCGGATCAGGTCCACGCCCGCGACGTTCAGGTTCATGGCCTTGGCGGCGCTGATCGCCACGCGCTCTTCGCGCTTGGTCAGCCTGATCGCCTTGGCCGTGCCGCCGCGGTGCAGGTTGCTGCGGAAGTCGCCGGGGGGCGCGCTGCGCTCCATGGCCGCCACCACCTTGCCCCCCACCACGAAGGCGCGGATGTCGCGGCCCTCGGCCTCGGCGATGAACTCCTGCACCAGGAAGTTGGCGTTCAGCTGCTGGAAGGCGCTGATCACCGCCTCGGCGGCCTTGCGCGTGGGCGCCAGCACCACGCCGGCGCCCTGGCTGCCCTGCAGCAGCTTGATCACCAGGGGAGGGGGCCCAACCAGGTCGATCAGGTCGTCCTTGCTGAGTGTCGCGTGGGCGAAGCTGGTGCGCGGCAAATCCACGTTCTGGCGCGAGAGCAGCTGCAGGCTGCGCAGCTTGTCGCCGCTGCGCACAATGGCCTGGCTGGCGTTCAGGCTGTAGCTGCCGATCATCTCGAACTGCCGCACGATCGCCGCGCCGTAGGCCGAGTCCGCGCTGCTGGCCACGCGCGGGATGATGGCGTCGAACTTCTGCAGCGCGCGCCCGGTGTACATTACCTTCGGGCTGCGCGCCGTGATGTCCACGTAGCAGCGCAGGTAATCGACGATGATGGCCGTGTGGCCGCGCGCCTCGGCGGCCTCTTTGAAGCGGCGGGTCGAGTAGAGCGTGGGGTTGCGTGACAGGATGCAGATGCGCATGCGCGGTCCGTGCCGGTGCGGAAAAGATACATCATGGGCGCGGGGCGCGACAGCCCGCCCGGCTATGGCGCGGAATCGGCGGGCGGGCCCAGCTCCTGGCGCACCCAGCGGAAGCCGAACAAAGATTCCCCACGCCAGCGCAGCACGCGGTCGCCCTTCTGGGGCAGCGCCGCCGGGCTGATGCTTGTGTTCTCCGTGAGGTCCGCGTACACCCGTCGCGCGAACAGCCCTGAGGGCTGAACGCCGCTGGCCTGGCCGACGTCCGCCACCGGGTCCGGAACCCACAGCGTGGTGTTCAGGTTGGCGAACAGCACGCCGCCCAGCACGCCCGTCAGCACCAGCGACGCAACCCCGCCGAAGGGCCGCCAGTGCATTGATTTCAGCAGCGTGGCGCCCAGCAGTGCCGCAAACAGGCCGATCAGCCAGCTGCAGCCGACCAGCCCGCCCTTGAGATAGGAGTAAGACCACAGGGGCTGCGGCAGCAGGGTCAGCCCCAGCAACACAAACCCGGGCCACAGGCTGACGCGCCTCCAACCGCGCAGCAGGCCGACATGCCCGCCCGAGGCTTTCATCAGCGCCACGCCGCCCAGCAGCGTTGCGATCGCCGCGGCGCATAGCAGCCAGCACCACTGCCAGCCCGCGCCGAACCACCAGGCGCCCGCCAGCCACAGGGCCACGTTGGCCGCCCCTGCGTTCCACAGCGCGGCGCGGTCGCGCCACAGGGGGTAATGCGCGGGCTCCAGCTTCGGCAGCACCAGCCGCACCATGCGCAGGCCGTCTTCGTGTTCGTGCAGGTGGCGCGAAATAACCAGCACCGTTCGCCCCCGGTGGTCAACCAGCGCGGCGGATTGGTGCGGCGCCGCCTCGGGCAGATCACTCCAGCCGGCCAAAGCGCCCCACGGGATCACGCGCTTGCGGAAGGCGCGCACCACCACGCCTTCTTTGTCGGTGCTGACGACGTACAGCAGCTGGTGCAGGCCGTAGGCCAGCAGCGCCAGCACGGCGGCGATCACGATGATCTGGGCAAGGATCCCGATTTTGCCGTCTTCGATGCGATCGAAGCCAAGGGCGATCACGCCAGCGGCGCAAGCGAGGATGAACAGGATGTAGACCGTCTTCACGCGCATCGTGGAACACGAGCATATCCAATGCGCGACCCAACCGCCAATTTCACCGCACGGCCGGGCGGCGCGCGCTTTCCGTGGCGGCGGGGGCCTTGGCCGACTGGCTGGAGGGCGCCAGCAGCACCAGCTCTTCGGCGTCTTCGTAATCGTCGCCGGCCGGCACCAGGCGCCCGCCGCGCTTGATCAGGATCGGTACCTCGCCGGCGCGGCGCACCACGGTCTTGCCGTTGTCCTTGCCGACGTCGCCGCGCTTGCGCCGGATGGTCTCCATGCGGCCTTCCTCGACCATCGCCGCCAGCAGGGCGATGTCCATCTTGCGCCCGCCCAACGTGCGCGCGCCGGCCTCTTCCACCATCTGCGTGGTGACGCCGCCCTTGGAGCCGCCAAGCACGATGCTGGCCTGCAGGGTGTGATGCAGGCGTTTGGCGGTCTGTACGAACAGCAGGTTCGCGTCATCGTTGCCGGTCATGGCGATCACGCCGCGCCGGGTTTCCACGCCTGCGCGCAGCAGGGTGGTCGCGTCCAGGCCGTTGCCCATGACCACGCTTAGACCGGCCGCCTCGGCCTCGGCGCAGGCTTCGCGGTTGCGGTCTACCAGCACGACCTCTTCGCCGTTTTCCTTCAGCGCCAGCGCCAGCGCGATCGCCACCCGGTTGGCGCCGAAGATCAGCCAGCCCTGGTTGGTCTTGGCCAGCACGCCCAGCAGCTTGCCCACGGGCCAGCCGGTCAGGCCGGCGAGCGTCACGGTCACCACGATGGTCAGGAACACCACGGCCCGGAACTCTGCGCCTTCGGGGGCGCCCTTTGCCGCGAGCTCGGTGGCGAACAGCGAGGCCACGGCGGCCGCCACAATGCCGCGCGGGCCGATCCAGGCGATGAACAGGCGCTGCTTCCCCCTCAGCGGCGTGCCGATGGTCGAGATCAGCACCGACAGCGGGCGTACCGCCAGCACCAGTGCCGCCGCCACCAGCGCGGCGCGGTCGGCCAGCGCGATGATCTCCGCGATGCGCACGTTCGCGGCCAGGATCACGAACAGCAGGCCGATGAACAGGATGCTGAGCTCTTCCTTGAACTCGATCAGCTCATCCTGCTTCTGGGTGCCGAGCGTGCCCACCGTCATGCCCGCCACCACGGCCGCCACCACGCCGCTTTCGTGGGCGACCACGTTGCTGAGCTGGAAGGCCAGCACCACCAGCGCCAGCGTGGTGACGCGGCCCAGGCCCTCGAGCGACATGCGCTTCCAGCGCCCGAACACCGAGATCACCAGCCCGGCCAGGAAGCCGATCACGCCCCCCACCAGCACGATGCGCCCGAACTCGACGGCGGCGCCGGCAAAGTCCTCGGCGTGGGGCGCGACCGCGATGCCGAACACCACCGTGGCCGTGACGGCGCCTACGGCGTCGCCCAGCACACCCTCGGCGGCGAGCACCGTGGCGACGGTCTTCTCGGCCTTGATGCGGCGCAGCAGTGGCGCAATCACGGTTGGGCCAGTGACGATCAGCAATGAGCCGAACAGCGCCGCGATTTCCCAGCGCCAGCCCATGGCGTAATGGGCGGCAACAGCGGCGCCGCCGGCGGCGATCAGCGCGCCGACCGTGACCAGCCGCCGCACCGGCGAGGCCGCGCGCTTGAGCCGGGCGGGGTTGAGCGACAGCGCGCCTTCGAACAGGATCACGCTGACGCAGAAACCCACGATCACCCGCAGCCAGTCGCCCAGCACGGCCGGGCGGATCACGTTGGCGAAGTCAGGGCCGAGAGCAACGCCGGCGGCGAGGGCCAGCAGGATGCCGGGCAAACGCAGGGCCGAGCCAAGCACCAGCGCGGCCATGCCGACAGTAAGGGCCAGCGCCAACGCCAACGCGGGCGCGTCGAACCATGCGTCCACGTGCTCAAGGTGCAGAAGCTCAAACCAGTCCGGCATGCCCAGCAAGAGTAGCGTGGGCAAGGGCATCAGGGAATCGACTTGGGAAGAGGTGGCACGCGCTTCCAGCGCGTGATCAGTGCCCGCGCCATCCTGGCGCGGGTTCCACGCGCTTGAAGCGCGTGGAACGAGTCATGCGCAGGGATGCGCATGCCACTGCTACTCTTTGTCGCGCAGGACTTGCTCGGGCTCGGGGGCGGCGCCCTTCTTGTAGCTTGCTGAATCGGCGCGCTCGTATGGGACCTTGGCCTCCAGCTTGGCCTGGCGGCCTTTGGCCTGCTGCTTCTCCTGCACGTGCTTGGGCGGCAGCCAGTTGCCCATTTCGTCGAAGCTGCCCTCGGCCACCTGCTTCTCGGCCATGGTCACGCGGCGCTTACGGCGCTCGTCGGCCATGGGCATTTCCTTCAGGTCCGCGGGCGCGCGCGAGCCGAGGTCCGTGAAATTGTCCATGCGCACGGCGCACAGGTCGCCGCACATGGTGCAGACGTCGCTGTCGTAGTCCTCGCTGGTCTGGCGGAACTTGCGGGCCTCAACGGGGTCGATGGCGCAGGCGTACATGGTTTCCCAGTCCAGCTTCTTGCGCGCCTCGCTCATACGATCGTTGATGCGCTTGGCGTACGGCACGCCCTTGGCCAGGTCGCCGCTCTGGGCCGCGATGCGCGTGGCGATCACGCCCTGGCGCACGTCGTCGGCGTTGGGCAGGCGCAGGTGCTCGGCGGGCGTCACGTAGCACAGCATGTCGGCGCCCGCGGCGCTGCACACCGCGCCGCCGATCGCGCCCGTGATGTGGTCGTAGCCCGCGCCGGTGTCGATGGTCAGCGGGCCCAGCACATAAAAGGGCGCGCCGTGGCACAGACGCTTCTGCAAGAGCACGTTGGCGGCGATCTGGTCCAGCGGCACGTGGCCCGGGCCCTCGATCATCACCTGCACGCCCTTGGCCCATGCGCGTTTCGTCAGCTCGCCGAGAATCAGCAGTTCCTGGATCTGCGCGGCGTCCGTCGCGTCGCCGGTTCCGCCCGGCCGCAGCGAGTCGCCGAGGCTGAAGGTCATGTCGTACCTGGCGGCGATCTCGCACAGCTCGTCGAAGTACTCGTACAGCGGGTTCTCGTTGCCCGTGGCGCGCATCCAGGCCGCGTGCACGCTGCCGCCCTTGCTGACGATGCCCACGATGCGCTGACGGCCGTCAACATACTTAAGGGTCTGGCGGGTGATGCCGCAGTGGACGGTGATGTAATCAACGCCCTGCTGGCCCTGCTTGTCGATTTCGTCCAGCAGCCGGCGGGCGGTGAAGTCTTTGAAACCGCGGCCCTGCATGATGTTGTCGGACATGGCTCCGTAGATCGGCACGGTGCCCACCATCACGCTGCTGTTCTTGATCACGGCCTGGCGAATGCCGTCCAGGTCCTGGTAGCCGCTGCTGAGATCCATCACCGAGTCGCTGCCGAACTCGATGGCGACCTTGAGCTTGGCCAGCTCTTCCTCGAGCTTGCCGTGGTCGCTGCTGATGCCGATGTTGGCGTTGACCTTGGTCTTGGTGCGGCGGCCGATGGCGCGCGGGGCGAAGTCGTGGTTGATGTTCTTGGGGATCACCAGGTGGCCCTGGGCGATCAGGCCGCGCACCTCTTCGGGCGTGAGTTCTTCCTGCTCGGCCACGTAGGCCATTTCGTCGGTGATTTTGCCTTCACGCGCGAATTGCAGCTGGGTAGGCATAGCGTCCCCAAGTATGGCCCCTGCCCCGTAACCTGTGCCCGTTCGGGGGGCAGGATAGTAGAAGGGACTTCCTTCACCAGTGGGAGACACGCCGATGGATGCCGTGGAAAGTTTGCTTGTCGTGTTTGACGGCGCGCTGAATGACGAGTGGGAGAGCCTGGCCAGCGCCATCACCGATCTGACCGAGCCGGAGGCCTCCTGGCAGCACCCGGCCTACGCGGCCGAGCCGCACGACGACGGCGTGGGCGTGCCGGGTACGATTCTGTGGCACCTGAACCACCTCGAGATGTGCCACCGGCACTACATCGCGACGGTCAGCAACATGGACCCGGGCAAGTCGCCCGACACGAAGCCGCCCGGCGAGCTGCCGCTGGCGCGGGTTCTGCCCGCCCTCGAGAAGGCTTCGGCCGGGCTGCGCGAGGCGATCGCCGGTCTGAAGCCCGGAGACTTGACACGTCAAGTCAGGCCGCAGCGCAGCGTGGCCAGCTTCATAGCCATGATCGCCGCCCACATCTGCTGGCACGCCGGCATGATCAAGCAGACCCGCCGGTTGTACGCTCGCCGGTAACACGCTCGCGCTTCGCGCTTGCATTGGATTTCACGCGAAGATGCGAAGGGGGCGAAGACCTGTTGGGTAACTCGGCGGCTGTGCGGCAACCGCCATAAAAACAGCAAAAGCTTTAAACCACGAAGGGCCACCAAGGGCCACGAAGGAGTGCAATCGATCGGCACTACTTCGTGGCCCTTCGTGTATCTTCGTGGTTGCCGGCCTTTTGCTTTTCGCGATTGAATCGAAGCGTGGGGGCGCTTGCGGCCTACGGCCCGTGTCCACTCACTCCTGTCCATCCTGACCGCAGTTGGAATCCGAGGACGGGGACAGTCCCCAACTGCGGGGACAGTCCCCTGCACCGCTCAGGCGCGGGCGTAGGCGGCTTCGCGGCGGTTGCTGATTTCGTGGGCTAGCAGGATGGCGTGGTGAGTGGCGTGCTCGTCGGCTTCGTTTTTGCCGGCAATGTCAAACGCCGTGCCGTGGTCGGGGCTGGTGCGCACCACCGGCAACCCCAGCGTCACGTTCACGCCCTCGTGGAACGCCACGGCCTTCAGCGGCGCGAGGCCCTGGTCGTGGTACATGGCGATCACCGCGTCGTAGCGCCCCTGCCGCGCGAACCAGAACACGCTGTCGGCCGGCAGGGGGCCCTCGATCTCGAAGCCCTTGCCCTTCATGGCGCGGATCGCCGGCTCGATCACCTTGCGTTCCTCGTTGCCGAAGCGGCCGTTCTCGCCGGCGTGCGGATTCAGGCCGCAGACGGCGATGCGCGGCTTCTTGATGCCGAAGTCGTCGCGCAGGGCCTCGGCCACGGTCTCGATGGTGCGGCGCAGGTCCTTGCGGTTGAGCGCGCGCGGAACCTTGGCCAGCGGCAGGTGGATGGTCGCGAGCGCCACGCGCAGGCCGCCCCCCACCAGCATCATCACCGGGTGCTCGGCGTCGCAGGCGTGTGCGAAGAACTCGGTCTGGCCCGGGAATGGGAAGTCCTCTTTGGGCATCACGTCCTTGCAGATCGGGCCCGTGCAGACGGCGTCGGAAACCTCGTCGGCCAGAAGCTCGACTGCGACGGACAGGTAGGTGGCCGCGCGTTCGCCGCTGATGTCGTCCGGTTTGCCGGGCTTGACGGCGGCCTGGTCTTTGAAGCCGCAGTCGAGAAAGATGGGGCGCCAGGGCTTGTCCTGTTCGGGCACCAGGTGGTGGACCAGGTAGCCCAGGTCCATCAGGAAGTCGTCCACGGGCACGATGTTGTAGGTGTGCATCGCGCTGGGTTTTTCCAGGTGCTGGGCGTACAGGAACGCGTCGCCGATCACCACCACCGGGCGCTCGGGCAGAATTTCGTGCTTGCGCTGCAGGCGCTTGATCGCCTTGTGCGCGACCTCCGCGCCGATGCCCGCCGGGTCGCCGGCCGTGACCAGGATCGGCGCGGGAATCTCGAAGGCCTCGTGTTCACCGGTGTCGTCGTGCTTGCTCAACTGCGTCTCCGGATCAGCCGCTCGATCGGCATGATCAGCAGCACCAGGGTCAGAAGATACAGCAGCGGCAGCGTTGCTTCACGGGTCAGGCTTGTGACTTCCGGCGGGCGGGCCTGCAGCGTCGCCGGGCCCTCGTCTTCATCAAGCGCGAGCTGGCGCGCAACCACGGGCGGCGCAACGGCCACGTACACGTCGCCGATGGCGCGCTCGATGGGGCCGGATTCGCTGGGCACGCTCTCGATCACCTCGGCGGGGCCGGGCGGCAGGGGCTCGCCGCCCGTCAGCTCGCCGTCGTTCAGTGCCAGGGGCCGGTCGCCTGCCTGCGTTCGCAGCAGGTAGGTTGCTTCCTCTATAGGGTCGAGGATGCGGATGGCCTCCGGCGTGGCCTCGCCCAGCAGCCGCAGGTCGGGCTGCTCGCGCGGCAGCAGCCAGCGCAGGCTGGCGGCGAAGATGGCCGGGAAGTCGGCCCAGCCGGTCAGTTCGCCCAGGGCCTCGGGGTCCGTGCCCGCGCCCCAGAAGCCCACGCGCCCCAACCCGTACCCCTTGAAGACCAGCACCGGCGTGGCGCTTGCGTCATCTGTTATCGCCGATAGCGCCACCGCGGCGCCGTCGCGGGCGAAGTTGCGCGCGAGCCACTGCACTTTGGGCGCGGGATCAGGCAGGGACTCTCGGCCGAACAACTGCTCGCCCACCACGCCCATGTGCAGCGGAAAGGTGCCGGGCATGACCTCGACCTTCTCGGGCTCGAGCTCGCGGTTCTGCTGCTCTTCCAGCCTGCGCTTGCGTGCTTCTTCTTCCTGCCTTTTCTTGTCGTCGTAGGCCTGGAAGGCAGTTTCCACGGTATCCACGAAGATGGTGTAGGCCTTGGCCGCGTCCTGCGCGGCGGGGATCTTGGCGAACTCGGGCCGGGTGGCGAGGTCGGTGATCACCTGGCGCGCGGCCAAGGCTTCGGCGCCCGCGCCGCTGAACTCGTCGCCGATGCCTACCGCCACGATGTTGATCTGGTTGGCGACTGCTGCGTCGCGCAGGTCGGTGTGCTTCTTGCCTTCCAGAGTGTTCTTGGGGCGGTCGGCGCCGTCCGTCATCATCACGATCACCTTCACGGCGCTCGGCTCGTCTTTCATTACGTTGATGGCCTCTTCCATGGCGGCGTAGATGTCGGTGTTCGTGTACAGCTCGGCGAACTCGCGATCACCCTCAACCGCGCGCAGGCGGCGGGGCAGGTCGAACTCGCGGTCGAACTTCAAAAACGTGCGCGGCTTGTCGATCCAGTTCTGCGACAGGGTGAATGACATGATGCCCACCCGCGTGGCGAACGACTCCGACTCCGGCGTTGCCAGGTCGCGACGGCCGCCTTGGTCGATCAGCTTCAGCGACTCAATCACGCCCTTGCAGGCGATCTGCCAGCGAGTGGCCTTGCCGTCGCCCACGGGCGTATCCATGCTGCCGGAACGGTCGAGCACGAAGCAGATGCTGACCTTGGCGATCTCGGCCTTGATCGGCTCTTCCTCCAACGGAGGCTTGTCGGGCGGCGGCTGCTTGCCTTCCTTCTGCAGAATCACGGGCAGCACGCCGCGCACCTCGCGGTGCAGGTACTCTGGCGCCACGTACTTCGCGCCGTCGCCGGTCACGAACAGGCCTCCGCCGCGCGCCACAAAACCCGCCAGGGTAAAGGCCTGCTCGGCGCTGAGCCGGTTCAGCGAATCCACGCTGGCCAGCACCAGTTCAATGGGCGCTTGCTCGTCGCCGAGGCTGGCGCCACGGAACTCCTCCGCGCTCACCACCGTGAACTGCAGGTCGGGCGCCAGCGCTGTCGCGCGGGCAAGCTGCTTACCATCCAGCCCCAGCGCCAGGGCACGCGGCTTTTCCCCTACTCGAATCACCTGGCCCGCGCGCTGCAGCTCGCGCCCTTCGGCGTCCAACAGCACGGCCTCGAGCACGTGACGGCCGGGGACGTCGCTGCGAACTTCGCAACGGCCGTCTGCGCCGGACAACGGCTTGCCGTCCAGGCTGACCCGCAGCTCGACCTCGGGCCCGGCCCGGCGCACCTGCGCCGTGAAGGGCTCGCCGGGTTTGACGCTGACGGGCGCCTCGATGCCGGTGATCAGCGGCGTGGGCGATAGCGCCTCCTGCGCGGGGTAGAAGGCGCGGCAGGGAACGCCCAGCGCCCGCACCGCGTCACGGGCGGCCAGGGCGGCTTCGCGCTCGGCGGCGTGGACTTCGGTGGTCGCGGGCGGCGCTTCCCCCACCAGCTCGTTCCGCACGCGGTTGATGAAGACGGCCGGCGGCTCGCTGAAGTCGCGGGCGTGCGGATTGGCCGGCGCTTCGGCGCCCGGCAGCAGCAGGCGCCAGGTGCCGGCCGGCTGGAAGCGCACCTCGGAGGACTGCACGTTCACAAATCCGGCAATCGCCAATACCAGCACACCAATGGCCAGACAGCGCACCATTCCGGCCGCCGCCACCACACCTTTGGCGTGGCGCCAGGGCAGCACCAGGGTTGCGGCACCCACCAAGGCGCACAACCCGACCCAAGGCAGCATTTCCGGGTGTGCAATGTGAAGTGTTTTCCAGTCAGGCCAGTCCATGCATCCGCCGGTTGTAAGCGCGTTTCCTTCCGTGCATAGTGCCCGCGAACTTTCCACGGGAAGCGCGATGAACAGTGTAACGGTCAACACGCTGAAACAACACGTCGGGCAGGAAGTTGAACTGAAGGGCTGGCTGTACAACCGGCGCGGCAGCGGCAAGCTGCTGTTCCTGCAGTTTCGCGACGGCACCGGCACCGTGCAGGTGGTGCTCGGCAAGAAGGACGTGCCCGAGGAAGTGTTCGAGGCCGCGAAGCGCATCGGCATCGAGAGCAGCATCGTGGTTCGCGGCAAGGTCAGCGCGGACGACCGCTCGGCCCTGGGCGTTGAGCTGCACGGGACGGACCTTCGTGTCATCCAGGAAGTTCACGATTACCCGATCCAGATCACCGAGGACGTCCCCAACATCGACAAGCTGCTGGACCTGCGCCACCTGTGGGTTCGCAGCAAGCGCCCGCACGCCATTCTGCGCGTGCGCAGCGAGGTGGTGCAGGCAATCCGCGACTTCTATTACCAGCGCGGCTTCGTGCTGTACGACGCGCCGATCTTTACCCCGGCGAGCTGTGAGGGCGTCAGCACGCTGTTCGAAGTGCCGTACTTCGAGGAAACCGCCTACCTGACCCAGAGCGGCCAGCTGTACGGCGAAACCGGCGCCATGGCGTTCGGCAAGGTGGTGGTGTTCGGCCCCACCTTCCGGGCCGAGAAGTCCAAGACGCGCCGCCACCTGACCGAGTTCTGGATGGTCGAGCCCGAGGTCGCGTTCCTGGAGCTGGACGGCATCATGGACCTCGCCGAGGAGCAGATCCGCTACGTGGTGCAGCGCGCCCTGGAGAACTGCAAGGAAGAGCTGAAAGAGCTCGAGCGCGACACCTCGGTGCTGGAACAGATCGGCAAACCCTTCCCGCGCATCCACTATGAGGAAGCGCAGACCGTGCTGCAGAAGCTGAAGGAAGACTTCTCGCGCTCGAGCGACCCGGAGCTGCAGAAGCTGTCCGGCGACATCCTCAAGAACGGCCTCGGCGACGACCTGGGCGCCGCGGACGAGACCGCCATCGGCCTGCACTACAAGCAGTGCGTTTGCATCCACCACTACCCGCGCGATGTGAAGGCTTTCTACATGAAAGCGGACCCGACCGGGAAGTACGCCATGGGCGTGGACGTGATAGCGCCGGAAGGCGTGGGCGAAATCGTGGGCGGCGGCCAGCGCGAAGACAGCCTTGAGGTACTCGAGGCCCAGATCAAGAAGCACGACATTCCGCCCGAGACCGTGAGCTGGTACGTTGACCTGCGCAAGTACGGCAGCGTGCCGCACGGCGGGTTCGGCATGGGGGTCGAACGCTGCGTGCAGTGGATCACCGGCTGTACCCACGTGCGCGAGGCCATACCGTTCCCCCGCACGATCTACCGGCTGAACCCATGAGCGAGATCAAAGGCCAGAGGTCGGAGGCCAGAGAACAGCAACTGCAGTTCCCTGACCCCTGGCCTCTAGACTCTGACCTCTGAACTGAGGATGCACCTTGCCCAACGCCATCATCATCGACATGCATGACGTCCTGACGGACGAGGCCGAGAACGACCGCAATGCGGTTGCGCTGATCCGGCAGATCGTGGCCACGGCCGGCGTGCGCGTCAGCGAGCAGGCGCTGCAGCAGGCCGACACGTTCTCGATCGACTCGTTCGCGCCCAACCAGTTCGAAGCGATGATCTTCAAACTGGTGAACCGCGACACCACGCTGGCGCTGCGGTGCATCAGCGCGTTCAAGAAGAACCACCAGCCGGTAACTCGCCTGCGCAAGGAAGCGCGCGACATCCTGCAGGTCTGCCGCCAGCGCGGCTGGAAAGTGGCGATCGGCAACCACCTGAGTGACGAAGAACTGGCCGCACTGGACAAAGGCGGGCTCTCGCCGCTGATCCAGGTAAAGGGCCTGCCTAAACAGATGAAGATCGATCTGCCGGACCCTCGCGTGATCGAGTTCCTGGTCGGGCTGCTGGGCACCACAACCGGCGATTGCCTGATGCTGGGCACCCGTATCGACAACAATGTGCGCCCGGCCAACATCCTGCGCATGCAGGCCATCCAGCTGCAAATGGGCCGCCACGGCAAGAACCAGCTGCCGCGCGACCTGAAGGACGTGCCAGACTACGAAGCGCCGGACACGGCAGCGCTGCTGAACGTGCTGCAAACGGTGGTTTGAATCAGCAGGTTATAGGTTTTAGGTTGTAGGTTGTAGTGAACTGCGGCCGCCACCTTTACCTACAACCTGCAACCTAAAACCTATAACCTGCTGTTTTATGCCTACCGCGACCAAAACCGAGTTCGAGCCCGTGATCGGCCTTGAGGTGCACGTGCAGCTCAAGACCGCGTCCAAGATGTTCTGCGGCTGCGCCGTGCAGTTCGGCGCGCCGGCGAACTCGCTGACCTGCCCGGTGTGCCTGGGTTTGCCCGGCGCTTTGCCGATGGTTAACCGCCAGGCCGTGGAGTTCGGAATCCGGATTGGTTTGGCGCTTAACTGCCAGATCGCGCACCGCATCAAGTTCGACCGCAAGAACTACTTCTACCCGGACCTGCCCAAGGGCTACCAGATCAGCCAGTTCGATGAACCCCTGTGCTTCGACGGCGAGCTGCAGCTGCCCATTCACGATGAAAGCGGCCAGCCCAAGGTGTGCCGCATCACCCGCGCGCACCTGGAGGAAGACGCCGGCAAGTCCATCCACATGGAGGGCAGCACGCTGGTGGACCTCAACCGCGCCGGCACGCCGCTGATCGAGATCGTGGGCGGCCCCGACCTGCGCAGCCCCGAGGAAGCCTACGTCTACCTCAACACCCTCAAGCGCAACCTCAGCTACCTCGGCGTTTCCGACCTCAGCATGGAGAAGGGCAGCCTGCGCTGCGACGCCAACGTAAGCATTCGGCCGCGCGGCCGGCAGAAGTTCGGCGTGCGCAGCGAGATCAAGAACCTCAACAGCTTCCGCATGGTGCGCGCGGCGCTGGAGTTCGAGATCAAGCGCCACCAGCAGGTGATCGAAAGCGGCGGCACGCTGACACAGGACACCCGCCTGTGGGACGACGAGAAGGGCGAAACGCGCTCCATGCGCAGCAAAGAAGAAGCCACCGACTACCGCTTCTTCCCCGAGCCCGACCTGGCAACCTTCGACGTGCCGCGCGAGTGGGTCGAGAGCGTGCGTCTCAGCCTGCCCGAGATGCCCGAGAAGCGCCTGCTGCGCTTCCTGCATGATTACAAGCTCGCCGAGGCCGACGCCGAGTACCTGGTGGGCGACAAAGCCCTGGCTGACTTCTACGAGAGTGCGCTCAAGCTGCTGGACGAGCCGCGCAAGGTGGCGGCCTGGGTGGTCGGCGAGGTCACCCGCGAGCTCAACGACCGCAACGCGGGCATCGACGAGCTGAAGCTGACGCCCGAGGCGCTGGTCGAGCTGATCAAGCTGCTGGACGCAGGCAAGCTGAACAACATCACGGCCAAGGAAGTCTTCCACGCCATGGTCGAGGCCGGAGAGGGCGCCCTGCAGGCGGCGCGGCGGCTGAACAAGCTGATCGAGCAGGATGAAGGCGCGGTCAACGCGGTCATCGACGAAGTCATCGCCGAGTTCGCCGAAAAGGCCGTCGCCGACTTCAAGGCCGGCGAAGAAAAGGCGCTCGGATTCCTGATCGGGCAGGTGATGCGCAAGCTGAAGGGCAAGGCCAACCCCAAGGAGCTTGGCCCCAGGATTACGGACAGGATCAACAACGGGTGACTGGTGGCTGGTGGCTGGAACTGCAACTGCCTGCCGCGAATGCGCAAAAGCGCCAAAAAAGCCATTTTGCGCTTTTGCGTTTTTGCGTCTTGTGCCGTTGCGGTTCATTTCAGGGGATGAATCCCTGACATTTGGGGCCACCCGTTAACCACCAACCACTAACCATCAACCACCACCATGTTCGACGACCAGCAGCCATTCCGCCATGCCATAGTGGCCGTGATCGAGGACGGCGATGAGCTGCTGTTCATCGAGCGCGCGGCCATGGACACCTGGCCCGGCTACTGGTCCAGCGTGACCGGCTCGCTGGAGCCTGGCGAAGACCAGCAGTCCGCCTGCGTGCGCGAGGCGCTTGAAGAAGTGGGCCTGCGAATCAAGCCGGTGCGCAAGCTGTGGGAGAGCATGACCCGGCGCGCCCACTTCGTGCTTCACTGGTGGCAGTGTGAGCTGGCCGGCACGCGCAATGTCACGCCCGACCCCAACGAAGTCGCCGCCTGGAAGTGGATCAAGCGCGGCGAGATCGAACGCATCCCCATCATGTTCAGCGACTCGCGCTGGTTCTTCCGCGAGGTTTATCCGCTGACGCGGCATCACTGAACAGGAGCGCCGGCTTCCAGCCGGCATGCGGTTTTCCGTGGACAAGATGTCCACGGCCGATGCAGGCTGGAAGCCTGCGCTCCCTTTTCACTACACTCAGCCCATGCCCCACGCCCTGCTGGCCCTAAGCCTTTCGAACGCCCTGGACATCCTGCGCCGGGGGGGCACCTGGGTGCTGGCCGTGGCGGGTGTCGGCTTCATCCTTTCTCTGCGATGGTTCAGCGCCTTCGGATTGGGCTACGAAGTCGTGCAACTTAAGGAACTTGGCGTCTATACCATCGGCCTGCTCGGCGCCGTGGCCGTGCTGCTGTTCTGCCTGCCCGGCGAAGACGAAGCCGAAGAGGCCGAGGCGCTGCTCTTGACGCGTCCAGTGCCGGTGTGGGTGCTGTCGCTTGGCACGCTGCTGGGGCGGCTGGCCCCGCTGGCCGTGCTGTGCCTGCTGTGGAGCTTCGCGATCTTCGCCGCGCTGCTGTGGTTCGAGCTGGAAGACCCCATGCTGTTCAGCTACCGCGGCGCCAGCAGCGCGTTCAGTGAAACCGGCTCGCTGTTCCTGCCTGTGCTGGGCCAGTTCTTCGCCAGCGCGATCCTGCTGGCCTTCGTGCAGGTGGCGGCCCGCTTGCGAAAGCCGGTGGTGGTCGGCCTGATCACCCTGGGACTCTACGTGATCGGCTACGCGGTGGCGGGCATGGGAGGCGCCTGGGCTCTGCTGCTGCCCGACCTCAGCCGCCATGACCTCACCGCCATGCTGTGGGATTCGGCCGTGCAGGTTTCCGTGCTTGGCCTTGCGGTTCACGCTTGTGCGTGGTGTGCAGCCGGGGTAGCGTTGGACAGCGCGTGCCTGACGGCGAAGTCAGTGGCGTAAGGCACAGGCAGGGTTATGTTTGCAGTTGTCTTGCCGCGGTAGTAGGTAAAGGCTAAACTTAATTATTGGACCTTTCAGGTCTAGTTTTCTGCACGTTACAACGGACACGCCTGCCGGGGGTGGGTTTTGCGTTACGCCATATTCGGAGACATCCACGGCAACATGGAAGCGCTGGAGACAGTGCTTTCACACTGCAAGAAGGAAGGCGTTGACCGCTACCTTTGTCTCGGCGACATCGTCGGCTACGGCGCCAATCCCGACGAGTGCTGCGACGCGGTTCGCGAGATGGGCTGCCCCACCGTCGCCGGCAACCACGACTGGGCCGTATGCGGCAAGCTGAGCATCGAGTTCTTCAACACCTACGCCAAGCAGGCCGTCTACTGGACGCGCGACAACCTCAAAGAAGAAAACATGCAGTTCCTGCGCGAGCTGCCGCTGGTGCACGAGGTGAACGAGGACATCACCCTGGTGCACGGCTCGCTGAACTTTCCTGACCTGTTCGACTACATCCAGACCAGCCAGGACGCGCGTCTGTCACTCGAGAAACTGCGCACCCGCGTGTGCTTCCTGGGCCACTCCCACGTGCCGGTCACCTTCTTCAGCGGGCCCATGGTCAGCTACAGCATGTCCTACGAGATCAACCTCAAGGGCTTTGAGAAGGCGCTGGTGAACGTGGGCAGCGTCGGCCAGCCGCGCGACGAAAACCCCAAGAGCTGCTTCGCCATCTACGACAGCGACAAAGAGATGGTGAAGATCACCCGCCTCGAGTACGACATCGACACCACAAGCCGCAAGATCCTCGACGCCGGCCTGCCGGAAATCCTCGCCGAGCGCCTCAAGTTCGGCCGCTAGCAGGAACTTCCGCACGCAGTTCAGATTTTCAAAGATCTCCACAGGGACAGGCACCTTCGGTGCCTGTCCCTTTTCCTAACCGGCCTGTCTGGCGGCTGCCCCGGCGCCAGGGACAGGCACCTTTGGTGCCTGTCCCTCTTCCTGGTCCGCAGCGCTGGCCTGTGCCGTATCGAAGGTTTCCGTGGATGCGTCCTCTGCCGGCGTTTCGGCGGACGGGACGTCCGCATCACGTTCCGCTTCTTCCTGCTGGCCTTCTTCCACAAGCTTCTGCAGCTCCGCCAGTTTGCGTTCGCGCTGGCGGGTGAAGCTGGCCAGCTGCTGGCGCGCGCGGTTTGCCTGGTCGTGCGTGACGGGCTCCATGCCCTCGCGCGGGTTGCCTTCGCACTCCTCCTGGTAGATCTGCAGCATCAGCTTGGCCGAGCGGATGCCGAAGTCGATGTCATCGCCCCCGGTCTCCAGGTACAGGCGCTGCACGATCGCCAGGCCTTCAAGAAGCTTGCTGCTGCTGCGCGCCTTGCGCTGCTCACGGCCGCGGTTGCCGACGGGACGATGACGGGACATGGGTTTGCTCCGAAAGAACGGGCGGAAAAACCCCGCCCACACCCTATGCGGCGGATGGAGTCGGATTTGGGCCGCTGCGGAAAGGGCCGAAAGCCGCAAAGGCCGAAAGCAACGGCCTTTGCGGGCAGAAAAAGTTTTTCCGGATTTTTTCCGGGGCTGGGGTCTGACTCCTCTTTTTGGAACAAAACGGGGGTCCGACCCCACATGCCGCCTGGGAATGGACGCGCCCTGGGACAGGCGCGTTCCCTGCCTGTCCCACATCAGAGCCATCGCAAGCTGAAAGGGGACAGTCACCAAAGGTGACCGGCCCCGCTTGTGGAACGTTGATCCCGTGTATCTACGCCTTGGAGGCGCCGCGCTTCTTGGGCTTGCCCAGCAGCAAGTCGGTGAAGAACTGTGCGATGCCGCGCCGTTGCTTCTTCTCCAGCGCGGGCACGTCCCAGTCTGGACGCTGCACGTCCTTGAGCAGCATGCGCACGATGTCGCGGCTGGTTACGCCATCGGCCTCGGCGTGGAAGTTGGTGAGGATGCGGTGGTGCATGGCGGGCAGCGCGATCGCGCGGATGTCGTCGGGCAGGGCCTCGTCGCGCCCTTCCAGGGCGGCGCGGGCCTTGGCGCCCAGGATCAACGCCTGGGTGGCGCGGGGGCTGCCGCCGCACTCGACCAGGTCCTCGATGTCGGGGTTGAACTTGTTCTCCGGGCGCGTGGCGCGCACCAGGCTGATAGCGTACTTCAAGGTGTCGTCGCGCATGTTGATGCGGCGCACGACTTCCAGCATGCGCAGCACTTTCTCGGCGCTCATCAAGGTTTGCACCGGCGGCATTTCACGACTGGTGGTGCGGTACAGCATTTCCATTTCGTCGTGCTGGGTCGGGTAATCCACCAGTACCGTGAACATGAAGCGGTCCAGCGCCGCCGCCGGCAGCACGTAGGTGCCTTCTTGTTCAATGGGGTTCTGGGTGGCCATCACGAAGTATGGACGCGGCAGCGGGTAGCGTTTGCCGGCCACCGTGACGGCGTACTCTTCCATGGCTTCCAGCAATGCCGCCTGGGTCTTGGGGGGCGTGCGGTTGATTTCGTCGGCCAGCACGAAGTTGGCGAAGATCGGCCCGCCCATGAACTGGAAACCGCGCTCGCCCTTTTCACCGACCAGCACGTCGCTGCCGCAGATGTCGCTGGGCATCAGGTCGGGCGTGAACTGGATGCGGTTGAACTCGAGGCCCAGGATTTCGGACAACGTGCTGATCAGCAGCGTCTTGGCCAGCCCGGGCACGCCAAGCAGCAGTACGTGACCGCCGGCGAAGAAGGCCGTCAGCACCTGCTCGATTACGTCTTCCTGACCGACGATGCGCTTGGCCAGTTCGGCGCGGATGGCCTTGTGGGCCTCGCCGATTTCGCCAAGTACGCGGTAGTCGTCGCCGGAAAGTGCGGGCTGATCCTGTGCCATGGGTTCCCTAACGTGCTGCGCTATTATGGAAACGCAAAGCGTGACCACAAGCCGAGATAAATCCAGCGAACCGAAACGATTCAAGCCCGTTTTTTCAGGCTGCTCCCCCGTTGCGGCACGCCATTTGATGCATCCGGTGCATGGGCCGAGAAGGGCTCCGTGCGGGCCGTTTTTGCTACGGCGCAGACACCCGCCGGGCTCATGCGTTACCGAAAGGTAGCATTGCGACCGTCGCCGGGTGGGCTAAAGTAGACTGTAGTATCGGCCGTTCCCCACCCCGGTCGCTGCACGAGGAGGCGATATGCACCGCCCGAATTCCTACCGCTGGTCCCTGCTGCTCTGCCTGCTTGCCGCCTCGCTGCTCGCGGTCAGTTTCACGCCCGCCGGCACAGTGCGCGCCGACGACGACTTCAAGTCGTTGAAAAAAGAATACGAGCAGGCCAAGTCCGACGGTAAGCCCACTACCATGGGCCGGCTGATCGAGAAGATGGCCCAGGCCAATGACAAGGACGCCGCCAAGTACCTGCTGGGCGAACTGGCCGATGACCAGCGTGCCCGCAAGAGCAAGAAGGCCGGTCTGCCCGGCGACATCCGGGACAAAATCGTCAATGCTCTCGCCGCCTTCACGGACGAAGAGAGCGTCGGCCTGATCGGTAAAGCAGCGCTGGACCTCAAGAGCGACAAGGACCCGGTGCTGGCGCTGGACCAGTTCGATTTCTTCAAGTCGCTGGCCCGTATGGACGGCGTCGAGGCCGCCGACAAGACGATCCGCGCCGCGTTGGCCGACCCCAAGAATCCGTACATCAAGTGCGCCGCCCTTGAGGCAGTGCGCCAGGCCAAGGCCGGGCGCTTCCTGGACGACGTGGTGAACATCCTGCTGGAAGAAAACCAGGAGTGGGCCAAGAAGTGGCTGATCGTGCCCATCAACACGCTTGCCTGCCTGGAGGACATCGTCGATACCTCGAACAAAGAGGCCAAAATCAAGGTCGTCGAGGCCGTGATCGTGTGGGAAGAGCGCAAGTGGTGCCTTGATGAACGTGTGCGCTTCTTCGGGGGCAAGATGCTCGCCGAGGTGACCGGTGAGGCCGCCGACATGGGCTCGACCTTCTACTGGAAGTGGTGGGTCGCCCAGATGAAAGCCGTGGGCGCTGTGGACAACAGCAGCAAGCCCGAGGGCAAGCGCAGCAAGACGGCCGCCGTACCGCCGGTGTTCGATACCGCGCCGGTCGGCAAGCGCTTCGTGTTCGTGATCGACGTGTCGGACAGCATGAAGCTGCCGCTCAAGATCAGCCTCGAGGAAATCGAGAAGCGCAAGAAGGAAAGCGGCCCGGTGTCTGGCCGCCGCAAAGGCGAAAAAGCGCCCGACGAAGGCGAAGAAGAAAAGGACCCGGACGCCGACAACCCCCTGCGCCAGCTTCCCTGGAAGGAAATCCACACAAAGATCGAGCTCGCGCGCGAAGAACTTTCGCGCGCCATCAAGACCTTCGTGGGCGACCGCGAGTTTGCCATCATCACCTACTCGACCGAGGTCGAGCTGATCACCAACGGCTGGGTGAAGGCCACGCCGTCCAACTGCGCCAAGTGGTCCGACGAGGCCAAAGAACTCGAGCCCGTGGCGCTCACCAACATCCACGGCGGCCTGATGCGCGCCCTGCGCCTGTCGGCCAAGGGTGACGACGCCGCCGAGCCGGCCGTGGACCCCGACTGCGTTCTGACCGGCGCCGACAGCATCGTGTTCCTCACCGACGGCTGGGCCAGCTGGGACGACCAGAGCCAGGGCAAAACCAAGGACAAGCGCAACAACGTGGACAACAGCGTGGGCGACGGCCCGTTCATCTACGGCGAGGACATCTGGCCGGACATCGTCCGCCACAACCTGTTCCGCAAGGTGATCATCAACACCGTCGGGATCGGCAACCACGACCAGGACCTGCTGCGCAACCTGGCCAAGCGGACCGGCGGCACCTACGTTGACTGGAGCTTTCCCGAAGACTAGCCATTCCCCTGGGGTCACGCCGCGAGGCTGCAAAGGAAACACATGTTGAGGCAACTGGCTTTGTTGGTGGCGGCCGCGCTGATGCTGGCGCCGCTGGCCACCGTTCCGGTGGAAGCGCGCCGCGCGGCCCCGGCTCCGGTGAAGGACGACAGCAAGGAAGCCTTCAGCGAGTTCGAGCGCCTGCTGCCTCTGGTGAAGTCCGGTACCGAGGCCGACGCCGCCGAGGTGCGTAAAGCGCTGGACGACAAGTCGGCCTGGATCGTAATCGCGGCTGTTGAGGCCGTGCGCCAGGGCGAGGTGGACAAGTCGGGCGCTGGCAGGGTGTTTCTGCCGGAAGTGCTCGCGCTGATGGACGACAAGCACGACAAGCTCCACAAGGACGAAATCGTCACCGTCAACACGATCGCCTGCCTCGGCAAGCTGGCCCGGCGGGACGACCCCGAGGCTCTCAAGGTGGTGCAGGCCCTGATCGAATGGCAGCGCTGGTCGAAAAACCAGGTCGTGCGCCTGCGCCACATGGCCGAGCGCGTGCTGACCGACCTCAGCGGCGAAGACTGCACCCTGACCGACGACACCATCTCGTTCTGGGAGTGGTGGGTACGCAACAAGGGCGCGGCCCAGCCCGACAGGGCGCCCGAGAAGCGCAGCAAGACCGCGCCGGTGGTGTTCAAGGAGCCCATCGTCGGCACGCGCCTGGTGTTCGTGATCGACATCTCCGACAGCATGAAGCACCCGATCAACCAGGACGACCTGGCCAAGCTCAAAAAGAAGGCCGACCACCTGCCCTGGAACAAGATGCCCGATCCGCCCAGCCCCCTGGACGTCGCAAAGGCAGAACTGAAGCACTCCATCGACATGCTGCGTCCGGACCCGGCCGCCAACGGCAAGGAAAAGAAGAAGGGCACCAAGAGCGTGAAGGACGACCCGGAGGCGCGCTCCTTCGCGATCATCACCTACTCGAAGGAAGTCAGCATGTTCACCGACGGCTGGGTCGAGGCCACGGACAAGAACTGCGACAACTGGAAGGACCGCGTGGACGAGCTGGAGCTGCAAAGCACAACCAACATCCACGGCGCGCTGCTGAAGGCCTTCAAGTTCAACGGCAGCAAAAAAGAGTCCGACAGCCCCGAGCTCGACCGCGAGTGCATCCTGAACGGCGCCCACACCATCGTGTTCCTCACCGACGGCTACCCGACCTGGAGCGACGACTCGGACAGCACCTCCGAGAAGGACGAGTTCGGCAACCCCGTCGGCAACGGCGAATACGTCAAGCGCGACAAGCTGCTCGAGCTCGCGGCGCACCTCAACCGCTTCCGCAAGGTGATCATCAACACCGTAGGCATCGGCATCCACGACGCCAAGCTTATGAAAGGCCTCGCCACACAGTCCGGCGGCGCCTACACCGACTGGTACTGCAAGATCGACTGGAAGTGAGATTCAGAGGCCAGAGGATAGAGGTCAGGGAACAGCCGGGTGAAACCCGGCTGTTTCATTTACCTCACCTTCGCCCCCTGGCCTCTGACCTCCGACCTCTGATCCCCGCCTTGCGCTGGCAGCCCTGTCCGGCTATTTCTCGGCCATGGACGCAAGGCCCGCAATCGTGCTTGTCTCCGGCGGCCTGGACAGCGCCACTGTGCTGGCCCTGGCCCTGGACGAGGGCTACGCCGTGCAGGCCCTGACCTTCGACTACGGCCAGCGCCACGACGTCGAGCTGCAGGCCGCCGCGGCCGTGTGCGCCTCCCTGTGCGTCGCGCCGCCGCGCGTGATCAAGCTGGACCTGCGCGCCATCGGCGGCAGCGCCCTCACGGCCGACATCGCGGTGCCCAAGGAAGGTGTAGGCGAAGGCATCCCGGTTACCTACGTGCCCGCCCGCAACACCCTGTTTCTCAGCTACGCCCTGGCCGTGGCCGAGGTTTCCGGCGCGCACGACATCTTCATCGGCGTCAACGCCGTCGATTACTCGGGCTACCCGGACTGCCGGCCGGAGTTCATTGCCGCGTTCGAGAGGCTGTCCAATTTGGCCACCCGCGAGGGGGTGGAAGGCCGTCCCCTGCGAATCCACGCCCCGCTGATCAACCTGACCAAGGCCGAGATCATCAGCAAAGGCGCGGCCCTGGGCGTGGATTACAGCCTGACCCACAGCTGTTATGACCCTATCGAAGGCCTGGCCTGCGGGCGCTGCGACTCCTGCCGCCTGCGACGCCAGGGCTTTGAGCAGGCGGGCATCAAAGACCCGACCCGCTACAGCGATTCGGCTTGATTCCCTCCGGGCCGTTACTACCTTGCGCACCGTCAGATGGCCGTGAAGGAAACAGGGCATGCCGAACCAGCCGATTACCATCAACCTCGACCGCATGGTGGACGCCATGCTGGACACCCGCACACCCCACTACTGGGACCCCAAGCGTTCCAAGATCGTGCGCGGCAGCAGTGAGCTGGATGACGACCGCACCCGCCGTGTGCTGATCGACACCATCGGCAAGCGCAAGCTCAAGCAGCTGACCGACGGCTTCGCGAAGTCCATCGATCCCAAGGATGCCAAACTTGTCCAGGAAGCCGTCAAGGGCAGCTTCGACAAGTTCAACCGCCTGCTGCAGAAACGCGCCGACCTGAAGAAGGCATGGATCGCCTTTGCCGGAGTGGAGCTGATGGACGCGGCCGTGGACTGGCTTGCGATGCAAGGCGTTGAGGAGTTCATCGCGACGGGCGAGATCGCCAGGTTCGCGATCGCGGAAGCCGAGGCAGAGGCAGAGTCCGAAGAGGAAGAGGACGAAGACCTCGAAGAGGAAGAAGAGGAAGAAGCGGAAGAAGAAGCCGAGGAAGAAGAAGTCGAAGAGGAAGAGGAGGAGGAAGAAGAGGAGGAAGGGGAAGAAGAGGAAGAGGAAGAGGAAGAAGAAGAGGAAGAAGAAGACGAGGAGTTCGACGGCGACGAGGACGACGAGGAATAGCCCGCAACACGCGCTCGTTCACTGAACGCGTAGCCACCCGGGGGTCAGGCCTTGTTTTCAAGACGAAAACAGGGCCTGACCCCTTCCATGCTTACCACAGTACAATCCGCCGATGCCCGACGCGCGCGAACAACTGCTTGAAGCGGCGGCCCGCCATGCCGCGGGCAGGGCGCTGGTCGGGGGCCTCAGCGGCTGCGCTTTCAGCATCATGGTCGCCGCGCGTGCGCGGCAAAGCGGCGGACTGCTGCTGTGCCTGACTCCCGGCCCCGAAACCGCAGAGGACATAGCGCTGGACCTCGAGGCCCTGACACCCGGCCTGCAGGCTCTGGTCGCCCCCGTGATGGACGAGCACAATCCCGACAAGCAGGCGATCTGGGTCGGCCTGTTGTCGAAGCTGACGCACCTGGACGGCCCGGCCGTGCTGCTGGCGCCGGCGGCGGCGCTGATCGAGGCGCTGCCCGCGCCCGCCGAGATCAAGGCCGGCAACCTGCGCCTCAAGCCCGGCGCGAAGCTGAAGCTGGAACAGCTGTTCCAGCAGCTGATGGACGCCGGCCTGCAAAGAGTCGAGCAAGTGGAAAGCAGCGGCCAGTTCGCGCGGCGCGGCGGCATCGTGGACATCTTCCCGCCCAGCATGGGCAACCCCGTGCGCCTCGAGTTGTTCGGCGACGAGATCGAAAGCGTGCGCGCCTTCGACGTCGAAACCCAGCGCAGCTTCGAATCCCTGCCCGACGGCGCTGCCTTCCCGCTGGTGCCCGTGGAGGGCGGCCGCGACGCCATGCTGCTGGACCACCTGCCGAAGCACACCGTCATAGCGCTCGAGCCCGCACTGGTAGCTGAGCGCCTGCGCACCCTGGCCAGCTTCAGTGAAGACCCCGCGCGGCACAAGCGCATCGAGCGCGCCCATCAGCTTGTCGCCGGCGCCGACGCCCTGACGCACGAAGACACCGAGACGAAACTCGAATGCGCCCGCCCCGTCAGCCTGGGCGAAGGCTACGAGGGCGTGGCGACGCTGCTGAAGCCCCTGCAGGATGCAGGCCTGACCTGCCTGTTGTTCTGCGGCGCCGAGGCCGAGATGCGCCCCGCCCGCGAAGGCCTTGAGGGCCACGGCGTGAAGCCGTCGGCCAGCCTGCACCTGCTGACCGGCGACGTCGAGGGCGGCCGCGCGCTGCCGAGCCTCGGCTTTGCCGTGCTTAGCCTGCATGAGCTGCTGGGCCGCGCGCGCCGCCGCCTGCACTATGAACAGGCCGAGCGCCGCGACATGGGCGAGCTGCTGGACGAGTTCATCGACCTCGAGCCCGGCGATTACGTGGTCCACCTGCAGCACGGCATCGCGCGCTTCAGAGGCATGGAGACGCTGCAGCGCGAGGGCAAACCCGGCGAGTTCCTGGGCCTTGAATTCGCCGACAACGTGGTGCTGCACGTACCCGCCACCAACGCTGACGTTGTTCAGAAGTACATCGGAATGCGCGGCATGGTGCCGCAGCTCAGCAAGCTCAACACCCAGGCCTGGTCTGAGCGCAAGCTGCGCGCCCAGCACAGCGTGCTCAAGCTGGCCGCGGAGATGCTGGAAGTGCAGGCCGTCCGCGCCCACGAGGCCGGCCACGCCTGCGCGCCCGACAGCTCCGAGATGGCCGAGTACGAGGCCGCCTGCCCCTTCCGCGACACGCCCGACCAGGCCACCAGCAGCGTTGCCATCAAGCGCGACATGGAATCGCGCAAGCCGATGGACCGCCTGCTGTGCGGAGACGTCGGCTACGGCAAGACCGAGCTCGCGATGCGCGCGGCCTTCAAGATGGTGCTGGAAGGACGCCAGGTGGCGATCCTGGTGCCCACAACCGTGCTGGCCCAGCAGCACTACCTGACCTTCAGCGAGCGCATGCACAGCTTTCCCGTCGTGGTGGACCTGCTGTCGCGCTTCCGCACCGCGGGCCAGCAGCGCAAGACCATCGAGGCCCTGGCCGAGGGCAAGGTGGACATTGTGATCGGAACTCACCGGTTGCTCAGCCAGGACGTGCAGTTCAAGAACCTGGGGCTGGTGGTGATCGACGAAGAACAGCGCTTCGGCGTCGAGCACAAGGAGCGCCTCAAGCAAATGCGCCGCACCGTGGACCTGCTGACGCTGTCCGCCACCCCCATCCCGCGCACCCTGCACCAGGCGCTGCTGGGCCTGCGCGACATCAGCAACCTCACCACCCCGCCGGCCGCGCGCCTTGCGGTGCTGACGCGCCTGATGCACTGGAACGACCGCGAGCTGGCCGATGCCATCCAGCACGAGCTCGCGCGCGACGGCCAGGTGTTCTTCGTGCACAACCGGGTCTATGACATCGAGCTGGTGGCCGAGCGCGTGCAGCGCCTGGCCCCCGGTGCCCGCGTCGAGATCGGCCACGGGCAGATGCCCGAGGGGCAGCTCGAGGACGTGATGCTGCGCTTCATGAACCGCGAAGTGGACGTGCTGGTGTGCACCACCATCATCGAGAGCGGCATCGACGTTCGCAACGCCAACACCATCATCATCGACCAGGCCCAGAACTACGGGCTTTCCGACCTGCACCAGCTTCGCGGGCGCGTGGGTCGCTACCACAACCAGGCCTTCTGCTACCTGCTGGTACCCGACGACGTGAGCCTGAGTGAAATCGCCGCCAAGCGCCTGAAAGCGATCCTGCAGTACTCGGCGCTGGGCAGCGGGTTCAAGATCGCCATGCGCGACCTTGAGCTGCGCGGCGCCGGCAACCTGTTAGGCCCGGAGCAGTCGGGCCACATCGCGACCATCGGCTATGACCTGTACTGCCGCATGCTGGACCGCGCGGTGCGCAAGATGAAGCACCAGCCCGTGCCGCCCGAGGTGGACACTCAGCTCGACCTCGGCCTCGATTTCCGTATCCCGCGCGGCTACATCGCCTCGGCCAAGCAGCGCCTCGAGATTTACCGGCGCCTGGCGCGCGTCAGCGACGACAAGCAGGCCGAGCAGATCGCCGCCGAGATCAAGGACCGCTTCGGCGCTCCGCCCCGCGAGTTCGAGCTGCTGGTGCAGGCGGCACTGGTGCGCGCGCGCCTGTCGCGGCTCGGCATCGTGAGCCTGACCCGCGCCGAGGATCACCTGAAGCTGCGGGCGCTGTCAGCGCCGCAAAGCCAGCGTAAGCTGGCGCTCGCCAGTAAGTCGTTCCGCGTGCTTGATGAGACCACGCTGGCGCTGCCGCTTCGCAAGGGGCTCGAGCAGCCGCTTGACCAACTGCGCTTCCTGTCGAACCTGCTGTCGGCGCTCGCCCGCCAAGGAGTGTTCAACCAGGAAGCGGAGCCCGTAACGGCGGAGACAAACTAGCGCAACGGCAACGCAAACCACACTTGCCCCGCGCCGGAACTCATCGCAAGCTGCCCCACCATGAAACGACTCCTGACAGCGCTGATCGCCCTCTGCCTGCTTGGCGGCGTCGTGATTGCCAACGGCGAGCGCGCCGACGGCGCCAACGAGATCCTCGCCGTGGTCAACGGCCAGGCCATCACCTATCAGGAGATCGTCGGCGACTCCGACATGCAGACCGAGATCAGTACCACCCGCGCCTCCCAGCGGGTTCCGGCCACCGTTTCCGACAAGGAAATCGAGAAGCAACTGGTCTCCCAGCGCCTGATCAGTTACGTGCTGCAGAAACTGCTCGACGCCGAGGCCGATCGCGTGCAGCTCAAGATCAGCGATTCGCAGATGCGCGCCGTGCTGATGCGCGAACGTAAGTACATCGGCCTCGCTGACTCCGACGTCCGCGGATGGGCAAGCTACCTCAAGGAGAAGTACAACCTGACGCCCGGCGAGTATCGCGAGCGCCGCCGCGGAGAGATCCGACGCAACGAAGTGATGAACTACATGGCCGGCGCCTACGGACCGCTGCCGCCTCAGTTCCCGCTGGAGATCTACTTCTCGATGTCCGTCTCCCCAGCCGACCTGCGGGAGGAATTCGCCCGCGAAGCCGACCAGTGGCGAATCGCCCGCAACATCGACTATCGGCGATTCCGCCTGCTGTACCCGTCGGAGACCTCGCTGGATGCGGTGCGAAAGCTGCAGAATGCGGTGATCATGGGCGACACCAGCGTGCTTGCGCGCGTGCAGAAGAATGAGTCGCTGGAGAACGCGTCGGAGGGCCTGATCAAGCTGATCGAGGACCTTGCCCTGCCGGGAGTAAAGCTTGAGCTTGGAGATCGCACGACAGCCAGGGACGACAGCGAGCTTGACGTGCGGACCTACCAGATGGCCCTGTCGGTTCCCGCTACCGGCGGGATCAGCGACCCCGGCTATGCTGAAGACGAGGACGCGGACGGTCAGAAACTGATCGGCATGCAGTTCGTGCAGCTCTATTCACGCGAAGACGGAGACCGGCGGGACTTCGAAAGCCCCAAGGTTCAGGAAGGTCTGCGCGTCACCATCGAGAACCAGCGCTTCGTGCAGAACCGCTCGAAAGTCGAGCAGGCGCTGCTGAAGCGCGCGGCGATCGTTCCCGAGAAGCTGTTCGTGCGCTGAACAACGTCAAATTCGCCATGGCGTTACGGGCCCGCATGAGTTAAGTAGCAGCCTCAGCCGCGAGACGGAGCCAGCAATGCCAGCGCCACCCAAACGCTACAAGGTCGGCGAGATCATGCGCCACACCGGGTTGTCGCGGCAGACCATCCACAACTACACCATGCTGGGGCTGATCCACCCCGTTGAACGCACCGAGGCCGGACACCGCCTTTACGACGAGTCCGTGTTCGACCGCATCCGCCGCATCGAGCTGCTGAAGATCCACCGCACGCTCAACGAGATCCGCGAGATGCTGGAAGAGGAAGACCGCAAGGCCGCCGGCGAAGGCCAATCAGCCGCCGGCTAGCTCACGCCGGCACGCAGCCAGCACGCGCTCCACGCTGATCGCCTGCATGCAGCGGTGGTCGATCGGGCATTCCTTCAACTGGCAGGGCCAGCTGTACGGGCTGCAATCCACGGGCTCGCGGATCACCTCCCCGCGCTCGACTTCCGGCAGCGCCGTGTAGCGCGGGTCGTTGGGGCCCATCACGCACACCACCGGCCGGCCCAGCGCCACCGCAATGTGCCGCGGACCTGTGTCGTTGGTCAGCACCAGCGCGGCGCGCTCGTACACGCCTTTCATCGCCCCCAGCCCCAGGCCCACCACCGTGGGGTAGTCGCGCCCGGCGGCCTGTCGCACACCCGCGCCCTCGGCCTGCTCGTTGGGCGCGATGCTCAGCAGCACCTTCGCGCCTTCGTCGGCCAGGGCGTTCAGCACGGCCGCGTAGCGCTCGAAGGGCCACAGTTTGCTGGGGCCGAAGGCGCCGCCCGGTGCGCAGATCACCAGGGGGCCGCCTGTCAGGCCCTTGTCATCGAGGAAGCGGGCGGCGGCATCCCGGTCGGCGTCGCTGACCGGCAGGCTGGGGACCAGCTCGCCGGGTGGCAGGCCGATCGCATCCAGCAGCTCCATGAAGTATCGGCCGGTGTACTTGGGCACGAACTTGCCTTCGTCGTCGTGGTCGCGCTCGCGCCCGGCGTGCAGCAGGAAGCGGCGGCCGTCCTTGAAGTAGCCGACGCGGCGCTTCACGCGGCCCTGCATGAACTGCCAGGCGCTGCTGAAGCTGTTGGGGAAGATGATGCCGAGGTCGAACTTGCGGCGCCGCAGCTCTGTGGCGAACTTGCTGCCGCCCAGCAGTCCGCGGTGGGCGCCCTTGCGGTCATAAGCCAGGATTTCGTGAAACCACGAGTTACCCTGCAGCAGCGGCACGCCGATCGGCAGGCACACGAGCGTGAGGCGCTCAGGCCCGAAGTGCGCGGCCAGGCGTGCGAAGGCGGGCGTGGCCATCACCAGGTCGCCCAGCGCGTTGGGGGCGCGCACGACCACGTTGCGGGAGTCCAGAAGCTCGCGTACCATCGAAGCGATCATAGCCGAAGGGCGTCCGTGCGCATCATCCGGGACGATTTCGACAACCTGGTAGACAGCTTTGGCGCGTCTCGCCGCGTGGCGACGCGGCTGGGCGCGTTGGCGCGTAAGGGCCTGCATGTCAGCGAGACTCTGCTGGAATTCGCGCTGGATGAGGACGGCAAGCCGCTGAGCAAGCTGCTGCTCGCCAAGGCCCTGCTGGACGGCGCCGACAAGATGAACGACGCCGCCCTGCAGAAACTGGCCGCCAAGCAGGACGCCGATTTCTTCGACGAAAACCCCGTCGCCCTCCGCAGCGTGAACGGCGCCCGCGTGCTGTGCCTCGCCGAAGAAGCCGAAGGCGCCGAGCCATCCCCCACCGCGCCCGAACAACCGCTGGCCGTGATGCCCGAAGGCCGCATCACCTCCGTGATCGACCGCGACGAAGCCCGCAAGCTGCTGAGCCACGACGAAATCTCGCGCCTCAAACTCGAGCTGGTCACCAGCGCCGACGTCGGCCGCCGCCTCGAGGCCGTGCGCAAGCTGTACCTCACCGAGCTGCCGCCCGACGAAAAGCTGCGTCTGTTTTTAGCCGCCCTGCGCGACCGCGAAGCCGACGTGCGCGCCGAGGCCGCCCGCGCGCTCGGCGGCCTGGGGCTTGAGGCCGCGCTGACCGAGAACCTGGCCAAGGCCGCGCGCGGCGCCGTGGACGAGCGCGTGGTGGCGATCAGCAACCTGGCCCGCGTGCTCGGCAAGCTGGATGCCGCCCAGCGCCAGCTTGGCGTCGGGCTGCTGGTCGAGTTCGTGACGGCCTCCGAGGCCAAAGAGGTGGTGCAGGGTTCACTCGGTGTGCTGGCCGCGCAGTTGCCCGAGTTGGAGGGCGCGAATGCACTCGCCGCACGCCTGCACAAGCAACTGGTCGAGCTGCTGCAGGTGCGTTTCGCCGTGTACGAGGACGCCGCCCGCAAGGTGTACTCCACGCTGTTCAAGGCCGACTGCGACGGCACTTCACGACTGCTTGTGACCAGCATCGAGGAAGTCAGCCAGCCCGAGCTGCGCTTCTTCATACTCAGCCTGCTGACCGAGCACGACCTGGCGGCTGCCTCCGCCCCGGCCGTGATCAACCAGCTGATCGACGGGCTGCGCCACGGCTCTGAGCTCGACCGCAACTTCCAGGCCTGTTCCGGCGCGCTGAACCGTTTGGGCGAAAAGGCCGTGCCCGGCCTGCTGAAGGCGCTGGAGGGCGCCGACGACACCGGGCGAGAGCGCGTGATCGACCTGCTGGGCCACATGCTGCGCGGCGGCGAAAGCACCGAGTTCCCGCTCAAGAAGGCCAGCGCATCGCGCATCGCCAACGCGCTGCTGGCACTGTACGGCGATGCCAGCCCCGAGGTCTGCACGGCGCTACTCGAAAGCGGCTTCTACGACCACCCGGCGCTCGACGACAAGGCCCGCCGCAAAGCCGCCGAGTTGATTATCGAGGGCATGCACGAGTTCCGCTTCGAGCGTCAACAGGAACTCGTGCACGCCGCCCTCGAACGCTGCGGCCGCTTTGCCCTTGAGCCTTTGCGCCTGGCCATGCTGGAGTCGGCCTATGACGTCACGCGCCTGTCGGCCGCGCGCCTGATGCCGGAAATCGCCGCGCACGTGCCGGACGCGAGCGCCGGGCAGTTGCTGGGGATTCTCGATTCCATCCGCAGCCTGACCGACGCCGAAGAAACCGACTTCCCCGACCGCGGCGCCCTTTACGTCGCGCTGGGGCGCATCGGCGGCCACGGCAGCGTGCCGGCCGACAAGGCCAACGAGCTCGCGGCCGTGATGCGCGAGCGCCTGGGCCGCTCAAGCAACGTCTACGACATCCTGGAAGGGCTCGGCTACCTGGCCGCCGGCGAGAACCTGTCGCGCGAGGAACGCCTCGAGATCGGCTACCTGCTGCTGACCGTGCTCAAGCGCGGGCTGCCCAGCATGTCCGGCCGCATGCGCAAGAATGAGGAAGGCGAAGACGTGCTGCACTTCGGGCGCGAGACCACGGCCTACACGGACATGATCCCGCGCATCCTGGAGGGGTTGGGGCGCATGATCGAGGCCGAGGCCACGCCGGACGTGCTGTTCGAGCGCATCGCCGAAGAGCTGATCAAGCTGTGGACCGAGATCACTGACTTCAAGCGGGTGTGGGCGCCGGCGGCCACCATGACGCTGGCCCGCCTGCTGGGCGGCATCGCGCTGGGCCGCCGCTGCAAGCAGCGCATGGCCGAGGACATCACGGACCTGCTGACCCGCAAACTGGTGCTGCTGCCGGTGATGCAGGTGATCAGCCGCCTGGTGGTTTCGGGCCTGGCCAGCGAACGCATGGACCTGATCGCCCTGCGCGTGTTCAACGAGCTGGCCAAGCGCCTGAACGAAGAGCCCGGCCCCGAACCCACGGAGCGCCGCCAGATCCTCGAAACCATGACCGCCATCGCCCAGCGCGCGCGCATCGGCGAGAGCGACAAGGAGATCGAGCACGTGCGCCGCGTCGTGATCGAGGCCCTGTTCGACGCCCTGCGCGACCGCCTGTTCCAGGCCCGCAACATGCTGGAGCAATTGGCGGCCTCAAACGCTCTCACCGAAACCCAGCGCGCGGACATCAAGCGTCGATTGAAGCCGGCGAAGTAGGGGCGGCCCCACGTGGCCGCCCGCTGCTGGTTCGTGGTTCGTGGTTGGTGTTTCGTGGTGAGTAACTGCCTCCCCAACCATCGTAGTTTCAGCGAAGGCGACTGCCTCCCACCTGCCGCCTGCCTCCTGAACGCCCCACCTTTCCACACAACTGACACCCGCGATTGTCAGCAAACTTTTGATCGCTGCGCTGGTTCGTGTCGCGCTGAAGGCTACCCTTTGCGGCCGGAGAACAACCATGCGCGCCCTTCACTACAAGATGATGATCTGCGGCCAGCCGAGCTTCCGCGCCATTGGCGCAACCCTGCCGCAGTTGACCTACGAGCCCGGCATGCAGCGCGGCTTTTTGCTATCGAAGGAGAGCAACCAGAACCGCGTGAAAGGCCGCTACATCTACACCAAGCTGGGCAAGCTGGTGCGCATCGACCCGGAATCGCTGGAGCCCACGGAAGAGGCCACGGAGTCGCTGGCGGAATGCCGCTTCGAGCTGGACCAGCAGAAGGGCCTGGCGATGGTCGAGCAGCGCCGCGGCGAGCTGAACGCGCTGTATGAAGCGCTGGATGCCATCCCCGACGCGAACGTGGAGTTCGAGGATTTGAACCTCAACCTGCTGGACCTGATGTTCGAGGTGCAGGGCGCCTACAAGAAGAACGAAGTGAAGACCCTGCGCATCCACGACTACCTGGCGCGCGAGAACATGCTGGCCAACGCCAGTTTCAAGATTCTCGACAGGCAGGAGGGAGACAAGATCGCCGAGAAGTTCAGCGACCAGCTGGACGCCTTCACGCTGACGCTGAAGCTGCCCGACGGCGCCTGCGCGCTCACCGTAACCCGCAAGGGCACCGTAAGGGCCAGCGACGACGCGCCCGACGAGTTGCTGCTGCTGATCAAAGACCTGCTGCCCCGCTTCCACGAAGCCGAAGTAGCCACGGCCGAAGTAGTAGACCCCGTAGCCGCCAAACGCAAACGCAAGTAGGCGGGGCGTTCGGCCAAGGCGTCAGCTTCTAGCGCCGCCGCCGTTAGCCAGCTCGTACGCAAACCACGGTTGAACCACGAAGAGCCACGAAGGACCACGAAGTCAACGTTCAGGATGGCTCCGCATGCGATCTTACCGGCCCTGAAAGGGCCATTCTGTCAGCCCAAGGCAAAGCCTTGGGGGAATCAAGCGCCGCACAAGACACGGCCCTGAAGGGGCCGTTCACCAGGTCGTCGGCCAACCCGAACCGGCCATGCGCCACAAAAACCCGGCCTGCAAAGGCCGTGGGATCAGCAGCGTGCGGCTCACTTACCCGGCCGCACACGTCAAAGGCCCAAGACTGATAAACAGGAAATGGACTCCGGCCGACGAAGGCGTGGGTCAACACAACGCCGCGTCCTGTAACTTCCTACCCCTCCTGATCATCGCAGGCCTGCGCGAACTTCCGCCCGCGCCAACCCACTTCGCCGAGGTTTTCATAGGTCAGGCGGCTTCCGCCTTCGCTGAAGCTATGGCGAGCAAGTCGGCTGACAGGTCGCCCGTTCGCGGAAAGATGTCCACGCGGAGGCGCGTGGGCGCAAAGAGCTTGCATGCAGGGAAGGCGTTTCAAAGCCGCCGCGCACCTTCATTTGTGAAGGCTCATTTCCGCGCCCGGTGGGCCGTATACAATGATTCCGAGTCTTTGATCTTCTCGCGCTATGCAGCTGCCGTGTAATCCCGGTCTAATCTCTCTCTTCCGCTCATCCATTTCGGCGACGTACGTAAATGATCACTCGGGAGAAGACCCGGTGTCCGTTTCCAGGCTTGGGCCACCGGGTGTCATCTGGTTGGCATCAATCTCAACTTCCTGGACAGGATGCTCGGCACTGAGCGTCACCTGAACCTGTACGGGAGTGAAACCATTGCCTCGGGATGCCCAAACTGTGTACGTGCCGCGATTCACGCTGAGTGCTGAAAATGTGTGCGTGTCGCTGCCATCCGTTAGTACCGGTGCTTCGAACCCCTGGCGGAGCTTCATCACGGCGACGCGGAACTGCTCACCGGACGCCATGTTTTTGAAACGCACGGTGATACTTCCAACGGCCGTCACGACCACCACATCGCCAAGGTCAACGTGAACACCGGGTTTTGCAGACAGCTCAACAGTGGTGCGCTCGCAGCCCTGCGCTTCGACGTACAATTTGGTGATGTTCGAGGGCACACCCTTTAAGATAATGACGCCTTCCGTATCGCCCGCGGTACCGTTTCCGGTGTTGCTAAGTTCCCGCCGGTCAACCGTTCCGTCCTTCCGTTTCTGTAATATCTGATTGCTCAGCTTACGCACAGTATGCCAATTCGGCATGGCGTGATAACGGGTAGACGCGAAGCAGGGCGTGACAGGTTTCCCAAGCTCATCAACCACGCGGCAGCGGACTGTGATCGGCTCAGCAACCTGCGGCTTGAACACTCTTACTTCCTTTTCCTCAAGGACAAATGGTTCGGACTCCCACACGCCTCTCGGTCCGGATATTCGAATCACGTACTCCAACCCGGCCAACAACGTGTAGTTGCGGTAGAGTCCACCCCAGTTAGGCTTGCCGAACGTGCTCCAGATAGCCTCACCTTGGATGTGCATTTCCCACCCTTCATTCTCTCTGAAGCCATCGAGCTCTACATGCACAGCGCAGCGCGGTTCACTGCTTTCAGGAATTACAACAGTCAGTGACCTTGCATGAGTGTTGAGAGGTATTTCTACACAGAACGGGTTTTTCCAGCCGAGTCGGTATCCGACTGTGCTGATGTTGAGCCACTGCGCACTCTCAGGCACTTCTAAAGTTACACCAGATCCGTTCACAACCAGACCTGTAGAGCCGACATTGATTCGTGCCAGTGGACCTGCTGACTGTACTCCCTTGGCCCAGTAAGACACTGTGACAGTTCCTTCAAAAGGAGCTTGATCGGCATATTTTATATCAACAGATATCCGCACCTCGCGGTCAACGACTACGATTACCTTGCTATGCGGTGGACTGACTTCGAACACGGTATAATCTGCCGCATCAGCTGTTGCCACACCTGGCGCCCTGTACATATCGCTTGCGAGTTGCCATGTCAAAGATAGCAGCCGTACATAGAAGTACCCATGTGTTCTCCCCGATGTCTTGACGGTTACTTTGTCGCATCCGTCAGCATTCGCTTCGCTCGTATGCCAGTCTAAAAGCGGTGGCTTCGATTCATAAGCCGCATGACGATCGTACTCCGCTACTGATATATACGCATATTCGTAACCCATTCCTGCAACAGTCTCGTCCGAACGACTACGAAAACAGACGGTAACACTCGACTCTGGCTCCTCACTGGGTCCGGAGTTCGCAGGCAGTTCTACGGCCGGCTGATTTACTTTTATCTGGGGCAGCTTCGTCTGGGGCTGTAACTCCCCCGTGCGCTGGCCTGGTTCGTTTTCTGCGGGCTCTTTGAGAAGTTCGAAGCCAATACGGGGCTCATTTGAGTCGGGTGCTTGCCGGCTCAGCCATATCCAAGCCGCTGCAACGACAAGCAGGATGACAACGCTAGCTATTGCTGTTGCTGTTGCTGTTGCTGTCTCTCGTTTGGGTCTATCTTTATTCATCGTTTCAACACTTCACTGGAAGTAGTTGCGCCTTTCTTACAAATATTCTATTAGATACCATACATCATTCGTTCATGTGTCTCATGTAGCGCTTGTGATACATACTCAGCCCAGGTATGAGTAAGAGCATTCGAGTTATTGACGCATCTGATGGAACGGCATAGGTACGGCGTTAACTGGTTTCCGTTGAAGCTCCCATGCAAAGGTGCTATGCATGAGCATTCTTAATTTGCTTCCACCCGTTCCTGCACCCTAGTGTATTAATTGCTCGTGGCAAGGGCCGTACCAGTCCTATTCGAAGTACAACGTGTCGATCGGGACAGGGTTGGCGCCATAGTAATCGTCCCATGCTTCAAGACTACCTTCAGCGCAGGTGCTCGTCGTTTCGCTGTAAACCTCCAATTCAGGCCGGTCGGTGCCCGCGAAAGCCGTGGCATACAGTTTGTACCACAATGAAAAGTAGTTTTTGTTTGTGACAACGACTTCACCTGGTGATCTCACAGCGGAACAGACATCGGATGTGTCTTCGCGCACGATCCTTGCTTCATCTTGAATGTAGTCAGGGTCTGTTTCGGATGTATCGAAACCATACTCTACGTTGTGTAAGGCGAGATACACAGTCGATGAATCAGAGTAATGACTGTCGACCCACACGCGGCCATCCACCCACCCGTGAACATTGTAAACCCAATCGGGGGAATTCGCGCCACTGATTACACCAGAGATACGGTTCCCGTCATTGATTCCCGCGAATCCGCACTTGTCCTTGTCTAATTCCCCGGATACATGAACACATGTCCACAATGCAGTATTGCTTCCCATGTCCTTTGACATGTCGATCTCGACTTCGTCCCCCCAGCCATAATCTTCAAGCACGCCAGAGCTCGTATCGGGATCGACATCGTACGTACAACCTATTGCTTCAATCTTGTATGGTTCATATGTCACCAACAAAGCGGCCACGAGTGCGGCGCATATCACGATACTATATTTACGCATGATGATCTCTCCAGATTTGGATACAGTGCATCTACATCGCAGATTCTGAATGTGTGGTTGAGGAAGTATACCCCCCCCCCCCCCCGAAGTTTCAACAGCTAAACATGTAACTGCGACGCCCGTGTTTTTTGCGGCGCGGTTGATGGCATGCTCGGTCTTTTTGGTGTGGTGTTTCGTGTGCGCGGTTGCCGCTTTGGTGGCCGCACGCCGCGGGGTACTGCTATCTACATAATCCAACTTCTTCGTAGGCTCGCAGACTTCTTCCTACGCGTCGAGGATTCTGGTGCAGTGGGGACAGCGCAGGATTTCTTTGCGGGCGCGGACCTGCATGGCCAGTTGCGTGTTGATCTCGCCTGAACAGGCCGAGCAGAAGCCTTCCGCGATCTTTGCCAGCGCCTTGCCCGGGTTGCGGGCGTTCACTTCATCGTAAACCGCAAGCAGCTTGGGCGTGACCAGCGCGGCCGCCGTGGTACGGGCGGCCTCCGTGGCTTCAATCAACTGCTGCGCCGCTGCCGCCACGTCGGCGTTGGCCTTCAGCTTCGCCGCTTGGATTTCCTGTTTCTGCTTCAGCTCGGTCTCGGCGACTTGCACTTCCTGCTCGGCGATGGTGACAGCCGTGAGCAGGTCGAGCCCGCCGGTTTCCAGCTCGTCGATCTTGTTGCGCTGCTTGGCGGCGGCCTCCATGCCGGCCTCGGTGCCCTGGGCCTCGAGTTGCTTCACGCGCGCGTCCAGGCGCAGCAGCTCCTGCTCCAGTTCCTTGTGCTCGCCTTGCAGCTTGCGGAGTTTGCTTTTGCGTTCCTCAAGGGCTGCCTTGGCGGCCTCGACCTTGGCGTGCTCGGCCTGGTTCTCGCGCTCGAGCTTGGCCAGTTGCTCGCGCTGGCGCACGATCACGGCGTCGTGTTTCTGCACGGACCACAGGGCGTCAAGGCTTTCGGAGAACTCGGCCATGGACCCGTTGTAGCGAATCGGGCCGGTTTCGGAAACGCAGAAGTGGGTTGTGCCCGCGCTCCGCGCCTGACTGCCCCGGACGTGACGGATGGGGACTGTCCCGGAACGGGAGTCGTCGAATTCACGCGGGCAAGCCCGCGTGTCCCCGGCCTTTCGGCCGGGGCTCGAATTGCGGCTCGTGAATGAGCCGGGGACAGTCCCCTCGGCCTTTACAGGTCTTCGCCGCCGCCTTCTTCGTCGTCTTCCGCGCCGGCTGCACCCAGCAGGGCGGTGATCGTTACGTTGTCCAGGAAGCCCTCCAGCTTGCGGCTGCGCACGGGGTGCTGCAGCTTGCGGATGGCCTTGGCTTCAATCTGGCGCACGCGCTCGCGGGTCACCTTGAAGATCTTGCCGACTTCCTCAAGGGTGTAGGTGTGGCCGTCGCCGATGCCGTAACGCAGGCGGATGATCTCGCGCTCGCGGTAGGTCAGGGTGTTGAGCACGCGATCGATCTTGTCCTTCAGCATCTCCTGGGACGCCACGCCGACCGGGTTGTCCGCGTTCTCGTCCTTGATGAAGTCGCCGAAGAAGCTGTCGTCGCTGTCGCCGATCGGGCGGTCGAGGCTGATCGGGTGCTTGCTGATCTTCAGCACGCGCTTGGCTTCTTCGTAGGAGATTTCCGCCGCAGTGGCCAGTTCGCGCACGCTGGGCTCGCGGCCTGTCTCCTGCATCAGGCGCTTGGCCACGTTGCGCAGCTTGCTCATCGTCTCGATCATGTGCACCGGGATGCGGATGGTGCGGGCCTGGTCGGCGATGCTGCGGGTGATGGCCTGGCGGATCCACCAGGTGGCGTAGGTGCTGAACTTGTAGCCGCGGCGGTACTCGTACTTTTCGACGGCCTTCATCAGGCCGGTGTTGCCCTCCTGGATCACGTCCAGGAAGCTGAGTCCGCGGTTGCGGTACTTCTTGGCGATGCTGACCACCAGGCGCAGGTTGCCGCTGAACAGGCGGCGCTTGGCCTCTTCGTAGGCCTGGTAGCGGCGCTTCATTTCCTCGCAGCGCTCGTGCAGGTCTTCGCGGGTTTCCATGGCGCGGCGCAGCAGGGTGTCGAGTTCCTCGCGCAGCTGGTCCACGCGCTTTTTCGCCTCGGGTACTTCCTTGAGGCGGTCGATCTCGCGGTCGAGCCAGTTGGCCTTGCGGCTCACGCGCTCGATCTCGTCCATCATGGGCTTGATCTTCTTGGTCTGGATGTTGAGTTCCTCAAGAAGGATCACGCCCTTCTTCTGGCGCGAGCGCACGCGCTGGTAGGCCTTGTCGCGCTCCTTTTTGGCGCTCTTGCCCTCCCAGGTCAGCCAGTCGTCCTGGTTCAGCTTCACCAGGTGCTTGAGCGTGGTCAGGTTGTCGTTCAGGCGCGCGGACATCTCCGACTTCGCCATCTCGAATTCGCTGTTGAACTTCATGGTGCGGTCGAACGCCAGCTCGCCGCGTTCGACCTCGCCGAGGATGCGGATCGCCTCCACCTGCGCGATGTGGCTTTCGAGCACGCGCTTCTGGAAGCGCTTGCGGGTCACCTCGATCTTCTTGGCCAGCGCGATTTCTTCGTCGCGCGTCAGCAGCGGGATCTCGCCCATCTGCTGCAGGTAGGTGCGCACCGGGTCGTCGATGCGGCCGTCTTCGTCAACGGGCGGCTTGGGCTCGCTGTGCCGGCGGTCTTTCTTGTCGCGGACGCGGTATTCGGGGCTGTCCTCGACGACTTCGATCTTGAGCTCGTCGAGGCGCATCAGGATCTGGTCCAGGCGCTCGGGACTTACGACGTCGCCGGGCAGGGCCTCGTTCATTTCGTCGTAGGTGATGTAGCCGCGGTCACGGCCCATCTTGATCAGGCCCTTGATCTGCTCGTTCACCTCTTCCTGGGACAGGACGTGGGTGGTGGGCAGCAGGTTGGCCGTCTCGGTCGGCACGATGGTGGTGGTGCCGGCTGCGGTTTTCTGGAAGCCCGCGACGGGCTTGATCAGCTTCTTCTCCGGCTCTTTTTCGCTGGGCATGTTCGGCAGCACGCGCTGGAGCGTGGCCGTATCCCTCTTTCGAGCCAGCACGCCGGTCTTGGGTTTCGCCTTCTTCGCGGCAGCCTGTGAAGGCAAGCGGATCGTTGCCTCGTTGCCGCCCGGGGCGGAATCACCCTTGGTCGCGTTGTTTCGTGCGGATTTCGCCGAGGCCGCCTTCTTTGCTGACTTGGACTTGGTCGTGCTTCCCATCTAGTCTTCTCTTCCTGTGCAGGTTGTGCCTGCATTCCGTTGACACCTGCTTAAACGAAGCAGGGTTGCCTGCTCCATCCTGTAAATCGCGCCGAATCAAGCTTTCCGGACTGTTTCAAGCCTGCCTGGTGCGACGCCCTTTCTTTTGACGCAATTCCTCAAGGCCTTGCGCCCGGGGTTTTTCGCTCCCGGCCGCGAGCTTCTGTATTTCCTGAACCAGCCGGCGTTCTTCCTCCTCGTCAACCGGGCTGCCCAGGTCGGCGGGGATTCTGATGTGCTCCAGTACTCTTTCAAGCTCCTGCCTTGCTTCATTTTGCAGGTGCGAAAGCAGCGCGCCGGGCACCACCTCGCCGTGCTCGTCCCAGGCGTTCAGCATCTCGCGGTACAACTCGCGCAGCGCCTCCGTGCTGAAGGCCTCCGGCGTCAGCGAGGCCGAGGCCGTGGCCAGCGTGCGGGGGTGCTCAAACAGCCTTCGCAGCACCTCGCGCTCGTAGGCCGCGCGCGCGCCGCCCGGGGCGGGCGGCTGGGCCTGGCGCGGCTGCTGCTCGCGGCCTTGGGTTTCGGCGTGCTTGATGTGCTCGGACTGCACGGCGCTCATTACCGCGGCCTCGCGCAGGTTCAGCGCTGTGGCTGCGCGCCTTGCGTACAGTTCGCGCAGGCTGGGGCTTTCGGCGCGGCCGATCATGGTTGCCAGCTCGCGCAGGGCCTGCTCGGCCTCGACGGGGCGTTGCAGGTCGTGGCGGCGGCGGATCAGCTCGAGCTTGAAGTCGAACGCGTCGCGAGCGTCATCCAGCACGCGCTGCAGGCCTTGCGGGCCCTGCTGGCGCAGCAGGTCGAAGGGGTCCTTGGCGCTGGTGATGGTGGCCACCTTGGCGTCCACGCCCATCTCAAGCACCACGTTTACGCCGCGCTCGGCGGCGGCCTGGCCGGCCTCATCACCGTCCAGCACCAGGGTGATGCCGTCGCCGTATCGGTGCGCCAGCGACACCTGCTCGCGCGTGAGCGCCGTGCCCAGCGGCGCCACGGTGTTGTCGAAGCCCGCCTCGTGGGCGGCGATCACGTCCGTGTAGCCCTCCATCAGCAGCACGCGGCCGGTTTCCTTCAGCTTGCGGGACTGCGCCAGGCGGTCAACGCCGTAGAGCAGCCTGGATTTGTGAAAGAGCAGCCCTTCCGCCGAGTTCACGTACTTCTGCGCCTTGGCATCGGGGTCAAGCAGTCGCGCGCCGAAGCCGACAATCCGCCCGCGCGCATCGCGGATGGGAAAGGTAACCCGCCCGCGGAAAAAGTCGTACCAGCCCCTCTCGTTGCGCTTGCAGAGGCCCGTGGCCTCGATGGTCTCGACGTCGAACTTCCTGAGCGCGGCGTCGGATTGCCGATGAAATTCGTCCGGGGCGTAGCCGATGCCCCAGCTTTCCGCCACTTCGCCGCCCAGGCCGCGCGATTCGAGGTACTGCCTCGCGGGCTCGTGCTTTGCCAGGTTGGCGACAAAGCCGCGCTGGGCCCACTCCATCATCTCCAGGGCGCGTGCCCGCAGGCTGCTTTCGTTGCGGCCGGGAGCGTTGCCGCCCTCGTAGCTGAGTGTTACCCCGCCGCGATCAGCCAGTTTTTCGAGGGCTTCACGGAAATCGAGCTTCTCGTGGGCCATCACGAAATCGATCACGTTGCCGTAGACGCCGCAGCCAAAGCACTTGTACGTCTGGCGGCTGGGGGAAACGGTGAACGACGGAGTTTTCTCATCGTGGAAGGGGCAGTTGACCCAGTATTGGGAACCGCGCTTCTGCAGGGGCACGTAGCCCCTGATCACGTCGATGATATCGTTGGCCCGGCGAACCTCCTCGATGCTCTCGCGCGTAACCCTTGCCAATGAGCGTCTCTCCCGGCGAGAAGCACTCCCTGTCTTCGCTTGCGAAAACGGGGAACGCCCCCAGACCACCCTGCCAGACTGGCAGTAAGCTGAAGCACTCGGAAACGTATCACATGGATTGGGCAACGTCAAATGGGGGGACTTGACAAGCCTTGTCGATTATGGGCGTCCGTAACCTGCTTGAAATAAGGCTTTAAGGCCAATTCCAAACACCGTGTTCGACCCATGCTTGACATCGGTGTTTCGCTGAATACGCTTTTTTGCTCGATTCTCGGAGCCGTCAGGGCCGCGAATTGTCAACTTGAGACTGACATGCAGGCCCCTATCGTCTAGCCGGCCTAGGACGGAGCCCTCTCAAGGCTCAGACACGGGTTCGAATCCCGTTAGGGGTACCATTCGAAACGCGCGGGCGTTCCTACGGGGCGCCCGCGCGTATTTGCGGGTGATTGATCGCCCAGCAACGTATGGAACTGCGGGTTTTCCACTAAGAACACGAAGTCCACGAAGAGGGGCCAACGATTGGACCACGCGAAGGCGCTAACACACGAGATTTAGCCTCCGTCGATCTTTGCGCCCTTGCGCCTCCACGCGGCTTCCGTAGTTGCGGTTCTTCGTGAGCTTCGTGTCCTTGGTGGACAAAACACTTTAAACCCGCATGCGAGGCGGGAGAGAGACCATGAAGATCAGCCGTGAAACCATTGTTGAGGCCTGCAAGACTGCGCTGGCTGCGCTGCCTTCTGTGCGGGCTGCTTTCCTTGGCGGCAGCGAGGCTTTCGGCCGCCATGACCGCTACTCGGACATCGACCTTGGCGCTATCGCCCCCATGGCAGACGCGCCGGTGATCTTCGCGGCCGTGGAGGCCGCCCTGGAAGCCCTGTCACCGATCGCGCTGAGGCTGGAGATGCCGCTGAACGCAACCTGGCCGGAGCTCAGCCAGCGTTTCTATCGACTGAAGGACACCGACGAGTTCCTGATGATCGACTTCTGCCAGCTTACTCCTGCGCAGATGCAGACCTTTCTTGAGCCCACGCGCCACGGCCACGCGGTGGTGCTGTTCGACCGCGACGGCCTGATCAAGCCCGTTTCGCTGGACCAGGCGGCGCACCAGGCGGCGATCGAGCGGCGGCTGGCGTGGCTGAAGGCCGCGTTCCCCATGTTCCAGAACCTCACGCGCAAGGCCGTGCTGCGCGGCGATGATGTGGAGGCAACGGCAACCTGGATGAACCACACACTGCGCCCGTTGGTGGATTTGCTGCGCATCCGCCATTGCCCGGCGCGGTTCGACTACGGATTCCGCTACACACGCATCGACCTGCCGGCCGAGGCGCACACAGAGCTGCGAAGCCTGTTGTGGCCCAGCAGCGGCCAGGACCTGCTGGCAAGGTTGGACCGAGCAGACGCCCTGTTTCAACGCACTCTACAAGAGTTGGGACGATGAATCTCAGGGCAGTTGCACATGCGACTGCGTCTGCCGGCGTGGGTCGTCTGGCGTACGCAGGAAGATCAGCAGCAGGCCGAAGCCGACTGCCAGTGTCGTGCTGAGGGCGACGGCGAAGTAGAAGGCCGTGTGTCTCATGCCGCTACAAACGGCGGAACCGTGCGGGAGTTCGCGGGCCTATCGCTTTGCCAGGCCGTCGAGCCGCCGTGCGTAGTCCTGCGGCTCGACGAAACCCTCGATGCGATCCAGCTCAAGGCCGTCGGCATCGGCGATGATCGCCACGGGAATGCCGAGCACGCCAAACGCCGACACGGCTTCCGCGTCAAGCTCGAGGTCAAGCACCTTGCGCAGGTACGAGCGCTCCAGCAACTGCTGTACTTCGGTGTCAGGATACGTCACGCGTTCCATCTTCACGCAGGGCAGTCAGCCGGGGCCGTGCACGTCAATCAGCACCAGCTTGTCCTCGACGCCGGCCTGCGCGAACAGCTGCCTCAGCTCCGGCGGAAGGTCCGAGATGTTCCACGCAGGATGGGGTTGGCTGGCGGCCGCTCGCTCGACCAGTTCGCCGCGATAACCGGCGGACTCGATGGCGCCCAGCATCGCCGGCACGTCCGTCCTGGCGGGATCATAGGTGATATGGAAGGTGTCGCTTGCCAGGTCTGTCTCGAGCTCCTGGATTCCGTCCAGCCCTGCCAGGGCGTCCTCGACCGCGTTCGGTCAGCCGAGTCACGTGATGCCCTGTACCCGGGTCATGCCGTCCACGCGGATGTAGATATCAGCGGATGATGGGGGCGCAACCGGGTCGGCCGGAACGCTGGACGCGCAGGCGGCAAGCAGCAGGATGTACAGGATTGCGGAAAGGTTCCTCAATGAGAATCCCCTGATGACGAGTTACAGTCTATGATTACGGACAGCGTCGGCGAAACAGGGATTCGGGGGTATTCGTGAGCATCACGCTGGAAGACATCAAAGCGGCGGCCGGCAGGCTGAAAGGCCTGGCGCGCCTGACGCCGCTGCAGACCTCGCGCATGGTGGATGAGCGCTGCGGGTCCAAGGTCTTCTTCAAGTGCGAGAACTTCCAGCGCGCCGGTGCGTTCAAATTCCGCGGCGCCTACAATGCCCTGAGCCAGCTTGCGCCTGAGCAGCGCAAGGCCGGCGTGCTGACCTACAGCTCAGGCAACCATGCGCAGGCAATCGCGCTGGCAGGCCAGTTGCTTGATATCCCGCGTGTGGTGGTGATGCCGCAGGACGCCCCCGCCGTGAAGCTGGCGGCCACGCGCGGCTACGGCGCCGAGGTGATGCTGTACGACAAGCACGCGACCACCCGTGAAGAGCTCGGCGCGCAGGTCGCCGCGGAGCGCGGGCTGACGATCATTCCGCCTTACGACCACAAGGATATCATCGCCGGCCAGGGCACCGTCGCGCTGGAGCTGCACGAGCAGGCGGGTGGCCTCGAGGTGCTGCTGGCGCCCTGCGGCGGCGGCGGGCTGCTTTCGGGCTGCGCGGTGGCAACCTGCGGCATGGTGCCGGGCTGCAAGGTGATCGGCGTGGAGCCCGCGGCCGCGGATGACGCCACGCGCTCGTTCAGGAGCGGCGAGCTGCAGACGGTGAAGAACCCGGAGACGGTGGCCGACGGCGCGCGCACGCCTTCGCTGGGACAGCTGACGTTCCCGCTGATTCGCGAAAACGTGGACGACATGGTGACCGTGGACGACGCGGCGATCGTTGAGGCCATGCGATTCATCTGGGAGCGCATGAAACTGGTGGTCGAGCCGACGGGCGCGCTGGCCTACGCGGCGCTGCATTCGGGCTCGCTGAGCTTCCCGGGCAAGCGGGTGGGCGTGGTGCTGAGCGGCGGCAACGTGGACCTGGATTCGCTGCCCGCATTGTTCGCAAACCGGGCGGGGTAAGGCAGGTTCAGGTTACCCCGCAGCGGCTGCCACACGCGACGAACTTCGCAAGTTCGTTCCGGTTGGCAACGGTGACGTTGCGACGGCTGCAATCCCGACCTGGGTCACGTCCGCGCCGCGAGGTCTCTCGTCCAATTCAGTTCGAGAGGGCCCTAGTGCTGTCTCCACTCCTGCCTGCGGGCCTTGAACTCTTCGGGCAGCTGGCCGGTAACCTCAAGCCGATCAATCCACAACTTCATGATTTCCCAGCGCCGCTCGTTCCGGGCCCATTTCGCGAGCTCGTTAGCGGCCTGAGCCTTCATGACGTTGGCCTGCTTGCTCTTCGGATCCAGCGCCATGGCTGCTGAGGCCTTGTCGTAGGCGACTTCCATCTGCCGGAAGCCCCAGATCTGGTCCGCAAGCCCGGCGCGAATGGCTTTTTCGGCTTCGCTGATCAACTTGTCCCGCTGTTCGCGCAGGGCCAATTCCTGCGCGGCCGTGGCGCGCATTTCGCGAAGCTTACCGGCGGCATCGGCGACGTCGTTCAGGCCTGCGTTGGCGATTTCGTCCTCTTCATCAACCGCGAGCACCTTCTGGAACAGGTTCCTGGCCTCTTCGATTTTGGCTTCAGCTTCGTCGAAGTTGCCCTCATCGGCCTGCGATGTCCACTCGGCCAGCCTTTCCTTGGCGTCGTCGTTGAGAGTCAGCACCTTGTCCTGGTCCAGTTTGCGGATGTACCAGAGAGTGCCGAAGATGGCACCAGCCACGAGCAGCAGCATGAGGAGCAGACCGCCGACTTCCTTCTTGTAGCGCCCGACCCACTTGATGGCCAGGCGCATCGGCGAGTACTCAACCGAGCCCATGGCCCGGCCCTCGATGAAATTGCGGATGTTCTCGGCCAGTTCGGCCACGGTATCGACGCGCCGTTCCGGTTCTTTCTCAAGACACTTGAGAGCCAGGCGCTCCAGCTCGGCGGGGACCTCGATCTCCGGGTTGCGCTCGCGAGGCTTCAGGGGCGTCATCTCGCGTACCTGCTCGAGAACTTCGTCGGATGACTTGCCGGTCCAGGGCGAACGCAGGCACAACATTTCGTACAGAATCACGCCCAGGCTGAAAATGTCGCTATGGTGGTTGATGGCATCGATGTCGCCCTTGGCCTGTTCCGGGGACATGAAGCTTGGCGTACCAATGATGGCCCCCATCATGGTGTGAGCCGAGCCCTGGTCGAGCCGGTCCGTCAGCACGATGCCGCTGTCCGACTCGCTGCGGAACTGGCGTCCGACCACCTTGGCCACGCCCCAGTCCATCACCTGCACTTCGCCGAATCGTCCGACCATGATGTTGGCGGGTTTCAGGTCGCGGTGGATCACGCCGCGGTTGTGGGCGAAGCTCATGCCTTCGCAGATCTTGATGAAGACATCCAGCAGCTTCATCAGGTCGTACTCGCGCAGGGCGTCGCGGTTGCCTTCCCGCAGCTTCAGAAGCACCTCGGCGAGGCTCAAGCCCTCCACGAACTTCATGGTGAAGTACAGGTTGCCCGCGCCATCCACGCCCATTTCGTGCACGGGCACGATGTTGGGGTGTTCCAACTGCCCGGTGATCTGCGCCTCCTCAAGGAAGCGTTCCACCACGTCGCGGCGACCCAGCAGTTCCTTGCGCAACACCTTCAGCGCCACGCTGCGACGCAGTTCCGTGTCTTCAACCTCCAGCACCTTGCCCATACCGCCGCGCGCGATCTCGCGGATCACCACGTAGCGCTTTTTGTCGGCCGTGGCGTCCGGCTGGTACTGCGCCAGGCTGGACTGCATTTTGTCGCTGAGCAGCTTCACGCCATCGTCGATGCCGATCTTCTGCCGCACCTGGGCGATGGTCATCTCGCTCGCGGCGATGATGGTGCCGGCCGGCACGGCCTTGTCGGTGGCGCTCAGCGCGTCAGTGTCCTTGTGCAGGTTCCAGCCGCTGGCTGCACCGTTTGAACCGCGCGCAGTCGTACGCTTGTCGCCGGTGGTCGTGCGGCTGTCTTCCACCGGGCGCGTGTTGCGGTCGGTGGGCTTTGCAGACTGATCGATTCCGCTGGTCGGGCGTTTGTCCGTGGGCGCGGCGCTCTTGTCCACGGAGTCCGTCGGCCGACGGCTGGTCGGCCGGGCGGAAGCGTCAACCGGATTGGTTGGACGCCGGCTGGTGTGGCGCTCCGGCTGCTGAGACTGGGGAGCACGCCCGGTTTCGTCCTCGTCCGGGAGCAGTGTGGGCTGCGACAGCACCTCCATCATCTGGTTGAAGAGGTTGTCGGCATGATCCTGCGTCAGGTGACCCTTGTGGATCAGCAACGCCTGCATTGTGAAGTTCTTCTGAGTGGCCTGCTTGCGTCGCAGTTCTGAGCGTAAAGTCTCGGCTTCGAGGGCGGTGATGTGACCGCGCTCGAGTACGAAGTTCAGAAAAGCCTGGTCGATTTCAGTCTGCGTGTTCGGCATTCGCCCGCCTGGCCTCAATGTCGTAAACACTGACTGGCAAGGATCATATCGTGAACCACTCAAAGGGGGGACGGCAATTTTCCAGTGATGGGCAGTTTTTGGTGTGTTTAGTCTCTCGCCGCAAGCAGTTCCCGTAGAATCGATGCAACTTCTTTGGCGGAAAGGGCAAACGTGCGGGTACGGTCCGCACGCGCGATGTTCAAGCCGACCAGGTTACCGTGGAGGTCGAACACCGGGCTGCCCTGCTGCGAAGGAAGAACAACGCCATCGTGCTGGATGACTTTCCCCATGTGTGTGTAGCGGGAATTGATCGGCCCCTTCACGTTAGGACGACCTTGCCCCGGGGGCGGCGGCGGCGCGTCTTCCTCTGCCAATTCGACGTCGAGGCGCGTTTCCTTGCCGTCGCGCAGCAGCACGAGCGCCAACGTGTCACCGATTTTACGGGACTTCACGATGTCGTCGATGTCCTTCTGCTGCGAGATCGGCTGGTCGTCCAGTTTCAGCAGTACCTCGCCGCTGCTGATCCCCGCCAGCTCCGCGGGCGAGCCCGGCTTCACATGGCCGACCGAAACGCCTTTCTTGTCGTCCGTAGGACGCGACTGGTAAATGCCCAACTCAGGCTTGCCCGTTCCTTTCGAAGGGGCTTTCTGGCCCAGCGCCTCGGCGCGAGGCACAAGCTGCACCTCCAGCTCAAGGAACTGGTCTCCGCGCTTGACTGACAGCGTCACCTTGTCCGTGGATTTGCGCCCGCGAATCATGGCTATCAGGTCGTTCCAGTTCGCCACGGGCTGACCGGCCATCTTCAGCACGATGTCGCCGACTTTCATGCCGGCTTTGTCCGCGGGCATGCCGACCGTCACGGCCGTGACTTCCGCGCCGCCATCCTGCGCGTCTTTGGCGTTGATGCCCAGGAACGGACTATTGGGGTCCGGCTCTCCGGCGATTTTGTCGCTGTCATAAGGCGGCAGCGCCACGAAGCCGTGGGCCATGGCGTTTCCGCGTGAATCCACGGTGGCGAGCATGGTGCCGATCCTGGGGAATTCTTCGGTGGTGGTACCCGCCGCGAAGTCGATCCACCTTTTGAATGTGCGCTCGCACTTGAGCAGCGCCAGGTCGTGGCGGTCGTTGCGCGCCCTGACTTTTGCCTCGAAGGGCGTGGTGCCGTCCAGCAACTCGATCTTCTGGCTCTCGTCGATCTCGCTGGCCTTGGTGAGCAGCAGTCCGTCAGCCGCCACTACCGTCGCGAACGCGACCTGCTTGCCTCGCTGCTTGACCGGGAACACAGTGCCGGCCGCCTTGTCGGAAAGCAGCTTGGACCACAGCACGAGCAGATTGTCGCCCTGCTTCCAGTCGGGGCGCGGCAGCGTTCCATCTCCCGCGTCGCCCCCGACGTCACCAGTCGAGTAGCTGAACTTGATGCGCTGTCGCGAGTAGCCGCGCTTGACCTCGAGCTCGGTTTCGCTATTGCCGTCGATCAGCATCATGGCATTGGCGAAATCCAGCGCGCCGTCGATTTCGGTTTCGCCGACGCGGATGATCACGTCGTCCTCGCGCAGGCCCGCGTTGAACGCCAGCCCGCCCTCGTACAACTCAATGATGCGCGCGCCGCCCTGCCCGAACACGCGCGCGCCGAATGCCGGAACGCCGATGTTCAGTACCGTGCGCTTTCCTCCACGACTGACCTTGATCTCCTGCTCGGCGCTGAGGCCCCGCTCAATGACCCATTCGACCCAGTCGGTGGCCTTCTCCACTTTCTCCATGCCCACTCGCTCGATGATGTCGTTGACTTCAAACCCGGCCTTGGCCGCCGGCGAGTTCGGCAGCACGTCGTCCACGCGCACGCCCTTGAACGAGCGCACTGTCATTCCCACCACCGGGCGCTTGCTGGCGCGCCGCCCATTCGCCAGCCATTCCTTGAAATCGGCGCGTTCGCGCACGGGGTCAAGGTCGGTGTCCGAGGCCGCGTGGTCCATGTCGCGCCAGCCGGCGGCCGTGGCGCGAGTCAGAGCGGCCACAGCCTTTTTCGCCGCCGCGTCCGCTTCGTCGCCCTTGAGCTCGGCCGATCGCAGTGAGTAGGCGCAAGCCGCGTTGTACAGCACGTCGGCCGTGCGTTTTTCGGGCTTCAACAGTTCATCGAAGAGGTCCGTGCAGCGTTTGAGATTGCGCTCCTGCAGCGCTTTCATGGCCTGCTGGTAACTCTGGATTTCCTTGCCGACCAGGCCTCCCTCGGCAGGCTCTTTCATGCCCTTGCCCCAGCTGGGCGCCGCCGCGTTGCCGTAGCCCTTGCCGCCCTTGAGCTCGGCCAGCAGCTCTTTCATCAGCTTGACCGGCGTGACGTTGTTGATGCTGACGTTGTTGGTCTGGATCGACTGGTTGATGGCGATGATCTTGCCGTCCAGGTCGAACACCGGGCCGCCCGAGTCGCCGCTGATCACGGGCGCGTCGGTCACGATCATGCTGCGGTCGTTCTCGGGCAGCAGGCAGCGCCCGGCGCGCACCACGGCGTCGCGCCCGGCCTCGGGGCCCAAGGGGTGGCCCATCGGGATCAGCCACTGGCCGGCGATTACCTTCTCGCTCTCGCCCAGCTCGCAGAACGGCACTTTCTTGCCCTTGGTGTCCGCCTTGATCAGCGCGTAGTCCATGGCCTCATGCCAGCCCTGCGTCACGGCCTCGAACGTTTCACCCCCGTAAGTCACGATGCGGCACTTTGTGCCGGGCTTGGGGCCCGTCACGTGCCCGGCGGTGGCCACCCAGCCATCGTCGCTGATGAAGCAGCCTGAGCCAGAGGAGCTGCTCATGCGCACGCCCACCACGGCCGGCCGCACGCGCTCGGCGGTGACCTGGATGCGGCGTTCGAGCTGTAGGTAGTCGTCGAACTTGGCAGTCGGCTGCGCGGGCGCCGATTGGGCGGAGGGCGTGTGCAGCGAAAGCATCCCCAGCAGCGCGAGCAGCGCCAGGGGGAACAGCGGACGGGTCCACTTGGTGGTCACGGATGTCTCCGGTCTGCGTGTGCGGAACATACTACAAGTAGAAGGCGCCGGCGCGATCTTACGCCCGCAGGAGACAGAGGCGAATCACGGTTACATAATCGTTTGAAGTGCCGACCGTCTACCTGATCCGCCATGCCGAGCCGGTGTCGCCCTGGGACTGGGACGGCGACGACGCCTCGCGCCCCCTTTCGGCCCGCGGCCTCAAGCAGGCGCAGTGGATGGGCGAGCACCTGCGCGGCCTGCGGGTCGCCGACTTCCGCACCGCCCCCCACTTCCGCTGCCGCCAGACGGCCGATGAGATCGGGAAGGTGCTGGACCTGCAGCCGGAGGTGGATGACAGGTTGCACATCGCCCGTACATTCCGAGTGAAGGACCTGCAGGGCCTGAGCGTATGGGTCGCCCACAGCAACAATATTCCCGACGCGGTCATGCGGCTGGGCGTGCCCTGCAACGCCTGCGGCCATGCCTCGGCCTGGGTGATAAACCTGGACGAGCAGGGCAGGGTTGAGGGTTACGAGTACATCGAGCCGGAGGTTTGAGATGGCGGCCGTCGAAACCAGTGTGGCAGGGCGGATCGCGCGGCTGAAGCTGTCCGCGCCGCCCCTGAACATCCTGACCACCGCCCTGCAGATCGAAATGCTGGAGGCCCTGCAGGGTCTGCACAAGCGGCGCGACTACAACGCCGTGTTCATCCACAGCGGCGTGAGCGGCGTCTTTTCAGCCGGGGCCGACGTAGCCGAGCACCGGGGACGCGGCAACGTGGCGGCCATGCTGAAGGCCGCCCACGCCCTGATCGCCGAGTTGCTGCGCAGCCCGGTGCCGACGCTGTGCTTCGTGGAGGGCCCCTGCCTGGGCGGCGCGTTCGAAATGGCCCTGGCCTGTGACCAGATCGTGGCCGCCGAGAAGGCCACCTTCGGGACGCCGGAAATCCAGCTGGGCTGCTACCCGCCCGCGGCCCTGGCGCTGATGCCCTGGAAGCTGCCCAGCCTGCTGGCAAGCGAGCTGATACAGGGTGGTCACGGGATATCGGCCGCGGAATTCGCCCAGCGCGGCGGCGCGCGGGTGGCCGACGCGGGCATCCAGGCCGCCATGGAGCAGGCCGCCCACAACTACGCCAATCTGCCGCGCGGGCCGCTGATCGAGACAACCCGCCTGCTGCGGCCCGGCGCGGCGGAGCGCTTCCTGGCGCAGGTGGGCGGTATTGAGAGTGACTACCTTGAGCGCCTGCTGTCTCTGCATGACGCAGAAGAAGGCCCGGAGGCATTTTTGGCGAAACGAAAACCGGCCTGGAACCACACAGAATCAGGCTAAAGGTGCAGTCGGCACCCGCCAAAACGTAAAACCCTTTGAGGGCAACCTTTGCTATCCTTTTTCCAGAGGATGAGGGCCGGAGGACGATCATGAGGAGCCTGTCCATACTTGCCGCTATCGCGGCATCTGTGCTGCTGCTTACCGCGATCCCGCGAAGCGTCGAAGCCAAGGTCGATAAGGGTGAACAGCGCAGGCATTGGGGTGAGGCCGAGGGCTTCCTGAAACGCGACAAAGAAGCCGTGGATGAGCCCCTAGCCGCGTTGGAGAAGCTGAAGGGGCTGGTGGACCACGATCTGGCCCTGGCGATGCTGAAGTACTTTGATGAGTGCGATATGGCATGGGACGCAGCCTCGGGCGACAAGAACGCGCCGAAAGAGGCCAAGGGCCGCCCCAAGTTCGCCTACAAGCTGTCCAACCAGATGCTCGAGAACATCCGCGCGATGGATGATCCTGAGGAGTGCGCCAAGTTCGCGGCTGAGCTCAATGAAACAGAGGAGTACTCCCTGCGTCCGCGCATGGCGATGCTCGACGCCATTGCATCCAACGCCAAGGATCCCGCCTGCCTCAAGGTACTCATGGACTATGCCACCAACGTGGGCGGCAAGCAGGACACCGACATGCGGGTGCTGGCGGTTCAGTATCTGGGCGAGCATGCCTCGGATCAGTCCGTGTTCAGCGCGCTGATGCAAGCCTTGCGCGATCCCAGTTGGCGCATACGCGACGCGGCGGTAAGCGCGCTGCTGGACGCGCCCAGCAACTATGCCGACCAGATCATCCTGGCACTGATCAATGCGCTGGCCCAAGAGACCGGAAAGATGCGCAAGACCCTGGCCGACGCCCTCAAGAAACTGACGGGCGAAAACCTGGGTACGGACCCGGATGCATGGATTGACTGGTTCAAGAACAAGAAGCGCGAAGAACAGGGTCTTCCCGCCAAGAGCGGCAAGGGCGACCGCGGCACCCGCGTTCGGGTATTCGAGACCGAGACCTTTTCGGACCGCTACGTGTTCCTGATCGACACCTCGGTCTCGATGACCGAAAAGATCACGCCCGAAGAGAAAGAGCGCCTGCAGAAGTCGATCACCAGCGGACCCGGCGACGACAAGGACCCGCGCCGTCCTCTCGATTGGAGCAAGATCAACTGCAAGCTCGACCTCGCCCGCGAGGAGATGATTCGCAGTCTCGAAGTCATGAATCCGGAGCGCACAACCTTCACCGTGATCTCATTCGCTGAGAACGCCACCGTCTGGAAAGACGAGCTGGTGCCCACCAGCAAAGACAACGTCGAGGCCGTGGCCGACTGGCTGCGCTCCATCAAGGGCGCCAAGCGCACCAACGTGTTCGGCGCGCTGGACGCGGCCTACGACCTGAGCGAGCGCCTGGCCGGCATCGACGTGGACAAACGCAAGAAGGAGAAGAAAAAGAAGAAGGGTGAGGAAGGCCCCATCACCGGCAAGTCGCCCGATGAGTCCCTTCCCGACACGATCTTCCTGTACACCGACGGTTATGCCACCTGGGGGAAGTACTCGGGTGAAGACGCGCTTTGGGCAGGCAAATCGAACGATGAAAAGGCCCAACTTTATGCGCCGATCATGACCCTGATGGTGCAAGAGATCAAAGATCGCAATCGCGTCGCGCGCATCACTTTGAACTGTGTGGGTGTGGGCCAGCGCCAGGACAACACAACCCTGGGCGCTCTGGCCAAAGCATGCGGCGGAAGATACGTCGCGATCGGCAAGTAGTGATTGACGCTGGCACATCCGCAATGGAGGACGGCCCCGGCCGTCCTCTTCGCGTCTGCGGCGGAGTAGAATGATCGCATGGACACCAGGCAGAAACGGCTGGTTCGCAACATCGTGTCCGGAGTGATCCTGCTCTGCCTGCTGCTGTTCGTGCTGGCCTACTGCGGGGTTTTCGAGGGCGCACAGTCCGACGAAGCCCAGATCCGTGCGCTGCTCGAGCGCTCGCGTGATGAGATGAACGATCATGACTGGGACGACTTCTTCGACCTCTGCGACCTGACTGGCCCCGAGAAACGGGCATGGGAGGAAGCCGTGCCCCGCCAGGCCAACCTGGTGGTGATTGATGCGATCAACCCGCAGGAGATGATCAGCGTGCCGGCCGGCGCCGGCGAGTACGAGCTGAACGTCACGGTAATCGGTCATCTCGACGTGATGGGACGCAACGTACAGGGCGACGTCGCGCGCGGGACGCTCTATTTCGTGAAGAAGGACGGGCGCTGGTACATCGACGTCAACCGCTCGGCCCCCACGTTTCCGTACGTGCCCAGGCCGAACCTGCCGAAGTGAATGTTTCAGCGCTGAACCACGGCGTCGCCCGCGTCACGCGTGGGCTGCTCGGCCATGGGTTGCAGCGTGGCTGTTTCCGGCTGGCGGATGGTGATCGGCAGCAGCGCCAGCGCCAGCGCAGCGCAGGCCATGCCTGCCTTCCAGAAGACGCTCGTCACCTGCGACTCGTGCCTGCCGCCGAACTGGTAGTGGTGGTGCAGCGGTGAGCAACGGAAGATGCGCTTGCCCTTGGTGGCCTTGAAGTACGCGACCTGCAGCATCACCGAGCCCGCCTCGGCCACGAACACGCCGCCGGCCACGGCCAGCACCAGCTCGAGCCGCCCCAGCACCGCGATGAAGCCCAGCAGCGCGCCCAGGCTCAGGCTGCCGGTGTCGCCCATGAACACCTTTGCGGGATGGCGGTTCCAGAACAGGAAACCCAGCAGCGCGCCAGAGGCGCTGACGCCCAGCACGGCGCAGCTCCAGGCCAGGCTGGGGTCCGTGCCGCCGAATATCGCCAGCAGGGCGGCTGCACCACCCAGCGCATAGAAGGCGATCGCCCCTGTGCCGCCCGCCAGGCCGTCGAGACCGTCTGTCAGGTTGTAGGCGTTGCTGGCCCCCACCACCACGAACACGCCCAGTGGCACCATCAGCACTCCTAGCGGCAGCTCGGCGAAAGGCAGCAGCAGCTTCGCGTTCGCGTCCCCCACCAGCAGGTACGCGGCCGTGCAAGCCAGGGTGGCGATCAGCGTCTGGGCAGCGAGTTTCTTCTTGCCCGAAATACCGTCCTTGCCGCGCCTGGTGAGCTTGCAGTAGTCGTCCCACAGGCCCAGCCCGGCATGCGCCAGCACGGCAAAGCTCGCGGCGCCCAGGGCGGACCACACTCGCATGGGCTCAGCGCCCGCTTGTGTAAGGGCCCCGCCGCCAACTACAGCCGTCATCAGCATAGCCGGCACCAGGAAAGCGCCGCCCATGGTGGGAGTATTTTTTTTGTCGGCGTGCAGCATGTTCAAGTAGTCGCTGGCCTTGCGCTGCTCGCCGTCGTTCAGCTTGCGGCGCACCAGCCAGGGGATCAGCAGGCGCCCGGCGCCGGCGCTGAGCAGCGCGGCGGCAACGAACAGACAGGCCGCGCCCGTGATCACGGTTGCGGCGAAGGACCAGCTCAGCTCAGGGTGTGCGAGGTTCATGGTGTTCAAGCCGCCGCGGGTTTGCGTTTGCTTTCCAGCCGCTCGGGCAGCGGGTCGCCGACCGGTCGCTCGCGCAGTGTGGGCTTCAGCGGCAAGGGCTGCTCGCCCTCGTAGCGCCTGCGGAAGGCCTCCACGATGCGATTCATCTTCATGCCGTTGCTGCCCTTCACCAGCAGCAGGTCGCCGCGCCGGCATTCCTCCAGCAGGTGTGCGGCCGCCTGTTCCGAGGTATCGAAGCGCCACACGCTGCCGTGGCCCGCTTCGTAAAAGTGCTCGTCGAAGATGTCGGCCAGGGCACGCATCTCGGCCCCGACAGCCACCACCAGGTCCAGCGGCTGGGTGGTACCCAGCCAGGCGACTTCGCGATGCAACCGGGCCGAAGCTTCACCCAGTTCCAGCATGTCGCCCAGCACGGCGATGCGCTGGCCCTGGCAGGGGAAGCCGCCCAGGGTCTGCAGCGCGGCGCAGGTGCTGGCGGGGTTGGCGTTGTAGGAGTCATCCAGGATGCCCACGCCCGCGTACTCGCGGTACTCCAGGCGCCGGCCCACAGGCTCAATGGTGCGCAGGGCAAGCTGCATGTCGCGGATGTCCACGCCGCTGACCCAGCCCACCGCAATGGCGGCCAGGGCGTTCAGCACGTTGTGACGGCCGTGCAGGGGTAAGCGGAACTCGTGGCGCCCGTTCAGCAGGAAGTGTGTCCCGAACTTGTTGCTGCGCACGTCGTCGGCGCGCAGCTCACAGCGGGCGTCGGTGCCGTAGCCGACCACGCGGCAGTTGGCGCGCTCGGCCGCTTTCACGCAGCGCGGGTCGTCGAAGTTCACGATGGCGATGCCGTCGTGAGGCAGGGCGGCCAGCAGTTCCGACTTCTCGGCAATCACGCCTTCAAGGCTGCCCAGGCCGCTGAGGTGGCTCTCGCTGATGCTGGTCAGCACGCCGCAGTTGGGGCGGGCGATGCGGGCGAGCTCGGCGATCTCGCCGGGCTCTGAGGTTCCCATTTCGATTACCGCGAACTCGTGGCGGTCCGACAGGCGCAGCAGGGTCTGCGGCACCCCGACGCGGTTGTTCTCGTTGGCGCTGTTCTGCAGCACCGTGAAGTTGCGTTTCAGTATCGCGCTTGCCATCTCGCGTGTTGTGGTCTTGCCGTTGCTGCCGGTAATGCCCACCAGGCAGGCGCGCTGCAGGTCGCGGTAGGCGCGCGCCAGGCGGCCCAGCGCCTTGAGGGCGTCCGGCACCAGGATGGTCGGCACCGCGGGCGTGAAATTCTCCGGCACGCGCTGGGTCACGATGCAGCGGGCGCCGCGCGCCTGGGCATCGGCCAGGTAGTCGCTGCCGTCGAAGCGCTCGCCGCGCAGGGCCACGAAAACGTCTCCGGGCAGGATGGTGCGGGTGTCGGTGCACACGGCGCCGAAGGTGACCGGCAGCGCACGCGAGCTGTCGTCGGCCTCGCGCCCGTCCGCATCGTCGGGCCTGCGGGCCCATTCACCGCCCACGGCCAAACGGACATCCAGGACGGTCATGTTGTGCATGGTGCGGTTCCGGTTCAGGTTGCAGCGAGTGCGCGTCGGCCGCTTCCGGCGACGCCCCAGTAATGCTGGAGGGCATTCCGGGCTTCCTCTTTGTCGTCAAAATGCACCGTGCGATCTGAGAAAATCTGGTAGTCCTCGTGTCCCTTGCCCACGATCACCACGACGTCCTCGGGCGCGGCCTGGGCAATCGCGTTTCGGATCGCCTCGCGCCGGTCCACGTACACCTCGGCGGGCAGCTTCTGGGGCGGGAAGCCAGCGAGGATTTCGTTGATGATCGCCTCGGGCTTTTCGCTGCGCGGGTTGTCGCTGGTAACGATCGCACGGTCCGCAAGTTCGGCCCCGATCGCGCCCATCTTCGGACGCTTGGTGCGGTCGCGGTCGCCGCCGCAGCCGAACACGCACACCAGCTTGCGCCCTTCGCACACCTGGCGCAGGGTGCTCAGCACGTTCTGCATCGCGTCGGGAGTGTGGGCGTAGTCCACGAACACCGTGGGCGCGGGTTGCTCGAAGTTGACGCGCTCCAGCCGGCCGGGAGCGCCTTTGAAGTCCATCACGGCCGCGCGGATGCTCTGCAGGGGCAGGTCCAGCGCCAGGCTCATGGTGATCACCCCTGCCAGGTTCTGCACGTTGTAACGGCCGGTCATGGGGCTGGTGAACAGTGAGCCTCGGCTGAGCCAGCGCATGCCGAAGGACATGCCTTGCACGCCCAGCTTGATCTGCTCGACGTCCACGTCGGCTTCCGGGTGCTCGCCGACCGTGAAGCACACGCCGCGCGAACGCTCGGCCATGCGGGCGCCGTGGGCGTCATCCAGGTTGACCACGCCGACGCCGTGCACCGGGTGCAGCAATTCGAACAGCCGGGCCTTGGCGTTGAAGTAGTGGTCGAAGTCGCCGTGATAGTCCAGGTGGTCGCGGGTCAGGTTGGTGAAGATGGCGCCCTTGAAGTTGACGCCCGCCACGCGGTGCTGGTCGAGGGCGTGGCTGCTGACTTCCATCACGCAGGCCTCCTGCCCGCGTGCGCGCATTTCGGCAAGCAGCTTGTGGACCTCAAGGCTGCTGGGCGTGGTCAGCTTGGCCGTGCGGCGCTCGGTGCCCACGATGTTCCAGACCGTGCCCATCAGGCCGCAGCGGATGCCGCAGCGCTCAAAGATTTCGCGCAGCAGGAAGGCGCTGGTGGTCTTGCCGTTGGTGCCCGTGATACCGACGACTTTCATGTGCTTCGAGGGCTGGCCGTACAGCAGGCTGGCCAGGTGGCCCAGGGTGCGGCGCGGGTTGTCGCTGACGATCTGCGGCACCAGCTTGAATTCCTTGAGCGGCCGACCGACCAGCAGCGCGGCGGCGCCGCGGTTGAGGGCGTCGCGGACGTACTGGGTGCCGTCGGCTTTGGTGCCGGGCAGGGCGGCGAACAGGTTGCCGGGCATCACGGCGCGGCTGTCCTCGGTCACGCCGGTGATGCGCAAACGCTGGTCATGCAGAACCCAGATGGAGGGATCAAGCTGTTTCAGAGCACGGGAGAGAGACTGGAAGCGCATATCATTCCTTGCTGGCGGAGTCGTCAGGGAGAGCAGGTGCGTCCTCGGGCACGCCGAGCTGCTTGAGTGAGCGCAGCACGATGCGCGACATGGTGGGCGCCGCGACCGTGCCGCCGTAGTGGCGGATCGCCCAGCCGTATCGATTCAGCACCTTGGCGTGCGCCTCGTTCACAACCACGATCACGCTGATCACCGGGTTATCCGCCGGCGCGTAGCCCACGAAGCTGCAGATCTTGTCGTTGCTGTACTGGCCCATCTTCACCTTGTGGGCCGTGCCGGTCTTGCCGGCGATGGCGTACTGGTCGATGTGCGCCGAGGTCGCGGTGCCGTCCTCCACCACGCCCTTCAGCGTCTCGTTCATCAACTTCCGCGTGACTTCCTCGGACAGCCCGCTTTCCACCAGCACCTCCGGCTTGCCCTCATACAGAGTCTTTCCGTCCGTGCCGGTCACACGGCCGATCACCCAGGGCTTGTAGACGTGGCCGCCGTTTGCGATGGCGTTGAAGCAGTTCAGCATCTGCATGGGCGTAACCTGCACTTCGTAACCGATGCTGATGCTGGGGATCGAGTTGGGCACGCTCCACGTATCGAGCGGTCGTACCACGCCCGCGCTTTCGCCGAAACGCGGACCGCCCAGGTCAAAGCCCGTGCGGCGCCCGAAGCCAAATCCGGTGATTGAGTTGTAAAGGTTCTCGCAGCCCAGCAGCAGACCAATGCGCGTCATCACGGTGTTGCTGCTGCTGATCAGGCCGCGGTTGACTGTTACGTAGTAGCGACCGTTCTGCTCGATGAAGTACTCGTTCGGGATTTCGTGGCCGCGGTCGCTGACCAGTTTCTTGCGGCCGGGCACCTGCAGTTCGGGGGTGTACTCGACCAGGCTGTCGGGGCTGAGCAGACCCTTCTGGTATGCGCTGCAGACGATCAACGGCTTGAACATCGAGCCCGGCTCGAAGGGGTCGGTGATAGCGATGTTCTTGCGCGCGGCGGCATCGCTGCCGGGCTCGCGCGGGTCGAAATTCGGGAAGTTGGACAGGCCCAGGATCGCGCCGGTGTTGGTCTCCATTACGATGATCGAGACGGTGACCGGGTCCCACTGGTCCACCAGGGTGCGCAACTCGTCCTCAACGATGGCCTGGATGCCGGAGTTGAGCGTGAGGTGTACGTCCGCGCCGTCGCGCGCCGCGGTGATGCGGTCGTCCACGTTCTCGATCGGACGGCCCAGCGCATCCACGGTGATCACACGCTTGCCGGGCTGCGCGGCGAGGTAGGCCTCCAGGGCGCGCTCCACGCCTTCCTGGCCGTACATGTCGCGGCCGACAAATCCGACGATGTGCGAGGCGTAGTTCCCGAGGGGGTACTCGCGGGTCTCAATCGAGCGCAACTCAACGCCCGGCAAATCGCCCAGGCGACTGAGGCGCTGGGCTTCCTGGGCGACGTCGGGGCTGACTTCGCGCTCGATGCAGTAATAGAACTTGTCGCGCCGGTCATACAGTTCGCGCTCGAGTTCGCGCGCGTACTCGGCGTCGCGGCCCAGCAGGCCAGCCAGGGTGTTGGCCAGCTCGATACGTCGGTCGCCGGGTATCGCACGCGGGTTAACAATAAGGGAAGCGCCCGAGAAGGTTGTCTGCGCAAGGCAGACTCCGTCCTCGGTGAAAATGCTGCCGCGGGTGCCGGGCAGTGTCACCGTGCGCGTCGAGTTGGCGTTGCGCTGGGCGATGTAGTCGTCGTGGTGCCACACCTGCAGGCTGAACAGCCGGCCGGCAAGACCAAAGAAGACCACCACCATGGCGCCAAGCACCCAGCGGCCGGCAAGCCGCGGCGAAGTGGCCCGGCCGTTTTCCCGGAACATCCAGAACAGCAGCTTCATGCGCCTTCCTTCTGTTCGGGTTCCTTTTTCTTGCCGGGCAAGGGCTTGATCTCGCCCTCCGGTGGAAGCAGCGGCAGTCCGGCTTCGCGTGCCTCGCGGATCATGCGGGCGGGGTCGCGCTTGCGGGCGAGGTCGGCGTTGAGCACGCGCTTGCGTTCTTCCAGGTCGCGCAGCTCGCGGTCGTACTGGGCCGCTTCAAAGCCCACGCTGCGGATCTTCAGGCGCTGGCCCACGATCACGGCCGAGAGGGCGACACAGAAGATCAGGAAAATGATGCCGGTCTTGACGTTCATGGAATGGCTCGCGTTGGCTTACTTCCGCCGATGCTTCTTGCTGCGGTACTTGTCCGCGCCTTCATCCGGCGCCTGCTTTCCCCATGCGAACGTCCGCAGCTTGGCGCTGCGGGCGCGGGGGTTGGCGGCGCGCTCCGATTCATCGGCGGTTATCAGCTCGGGCTTGAGGATTCTCCCCTGCGCGCTGCGCTGCCATTCGCGGAAGGTCTGCTTGACGATGCGGTCTTCCAGAGAGTGAAAGCTGATCACGGCGACAACGCCGCCAGGCGCCATGCCGGCGGGCACAGACGCCAGCGCGCGCTCGAGTTCGCCGAGTTCGTCGTTCACGTGGATGCGCAGGGCCTGGAAGGTGCGTGTGGCGGGGTCGATGCGCTGCGGGCCGGAAGGGTAGGCGCGCCGGCAGATTTCCGCGAGGTCAACGGTTGTGCTCAACCGGCCCTCTTCGATCGCGCGTTTGATCTGGCGGGCGATGCGGCGCGAGTGTCGCTCTTCGCCGTACCGCCAGATCACACGCGCGATTTCATCTTCCGGCGCGCCCTGCAGGAATTCGAGGGCGGATGGACCCCCGCCAGGGTCCATCCGCATGTCCACAGGTCCCGCTTCGCGAAAACTGAAACCGCGCTCAGGTCTGTCCAGCTGCATGCTGGACACGCCAAGGTCTAGTAACAGACCGTCTGCGTGCTCCAGACCCACGGCGCGGAGCTGTTCAAGCCACTCTCCGAACCGACCGTGCCTGACAACCGCACGTCCTCCGTATCCTGCAAGACGCTCAGTTGCATGTGCCACCGCCGTCGGGTCACGGTCGAGGCCGATGATTCGCAGCCCCGCATGCCCATCGAGGATCGCGGCACTGTGTCCACCGAAGCCGCAGGTACCGTCCACGACAACCGCGCCGTCTCTGAGGCCGGCAAAGGCCTCGACAACCGCTGCGACAAGGACGGGAACGTGTTCGGCCACGGGGTGCTCACGCAACCTCCGCCAGCCGCGCGCTCTCGTGCTTGTCGGCTACGTTGATCATGCGCATCACGTAGGGGCTGAACTCGATGCCGGGGCTCAGCTCCTGAACGCGAGTCAGCAACTTCTTCACGCGCTGGAGTTCCGGCAGGCGGTCGCTGACCTTGCTCTCAAAGTCGTCGTCCTTGCCGTGCTCCAACAACTCCTGCACCGCCTTCAGGCCGTGCGGATCGTCTTCCTGCCGCGTGTTCGGAACGATGTGCATGTGCTCCCCCCTTCCGGAGATTCTTCAGGCACAGGGCGACCAGTGACGTGTTCACCACGCCGCCCATGCCGGAGATCGGTTACGCCGCTCACGCGGCAACAACTGTTGAAGTGACGCCCCCGCGCCGGACGTCTGGCGACTGGCTGTTTCGCGGCCAGTGAGCGCCAGGCGGGTTTCCCTCATCCTGGGGCGCTTGCGCGCCGGGCCCGGCTTTTGCCGGCAGCACGCTATCCCTGCTCAGGTAGCGTGCTGTTGTAGATTGCTGACACATCGCGCGGGTCAAGTTTCTCAACGCTGACCGGCGCACTGACTGCCTCGGCTTCGGTGGGATCGTAAACCTGCATGTGATCCCCCGCGCCGCTGATCACCACTTCAGATTTCAAGCTGGCGTAACCCACATGACTCTTGGGAAGCAGGACGCGGCCCTGTTTGTCGAGCTCGACCTGCTCCACCATGGCCAGGAATTGCTGGCGCTTGCGCTGGGTTTCCCCCGGCAAACCTGTTTCGCCGGTCAGTGCCTCGATCCGGCGTTCGCCGCTTTCCTGGTCGAAGATGTCAAGGTGCCGGAAGTCCGCGCCGATCATCACGTACAGCAGAACCTTGCCATCACTGCTCACCGGCAACTTCGAACGGAACTTGGCCGGGATTGTGATGCGGTTCTTCGCGTCCATCGAAGTAGTGGCGAGACCGAAATATCTGGGCAGACCCGCCATTTCCCCTCCGACCCAAGGGAAGATAACCCACTTTTACCCACTTGTCCAACTCGATCAGGGATTTTTTCCTAAATCTTTTGATATATGGGCTTACAGTGTCGCGTCGCAACACGTGCGGTGTTTCAGCAATCCTATGCACTATATATTGGGTGGTTTTGTCCGGATAACGCTTCTAGTCGCGTGATCAATCATACTTTTTTGGCGACTTTATGGACCATCTCCAACTCACAATCTCCACCTTCACCCACCTGAGCCTTTCCAAAACCGCCCCTTTCCCCCACTCCGCTTTCCCCGCACAATCGCCCCATCACCGAAAGGAACTCTCGTGCCCCATTTCGCCGATCGCCTGGAAGCCGCCATACAGGCCAAGGGAGCGCCCATCTGCGCTGGCCTTGACCCGCGACCCGACTGGGTGCCGCAATCCTTCTTCGATGCCGCCATCAACGCCCACGGCCGTACGCCGCAGGCCGTGCGGGCCGCCGTGCGGGCCTTCTGCCTGGAAGTGCTGGAGGTGGTGGCGCCGTTCGTGCCCGCAGTGAAGCCCCAGGCCGCGTTCTTCGAGGCTTTGGGTGCCGGCGGCTGGGACGATTTCTTCGCGATCTGCGCCAGGGCCCGCGAGCTGGGCCTGCTGGTGATCGCCGACGTCAAGCGCGGCGACATCGGCAGCACCGCGGAGGCCTACGCGCAGGCACTGTTCGGGCGACACGAGATCAAGGGCATCATGATCGAGTCCGCCCACGTGGACTGCGCGACCATCAACCCGTACCTCGGCAGCGACAGCGTGGTGCCGTTCATAGAGCGCGCCAGGCTGAACGGCGCGGGGTTGTACGTGCTCGCGCGCACCAGCAACCCGGGCAGCGCCGAGTTTCAGCAGCTGCACCTGAAGCCCGAGGGCACTCTGGTTGACGAGGTCGCCCGGCGCATCGACGCCTGGGGCAGCGAAAGCATCGGCGAGTGCGGCTACAGCGACATCGGCGCCGTGGTAGGCGCCACCCACATCGACGCCGCGCACCACCTGCGCAAGTTGATGCCGCGCACGCCGTTCCTGGTACCGGGCTGGGGCGCGCAGGGCGGCCACGTGGCCGCCGTGCGGGCCTGTTTCGACGAACAAGGCAAGGGCGCAATCGTGAACTCAAGCCGCGGCGTGATGCACGCCTACGCTGCAGGCCCGCTGAAGGACTACGGCGAGACCCACTGGCGAGAGGCCGTGGAGCAGGCCGTGAAAACCTTCCGCGAAGAGATTGCGCAACTTGCGGCTGAACCCGAGGCATAGCCGGCCGTTACTAAGGAAGGGCCCGGGGTTGTCTCCAGGTGATGATTTGGGCAGACTTGGCGCCTACCTCATCCAGAACAGGAAAACAGGCATGCGGATTTACCGGCATTTCATTGCTTTGGCGCTGACGGGCCTGCTGCTGGGCGGCGCGCTGCAGGCGGACAGAGTCACCTACATCAGCGGGTCAGGCACGAAGACAGAGGTCAAGCTGGACGACAACGTGACCGTGACGGGCTGGACGGCCGCGAAAGTCGAGTACGAGAACGCCGAGAAGAAGAAGTCATCGGTCGCATACAAAGACATCATCGCTGTGGACCGCCAGGGCGGCACGATGGGCGCTGAGCTTGCGGGGGCACTGGAGCTCGTGGGCTCGGATCCGCGGGCAGCGATCGCCGGGCTGGCAGCTGTGGCGACCAGCGGCAGCGCACTGGACAAGGAAGAGGCGGCGTACCTGCGCGCGCAACTACTGGACAGCGAGAGCGCCGGCGACCGGTCGCTGGCAGCGGAGGCCGTGAAAGCTTACGACGCCTACATCAAGTCCTACAAGGCTGGTTTCTTTGCCCGTGAAGCCTATCGCGGCCTGGCCAACCTGCAGAAGCCGGATGCCGCCCGCACCACGCTGAAGAACATGGTACGCGCTGACAGCAGCCTTGAGCGGCTGGGCAACCAGCTGTTAGGCGAGCTGGAAGCCGGTGCTGCCAAGTGGGCCGATGCGATCTCCGCGTTCAAGGCCGCGCAGACCGCCGCCAGAAACGAGAAAGACCTGAACGCCGAATTCCTGGCGATCGCCTGGGAAGGCCTTGCGACGCTGCGGAACGGCAACGCCGCGGGAGCCAAGACGCTGCTGGAGTCGGTTACTGAGGACTCCAGGCTGGACGATCCCAACACGAACACCGATGAAGTCGCGCTCAGCGTGGCGTTCCGCGCGCTGGGCGACGCCCACTTTGAGGGTGACAATTTCCAGAAGGGCTATGACGCATACATCAAGGGCGCCTATTACGCCTGGTGGACCGCCGGCTCCACAGAGGGGCACTGCCTGGGTCGCGCGTACGTGTGCGCCAAGAAGCTCGAAGGCACGGACGCCAAGTGGAAGAAACGCCGCGACAAGCTGCGCACCGCGCTCGCGCTGGGCTTCCCGCGCGTGCTGTCTGAGGTCGAAAAGGAATAGCGCTGACGCAAAGTAAACGAGGGACGCCGGCAGGCGTCCCTCGTTTGTTTTGATCACAGGCTACTTCATTTCCAGCTGGATGGCCTCGAGCACCGTCTCGCCCGTCTTGGTCTTGATCACCTTCTTCAGCATCGCGCCGTCGGACACCCACTCCGTGACTTCCCGGCCGTCAGCGTTCGTCTTGTACACGTCGCAGACGTACTCGCCGGCGCCTACGGTGAGCTTCACGCCTTTTTCGCTGGGCTTGCCGTAATCTTTGTCCCAGGCTTCCTTGGTCAGCTCGGACTCGCTGGATTTGGCCTTGGCGTCCGGCGTACCTTCCTTGTCGCAAACCACCACGGTGAGCTTGGCCGATGTCTCCGCGGCATCGGACACCGTGCGGCGTTGGTAGGTTTCATCGCGGCCGGTGCCGCTGAGTTTGACAACCAGATAGTTGCCGCTGTTCGCGTAGAAGCGCGGCATCTGAGAAACCACTTCCTTGACCGGGTCCGCCTTGACCTCGGTGCCGCCCTCTTTGAAGAAGCCGCACAACCATACGATGTCGCGACCATTGGTGACGGTCTTGACGACGCCGCCGCAAGGTACGTCCTTGCAGAAGTAGATTGCGCTGGAAGCTTCGCCGATGGTCCATTCGGCCACGTCGCACTTCAAGGGCACGCCGGAAAGCTCGAGGTCCTGCACGCTCCAGGCGATCACGACGTCCTTGCCGTAGGGCAGCTTGCTCTGCAGCTTGATCGACTCCCACGACTTGGTGAGTTCCTTCTCGCTGGTCAATTCACCCTTGGCGTAGGTCGCGTGCTTGTAGGTGACCTTTTTGCCGTCAACCTTCACGGCCTCGTAGCGGACCTTGATACCACCCTCCATGGCATACTCGGCCCAGTCGCCCTTCTTCACCGTCGCCCAGGTGTTCCAACCGCTTTTCCAGTCGCCCTCCTTGGGCTCCGCCTGGACCGGCGCCTGCTGCCATGCCAGCAACGCCAGCACGAAGCAAAGCGTCGCGGCTCGTGTAAGGTGATGCATGCCTCCTCCTCAGTAGAGTGCTTTGGCCCGCCTCAGTGTAGCCGCCGGCGTCCCGGAAGCCTACTCCATCTTGAGCTCGATCAGCTCGATTGTGTGCGATCCCGCGCCACCCGTGCCGGTCTCTTGCGACTTGGCGAGGATGGTGATGCCGTTCCAGCTCCAGCTTTCCGTGCCGTCTTCCGCCACTGTGCGGACCGCCGGGTAGCTGCCGGCCTCGGTGGACACCACCTGTTCCTGCTCGCCGGAATAGGGGCGGGCCGCTTCTTCCGTGGGGAAGGCGTGTTTCAACGTCTCGGTCGAGACGGGTTTGCCTTCCGCGCTGGTGATGGTGACGCTGTAGCCTGCCTCGGTCTCGCTGACCTCGGTGACTTCAACACGCGTGGTTTCGCCCTTTGCGCCGCGGGTGACGTAATAGTTGCCCTTGGTGCGGTAGAAGGCGTGCTCGTCGTGGCCGATGTCGAACTCGATCAGCTCGGATTCGATGCTCTCCATCTTCGAGGCGACCTGCAGCCCGGGCCAATGCACGCTAGTCCATGACTCCACACCGCCGAGCTTGATCCGGTAGCAGAGGAACTCGCCGGCCGGGCAGGTTTTCAGCTCCATTTCCGGCTGGGAAGCGTAGCTTTCGTCCTCGTAGACGGCCTTGGGAAACTCCATCTCCTGGTCGTCGCTGAACATCACATTGCCCTTGTCGTCCAGCACCGACAGGGTGTAGGTGACGCCGTCTTCCCGCACCTGCTTGACTTCGAACTGGGTGGTGCTGTCCGACATCATGCCGGCCATGTCGTAGCTGTTGCGCAGCTTCCAGCGCCGGCCTTGCTTGCGGTACAGCAGCCAGGGATCGGCGGGAGCATCGAGGAACGCCGTCAACTTGCGGACCGTCACGCTTTTTTTGTCGATGATCACCTGCTTGACGGCCAGGGGGTGATACTCGACGCTGACCCATGTGGTTTCCTGCCGGTCGTCCGTGTTGGACACCAGCTTCTTACAGCGGAACTTGCGGAAGCCCATGTCCAGCTCGACCTCGGGCAGCTGCTTGCCGGCCCAGCGCTTGTCGTTCTCGCTGGGCTCGGACAGGTTCACCGTCCTTGCGCTGCCGCCGGACCTGCTGCCGTCGGTGCTGCGCCAGTTGCTGGCGACCTCGGCCGTTCCGCCTTCGACGTTCTTCACCTTCCAGTCGTGGCGCGTGACCAGGGGGTCGCTGCCGCGAATCCAGAGGATTTCCTTGAGGCTCCAGCTGCGGCCTTCCAGGGCGTACAGGTTCAGCAGCTTCACGTCAGGATCGGGGCCGGTGTTGGGCTGTTCGTCCTGGGCCAGGGACAACGGGCCGATCAGCAGCAACAGGCAGAGCGCAAGGCCGAGGCGTTTCATGGCATCTCCAGAAGAGAAGCAGCCGGCAGTGTAGCTAAAGAAGCGTGCAAACTCTGCAATGCAAACCAAATCAAACGGGCGCCCGCAGGCGCCCGTTGTGCGAATTCGGGAGTCAACTCATTCGTTGAACTCAATCAGTTCCATCGACTCGCCCTTCACGACGATTCCGATGTACTTCTTCATCATCCAGGTCTTGCCGTCGTCGTAGCTGATACAGTCGAACTTGCCGGCCTTGCACTCGATGTTCTTCTCGATGGGCTTGGGTGCGTCTTTCGGCGCTTCGGGCATGTCTTCAGGTTTGGTGAACTTCAGCGGTGTTATGATCGGCTCCGTCAACGCGTTTCCGTTCATGAACACCTGGGTCTCCATGTCGCAGCCGTCTTCGGTGACGTTCTTGACGCTGGTCTTCATGGTCATGCCGCCGGCCAATTCGTGGGTCCAGTTGCGACCTTCCTTGCGCCAGGTGGCCCAGGGGTCGGTGTCGCCGGCTTCGTCCTTCTTGTCGTCCTTCTTGTCGGCCTCGGTGGACGTGTCCTCGATCTTCAGGTCCTTGTGGGCTTCCTTCAGGGCGTCCAAGGTGTCATACCAGGTGACCTTGGAGTCGCCTGAAGCCCACTTGAACTCCATGACAGCGAAACCGTCGCCGCCAGCCGTGTCTTCCGCGATCAATACCGCATTGTCAGCGTCCACGACGTAGACCTTGTCGTGAAGTTTGCAGTACTTGCCCTTCAGGTCGTCCGCTTCAGCGTCACAGCCGGACTCGCGGTTGCCGCCGGTCAAGGTTTTAGGCGCGGAACCGGTCTTGGCATACGCGACGCGAGCGTAGTTCCGCAGACTGTGCAGCAACTTTTCGCCTTCCGCCCGTCGCACCTCCTGGCTCGCGGCCGGCTTGACGTCTTCCTTTTCGACCTTGGGAGTTTCTTTTTCCTGGGCCAGCGGCGAGGGCGCCGCGAACAGCACCAGCAGAGCCGCAGCCAGCACGGCCGCGCACATGTTTCTGATGTTCATGGTATCTCCTTGGAGGAAAGACTGGTTATGATCGCTCCTCGGAGACGGATTAGACAGCGCCGGCAGGCCTGTGTCCACAATCTCATCCGGTCCAACAAGCCCAAAACAAAACGGGCGCCCGAAGGCGCCCGTTTGCGTTGAAACAGCATTCACTACTCAGCCTTGTACTCGACAAGTTCGGAAGTCATGTCGGCCGCGCCGGTCGTGACGGACTTGACGGGCAGGCCGGGGTACTTCTTGGAGCTCCAGCTCTTGGTCTTCGAGCCAGCGGCTTCAGTCTCCATGACGATGCACTCAAATTCGCCCGCTTCAACCTTGATGGTTTCTTCGGTGGTGGTGACCTTCGGAGCTTCGCCGCCAGTGTCGGCGACCGGCTTCGGCCACTCGACCAACGGCATTTCCTGCGAGAAGGTCTCCTTCTTGTCCTTGTCGTAGCTGGTGCTCTTGGCAACGTAACCCTTGTCATCTGACTTGACGATTTCGAACTTGCTGTACGTGACCATGTCGTTGCCCGCGACCTTCATGGTGCTCTTGGTCATGTAGTAGTTGCCGGCCTTGCGGTAGAAGGCCATGGCGTCCGCTGCTGCCTCGCCGCCGCCGCAGCCGCCGCCGGCGCATGCGCCTGCGTTGCCGCTGCCCGCGTTACCCTTGCCGGCGTTGCCGCCAGCCGCGTTGTTGCCACCGCCACAGGCCACCGCCAGAACGGCGATCAGGCTCAGAAGGCTGAACAGAATGCTCTTACGCATGTATCTCTCCCTGGTTTATGGATTACGTTGCTTGAACTGCCTGAATCCGTGGCTTGCGAACAAGCACAAGATATGCCATATCTAATCGCACTGTCATGGAGCCCCATTTCAAGGGCTTCAAGGGCTTCATCCGGGGTTGCCAAAACGTTAAACTGTCAAGTATCTTGGCCCCGTGTAAGAAAAGTTGACACTCGCCATGCCCATCTACGAATACCGACACACCCACAAAACCGGCGAAACCTGCGAAGAGACCTTCGAAATCTTCCAGAAAATGGCCGACGACGCCCTCACCACATGCCCTGTCTGCGGCCATCCCGTCGAGAAGATCCTCTCGCGCTTCTCGGGCGGTGCGGATAAGCTGGCACCAAGCCGGCTCAAAGAGCTCGGCTTCAGCAAGTGGGTGCGGCGCGACAAGGGCACCTACGAGCGCGAATAACCCCGAATTTCCCCCTCAGAGCACGCAATGAAGTTCACACGCTGGACGATCCTCGCCCTGACCGCCCTGTGCCTCGCCGCCTGCGGCCCGCAGGACGAAGAAGAGAAGCCCGTCAAACCCATCAACGTCACCCCGGGTGTCGCGCTGGAAGAGCCTTCGTTACCCACCGCCCCGGCCGTTGACCCTGCTGTTGCCTATGACGGCACCCGCACGCACCTGGTGTACAGCCAGTACGACGGGGTGGGCCAGTACGACCTGCTGTACACGAACCGCCTGGGCGCGGGCAGCTTCACGGCCCCGGCGCCGATCTTCCCCGCCTCGACGGGCGACAGCCGCAACGCCCATGTGTTCCTGGACACGGCGGGCACCCTGCACATGGTGTGGCAGGAGGGCACCTCGCCGAATCGCGAGATCTACTACGCCACGCGCACGGCGGGCGGCGTGCTTTCCACACCCACCAACCTGACCAACACCAGCGAGGACGAAGCCAACCCGCGCATCCACGTGGACGGCACCGGCCGCATCCATGTGGTGTGGGAGGGCTCAACCCCGCCGCCCAACCCCACCACGGCGATCTTCTACCGACGCACCCAGGGGGCGATTTTCCTGGCGGCCACCATCCTGCCCAAGGCGGCCGGCAACCAGCCCGCCGAGATGCCGGACCTGTGCACGGACGCGGGCGACCGCATCTACGTGGTGTGGGCGGAAAGCGACGGCAGCAGCCGCAACATCCGTATGGTGCGCAGCGACGACAACGGCGCCAACTTCGGCGGCGTGGGCAGCGGTTTTGCGGCTTCCGGCAGCGTGGACATGACCACGCCCCGGGTGCAGGGAGGCCTTGATGGCGAGGTGTTTCTTACTTTTGTGGGACAGGCCGTTAACGGCGACCGCGCCCTGTTTGCCTCGTTTACCCGTACCGGCGGCACCTTCGCGTCTCCGGGCCAGCTGGTCTCCAGCCAGACCGGCGGCATCCGTGACCCGGAGATTGCGGCCTTCAAACGGCCTGACGGGAACTACACGGTGATGATCGTGTGCCAGGATGGTCCCGTCGGGGGTGGCGCGGTGTTACTGCGCACAAGCCACGACAATGCGGAAAACTGGCCCGGCGACCCTATTGACCTTAGCCAGGGGAACTCCCAGCCTTCGACCAACGTCACGCCTGTGCTCGCGCTGGACGACAACCAGGTGATCGTGAGCTGGGCGGCGCAACCGCAGGGAGGCGGCGTAGTACGCACCTGGACCAGTACCAGCGATTACACTCTGCCCTGATCAAAAAGTACGCCCCACAACGTTCCCTCCATTGACATGACGGCCGCAAACCCTATCGTTTTCTGCCCTTGAGAGTTCGCTGCCTCGTCACATTCCGTGGCGGGGCGTCGTTTATTGGAGTCATGAATGTCCACTGCGGTTGCCGCCGACCTCCTGAGCGAAGTTACCGAAACGAAGAGCCCTGACGTAAAGCACCTGCTGGAACTGCGCGAGCAGTTGCTGGCTGAGCCCGGCCTGCGCAGACAGGTTGATGCGGCGCTTGACAACTGGACCGCTACCCGCGAGCGCCAGGGTGTGCTGCTTTACCTGTTGGGGCGCCTTGAGCGCTCGCTGAATGTTCTGGAAACCGAGGCCTCCTCCGCCTGGGCCAGGCACTTTCTGGCCCGCGCGTTGGTTGACTGCGGCCACTACGCACGCGGCGAAGAAATGCTTGCCGCGGAGTTCAAGTCGAACAAGGAACTCGAGGTGCTGGTGCCCCTGTACCGCGCCCAGTTGATGCAAGGCAAGTACAGCGACGCCGAAAAGACACTGAAGGGGTTCAAGGGCGAGCATCCGACCATCAAGGCGTTCCTGGTTGAGTTGAAGTATCGCAACGGCGATCTGGAAGGCGCGATGGACGACATCGTCGCGCTCTACAACGAGGCGCCGACTGACCGCCAGGTGGCTTTTGTGTATGCGCAGATCGCCCAGGCTGCCGGCGACGACGAAGCCGCGCGCCGGGCGTATGAACAGATCGCGCAGCACCCGCCCGTGGCCGTGGACGTGCTGATCAACCTCGGCACGCTATACGAAGACGAAGCGCACTGGGACCTGGCGATCAAGTGCTACGAGACGGTGCTTGCCGCGTATCCGACCCACGCCCGGGCGCGCCTGTACAAGCGCGACGCCGAGTCCAGCAAGAACATGTTCTACGATGAGGATCGCGAACGCAAGGAAGACAAGCGCCTGCAGATCCTTCGCACGCCGGTTACGGACTTCGAGTTGTCGGTGCGCTCACGCAACTGCCTGCAGAAGATGAAGATCGACACCTTGGGCGACCTGATCCTGAAGACGGAGTCGGAGCTGCTCAGCTACAAGAACTTCGGCGAGACCAGCCTGCAGGAAATCAAGGCCATTCTCGGCAGCAAGGGCCTGCGCCTGGGCATGCGTACCGAAGAAGCGCTGGCATACGCGCCGCCGGAAGAGGGCGCTGCGCCTGTGGTCAGCGCCGGCGACCAGCTCGCGCAGTCGATAGACTCGCTCGAGCTTTCCGTGCGCTCGCGCCGCTGCATGGAGCGACTGGGTATCAAGACCATCGGGGAACTTGTCGAAAACTCAGAGGCGGAGCTCATGGCCGCACCGAACTTCGGACAGACCTCGCTCAACGAGGTGCGCCAGAAACTGGCCGAGCTTGGACTGGCACTCAAGGAGTAGCCGGGGCCGGGAGCACATCCCGCACCCCTCAGGTCGAAGAAACACGGAGCTGCAATGTCGGATGCCACGGGCACTGTAACCGACCCGCTCGAGTTTCGGGAAGGTCGCGGCGCCCTGGACTTCGGCGTGCTGGCCGTGCGCAACGGCCTGCTGACCGCCGAACAGCTTGACCAGTGCCGTGCCAAGCAGGCCGCCAGCGCCAACCTGGGCGAAAACCGCACACTCAAGGACATCATCCTCGCCGACCGCCTGATGACGGAAGAGGAGTGCCAGCGCGTCGAGCGCGCCCAGCAGCAGCTGACCCAGGACCGCGAGCGCAAGCAGGACCTCAAATTCAAGGGCTACGAGATCATCAGCACCCTGGGCGAAGGCGGCCTGGGCAGCGTGTTCAAGGCCCGCCAGGTCAGCATGAACCGGCTGGTCGCCTTCAAGGTGCTGCACAACCAGTGGATCAGCGACGACGAGTTCCGCAAACGCTTCGTGCTTGAGGCGCGCATCGTCGGCAAGCTCAGCCACCAGAACCTGATCCAGGTTTACGACGTCGGCCGCGAGGGCGATTACTACTACTTCAGCATGGAGTTCGTGGACGGCCGCACCGTCGAGGACCTGATCCGCGAGGCGCCGCGCCGCCAGATGGAAGTGGGCCGCGCGGTGGACATCTGCATCCAGACGCTGCGGGCGATCAACTACTACAAGGACTTCGACATCGTCCACCGCGACATCAAGCCAAGCAACATCATGATCACGCGCTCGGGCCTGGTGAAGCTGGGCGACTTCGGCTTCGTGAAGAGCAAGCTGGACAAGGAGCTCGGCTACGAGGGCATGGTGCTGGGCACGCCGGACTACATCGCGCCCGAGCAGGCCATGGGCAAGGACGACGTGGACTACCGCGCCGACATTTACAGCCTGGGCGCCACGCTGTATCACATGCTCACCGGCCGTCCGATGTACGACGGTACGCCCAGCAAGGTGATGCTGGCGCACACGCGCACGCCGATGCCGGACCCACGCACCTACCGGCCCAGCCTTTCGGACGACGTGGTGAACGTGCTGATGCGCATGCTGGAGAAAGACCCGAACCAGCGCTACGCCAACATCACCAGCCTGTTCGCGGACCTGGAGGCGCTGCGCGACGCGCACACGGCCAAGGCGGCCACCAAGTACGAGATCGGCAAGAGCAGCATCATGCGCGCGCTGAACATCGAGAAGAGCCGCCACAACGAAATGGCGGAGAAGATCAAAGCAGCCGAGGCCAAGGCCGAAGCAGCCTCAGCCGCCGCCAAGATAGCCTGGGGCGTGGCAGCCGGCGCCTGCATTGCCGCGATCACCTTCCTGGTCCTGTGGCTGGCGACGTAGGGGCGGACCCGTGTGGCCGCTCGGGACGCCACATGGGGCGGCCCCTACAGCCGTTCCCAGTACTCCCAAAAGCTCGGGAAGCTCTTGGACACACACTCCGGGTTTTCGATTTCCAGCGGCACATGCAGACCGGCGATGGCGAAACTCATGGCCATGCGGTGGTCGTCGTAGGTTCGAATGCTCACCCGTCTACTCCTTGGGGAAGCAGTGCTTCCCCTGCGGTTCGTCTGCTTCGCAGACTGATCCGGGCTCCTGTTCCCCGTACCGTCCACTTCCAGCCAGTCGTCACCCGCTCGTGTTTCGACACCCAGCTTCTTCAACTCTGCCTGCAGGGCGGCAATGCGGTCGGTTTCCTTGACGCGTAAAGTCGCCAGACCGGTCAGGCGCGACGTTCCCTCTGCGAAGGCGCAGACCACCGCCAGTGTCTGGGCGCAATCGGGCAGGGTGGACAGGTCGGCGTCAATCGCCTGCAGTGGGTGGCCGCGTGGGGCCGCCCCTACGCCCAGCCCGTTTGGAAACTCCAGAATCTCGCAGCCCATCTGACCCAGCAGCTCGACGAACTTCACGTCGCCCTGCACGTCTAGACGGGTCAAGCCATCAATCACGCACCTGCCACCCGTCACAGCTGCAGCACCCCAGAAGTAACTCGCTGCCGTGCCGTCCGGCGGGCAGGTGTACGTGGCGCGGCCTGCCAGGCCGCGGCTTTTCGCCTCCAGCGCATGAAAGCGCCGGTAGCCATCACGCTCGACCTCGAAGCCGAACGCGTGCATCACCTCTATGGTGATGTCCGCGTAGGGCTTACTGGCCAGCTCGCCCTCGATTTCAATTTCAACCCCGCCCGCGCGCGTGGGCCCCACCATCAGCAGCGCCGACAGGAACTGGCTGCTGACATCGCCACGCAGCCGGCACTTGCCTCCGCGCAGGGACGCGCCCTCGATCTCCAGCGGCACGCAACCCGGTTTGCCCTTCTCGGAAATCTTCGCGCCGAGTTGCCGCAGGGCCGCAATCAGCTCCCCCATCGGCCGTTCGCGCATGCGCTCATTGCCGTCCAGCAGGAACTGGCCCGGCAACACGGTCAGCAGCGCGGCCGTGAACCGCGTGACGGTGCCGGCCGGCCCGGTGTAGATCTGCACGCGGTAGGGAGAAGGCGGCAGGCCGGGCTGGGGCGCGACAGTGACTTCCTTCGAAAGCGGATTGGGGCGCCGAACAGACAGGCCGAGATTGGCCAGAACGTTCAGCATCAGGCCGGTGTCATCCGCAGGCGAGAGGTTCTGGATGGTGCAGGGCACGCCCGAAATCGCCGCACAGACCAGCGCCCGGTTGGAAAACGACTTGGAGCCCGGCAACTCCAGCCGGACGTCGAAGGGTTTGGATACCGGTGTGATAAGGCGGAGGGTCATTGCGTCACGCCAGTTTGACGCTGCGAACCTTCCCGCTGTTTTCGTCTTCAAGGACGAGCTTGCCATGGTCCTTGCTGAAAAGCTGGCGCTTGGCGTCCAGAAGTTCGATCCCGTACACGGTGCCGTCTGGTGCAATATCGATGTTCAGGTCTTCTGAAACGCTGATCGTCTCCACATCGCGCGACTTGCGATCATGGAGCCGGATGTAGGCAACGTTCAACTCTGCGTCGTAACTCAGTTTCATGGCAACCTCAGAAGTAGTTTACCAGCACAGTCACTACCCGCCAGCCGCCATCGATCCGTACAGCCAGCAGTTCGACTCGCTTGTTACGGATCTTCCGCCCCCGGAACGTCGCCTTGTTGGGGAACACACGTCTGAAGCGGGTTCTGCCTTGCCCGACCTTGCGTTTCGAGCCGCCATCAATGCAAAGCTCCACTTCCCGGCGCGAAACCTTTCGCTCCTGCATGCGCTCTTTCGCGTGGCGAGAGAACTCGAGCTTCACCCCAGCCCTCGCAGGTGCTTGTAGTTGGCAACGCACAGGTCGGCGAGACGGTTGGCTTGCTCGGCCGTGATGTCGGGGCCGAACGAAATCCTTATGCAGCCGATTGCGTCCTCCCAGCTCAAACCCATGGCCGCCAGCACGTGGCTGGGGTCGGTTTCGCCAGGCGCGCAGGCGCTGCCGAGGCCGACACAGTAGCCCTGCTCGCCGAGCTCGATCGCGAGCGCCTGGCCCTCGATCTCGAGAAAACTAATGTTGCTGATGTTCGGCAGTCTCGGCGCTCCCCGGCCGTTGATGCGCACGTGCTTGCCCAGGCCCTCGAGGATGCGGGCTTCCATGGCGTCGCGGACGGCGGCAACGCGCGGCCAGGTTTTTTCGCGCTGGGCCTCGGCCAGCTCCATGGCCTTCACCATGCCCGCCATGCCGGGCAGGTCCTCGGTGCCGGCGCGGAAGCCCCATTCCTGGGGGCCGCCCACGATCAGCGGCGCGATGCGGTTGGTCATGTCGTTGTAGAGCAGGCCAATGCCCTTGGGGCCGCCGAACTTGGCACTTGCCAGCGTCATCAGGTCGGCGCCGAACTGTTTGGGCCGCAGCTGCACTTTGCCGTAGGCCTGCACTGCGTCGCAGTGGAATTTCGCGCCGGCCGCATGGGCGATTTTCGCTACCTCGGCCACGGGCTGGATCACGCCGGTTTCGTTGTTGGCATACATCACGCTGACCAGCGCTGTCTTGTCCCTCACCAACTTGCGCAGCTCGGCCAGGTCCAGCACGCCGTCGGTGTTTACGGGCGCGTAGTGGACGCGTACGCCTTCGCGCTCAAGGCGCTCGGCCTCCAGCAGCACGGCGTGGTGCTCGATCTTGCTGACTACCAGCTCGCGCCGCTCAGATCCCGCCTGGGCCAACATGCCGCGCAGAGCCAGCGCGTCGCCCTCGGTGCCGCCGCTGGTGAAGATGACTTCTCGCGGGTCGGCGCCGATGCAGGCGCCCGCGCGCTTGTGCAGATCCTCGAGGTGGCGCTTGGCGATGTAGGCCAGGGGGTGGTGCGCGCCCGGGTTGCTGTACTGCTCGAGCGCGTACTTCTCGATCTCGGCCAGAGCCTCGCGGCGGCAAGGCGAGCCGGCGGCGTAATCGCAGTAGACGTACTGCTTGGTTGTCGGTTGTCGGTTGTCAGTTGTCGGCATCATGCCTTCTTCGATCTATCGCGGAGTGAGCGCTTCAGTCCGTTCAGGAGGCGACCTGTCTCGTCCAATATCAAGAGTACTGATGCAACTTGTTCTGCGTTGGAATACTTACGGCGCTCTCCAATGAGCAGCTGAGTCCGCACCTCCATTAGTGAACCGTACGCAATCGCAAGGAATCGGCCGAAGTCACCTTCATTCTTTCTTCCTTGGCCTTCGGCGATGTTGCTGGGCACTGAGACCGCCGCGCGCCTCACCTGGTTTGTCAGGCCATATTGTTCCGCTTTTGGCCACGATTCAGTCAGCGTGTAAACCTGATCAACCAGATCCATGGCACGTTGCCACGCGTGAAGGTCTTCAAATCCGTATGTCTGCGACTTTGTCATCCTCTTTACCGACAACTGACAACTGACAACTAGCCTCTCCGGGGGCGCGGCAGCACCACGATGCTGGGCGGCTTCGTCGGGCACGCCTGCACGCACAGGCCGCAGCCGGTGCAGATGCGCGAATCGACTTTCGGCATGGTCGCATCAAAGTCAATGGCGTTGGGATCGAGCGGGCAGGCCTCATGGCAGGCGCGGCAGGCTTTGCCGAGATAGCCGAGGCAGGTCTCGGGCTCGACCACCGCGATGCCGATGCGGATCTCCCCCACCGGCGTTTTCTGCAACGCGCCGGTCGGGCAGACCTCCATGCAGTCACCGCACAGGGTGCAGGGGCCGTGGTTGGGGCGCAAGATCGGCGTGCCCTCGGTGCCGCCGTCCTTGCCGTTGCTACGGATGATCACCTTCTCAGGGCAGGCCTCGACGCACTTGCTGCACTTGCTGCATACGTCGTTGAAGCGGTCCTCGTGGATCGCGCCCGGCGGCCGAAAGAACTTGCGGCCGTGCATGTCGGTGAAGTCGCGTGGCAGGGCGGCGTGCTTGGAGACGCCGCCTTCGTAGAGTGTTTTGAACAGGTCCGGGTCCCAGTTCTGCACGATGCGCGAGCCGGGCACCAGGCGGGTGGCGGTCTTCACGGCGTCGCCGGCCAGGCGGCGCAGCGCCTCGCGTTTTTCAGGGTTCTCGGGTTTGTCCTGCTCGGCCATGTGTCCAGATTACAGGCCTGCGCAAGAATCCAAAGGGCCGGAAACAGAACCGCGCCCCAAGGGCGCGGTGTCAGGCAGACTTGCGGCGTTTCTTGCCCGCACCACCCTTGCCCTTCGTAACACGGAAGAGGTCTGCCGGCTTCAACTCAACGCGCTTGCCATCCACGATGGTCCAATGGCGGGCGATTCCGACTTTCTTCTTTTCCGCCATCACATCTCTCCGAAAAACACCATCCGCTGGTGCAACTCAGTTCCGTCTTCCGTCACTACAACCAGATTGTAGCCGCCGGGAAGCAGCCCTGCCAGCTTCAGCGGCAGCTCTACGACGCTTTCGCTGCGCCCTGAGGCATGCGCGAGAACCTCGAAGTCCTCTGTCTCGAACTCCAGATCCTGGGCCTGGGCTTGCAGGCGAAGCCGAAACCGGAACGGCTCTTCGTGGCGCCATTCGATGTAGACGGCCATTGTCTCAGGCAGAAACGCAATGGACCGGAACACATCGTGAAGTGAGTAGCGGGTAAACTGCCCCACTTCAAGGCAGGTGATCAGACCGTCAATGTCCGGCAACCTTCCAGCCATGGGTTAGATCCACTCCGGCTCGGCGTTGCTGGTGATGAAGCCGCGCTCGCGCCCGAGTTTGAGGAATAGCCTTACGGCCTGCATGCCCTTGTCGCCGATGTCGATGGTGTAGTCGTTGACGTACATGCCCACGAACTTGTCTGCCCTTGACCGGTCAAGGCCACGGCCGTAGGTCAGGGCGTAGTCCAGCGCCTCCTGCCGGTGCTCGAGCGCGTACCTGATGCTGGCGCTGAAGCACTTGCTGAACTGGGCAATCACCTCGTTGCCCAGGTCGCGGCGCGCGACGTTGCAGCCCAGCGGCAGCGGCAGCTCGTACTTGGTGTGCCACCACTCGCCAAGGTCAACCACCTTGAACAGCTTGAGGTCGTTGTAGGTCACCTGCCCCTCGTGGATGATCACGCCGGCGTCCACGCGGCCATCCAGCACCGCATGCTGCACCTGATTGAAGGGCAGGTTCACGAGCTCGACGTCGTCGTTGTAAAGCCGCATGGCCAGCGTGGCGCTGGTGAGCGGCCCGGGCACGGCTACCTTTCGCCCCTTGAGCTCGGCGGGGTTCAACGGCTCATTGCTGACCAGGATCGGCCCGTAGCGATCGCCCATGCTGGCGCCCGCGCGGGTGATCACATACTTGTCGGCGATGTACGGGTAGGCGTGGAAGCTGACGGCCGTGACCTCGAGTTCGTTGCGCCTGGCGCGCTGGTTGAGCGTCTCGATGTCGCACAGCTCGTGGTTGATGGTGAGCCAGCCGGTGTCGATCTTGTGGTTTGCCAGCGCATGGAACATGAAGGCGTCATCGGCATCCGGCGAGTGCGCGACGGTGATGGACATTTTGGATTTTGGATTTTGGATTTTGGATTCAGACTGCTGGCCTGCGCTCATGGTTCACTCCGTATCTCGAAACAGTCCCGGCAGGCCTTGATGCAGGCTTTGCGCGGCAGCGTCAATCCCCAATCCAAAATCCAAAATCCCTAGCGCGCGGCCTTCTGGGCGTCATTCGCGTCGGCCATGCGCAGCACCTTGAGTTTCAGCTTCTCCCAGATTCTCGTCTCAACGAACAGGTTGACCACCTCCGGGTCGAGGTCGCCTTCGTCCGCCATGGCCTGCAGGATCTTGATCGCGCGCTCCAGCGGGATGGCCGGCTTGTACGGCCGGTCACTGGCGGTGAGGCTGTCGAACACGTCGGCCACGGCCATGATGCGCGAGCCAAGCGGAGTCTGCGCCGCAGGCACGCCGTTGGGGTAGCCGCCGCCGCGCATCTTCTCGTGGTGCTGGCCGGCGATTTCGGGCACGTGGGCCAGGTCGTCGGTCCAGGGAATCTGCTTGAGGAACTTCCATGAGTCGGCAACGTGGCCTTCGATCTCCTTGCGTTCCTCGTTGTTCAGCGTGCCGCGCCTGGTCTGCAGGCTCTCGTATTCGTCCTTGCTGAGCAGGGGCAGGATCAGGTCGCCGATGCGGCGCGGATTCTCGAAGATGTCCTTCAGCCGCTTCTCGCCGTCCTCTGACAGGAACACCGGCTTTGTGTGGGTGTGGATGAACGCCAGGTCGTCATCCAACGTCTTGATCTGCTGCTCCAGCTCGTCGCGGATGGCCTGCAGGTATTCGTCAGTAGCGGTGCCTTCGGCGTAAAGCTGCGCCTGGCGGCGCATCGCGTCCAGCTGCAGCTCGCGGCGGATGATCTCGCCCCGGAAGTCTATGGCCTGCGCCTGCGCCGGGTACAGCTTCTCGGCCTTGGTCAGCACATGCTCGCGCACGCCGATCTTGCCGAAGTCGTGCAGCAGGCCGGCGTAGTGCAGCTCGACCATCTCCGCGTCGCTGAACATTTCGTTCGCGAAGGGGCCTTCCTTGGCCCTATTGACCTCATCGGCGATGGCCATGGTCAGGCGGTCTACCCGGCCGGAATGGCCGGCCGTGGCGGGGTCGCGCTGTTCCACGGCCTGCACGCAGGCGATCACGAAACGTTCGAACAGGTTGGTGATGGCGTCCATCAACCGCACGTTTTCGATGGCAACGCCGGCCTGGCTGCCGAGGCTGGTGGCCAACTCCACGTCTTCGTCGGTGAAGGGGATGATGTTTCCGGTGGGATCTCCCTTGAGATCAAGACGGTTGAGCGGGTTGCGCTTCTTGTTGATCAACTGCACGACGCCCACGACTTCGTCACTGGTGTTTTTGAGCGGCACGGTCAGCATGCTGCAGGTACGGTATCCGTACTTTTCGTCGATGTACTTGTTGAATTTATAGGGTGCCTCAGGGGGGAGCTTGTACACGTCGGACAGCGCGACAATCTTGCCGGTGATTGCTGCGTAGCCCGCGATGCTCTCCAGGTTCGCAGGGAACACGATTTCCTCGAACGGAATCTCGCAGCTGTCGTTCTGGGCCGCGGCGAAGCGCAGGCTGAAAACCTGGCTGGTCAGCGCAGCGCGCTTGACCGCCACGGCGCGCGTGCGGCGCTCGGCACGACCCAGCACTTTGCGCCCGCTGAAGCCGGCGCCCTTGCCGCTTTCGATGATGTAAATGCTTCCGGCGTCCGCATCCATGATGTTGCGGGCCTCAGTCAGCACGACTTCGAGCAGATCGTGCAGCACGCGGATGTCGGAAAGCGCCGTGCCAATGCGGTTGAGACGCGCCAGCTTGTCGCGTGACGCGGTACTGGAACCTTCACTGAACGCGCGCGAGCGCAGCCATGCAAGCTCGCGCGCGCGCGGGATGAAACGATCAAACGCAGCCTGCTTGATGGGCAGGCCGAAGTGGTCGTCGTAAACCGGGTCGTCGATGCGCTGCTCTCCGAAGGTGGCCAGCACGGTGGACGGCGCGCGGTCCTCGATCAACTGCTGGCTCAAGGGTGCGGCCGCGGAATCGACCAGCAGAACGGCACCGTTGCGGAGGGTGAAGTGGCCGGTCTGGTCGGGCGCCGCAACCTCGATGATCTGGTCCCGCGACTCGCTGAACGCGGGCGACGCGGTCAGGGCAGCCATCACCGCTCGGCGACGGACTTCGTCCTGGCCGTACACGATGAAGGTCAGCGTCTGCTTGCTGTCGGTGATCGCGATGCGTGTGTACAACCGTGACGTCGCGGAGCGCATGGGCAATTCCTCGCGCCGGAGTATATCAACTAAGGTCGCGAAACGGTGGTGCGCTTGCTCCAGTCGAACTTGAGTCGCAGCGTGTCGAAGTACGAGCGCGTCGGGTGGGCAATCAGCGTCAGCGGCGCCGCGGACTTACGCAGTTGCACCACGTCACCGCCGTTCAGATTGGTGGTTCCTTCGCCGTCCATGGTGATCGTCAGCGTGTCTTCACCTTCGATGCGCAGCTCCAGGTCGCCGCCGGCAGGCAGCACCAGCGGCCTGAGGCTGAGCGTGTGCGGGCACATCGGTGTCAGGATCAACGCACTTAGCTCCGGGTGCAGCAGCGCTCCACCGGCTGCCAGGTTGTACGCCGTGGAGCCCAGCGGCGTGCTGACGATCAGCCCGTCGCCGAAGTAATCGGCCAGCAGGGCCCCGTCGTAGTGAGCGAATACGTGAGACATGCGTTTGTCGGGCGCGCGCTGCAGAACGACGTCGTTCACCACCACTCGCTCGATCCGTTCGCTGCCATGGGTGATGGTCACGTTGAGGAGCAAGGATTGGCGGGTCGGCAGTTCGCCGTGGACTACCTTGTGGAGGTTCACCAACAGCTCAGGCAACTCGTACTCGGCCAGGAAGCCGAACTTGCCGAAGTTGACGCCTAGCAGAGGAACCTGGCGCTCGCCCAGGCGACCCGCAGCACGCAGAATCGACCCGTCGCCACCGAAGTTGATGACCAGGCGTGGTGGTTGCCTTTCGAGGTCGTGGCGTTGATCGAGGTCTATGACCACCTCTTCCAGCTCACGCAACAGGGGCTCGACCTGGGCAATCGCATGCACCACGTCCGCCCGCTGACTGTCGCCGACGAGTAGGATCATCCGCTGACGCTGCTTCCGGTGGCCACGTTCCGTTCGCTGCCGCTTTCGCTATCGGCCTTGCGCAGACCCATGCGGCGCTCGATGCTGGCGGCGATGCCGGCCGGGTCGAGGCCCACTTCCTGCAGCACCTCGACGCGCGAACCGTGATCGACGAAGCGATCGTCGATGGCCAGCACCTCGATCTTGCCGCTTTCGAGCCTGGCCCGGTTGGCGAACTCCAGCACGATGCTGCCGAAGCCGCCGCGCCGCACGTGCTCTTCGACCGTAAAGACATGCGCATGCTTCTCGATCAGCTTCGCGAACAGGCTTTCATCGAAGGGTTTGGCGAAGCGCGCGTTGACCAGGGTCAGGCGCTTGCCGTGGCGTTCGCGGATCAGCTCGATCGCTTCCAGCGCATGGTAGACCATCGAGCCGTAAGCGATCACCACGCCGTCGTCGCCCTCCACAAGCACTTCCGCCTTGCCGAGCTCGAGCGGCGGGCCGGCTGGCAGCTCCAGCTTGAGCGAGGGCGACTGCGTGCGCGGGAAGCGCACCGCGGCCGGCAGGCTCAGCTCAAGGCCGAACTCCATCATGTTACGCAGTTCCGTGGCGTCGCGCGGGGCCATCAGCACGGTGTTCGGCAGCATGCTGATGTAGGCGATGTCGAACACGCCGTTGTGGGTGGCGCCGTCGGGGCCGACCAGGCCCGCGCGGTCCAGCGCCATCAGCACCGGGCACTTGATCAGGGCCAGTTCCTGGAACAGCTGGTCCACGCTGCGCTGCATGAACGTCGAGTACACCGCGCAGATCGGCTTCAGGCCGCCGAGCTTGAGGCCCTGGGCGAAACCCACGGCGTGCTGCTCGGCCATGCCGACGTCGTACACGCGATCGGGGTACTTCTGCTGTACCTTCTCGAGGCCCGTGCCCTGCAGCATGGCGGCCGTGATGGCGATGACCTTGGGGTCCTTCTCCATCAGCTCGAAGGTCTTGTCGATGAACACGTCGGTATAGGCCGGGCCGCCCGCGCGCCGGAACTCCTTGGGCAGGTGGGCGGTCAGCTTGCTGTGGGTCTTGGCGGCGTGGTAGGCGTAGTGGTCCGGCTCGTCGTTGTTGAAACCCTTGCCCTTCTTGGTCATCACATGCAGCACCACGGGCTTGGGCACGCGGGCTGCGTTCTCGAAGGCTTCCAGCAGCGTGGGAATGTCGTGGCCGTCGATGGGGCCGTAATAGAAGTAGCCCAGTTCCTCGAACAGCACGCCCGGGTGGGTGGCGGGCATCAGGCCGTGCAGGCCGGCCTTGACGTGATCCAGCACGTCGTGCACGGCGCGGCCGAAGCTGCCAGCCTGCTCGTCGAGCAGCTTGAGCATCTTCTTGATGTCTTTCTTGGCGCTTGTGTAGGCCTGGCTGGTGCGGAACTTGCTGAAGTAGTTGGCCAGCGCGCCGGTGGCGGGTCCGATGCCGTGCTCGTTGTCGTTGAGCACGATCAGGTACTTCAGGTCGCGCATGTCGCCGCCGTGGTTCAGCGCCTCCAGCGCCTGGCCCTCCTGCAGGGCGCCGTCGCCGATCACGGCGATGCTGGTACGCTCGGTGAAGCCCTGGCGCTTGTTCGCCACGGCGATGCCCAGCGCGGTGCTTAGTGAAGTGCCGCCGTGGCCGGTCTTCACGCGATCGTAGGCGCTTTCCTTTGGGTCGGGAAAGCCGGATATACCGTGGTACTGGCGCAGGCTGCCAAACCTGTCGCGGCGGCCTGTCAGCAGCTTGTGCGGGTAGCACTGGTGGCCGACGTCGAACACCACGCTGTCGCGCTGCAGCAGCTCATAGTAGTAGTGCAGGGCGATCGTCAACTCGACCGTGCCGAGGCCCGAGCCCAGGTGGCCGCCCGTACGGCCGGCGACGGTCTCGATGATGAACTGGCGCATCTCCTCGGCCAGCCTGGGCAGGTCGCTGACGGCGATCTGCTTCAGTCCTTCCGGGGTGTTCGCTTGTTCCAAAAGCTGGTACATCCGTGTCTCTGCTTTGTCCGCCAAAGTGGCAAATAGCCGAGTTTAGCCGCCCGGGCCGGGTGGTTCTAGTGCGTACGAGCCACAAAGTAGTCGGCGATAGTGCGCAATCCTTCGGCCATTTTCAGGCCCTGCAACTGCTCGCAGGCCTTTGAAATCAGCTCTTCGGCGTATTTTTGCGCGCCTTCCAGGCCGTACAGACGAGGGTATGTCATTTTATTGCTGGCGCTGTCCTTGCCGGGCGACTTGCCCAGTTGCTCGGCCGTGGCGGTCTCGTCCAGGATGTCGTCAATCACCTGGAACGCCAGGCCGATCGACTTGCCGTAGCTGCGCAGCTTCTCGAGGGTCTGCAAGTCGGCGCCACCCATGATGCCGCCGCAGACGACGGCCGCGGTGATCAAGGCGCCAGTCTTGTGCTCATGGATGTAGCGCAACTCGTCAGCGCTGGGCGTGCAGCCTTCGCCTTCCAGGTCGGCCATCTGCCCGCCCACCATGCCCTCGAGACCCGCGGCGACGGCCAGCTCGCGACCTGCGGCAACCGCCTTGGCGGGATCACTTACATGGGTGAGGATGGCCTGGAAGGCGTAGGTGGCCATGGCGTCACCTGCGAGGATGGCGGTGGCTTCGTCGAAGGCCTTGTGGCATGTCGGCTGGCCGCGGCGCAAATCGTCGTCGTCCATGGCCGGCAGGTCGTCGTGAATCAGGCTGTAGGTGTGGATCATCTCGAAGGCCGCGGCCACGGGCAGGGCGGGCTCGAGCTCGCCTCCGACGGCCTCGCAGGCCGCCAGCACCAGCATGGGGCGTAGGCGCTTGCCGCCGGCCTGCAGGGAATAGCTCATGGCTTCGACCAGGCGTCGGGGCGCGTCGGATTGTGGCCACGCATAGCGCTTGAGCGCCTGCTCAACCAGCGGATTCATCCGGCTGAGCAGGCGCTCGAAGTTGTCTTTACTGCGGGTGCTGTCCTTCACCACGATTGTCTTGTGCTCTAGGCCCCGGGCTTCACTTCCGCGCCGGTCTTGGGCCGGGCCTTTTCGTTGTAGTGATTCGGTTTCGGCGCGATTTCCAGCTTGCGGTAACGGCCGTCGCGAATCTTGGCGGTCTTCTGGTCGCCCTCTTCGTAGATCAGGGGGCGCAGGTCGCGCTCGACGGCTTCGCCCGTCTCGCTGATCTCCGCGCCTTTGACCACATTGACGATCTGCGGACGCAGGAAGAACAGCAGGTCGGTCTTGCTGGTGGTGCGGTTAGCGCTCTTGAACAGATAGCCCAGGAATGGGATGTCCTTGAGGAACGGCAGACCGTTTTCGTCCATGCGTTCACGCTCACGGATCAGGCCTCCCATCACGAGTGTTTCACCGTCGCGGATGAACACGTCGGTCTTGCTCTCGCGCTTGCTCAGAACCGGTGTGTTGTTGCCTTCGATGGCCACGTTACCGATCACTTCGCGAACCGTGACGATGACCTCGAGACGGATCAGCCCGTTCTCCAGCACCGTCGGCGTCACTTCCATGACGATCGATACTTCCTTGAACGAAACCGAGGCCGTGGTGGTGCCGCCGCTGGCGCCGGAGGACTCAAGGTAGGGTATTTCCTGACCAACTTCGATCCGGGCCTTCTGGCGGTTGCTCACCATCTGGGTCGGCTGGCTCAATGTTTCCACCCTGCCCTCGTTCGCCAGCAACTCCAGCCGTATGTCGATACGCGGGTTTGTGAACGTGGCAAAGAACGGGTCAAAACCAGTGGGCTGCCCGAACAGGCCGCCGACGGTGCCCGAGGTTGTGTCCTGGGAGCCGCCGGTGAAGCGGCCGTTATTCAGGTTATCGGCCGAGTGGCTGGTGAACAGCTCCAGGCCGTAGCCCATGTAATCGTCTAGACCTACCTCGATCAGCTTGGCCGTGATCAGCACCTGCTCAGGCGCGGTATCGAGGGCCGTCATGATGGTATCGACGTCCTTGATGCGGGACTCCAGCTCATAGACCACGATGCTGTTGCGATCCGGGTTGGTGATGACTCGGCCGTTCTCGGAGAGCACGCCCTGCACCTGGGTGAGCATGGCCTGGTCCGAGGCATTGCGCGTCATGCGGTACTCGCGGACGACGAGTTTGTCCGCGGTACTGGAGAGCTGCATCTGGAGGGCGGCAGACTTTTCCACCAGCGGATCCAGGAAGTCGCTGAAGCGCTTCACATAGTCTTCGTAGTCGTACACCATTACGAAGTCCGTGGCGTCGTCGGTGACCAGCTTGCCGGCAGGACTAAGCAGGTTCTGCAGTTCGGTCTTAAGCTTGGCCATGTCGGCGCCCGGGATCACCCAGGATTTCGAGGTGATCGGCTTGGTGGGGTCCTTCTGGCCGATGTCCTCTGCCCGAACGTCCTTGTAGGTGAACTGATAGGCGATTTCCGTGCCTGCCACCGCATCCTTCACCGGTACTTCGGTGAAGGAAAGGTCGCCCAGCGCGGCGAGCCGCTCCAGAATCACTTCGGGCTTGGCCTCGCGCATATAGATGCTGATTTTGCGCTCCTGGATGCGCGTTACGCGCTGTTCCTGCTGCTGCTCCTCTTCCCCGCGGGGCGGCGCCTGCTGCTGGTCCGATGGCGGAACGGCCGGCACCAGCACCTGGGCTTTGGTCACGGAAGCAACTTCCATGATGGCGGCAACCAGCTCGTGGCTTTCGAAATTGACGTTGAAGCGTCCCTCTTCTTCGCCCTTCACTACGTTCGCCAATGCTTCTTCCTGGGGGCGGCGCTTGATGATGATGACTTCGCCGTCCTCGATGTAGTCGAGCTTGTTGGCCTTGCAGATCGACTGGATCGCGTCTTTGGGCTTCACGTTGCGGAACATCACCGTCAACTTCACGTTGACTTCACCCTCGACGATGATCTGCAGCCCCGAGCGCAGCGCGATGTAGTGCATCACGGTGTGCAGGTCTTTCTGCACGAAATCCACCGTGATGGGCTCATTCGGATCAGGCTCGAACTTCTCATCGGCAGGCGGCTCCGGATCCTGCGCGGGCAAGCCGGCGGCGAACAGCCCCGCCACGATCAGCAGAAGAAGCGGCAGAACAATGCCGCCACGGGTCAGCTTAGCCATTGAATCCCCCCATTTACCCGCCTTTTTGCGGGTTTGTTTTTGATCTCAGCGCGTCCGAGTTTTACTTACCCGTTTGGTATCTTTCATCATCTGCAAGGAAGATGGTCAGCTTGGCGCCTGTATCTCCCTGCAGGTCAACACCGGAGCGGACCTTGAAATCCGATCCGCTTTCCGACATGTACTTGCGCCCCTTGAAAATCGCGTCGATCGTGAAGCGCGTGTTGGTGAGTCGGTCCTTTTCACGGTAAGGGCGCTTCTTGTCCGTAAACCAGGCTTCCAGCACCAGTTTGATTTCCATCTTCGGCTTGCCGTCCGCATCGAGTTCAGGCTTGCCGTTTTCATCGAACACGGGCACCTGCTGCTTGGTCTCGATGATCCCGTCCAGAATCCACTCCTGCTTCAGCTTGTCGATGTATGCCTTGCGGTCCGGATCCACCACGTCGATGTTCTGGACCAGCAGCGGGTCGAATGAAGCCAGCTGGCCCGCGGCCGGGGTCCACGCCTTGCCGTCAGGCCAGTCCCAGACGCTCCGGAAAACCGTGATGTGCACCGGCTCGGGGACCTCCAGGTCCTGTTGTACCGCTACAGGTGCCGCGCCGGGTGTGGCGCCCGGGGTCGCGCCCGGCGTGGCGGCAGGTGTGCCGCCCGCAGGCGCTGTGGTTGGCGCCGGCGGAGTGCTCGGGGCGGGCGTACCGGCGGTGGTGGTACCTCCGCCTTCGTTCTCATCTCCGCGGGTCAGTACGAAGAACGCCACGCCACCCGCTACCACCACCAGAACGGCGAGCAGAATCAGCTGTTTGGTTTGCTTGTCCATGGCTCCCGATCCCTTCCCCGGCTAGCGCCCGATTGCGTCGATGTCACGACGCTCCACGACGTACACAACCATGATGAACACGTGGTCCGTGCCGCCGTTGGTGTCACCCTTGCAAAGCAGCGATTCAGGGATGATCACGAACTGTTCCAGCGACTCCATCTCCGAGACGAAGCGCCCGAAGTCGTGGTAGTAGGCCTGGGCCTCAATCATCAACTTGGTGGCCTTCAGGCCTTTTTCGAACTCGATGCGGTCGCCGCCGATAAACACGACTTCGGCTCCCAGCTGCTGCTGCCGTTCGGGGCGGAGCCCCAGGTGGTGCTTCTCGGCCAGGCGCAACAGTGCGGCACGCGCCTCGGGAACATCCATCTTCTCGGGATCGGACACCGCGAAGGGAACTTCCAGTTCCTTGAGGCGCTCGGCCACCGCGACTCCGTCCTCTTCAAGACCGCGCACGCGATCGGAGCGCGCGATCATCAATTGCATGTCCGTCTTCAACTGCTCGAGCTTGTTCTGAGCCTCGATGCGCTGCTTCTCCTTCGGCTTGTACAACCCGAAGTAAAGCCCGATCGGCAGCGCACTGCCCAGCAGCAGCGCGGCGACGATGGCCACGATACCGGCCGTCCAGTCACCCGAAGATCCTGTTCCCTTGGCAGCCATTGGGTCGCTCCTACGGCGCGTTGCTCGTGAATTGTGTCTGGGCCGCCCTCATGGTGAAGGGCACGTAACGGGAAGCCTCCGAGTCACCGCCCGGCACGACTTCAGCCGAAACGTCGAGCGTGAACTTGGGCTCTCCCACCAGTTTCAGCATGCCGTCCATCTGCTTGGCGATGGTGCGCAATTCGACTTCCGTCAGGATGTCGGAACCTTCAATCTGGATGTAGCCGCCTGCCTCGAGCCCGCGGGTTCCCATCAGGGCCTTGGCCGAGGCGGCCGCCCCTTCGGCCCCGGTTCCGCGAGGGCCGGCGCCCTCGGTGTTGGTGCTGATGGAAACCGAGTTGTACCAGAACCTGGCGGTGCTGGGGTGATGTTCGACCAGGTCCTTGATGATCGGGCTGAAGTACGGGCGGTCCTGGCGGACCGAAACGTCCTCGTACCAGGCCTCGATCACCGAGTTGCGCCGCTTGCGCGCCGCCGGCTCGCGCACGTCGAGGTCGGACTTCATGTCCGTCAATTTTTTCTCGACGGTGGCGATCTCGTTGTTTGCGGTCTTGAGATCCGTGGTTTCCTTCCAGAACAGGCTGCCCACGAAGATGGCAAGCAGGCCGGCCAGGAACAGGATGCTCACGACGGAAAGGAAAATCACCCGCCGCCTCTGGCGGGCCTTTGCCTTGTCCTTGATCAGGTTCAGTTCAAACATTCCAGCCCCTTTGGCGAATTAGAGCTGACGCATCGCCAGACCAGTGGCGATTGCCATCATCGGACCCAACTCGTCCAGGAAATTCGGTGGATACTTGCCCGCAACGCCGCCGACGTCGATGCGCGCAAACGGGTTCCAGAGTTCGGTCGGCACGCCGAGCTGGCCGGCAAAGAACTCCTGGATGTCAGGGAACTTCGCGGTGCCGCCGCACAGCTTCACTTTGTCAACGCGCGGGATGATGCGGCGATTGATGTAGTACTTGAACGTGTCCTGGATCTCGCTGATCAGGTCGCCCAGCGCGTCCGCAAGCACCGCGCGGTTCGCGGAGATGCGCTGTGCCGCGTCCATGCCGCTCTGCGTCTGGCCGGAGGCTTCGAAGTTGTCGGCGTCGGTCATGGTATCGCCGGCTTCGAAGCCGGTCTGGTCGCTGTCCAGCAACACGTACTCTTCGTTGCCCTCGTCGATCGGCTCGAAGCCTTCGGTGTCGCCGAAGCCTTCGGTCTGGCCGCCGCCGCCGCCGAACTCATCGGCGAAGCCGCCGCCTTCGAGGTCGTCAAGCGGCGTGTAGACCGCCTCTCGCTTGCGCTTTTCCGCCTGCGGCAGGTCAAGCCCGTAGATCTCGCTGATCGCGCGGCTGAGCATGTCGCCGCCGGTCGCGATGTCACGCACAAAGGTGCGCCGCGGGCCGTGCATGATCGACAGGTTCGTGAAACGCGCGCCGATGTTGATCAGGGCGACCGTCTCGCGCTCATTCAAACCCTCGGTCTCCGAGTAGGCGTTGGCGAGGGCCAGGGTGTCGATGTCCAGCACCACCGGGTCAAAACCTGCGCTCTTGAGCAGCACGTAGCGTTTGTCCACCTCTTCCTTGTGGACCGCGACCACGAGCCCTTCCATCACCGGCTTGCCTTCTTCCATCGCCTCGTCGAACAGCACGTAGTCGAGGGCCGCCTGTGCCAGGTCGAAGGGGATGATCTGCTCCGCCTCGAAGCGGATGGCCTGCTCGACTTCGCCCCTAGGAATGGAAGGAAACTTGAACAGACGGGGCGCCACGCGCGGACCGGATACCGCGAACGCGCAAGGCTTGCGCGAGAATGCGGAATCCTGAGAAACACGTTCGAGGGCCCTAAGTGGGGCTTCAGCAATCGCTTGCGGGGACTCCTCGGGGTGAAACTCCGAGCGGCGGATGTCGGCCTGCCCAACGCTTTTCAGCGCGTAGCCTGATCCGGTGCGCTTGAGCGCGACCGCCTTGACCGAGGAAGTCCCGACATCGATGCCGACGGCGAGGGTTGCCATGGGCGCTTCCGTGAAAGTTGGTTAATTGAAGTTGGTTCTACGCGGGTGAAGATAGACGGACGGTCAGAACTCGTCAACACCCTTACTGACAAGCAGATACAAGTAGGGGCCCTTCCTTGTGCAGGAAGGGCCCCTTGCTGAAATTTGCCGATTCTATCGATTTCCCGCTAGTTGATCACGTTGCGAAGGGTCACAGCCAGCTGCACCTGGACCGATTCCGATCCCTGCTGGCTCTGCATCGTGGCCGAGAAGGAATCCGAGCTGTTGCGAACAATGTCGAAGTTCAGCAGCCCACCTTGACCGAACGTGAACAGGTCATCCGCCGGGTTGGCCGGATCTTCAGGCGTGTCGTCCGTGAAGCGGAACACGGTGTAGGGGTCCGTCGGGCTGGCGATCGGCCTGCGCGACTCCCAAGTGATAGTCACGGTCGTCGTGGTGTCCGTGAGCGGGTCGTAACGCAGGCTGTTGAACATGATCTGGTCGCCGGTGTTGGGACCGGAAACGTAGTCTCCCGGCGTACCGTCGGTCGCCGGAAACAGAATGCGGTTGCCGGTGCGGGCGTCGAAGCTCAGCTGCCGGATCAAGTCCACACCGCCGGTCGCGTCGGCGAAATCGCGGGATTCACGCATGCCCCGGAACAGCGACACCATCACAATGCCCATGCCCATGATCAGGATGCTGGATACCGTGATACCGACCAGCACCTCAACCAGCGTAAAGCCGCGGCGCCTGTACGATTTGAGCTTGCGGGTTGCCATGAGTTGTCTCCCGGCCTAGCGGGCCATCCGGGTTTCGAGGTTCGTTTGGAAGGTCGAGGTCGTCGCGGTCAAGCCGCCCCACTGCACCACAATGTTCAACTGGCGGTAGTAATAGGTAATGCCGCTCCAATTCGCCTGCACATAGTAGTCGTTGCCGGTGTTGGCGTTGAACAGGTTCTGCGCGCGGATGCGGTACGTGACGCCGTCCAGCACGACGTCTTTGTAGCGGCCTGCGACGTTCCAGGCCGGGTCCGGACTGCCGAACCGATAGCCGTAGGGCAGGTAATTGCTCGGGCCACAGTCGGTAGCCGTGAAGCCCGACAGACCCGTGTAGCCGTTGGCATGCCAGGCCTCGATTTCGCGCTCGCACATGAAGAGCGCATTCTGCTGGTGCCACTCCTGGATTTCAGAAACGCGGGCGCTGGAGTAGTAGGCGAAGCCGGCCAGGGCAACCACGGTGATGATGAAGATCGAAACACCGACTTCGATCAACGTGAAGCCTCGGCGGGACGCGCGACGTGCGTTTATATGACGCATGATTCACACCCATTGCAAGATTTCTTACAGGAACCATACACCGGGTGGACACAAAATCAAACAAAAATCTTCGGCTTTCTTTGGGTTCCGGGCAATCACGCGAAAAAATGGACCGGGGCCACCTTGGCGGCCCCGGCTCATGCTGATTGACCTGCGCGCTTTACGGAATGGTGGCGGCAGCGCCGAACACGATGTTGCTCTCACCGCTGGCCCAGCGGAAACCGCAGGAGCCGTTGCCGTCGCTCGCCGAAGCGGCGGTGGCGCCGATGATGCAGCCCACAGTGGTGGTGGAGGTGACAGGCGCGGTCACGTTGTAGTACTCGCCGTCGAAGGCGCCGGTACCGACTTCAGTGGCGAAAGCGGTGACAGCGGTGGCGTCCCAAGCGCCACCCTTGGAGTAGGTCACGCGGCAGAAGTCGCGAGCCGAGCCAAGCAGCTGGGTGCCTTCCGCGCGACGAGCGTCGCGGGTGTTCGAGGTGATGAGCGGAATGGCAGCGAGGGCCAGAATGCCCACGATGACCACGACGATCAGCAGCTCGATCAGCGTAAAGCCTTTCTTATTGCTTTTCATGTAGTTTCTCCTGAATTGCCCAGAGGGCGGAACCAAACGGTAGAGGTTGCATATTGAAGTGGTGTCGCAAATCGGTGTAAAGAACAAAACCTGTAGATTCACGAAGTTCTGCGCTTTGCTTCACCTCTTCAACCTGAGATTGTCACGAATGTATCACGAGCCGCGACCGCCGTCCAATAGAATTCCGTAAAAAAAATGTCAGTCCCTGTGAACGCGCATTTTCAGGCCTTCTGTGGACATTCATTCCAAGTTGCATCAACCCGGGAACGCCGCCAGTCGCGGGTGCGTGCTGTGCAATCATCCTACAGGCAGTGTCCGGCATTGCAAGCCATGCATCTCTGACTCAACCTGAGCCGCCGGTCCCCTCGATGAACGCATCCAGTTCACCGATCAACGCGCCCGCATGTTCGTAGCGGTCGCCCGGATTACGCGCCATTGCCTTGGCTACGATGCGGCTCAGGTCCTCTGGCACGCCCGGATTGACCAGCGATGCGCCGCGCGGCTGGTCGAACAGCACGCGCTTCATTACATCGTACTGGTTCTCGCCCTCAAACGGCCGCTGGCCCGTCACGGCCTCGAACAGCGACACCCCCAGGCTGTAGATGTCGCTGCGCTCGTTCACATCGGCGCGGTCGCCCTCGATTTGCTCCGGGCTCATGTAGGCCGGGGTGCCGAGGCTGATGCCGGTGGCGGTCAGCACCTGGCTGGTCTTGTGGAAGGCCAGGCCGAAGTCCACGATCTTCACCTGGCCATCCTTGCAGATCATCACGTTGGAGGGCTTGAGGTCCCGGTGGATCACGCCGTGCTGGTGCGCAAACGCCACGCCGCGCGCGGCGTCGCGGATGATCTCCGCCCCGTGATAGGGCGACAGGTGACCGCGGTCGTAAATCAGCTCGCGCAGGCTTCGGCCGTCGAGGAATTCCATCACGTAGTAATAGAAGTCCTCTTCCTGGCCAAAATCGAACACGCGCACGATGTTCGGGTGCACCAGGCTGGTGATGGTTTCGATTTCGCGCTTGAAGCGCTCGATGTCCTGGGGGTCCGTCACGGCCTGCAACGGCAGCACCTTCAGGGCCACCACCTGGCCGTCGGAGCGCCGCTCGCCGCGAAAGATAATGCCCATGGCGCCACGGGCGATCTGCTTCAGTTTGTGGTACTGGCCCAGGGCGCTGGGATAGAGCTGGGTGTCCGGCTTGCCCGCCTCACCGGCCTTGCCGGACGAGACGATGGTGTCGGGCTCGATGTGCTCCGCGATGCGCCGGGCTGCCAGCTCCGACGCCAGGATACCGATAGCCGCCGCCACGTCGGCGGGCAGGAAACCACGCCGCGCCGCCGCAGTGGCCATGTCGCGCACTTCGCCGGTTTCGACGATGGAAAACAGCTCCTCGACCTGCCTGGCGGTCAACAGGCCGGTAATCGAGCCCACGTGGGCAAACAGGCGATCGTAGCGATTGACAGGCATGGTGCTCCCGGTCAGGCGCTGCTGCGGGCGGCGCGCCGTGCCCGGGCCTCGAAGGGCTTGGGCAGGGGCTCATCCGCCAGCAACGCTGCATACACTGCCTCAAGAGCCTGCGCCATATCGACAGGACGATATTCCTCTTCCACCTTCCCGAAGGCCGCCTTGGCCATGCGCAGCCTTTCGCCGGGGTTCTGCACCAGCATCAGGATGCGCTCGGCCAGGGCGTCCGCGTCGTCGCGAGGCACAATCATCCCGTCTACTCCATCCTCGATCAGGTCGAAGATCGCCCCGCCCTCGGTGGCGATCACGGGACGGCCGTTGGCCATGGCATTCAACACCATCAGCGCCGAGGCCGGCTGACGGGTATCAATGATGGCGATGTCGAAGGGGTCCCAGATCCGGCCGTAGTCATACAGACCTTGCACTACCACGATGCGTGGCAGCATGCCGCGAGCCTCCACCTCATCTCGCACCCGTGGGGCGGCGGGCCCGGAACCTAAGATAGAAAACATGGAGTCAACACCGCGGGCCTGAACCTTGATCGCCGCCTCGATGAAGCTGTGGTAGCCGCAGCCCTCGGTCAACGGACCAACCCAGCCGACGACCTGGCGCCTGCGCTGGCTAAGGATCCCTTTTTCGTCCGGCGCGGTCTCGGGGAACGCGCAATCGCTGATCAGAGTGGTACGGTCGCGCTCCAGGCGGCAGTCGTTCAGCAACCGTTCACGTACGGACTGGTCCGAGGCTAAGTAGGCGTCGTAATGCTTGTCCTCGGCCTGCGGCAATTCTTCCGGTTTGACTCCGTGCACGCTGACAGCCAGCGGGAGTTCCAGCAGGTTCGCCACGCGAACCGCCGGCAAGGCGGGATCGGGGCAAAGTGCGTGCAGCAGGTCGGGTTCAAACTCGGCCAGCGCCTCCCTCAGGCGCCGCCAACCGAAGAAGCCCAGGCGGGCGTTCTCAGGCAGATCGAAACCGCCGTCGTGGGAATCATTCAGCGTTTCCGAAAGCGGGCCGGCGGGGGAGATCAGCATAACGTGGTTGCCACGCTCGCGCAGGACGCGCAGCAACGTTCGCGTGTAGACCGTCAATCCGTTCAGCTCGAGGCGCGGAGCAAACACGGCCACACGGAAGCGCAGGTGTTCATCCAGCTTTACGCGCCCGGTGTCGGGCTTGCCTTCTCGTCCTCGCAGGCGCGATGTGTCGCGCCTTACCCCCTGCGCGCGCCCGGTATCGCTGGCTGGCTGGTTTCCCGGCATGCGGCCCCCTATGCGGCCTCTTGCTCAAGTTCTTCGCCCTGTTGCAGACGGTAGGCGTTGGCGTATGCCCCACCCAGCTTCATCAGATCTTCGTGGCGTCCGCGTTCGATGATACGGCCTTCGTTGAGTACCAGGATCAGGTCAGCGCGGCGAATGGTGCTGAGGCGGTGGGCGACGGCGAACACCGTGCAGCCCTCGATCAGGTCATCGAGCGCCTTCTGTACCTCGCGCTCGGAACCGGTGTCGAGGCTGCTGGTCGCCTCGTCGAGCAGCAGGATCGGGGCCTTGCGCAGGAAGGCCCGCGCGATGGCCACGCGCTGGCGCTGGCCGCCGGACAGGCTGACGCCTCGGTCGCCCAGCGGAGTATCAAGCCCCGCCGGCATCTTCTCGATGTCGTGCCAGATGTGCGCGGCCCGTGCGGCCTCGATCACTTCTTCCTCGGTCGCATCGGGCTTCCCGCACAGGATGTTCTGGCGGATGGTGGTGTTGAACAGGAAGGTGTCCTGGCTGACGATCGCGATGTTGCGCAGCCAGCTTTCCATCTTCAGCTCGCGCAGGTCGATGCCGTCCACGCGGATCGCGCCGCCCGTGGGGTCGTAAAAGCGCGGGATCAGGTCCATCAGCGTGGACTTGCCCATGCCCGACTGGCCCACGAACGCCACCATCATTCCTGCCTTCACCTCTAAGTTGATGTCACGCAGCACCGGCCTGCCTTCCACGTAGTGGAACTCCAGGTTCTGGATCTCCAGGCGCTGGAACTCGCGGGGTGCTTCCTTTGCCCCGGCGCTGTCAATCAGCTCGGGCTCGCGGTCGATCAGCTCGAAGGCGCGCTCCAGCGCGGCGGTGGATTCCTGGACGTCGTTGACAGCGTGGCCCAGCTTGCGGGCAGGGTCATAGAGGAACATCAGGCCGGCAAAGAACTGCACGAACATGCCAAGGCCGCCCGCTTCGACGAACCAGGCGGTGGTCATGATGTAGCCGACCAGCAGGAGAGCGGCGGCCATGATGGTGTTGTACGTAATCTCGACACCGAAGCGCGCGGTGCCCTTGTAGCGGGCGACCTTGCGCTCGCGCCGGAAGACGTCCTCGGAGGCGCGCTCGAACTCCTCGCGCTGGGCGGGCTCGAGGCGATACGACTTCACGACGCGGATGCCGTCGAGCATCTGGTGAAAGAAGTTGCCCGTGACCTCGACCTTCTTGTAGCGCTTCTTGGTGGCCTTGCGGATCTTGCCCGCAAACAGCATCACCGGCACCAGCACGACCGGGAACACCACGAAGGTCGCCAGCGACATGATCGGGCTGGTGTACAGCAGCACGGCCATCACCGACACGATGGTCACCGGGTGCGAAATGATGCTCTCGATCATGATGCGCACCAGGGTGCTGGCCGCCGAAGTGTTGGCGGTCATGCGCGACATCAGTGCGCCCTTGCGTTCGCTGTTGAAGAAGGCCATGGGCTGGCGCAGCACCTTGTCCACCATGGCACGCTGCAGGGCGATCACCGTGTAGGCGCGCATGTAGCCCATGAAGTACTGGCGCAGGTAGGTGCCCACGGCCATCAGGATGGCGCCCAGCAGCAGCACGCCCGAGAGGGGCGCGACTTTCTCAAGCGTTTCGCTGATCCGCTGGTCTGTGACATTCTCGAGGTCCTGGGCCAGTTCCATGAACGGCCTGATTACCAGCAGGCGGATGGCCGAGCCGCCGGCGTACATGCCCACGCCGGCCAGCACCAGCAGCATCTGCAGTTTCTGCGGTTTCAGATACGGCCACAACCGCCCCAGGTAGCCCAGTGCCTTGCGAACGTTCAGCCAATCCAGCTTTTTTTCGCCCTTAGCCATGCAGTGCGTTGTGTTCCTGCCCCTTGTTATCGGCTGTTTGACGCAGCAACGCCAGCGCCTTTTCGGTTACCTTGCGTGGATCCAGGCCCCGCATGCACTTCAGACCCATGCCCGGGCAGTGCCGTTTCAGGCAGGGCATCAGTTCACATTCGCCCGTCACCACGTTTTCCAGTTGCCCGAACGGCCCGGTGCGGCGCGGGTCCGTGGGGCCGAACACCGCCAACGTGGGCGTGCCCTGCGCGGCCGCGATGTGCATGGGGCCGCTGTCGCAGGTCAGCATCAGCTCGGCCTGGTCGAGCAACGCCGCCAGCTCGCGCAGGCCGGTTTTTCCGGCGAGGTTAAGGGGTTTGGCGCGCGTGCAGGCGGAAATGATCTCGCGGCAGGTTTCCTCAAGCTCCGGACCTCCCACCAGCACCGGCTGCTCCACACCCGCCTGTGCTGCCAGCTCATCGAGCACGGCCGCGAAGGAGCGGGCAGGGTAAACCTTGGTTTCCCAGCGCGCGCCGGGGCAGACGGCAACCAGCGGGCCGCCTCTGAAGCCGGCTTCCGCCAGCAGGTTGCGGGCGGCCGTGCGCTCGGTATCGCGCAGGTCCAGGTCTTGCCTGGACGGCGTGCCGGCCTGGAACTCAGCGGCCAGCGCCGCGTATCGAGCTCGCGCGTGCACCGGCTGCTCGGGTGTGTTGACGCGCCGGGTGTAGAACATCCAGGCGCCTTCGCGGGCGTCACGGTCACCCACCCGGACCTTCGCACGCGACAGCCACGAGAACAGCCCACTGCGGAACAGGCCCTGCAGGTCGAGCACAGCGTCGAACCTCCCCTCGCGCAGGGTGCGCGTGAAGCTGCGCAACTCGCCGCCCTGGGCCAAGGGGCCGATCAAGCCGCGGAATCGGTTGCGATCGAAGGGGATGACTTCATCGACGCAGGACAGCGGCCGGATCAGCGAGTCAAGCCCGCGGTTGACCAGCCAGGCCAGGTGCAGTGTGGGCCAGCGCTGCTTGAGCGCCCAGGCCGTGGGCACGGCGTGGACCACGTCGCCGAGGGACGAGGGTTTGATCAACAGCAGTCGTTTGCCGGCGAGGTCGATGTCCGCTTCCATTCGAGAGGGATCCTGGAAACGGGCAACGGCCGCCATTCCGGGATCGAAGTTCCCTACCGCTTGCCTTCCTCAAGCCGGCTGCGCTCGATGCCGCGCGTGACCACCAGGGTGTTGCCCGTGGGCACGCGCCGGGCCTCGTCCAGCAGCGCGTTGGTATCGTTCAGGTTCAGGCGCAGCATTCTTGCGTAGCTCCAGACCAGTTCTTTCATCTGCCGTTCGCCGGCGAACTGCAGCACGGTGCGCCCCACGCGCCCCAGGCTTGCTACCGCCTGCGGCCCCAGCAGGGTCGGCGATCCCCGGAAGATATGATCCGGCGCTGTCAGCACCAGTTCCCTTCCTCCGCGACGCGGGCTAGCCACCGACAGTCCCTCGCTCAACAGCTCCGGGTCAAGCGGCAGAAAAAAGCAGCCGAAGCGGTGTAACCGCGCCAACTGGCGGCCCAGGACTTCGAACAGGTCAAGCGAGTCGTGATCTCTGCGCTTGACCAGCGGCGTCAGCTGGCCCGGGACGCGGGCGAAGATACTCATCACGGGTGGTCTCAGCAGGCAGGCCAGCGGCGAAGGCGCGCTGGCGTGGATCGCGTTCAGCTCAAGCAAGCGCCCCCAGAGGGCCTCCAGCTTGCGTCGCGTGGCGGCTTCGTCGGTGCTGTCGATGGGACTTTTCAGCTTCCAGACATTGCCCTCGCCGAAGCGGAGCTCGAAATGCTGGTGCAGCAGGTCCGCCCAGCCATCGGGCGCCGCCGCAGCCAGTGGTTTCTCGAGTTGCTCCAGGTCCGCATTGCTGGCTTTGCGGTAGATCAGCAGCAGGGTTTCCGGCCGCTGCACTCGTGCCATGGCCGAGCTTGCTTCGCCGCAGGTTGCTATGCGCACGGTATTCAGGTCGAACTGTTTCTGCGCGGCCTGGGTTTCTATGTCGTGGGCGACGTCGCGTTCCGTGCCTTTGTCGCCCATGCACTTGCGATACTCGCGCAGGAAGCGGCGCCGCACCACCGCCGGCAAATCGAGAAAGCAGAGCGAGAGGTACGCCAGATTCTGGCGGCGCAGCATCTCGGGCGGAATCCCCGGCGCCAGGTCCTCGTCGGCGAGATCGATCACGAAGAACTCGGCGGGTTTGCCGGCACGGGGCGGACGCACCATGATGTTGCGCAGGTGCAGGTCGCGGTGCACCAGGCCGCCCTTGTGGAGTCCCGCCACGAATCCGGCAAAGCCGCACACCAGGCCGCGCAGCAGCTTGACGTCACAGCGCAGCCGCTCGCGCTCGCGTTCGAGGTAGGACTCGAGTTCTGTCGCGCCATTGATGCGCTCCAGCACAAGGTAGTTTCCACCCGGCTTGCTGCGCGCGCTGTAAAGCCCCATCGGCCTTGAGGTGGGGATACCGCGTTGCTGCGCCATTCGGATTGACTTCCACTCCCGTCCCGAGGCGCAGAACCGCAGCGGCGACATGCGTGTCATGAAGCGGGTCTCGAAGGCTTTCACGATGAATTCGCCTTCACGCGTCCTGAACTCGTAGATCGCGCGGCCCGGGCGGACGCGCTGCGTGCGGAAGCCGTCTGGCTGATACAGGGCTTCCCGTACGGCGGCCATGGCTGCCTCGGCGCCGCTGTCACCCTCCACGACAACACATTCGCCGACCAGCGGCTTCAGCAGTGCCGGGATGGTGTCCGCAACGTCCATGCCCCGTCCTACCTCGGTAGCAGCAGGTTAGTTTTCCGGAGTCCGCGCGTGAACCGTTCAGCTTCGCATGGCGCGCGCCTGCTTCAGGACTTCGAGCATCCGCTCGGCGTTGACTTCACGGCTGAGCAGGCTGGATGCGTCCACCACAGAGTCCGGCACGGGCGGGTTCTCCAGCAGCTGCGCCATGCGCTGCGCGAGTTCGCGGGCGTCGCCGCGATCCTGCAGCACCCAGCCATTTACGCCGTCGCGCACGTGCTGCTTCGCGCCGTTCTCGCGGCTGGTGATTACCGGCGTGCCGCAGGCCAGCGCCTCGCTAACCGCATTCGAACTTGGGTCATGCATGGTGGGCAGCACGAACACATCCGCCGCCGCATACCAGGGCGCGATATCGTCGGTCCGTCCCACAAACGTGGAGCGATCCAGCAGGCCTGCCCGGCGTAGTTCCTCTTCTGCGGATTTCGTATAGCCGGGGCCCACGCACACGAAGCGCGCTTTGGCGTTCCCCTTCGCCAGTTCGATGAAGCCTCGCACCGCCTCAGGCAAGCCCTTGCGCCGGAAGTCCATGCCCGAGAACAGGACCAGCTTCTCGCCTGTCGTGATGGCGTGCGCTTCGCGCATCTCATCGCGCGACTCACGCAGGCCGGTATGAAAGCGCGACCAGTCCACGCCGTTGGGAACTACCTTGATGCGGTCGGCCCCGACGCCGAAGCGCCGCAGCACCTCGTCGCGCATCATTTCGCTGTTGGCGACGTAAAGGCCGAAGCGCCCGGGCTCAAACAGGCCGGCTTCCAGCTTCAGCAACTCACGGTGTCGCGGGTTCAGCATGGCCCGCCTACGCGCACCGTCGGTACCGTAGCGTACCTCGAGCCACAACTGGTGCAGGCCATCGCCCAGTCGCAGCACGTCGCCGGGCCAGGCGCGCGCCAGGCAGAGCACCGCGTCGGCTCCGGTCTCGTGGGCCGCGGGGCCTGCGCGCTTGGCGAACCAGTTGTGCTTGTAGGGCCCCAGCACCTTAGGGCGCGAGACCTTCACCACCTCCATGCCCGCCGCGTCGTCCGGGTTCGCACGCGAGCACACGATGCTGATGCGGTGTCCCAGACCGAACCAGAGCCGCGCAAGCTCCACGGCGTAGCGTTCGGCGCCGCCGCGCGTCCTGACGAACTCAGTGCGAACGATCGCGATGTGCATTGGGCGGGCTCACGCTTAAGCCAGTCGCTCGGCCAACTTGAACACCACGCGCTCCTGCTCAGCCGTCTCGATGCTGCCGGGCCGGGCGGCACGCACCATGTGGATCGCTTCGTCCGCGCTGAAGCCCTTGTCCACCAGGTAGCACGCGATCATCGTACCCGTACGCCCGATGCCGGCGCCGCAGTGAACCACGATCGCCTTGCCCTCATGGCGCTGGAAACGCGCTTGCTGCAGAAAGGCGTCGATCGCCTCAGGGCCCGGCGGGCTGAAGTCCGGCACGGGCAAGTGAAGCAGCTCGATGCCGTGCGCCGCCAGCAGGTCTGGATCGGGGGAACTCGACGTGAGGCTCACCACCAGGCCGACATTGCGGTCAGCCAGCCAGGCCCATAGGCCTTCCGCACGAAAGTCGGGCCTCGCCATGCCGGCGATCTCGTTCTCGATTACCCAGGAGAATCCGTTCACGGGGCCAGTCTACGAGACAGGTGCGGATAGGCTATAGGCCGCGTTCACTTCGACCACACGCGCCAGGCGAGTTCATTACTGCCGTCGAGAACAAGGGCCCTGCCGGCCATCTGTCTTGCCTCGATGCTGTCACCCGCACCGTCCAGCTTTTCAGCCACGGCGGCAAATGCGGCCGCGTTCAGCGGCTCAAGCACGATCCAGTTGCGCAAGTCCCCCACCGCGGGCTCCACCATAGCCAGCGCGCGTTCGAAGCTGGCCAGGTGAACCAGTTCAGGATCCACCACCTCGCTGACCGCGGCCAGGTAAGCCCGCGCGGCCGCGGCGTCACCGCGTGAAATGCCGGCCTGCGCTTCAGCCAGCCGACGCTGCAGTGTCCCCGCCCCGAAGGCCGCATTCAGGTCATCGTACCGGCGCAGTCCCCCGCGCGCGGCCAAGTAAGCCAGCTTGCGCTGCGCATCGGGCGCAGGCACTTTCGAGGCGGCAAGCTCGCGCCCGCGGGCGACGACGTCGTCGGGGACGCCGTTCATGCGTTCGAGTCGTGAAAATTCTGACTCGGCGTCGTCGAAGCGCGCAATCGCTACCAGCCAGGCCACCAGGCACAGCTGCTCATCGAAGCTCTCGCCTTCGTGAACCACGCGCCGCACCGTGGTAGCCGTCAGCATTTCGTATGAGATGGTTACACGCTCTCCATTGTGGTCGATCGTAAAGTTGCTGGAGCCGACGGACGTCACGCGCCCGCTGTACTTGTCGATCCGCACGCTGCGGTTGCCATCCGCGTCCATCTCGGCATGCACCAGGAATTCGAGTTCGTTGTTGGCCCGGCGCGCGCCGCGCAGGTTATTTTCGAGCGCAGCCGTCACACGGTCAGCCAGCAACAGGTCCTCTCGATAGCGTCGCAGCAGACTGAGGACGCAGTCCGAGGCCGCGATGTGTTCACGCAACTCTTCTGACTTTGCCTGCGCCGCCGCCTGGCTCCTGCGCGCCGTGAGATCGGCCTGCAGCTTATCCAGCGCGCGGAATGCGTGCTTGAAGTCCCGCCGTTCAAGCCTGCCGCCCAGGCTTTCCACGACTTCGAGTGCCGCCGCCGACCACTCACCCAGGCTGCCGTCGTGGAAGGCGCGCCACGCATCCAGCCGCGTGGTGGCGTCCTGGTGTACCGTCTCAAGCAGCTTACGAAGCGCGGCCAGGCGTTTGGACAGCCTGTCCACGGTGTCAGCCGTGCGCCCCGGCAGGAATGATTCCAGCAGCGCACGCTCCTTCAAGAGGTTGCCGCTGTTGCGCATGCGGCGGATGTCGCTGAGGTTGGCTGCGTTGTCCTGATCACTCTGCCAGTCGCCGCGCAGTTCATCTGCCTTCTGCAGCACGCGGGCAAGGTCGTCGCTCTCGGCGGCCAGCACCACCTGCCGCTGGGTGTCGAGCTTGCGGGCGACATCCACGTCATCGCCTTCGCTGAGTGAGACCAGCAGCTCGGCAGGGAAGCGGTCCAGTGCCGCCAGCGCCTCTGCGGTGTGCCGGGACTTGAGGGCTTCTTCGGAGGCCAGCTTGGCTTTCTCGTACTCCTGTGAGCGCAGCTGCGCCACGCGTTTGGCAACATCATCCTGTTTCTCCAGCGCCTGCACAGCGTACTCCGAGTTCGGATACGCGCGCAGAAAGCTCGCCCAGGCGCTCCAGGCGCCGTTGTAGTCGGCGTTCCCCAGCGCCGCCCGGCTGTCCAACTCTGCGGCGTGGAACGCCTCCTCTTCCGGGCGAAAAGCGGAACCGCCGTCGTCCGGTTCCGCCTTGCCAACAGTGCCGGTTCGATTGGCGCGTGGTACTTCCACCTGTCTATTGCCGGTCGAAGGCGCGCCGTTGTCGCGCGTTGCCGGGTTGTCGTCGCCTGTGAAGATTGAGCCCAACCACAGCACCAGCACGATGCCGACTGCCAGCGCGGCCAGCGCCACGGCACCTATCAGCAGCGTCGGACGCTCGCCCGTTCCGCCCGGGGTCTCGTGAGTCCCGCTGTCGAGTTGCGCGACGTCGGTTGGTTCCGTCGGCCTTGTGGCCGTTGGCGAAACACCCCGCGTCACCATGCGTTTGGGCAGGCGGTCCAGCAACTCCAGGAAACTGGAGGGACGATCCTTGGGGTGATACTGGATGCAATCCATGACCAGCTGCGTAAACCTCGCCGGCAGGTCGGGCCTGCGCGCATCGAGCAGTTCCGCGCCCTGCTTCTGGCGCAACATGATGGCTTGGGCGCCCGTCTGGCCGAAGGGAGGCTCGCCGGTGGCAAGGTAGTAGAGCGTCGCGCCGAAGCTGAATACGTCGCTGCGTTTGTCGGGAACCATGCGCCGCAACACCTCGGGTGCGGAGTAGGCCGGCGTGCCGAAGTTCAGAGGCCCTTCGTGGCCCTCCGCGATCAGCCGCAAGTCGCCGGCCAGGCCGAAGTCGGCCAGCTTGCAGCGCCCGCGGCTGTTGAGAATCAGGTTCTCAGGCTTGATGTCGCGGTGCAGGATGCCCTCGCGGTGCGCGGCGTAGAGCGCCTCGGCAGTCTGGCGCGCCACGGAGAGCAGCTCTTCGCCCGAAAGCGGGCCCTTTTCCTTGACCAGGTTGCGGAGGTTGGTGCCCTCTGCAAAGTCCATCACTATGAAGTGGACGCCCTTGTCCTCGAGGATATCGATCACCTTCACCACGTTGTCATGCTCAACGCGCGCCAGGGACTGGGCCTCGGTGCGGAAACGCTCGATCAGGTCGCTGCGCCCGGCCAGCGCCGGGTCCAGTACCTTCAGCGCGACGATCTTGTCGATGTACACGTGGCGGGCGCGGTACACCACGCCCATGCCGCCGCGCGCCACCCGCGCCAGCACCTCGTAGCTGGCCAGGCGACGCCCGACCAGCGGGTCCTGCCGGCCGCTGGTATCGCTACCCCCTGTGTTCCCCTCGTTCATCGCTGCTATCCTAGCTCGGGTAGCCCCGTTGCGCTCCCCATTGAAACGGTGCCGAATTGGCCGAAGACCAGGCGAAACAGTTACCCAGCGACGAAGAACTGGCTGCCATGCTTGACCGAGTGGACGGCAAGCGCGGCAGAAAGCAGAAGCGCGACCCCAAGTTACCCTCACCGCGCTTCCCCGAGGCGCTGTACTACTACCTGTTCATCATGGTGGAAGCCGCGATCCTGATGGGCGTGTGGGGCTTCATGCGCATGGGCATCGAAGAGACGCTGAAAGGCCCAGGCATGGACGCGCCGGTGCTTGATCAGTTGAAGTTCCACATCGAGTCGATCGGCGTGGGCCTTGGTAACCTGTTCGCATCGCAGCCCTGGATTCCTTTGGGCGTGATGCTGCTGGCCCTGCCTGTGTTCATGCCGGCCACGCCGGCCAGCCGCAAGCGCATGGCGACGATCATCAGCACGGTAATGGTCGCCCTCTTCGTGCTGCTGATCGGGTTGCAGTTCAGTGATGACATCACCAGTGCCGGCGCCATGAACCAGTTTTGAATGAGTACCGTGGTGGGATACAGTTACCGCAACGGGAGGATGCTTTGCTCGAGGCGTCGCAACTGACTGATCTGCTGCCAGGATTACCGGCTCAAATGGCCGGCGCGCTGCGTTTCCTGGCGCAGACGCAGGATCCCGGCAGCCAGTTCACCGACCCCTATGAGGCTGCCACCAACGCCGCAAATCTACCGATCGGCGCCATCATCGTGGGCACGGTGATTAGCCTGGCGGTGCAGGTCCTGTTCGGGATGTGGGGCAAATCCGCGGCCGAGGAGCACGGAGTGCACCCCGTCATCGGTTTCATCATGGGATTCATGTTCTTCTGGCTGGGGGTGAAAATGATCCCCGTTTTCCGGCGGGACCGCGTGGTCAACAGGGGCATGCAACCACAACCCCAGCAGCCAACCTATTCAGCGCCAAATCCCATGTACTCGAGCGGCGTCGTCGGGCAGCAGCAGCCGGTCTACCCCACGCACGCGCCAATGATGGCGGGCCAGGGCATCGCACCGCCGCCTCCCCCGCCGCCACAACCGCCGCAGATGCTGGTGGCAGACGCCCAAGGCTATGTGCAGTGCCCGGGCTGCGGCGCGCGGACCAAGGCGGGCCGCAAGACCTGCATGAGTTGTGGGGGCTTCCTGCCACCGGTCTACAACCCGCACCTTCGATAGCGACAGTTGTTCTGGGGCTGCGCCCCGCCGCCGGCTAAACTGCATCACGCATGCAGCTTGTTGCCCTACTGATTTCCGAACCGCGGTTGCTGCCGCCCCTGGCGGCTTCGGGCGGAGCGCCGCCACCGGGCTTCTTCGCGTTCCCCGTCGCGTTCTTTGCCATGATCTTGGGGTTGAACCTGCTGATGATGTCCGGCTGCGGCGTAATCGGCTGGTTCATTGCCAAGAAGTACGACATTGAGCCATGGCTGGGCGCCCTAGCTGGTTTCTTCCTGAACTGGATGGGCGTGCTGATTGTGTTCGTCATCGGCTACACCCAGCAGCAATCGCGCGAACGACGCCAGCGCGAAGAAGCTTACGCCGCCTGGTGGTACGCGAACTACGGCCCGCAACGCCAACCAACACCTTATGCTTGGCCCGGCGGTCTCGACGGCGGGCGCGGCGCGAACCAGGAGGGCGGTTCCGGTGACTCCCCCTCCAGCTCTTCCAGCTGAATCGCCCGGCCTTTTGCCACATCGCGCGTCAGCGCGCGGTTGAGCAGCTTGTCGAGTTCGTGGGGCGCCAGCCCCAGAACACCGACCACCAACGCCAAGTCGCTGTCGGTCAACACGCTGCCGGCATTCAAGTCGCGTGCTGCCACGATCGCGCGTCGCGAGCGGGCGGCAGCTTCCTCTTCCTGATGCGTCGGCTGCTTGCGCGGCTCTCCCAGCAGCTTCTCGGCCTCGCGCACGGCCGGAACCAGTGCAGCCCCGTCGCTGCGCGCCAGCAGCACGCAAGCGCCGGCCGCGACGGCAAGCGCGCCTTTGCCCGGCTCGCCCTCGAGCTGGTACCCGACCGGCGTGAGTGTCTGCTCGGCCATGCGGGCCATGGCGCGTAGGGGGCCGTCCGGGCCGTGCAGCAGCAGCAGGCTGCCGCCGCCATCCAGGCCGACGCGGCGGCGGGCGGGCGCCGCCGGCAACGCCCTGCGAAACGCAAGCTGGAACCAGCCTACCGCGCGGGTCACCTCTCGCAGGTTGCTGCCGGCCGTGCCGAGCAGCAGCGGCACGCCGCTGACGGCGCAGGCCTCGATCATGGGCCGGTTGGTGATCTCGCCGCCGCGCAGCAGCAACAGGTCGGCGCCGGCGGGGATGGCAGCCGGAGATTCGACGTCGGCAACCGCAAGCAGGCCGAGTCGCACGCAGGCCGCGGCGTGAAACTCCGCCGCGGGGAGCACCACGCCGTCGAAACCCGCATCGGCAGCGGCTTGCGGGTCAGCGCCGTCGGCGATCAGCAGGCAGGGTTGCAGGTTTCCGATGACACGCACGCCGGACAATCTAGCCTGTATCGACGCTGACCGACAGGCTCGCCCATGCTGGCCCAGGCCCCGAATCTCGGCAGCCCCATCGTGCTGGTCGCCGGAGTGCTGGCGACCTGGCTGCTGGTCTTTTTCCCGCTCGCGCTGCTGTGTCGCAGGCTGGCCCGCCCCGACGCTCTCAACAGCGCGGAAGCCTACCTGTTGGGCCAGTTCTGCGGGCCGGTAGGCGTCTGGCTGGTGCTGCGCGCGAACCGGGGCGCCGCAGACCGCGCGCACCGCACAGCGCTTCAGGTGGAGCAACTCAAGGTGCCGGACGGACCGGCGCAGGGCTTGAATCCACAGCAGGTTCAACAGGAACTCCGCGAGCTGGGACGGCCGGGCATCACCGAGATGCCCGGTGGGCAGGCCTTCCGCGCGCCATCGCGCCACGGAATCCGCCCCGTTGTCGGGACCGCGCAAATGGACACAGTCCGCTTGTCACAACCCGAAAACCCCGGCGCCCGGCCGGACGAGCCACGGCCTCCGCTGGAGCCGCCCCCGCCGCCTCCAACAAAAGCCGCCGGCGCCTGGCGCCCACCGCCCCCGGACTACAAGTTCACACACAGCGACGAACAACCCGGTGAGGTGAATGGCGATCACGCTCCGGATTGATACCCTGCGCGCGAAGACGGGAGACGAGCCATGACCGAGCACGTGCAGAACCTGATCAACGGCCAGTGGGTGGAAGCCGGCGGCGACAAGCTGGATTCGCGCGACCCCGCCAACGGCGAACTGCTGGCCACCTTCCGCCAGGCGACCAACGATGACGTGGACAAGGCCATCGCCGCCGCCAAGGCCGCATTTCCCGCCTGGAAAGCCACACCGCAGCCCAAGCGAGCCGAGATCATCGTGCGCAGCGCGGAGATCCTGCTGAAGCGCAAAGAAGAAATCGCCCAGCTCATGAGCCGCGAGAACGGCAAGCCCATCGCCGAGGCCCGCGGTGACGTGCAGGAAGCCATCGACATGGCCTTCTACATCGCGGCGGAGGGGCGCCGCGGCTGGGGCCACACCATCCCGGCCGAGATGCCCAACAAGCGCATGTACACCATTCGGCAACCGCTGGGCGTGTGCAGCCTGATCACGCCCTGGAACTTCCCGATCGCCATCCCCAGCTGGAAGAGCTACCCCGCTCTGGTGATGGGCAATACCATCGTGTTCAAGCCCGCCGAGGACACCACGCTGCTCGGGAAACGCTGGGCGGAGGTGCTGATCGAGGCCGGCGTGCCGGCCGGCGTGTTCAACATGGTCATCGGCCACGGCGCGCCGATCGGCGACAAGTTGGTCACGCACCCGGACGTGCGCATGATCAGTTTTACGGGCAGCACCAAGACGGGCCTGGGCATCGCCTCAAAGGCCGCGCCGCTGAACAAGCGTGTGAGCCTGGAGATGGGCGGCAAGAACCCGGTGATCGTGTGGGAAGACGGCGACCTGGAGCTGGCGGTCAACGCCGTGATGTGGGCGGGCTACGGCACCAGCGGCCAGCGCTGCACGGCGTGCTCAAGGGTGATCGTGCACGAGAAGGTCCACGACCAGTTCCTGAAAATGCTGGTGGAGCGCGCGCCGAAGCTGAAGGTCGGCCACGGCGCCGCGCCGGATTCGTTCTTCGGCGCGATCCTCAATGAGTCGCAGCTCAAGAAGATCGACGAGTACGTGCAGATCGGCGTGAAAGAGGGCGCCAAGCTGGAGTGCGGCGGCAAGATCCTGAAGGACGGCGCGTACGCCAAGGGCAACTTCTACGCCGCCACGGTGTTCAGCAACGTGAAGCCGGGAATGCGCATCGAGCAGGAAGAAATCTTCGGCCCGGTGATCAGCGTGATCAAGGTGAAGAGCTACGACGAGGCAATCAGCGTAGCCAACGGCGTGCAGTACGGCCTGAGCGCCGGGTTCATCAGCAATGACGTCAACCTGTGCCACCGCGCCAGCATCGATCTCGACTGCGGGCTGTGCTACATCAACGCGGGCAGCACCGGCGCGGAAGTCAGCACACCGTTCGGAGGCTGGAAAAACACCGGCAACGGGCACAGAGAAGGCGGGCCTTCAGTGATCGACGCCTTCAGCGAGCTGAAGACAGTAGTGATCGACTACAGCGGCAAAGTCCAGAAAGCCCAGATCGACAATAACTGAGGCACAGAGCCATGACATCAAAGAAGCAATTGACTGACTGGTTCAAGCGCCTTGGCGCAGAAGACCCTGCAGGCTGGGCATCTTCACAAGTTGAAGAAGGCATCCCCCAATTCGCCCGCTTCGTTTTCCTAAAGGCGGCTTGGGAGAACGTCATTTCCGAGAGCAACGACGAGTGGATCGACCGCAATGTCGACGCGTGGAACCAAGACCCGGAGGCTCCATACGCGGGAGCTGGCAGGGCCCTTGAGCGCATGCTGGCGTCGGGTGTTTCCCGCAGTGTCATCACGGACCTCGTTCGCGCAATGCAAGCGGAGACCTTGTTCGGAATCTGCTGCCTGCTTGACGGCGCATCGGTCCCCGAATTCCTGGACGACGATATGCCTGAAGTCGATTGGCTCCTCATTCAGACAACCGATGATGCCGATGGTCCTCAACCTATAATCGCGCTGCACGAGAGTGTGCTGGAGACCGACCCGACGGGCCGGGAAATGAGGCCGAGACCAGAACGCTAACTCGCGTCGGAACTCAGCCTGTCGCTAGTAACTCGCCAGCACCCACTCGCGCCAGGCGGTTTCGAGCTCTGCTAACGGTTTGCCGAAGTCTTCCTCTAGCGCCTTGATGCGCTCTCCGGCGGTTTTGGCGCCGCCTCGCTTCAGCCACTTCTGGGCCTGCTCTTTGTGCTGCTCAAAGATGAACTCCATGAAGCTGAAGGCTTTCGCCGCGTGGGCCTGCTGCATGTCGTTGGTCTCGGTGCCCACCAGCTGCTCGAGGGGGATGTCGCGTGTAAAATTCACGTTGTAGAGCGCCACCTCGCGCAGCAACTCCGGCGTGCCCGATTTTTTGGTGAACTCCGGGATGATCTCGTCGTCGGCCGTGGTAGCCCCCACCTCTTTCAGCGTGTAGCGCTGCACCATGGTGGTGCCCAGCACCTGGGAGGTCACCAGGTAACCGAAGCCGGTGTCCACCCAGGGCGCGCGGTCGCTTTCGCCGCTTTGCGCGTGGGCCAGCACGCGCAGGGCCACGGTGTTGCACAGCATGTCGTCGGCCGTGGCGTCGGTGTTCGACCAGCAGAAGTAGCCGTAGGGCTTGCTCTGGCCGTGGCCGCTGAGGCGCTTGGCGAAAGCCAGCTTGTCGCCCTCCAGCTTCAGCACCTTCTCGAGCATCGCGTCGTACTCATCGCCGCTTTGCAGCGCCAGAATCGTGTACTGGTGGCCGCCGAAGGGCGCGCCCTCCTTGCCCAGCAGCTCCTGGGCGCGCTTGATGGTGGCGTCGCCGTTACGGTGTAGAAACTTCACGCGCGGGTTATCGTGGGTGGTGCGGGCCATCAGCCACTCGCTCTGGCGGCGGTTGAACTTCGCGCCGATCAGCTTGGCCTGCTCGTCTTCGCCTTCCACGTCGTCGCCGAAGCTTGCGGCCTCCACGATCTTGTGGCCTTCATCGCGCCACTTCTTGGCGAAGCCGGGAACCCAGTTGTCGCCCTCGCGCTCGTGGCCGCGCAGTTTGTGTGCGGCCGCGTCCTCCGGCGCGTAGTACAACAGGTCGATGGCGAAGATGCGCGCGCTGCGCTGATCGCCGGCCGCCTGGGCCTTCTCCACCAGCTTGCGGCAGCGCTCGGCGCATTTCTCGTAGGCCTCGTTCTTCTTTTCGTCGGGTTTCTTGCGCGCTTCCCGGAAGGCGTTGCCGTGGACTTCGTCCTTGTCGGGCATCAGTTCGTCGGGCACCCACTTGCCGCTCTTCTGCTTGTAGCCCAGGCCTTTCCAGGCCTTCTTGTTTTCGGGCTCGAGCTCGCGGGCGCGGTCGTACTGCTTGCGCGCCAGGGTGAAAATCAGCGCCTTCTTGTACTCATCGCCCACGTCCACGTGCTTGTCGGCCAGGAACTCGTGCAACCGGGTGCGTTCGCCCTCGTAGTTGAACGCGTCTCCCGCGCGGCCGGGAGTAGCCGCTAGAACCAACACAACCAGGACAATCAGACTGGAGAAGATGCGTCTCATGGGATCTCCGTGGCCCAGGAGGGAGTGGGCCTGCATCACTTGAACTTACGACTTTACCGGTTCCGTCTCGGGGATCTGCCAGGTCATCACGCGGTTGCGTCCGGCCTGCTTGCCGCGATACAGCGCGTCGTCGGCGCGGCTGATGGATTCGTCGATGCCAGCACCAGTGTCAAGAGGCGCGATACCGAAGGTCATGGTGACGCTGAGTTTGCGGTCGTCAAACTCTATCTCGCACGCGCTGATCGCCTCCCGCAGCTTTTCAGCGGCGATCTGCGCGCCGGTCATGTCTGTTTCCGGCAGCAGGAACAGGAACTCTTCGCCACCCCAGCGGGCGATGAAGTCCTGCGACCGCAGTTTGGCACGCAGCTCGTCGGCCACACCCACCAGTACCGCGTCGCCGCACTGGTGGCCGTGCTTGTCGTTGATCTGCTTGAAGTGGTCGATGTCGGCCATCACCAGCGTGGCGTCGCGCCCGCTGCGGCGGATGCGCTTGAGCTCTTCGTTGATGTACTCCAGCATGCGGCGCCGGTTGGTCAGGCCGGTAAGGTCATCAGTCGATGCCTGGATGCGAAGGCGCTCCTCGGCCGCCGTAGTGGCCAGCCGGTAGTAGACCGCCAGCATACCCATGGCGGTAAACACGACGCCCACGTTCATGAATGGGATGGATTCCGTAACCTGGGGTGAAGGCCCCGTAAACTGGATCTGGCGCGTGAACCAGTAAAGCACTGAGTACAGCACGAACAGCGCGACCACCTCGATGAACACGATGCGCGGTGAGATGCGCTCGTTCAGCGCGGCAAAGGGAATCAGGGGCCACAGATAGTAGTGGAAGCCGCTGTCCCAGCCCAGCAGAGTGCAAGCCAGGGTGGCGTGTGCTGCAACCTCGAGCTTAATCAGCACAACGGCGAGGTCCATCTTGCCGCGCCGGTTCACAAGCCTTGCGACAATCCATGCCGCCACCGACAACACGTTGACGGCGGCGAGCAACGGCACGCCCAGCAACCAGAACAGCGGGATGAAGCAGGCGTGGGCCGTGATGCCCACCAGGCACACGTAGTCGAGCGCCACGAACATGCGGTGAGAGCCGGCGGACAGCCGCTTGGTGGGTCGGATGCGACGGGTGGCTTTCTTCATGCGGGGCTCTGGGAACCATGAGTCATTGTGCTTGAATCATGTGCCAGCGCCAACAGGGATGATGGAATTGGAAATCCGACCACTCACGTCCGAAGACGCAGGCGCCTGGCGCTTGATTCGGTTGCGCATGCTGACCGAGCACCCGGAAGCCTTCGGCGAAGACGCCGAGGAATTCGCGCAGCGCAACGACGCCGAGCTGGCACAGCGTATCCGCGAGGGCAACGTCATCGGCGCCTGGCAGGCCGGCAAACTGGTGGGCACGGTGGGCTGGTTCTGCGGGCGCGGGCGAAAGCGCGCCCATGTTGCCGAGATATGGGGCATGTACGTCGCCCCCGAGCAGCGGCGCAACGGCGCGGCCCGGGCCCTGCTGTCCGAGGCGCTGCGCGCGTCGGCGCTTGCCGGCGTGCAGGTGTGGGAGCTGGGCGTCGAAGAGCAGAACCACGCCGCCCGCGCGTTGTACGAGTCCGAAGGCTTCAGCACATGGGGCATCGAGCCCGACGCCTACCGCTTCGACCAGCAAGCCGTGAACATCCTTCACATGAGCCGCCGGGCTTAGCCCGGTTTACTCACCGCCTGCAGGATTGCCTCTGCCGCCACGCGGCCGGTTTCCGCGCCGCCGTTCATGTAACCCTGGAAGTCGCCGCTGCAGTGCTCGCCGGCGAACAGCAGGTTGCCCACGGGCTCGATCTCATGGCCGGCGATGGTGGTCCACTGCCCCGGGCGATAGCAGGCATAGCTGGCTTTGGTGAACGCGTGGCTTGGCCAGTGCATGCGGAACAGCTTGCCGGTGTAGGCCCACTCTGCGCCAGGGTAGGCCTTTTCCAGCCCGGGCAGCAGGCGCTTGACCTGTTCTTTCGGAGTACCCTTGCCGACCTCAAGCCCCGCCTTTCCGCCTGAGTACAGGGTGACGCCGGCCGAGGCGCCCGGCTGCAGGCGCGCGTTGTCCCAGGCCAGCTGGAAAGGTTGATCGCTGAAAATGTTGCCGCCGTAGCCCTGCTCGCGCCACACGCGCTTGGACATGCCGATCATCAACTTGGCGTTCATGCCGTAGCCCAGCTCGTTGATGGCGCGGGTTTTCTCCGCCGGCAGCTTCACGTCCAGCTTCACCTCGCGCAGCAGCGTGAACGGCAGGGTCAGCACCACGTAGTCAGCCGTCACTTCGCGCCCGCCGCTGAACGCCAGCTTGTAGCCGCCCGCGGCTTCGCTGATGCGCTCCAGCTTGCGGCTGGTTTCGACCTGTTCTTCGACGCGCTTCGCCAGCTCATCCACCACGCGCTGGTTACCACCCTTGACCTTGTAGCGTTCGTCGCTGTCGCCGAAGGCTTCCCAGGTTTCGGCGCCGGTGTCCAGGCCGATCAGCGACAGCATGTTGAACGGTGACTGCTCGTCGGCATCGAGGCCGTACTCGGTGACAAAGGCAACCTCCAGCAGCTTGCGCAGCCAGCCGCCGACTCCTAGCGAATCGAGGTACGCGGCGATGCTGGTGGCGTCCAGCTTCGCGACGCGGGAGTCTATCACGAACTTGTCCCACTCCATTTCCATCAGCGCGGCGTCAGCGCCAATGCGCTCCACGTAGGGCTTCAGCGCGTCCAGCACTTCGCGCTCGCTGTAGTGCCTGCCGTCGAAGAAGTAGGCGCAGGGTTTGACGCTCTTGTCGCTGGTCATGTCCAGCAGTTCGAGGTTGAACTCCTTGCACAGGTTCAGCATGTCGGCGTGGGTGCTGTCGATGAACGAGCCGCCGATCTCCAGCGTCTGGCCCGGGTTCAGGATGTCGTCCTTGGTGAAGATGCGCCCGCCGGTGCGGTCCGCGGCCTCGTACACTTCGGCGCGGATGCCGCCCTGCTTCAGCAGGTATGCGCAGTGCAGGCCAGCGATGCCGGCGCCCACGATCGCCACGCGCGGTCCGTTGCCGCCGCCGCCGCCCTTCTGCGTGCTGGCGCAGGACGTGCCGCCCGCCAGCGCGCTGATCGCCAGGCCGCCCGCGGCCGCCTGCAGGAAGCGGCGCCGCGGCAACTCAATCAGTTCGTCTGTCGGTATACCGCTGCGCCGTGAGAGCCGCGTCACACGAGCCAGTAGGCGCAGTCGCGCCATCAACGGTGTACGAGCCATGGTCCCGCCCCCCAGGATTCAGGGGGGCAGTTTAGCGAGCTTTCGGTGGCGGCCCTCAGCTATTTCTGATTCGGCTCAGGCCTCTCGCCGGGCAACACGCAGCCACACCATTGGCAGTAACCACAGCAGCCACCAGGCCGAACCCGGACCGGTGCTGCATCCCCCGCTGCCGCCGCTTCCGCCGCCACCGCTGCCGCTCGAGGGCGGAGGCGTCACGGTGACCGCGGCCGTGGCCGATGCTGTGTTGCTGAAGGCGCTGTCGCCGACGGCGTTAGTGGCGCGCACCCGGTAGCTGTACTGCACGCTGTCGCTCAGGCCGGTGTCTGTGAAGCTGTTGGCGTTGGCGGCCAGCAGCTGTATCTGCACGAAGCCGCTGCCGTCGTCGCGTTCCAGCTTGAAGCCGGTCTCGTTGCCGCTGTTGTCGGACCAGCTTACCTGGATCGACAGGCCGGAGACGGCCGTGGCTGTGCAACTGGAAGGAGCCGCCGGGGCCGTGGGCGCGCCGCCGTTGTCATACTCGAACGCGCCGATGTCGAGCGTGCCGTCACTGGGCCTCGCCTGCTGCTGCTGATGCTTCACGTACTCGTTGCTCAGCGGATGTGCGCTCGTGCTTGCGTGCAGCGTGGTGCCCGCGTTGCGGCAGGCGGCCGTGCTGGTGAGGCTGAAATCCTGTGAGCCCACGGCCGTCCAGCCCGGGTCGCTGCCGGTCACGATGCCGCCGAGGTTGTTTACCGTACCCTGCATGGCGCCGCCGCTGTGGCTGGGCGTGGGCGCGCCCTTGAAGAAGCAGTTGCGGTAGTTGAGCGTTCCTGTGTCGTCAATCAGCCCGAGGTTGGAGGCGCTGGCGCTCACAAAGATGACGTTGTTGCGGCAGTCGCAGGTTTCGCTGTTGGTGCTAAGCCGCACCAGCGTGGTGTTGCCGCTGCGCGTGCTGTAGATGGTGTTGTTGTAGAGGTACAGGGTGCCCTTGCGATAGGTGCTGGCCGTGCCGTTGTCGCCGCCGTAGTGGATGATCTGGCTGTTGCCCGCGCCGTCGGGCTCGATCAGCGTGTTGCCGTACACATAGGTGCTGTCGTAGCCGGCCAGGGTGTTGATGCCGCTGCCGTCGGCCTCGACCAAATCGAGCTGGCGATTGCCGGCCTCGATCCAGTTGTAGCGCACTACACTGTTGGCGCTGCGGTCTTTCAGGTTGTTGCCGATGGCGCCGCTGCGCGTGGGGCCGTAGCGGTTGTACTCATAGACGATACCGGCGCTCTCGCAGTAGCTGTTGTGCTCGAAGGCTGAGCTCACGATGCCGTTGGTGTGGACGTAGTTGTAGCCCACGTAGCAGTCCTCGGTGAGGTCGGGATTCCCGACGCCTCCGCCCGGGCCGATGAACAAGCCATTGCCGCTGTCGTGGATCACGCAGTGTTGAATTTTAATGTGTTTGCCTTTTTCGACGTAGATCGCGGCCGCGTTGGTGGCATAGGCGATGCCGCCTGTGCCGCCATCATCGGTGAAGGTGTAACTGGGGTGGGCGCTGCGGACTTCGAGGTATTCGATGGTGATGTACTGGGGCACGGTATCGGTGGGGACGCTGGCGCCGCCGATCTTGATCACGCCACGGTTTTCGCCCCAGTAGCTGAGGGCCGTGCGCGTGGTTGCGTTCGCGCCGGTAATGACCGGCAGCGCGCCAGTGCTGCCGTTGGGAATGCCGCGCACGATGACGGGGTTCACGCTGGTGCCCTGGGCGCAGATCACGAACTTCTCGGCGTAGGGCGTGCTGCGCCAGTGGATTTCCAGGATGTCGCCGGCGCCGATGGTCTCCAGCGGCACGTCATTGATGTTGGTGTAGGTCTGCCCCGGGCCGACACTGTAGGTAGTCGCGGCCAACGCGGGCGCAAACAGCAGCACAAGCAGCAGGTAACGCATGGGTCTCCCCGAAGTGTGGGTTCAACCCGGTAATGCGCGAGGGCCGAGAAGGGGTCGGAAAAAACTTCGTGTTGCGGGCATCCTGCATGCATGGCCGCAAGCGTCTCGCTTGCGGCCAGCCGTGGGCGTAACGCCCACGGCCAAGGCAGCCAGGATGGCTGCGCTCCTTACCCCTCGTAACAACCGGCGTCGTGGGGCGCGGTGCGGCTGGTCCCCTCCAGGTCTTTCGGCGTGGCGTGCGAGGCATTCGCGGCGCCCAGCAGGGCCGAACCGCCGGCCGGATGCGCGTCGCGGTTTGCGCCGTTGGTGGTCACGTTCACGAAGTCGCTGAGGCCGTTGCCGGCCGTGAAGCTGATCCCGCTGGTCACGCTGCCGAAGCAGACGTTGCCCGCGAAGGTGACGCCACTGATACCGTTGCAGTCGATCGCCCAGTTGCCGGTGCTGTAGCAGGCGTTGTTGGCGAACACCATGTTGGCCGCGCCGGACCACGAACTCAGCTTCGCCGCGCGCCCCGCCCCGTTCACGAAGGTATTGTGCACCACCTGCAGGTTGGTGGGATTGCCCTGGTGCACCTGGCTGGCAAACGCGCTGCCCGCGCCGTTGATGCACAGGTTGTTGCGCACGATGCACTCACCCTGGATCTGCATGGTGTTGTCGTTGCTGTTGTAGCAGATGTTGCGTTCCACAATGTTCTGGGCCTGCCCGGCCGTGCCGTAGACCAGGATGCAGGGGTAGTTGCAGTCGTGCACCAGGTTCTCGGCGATCAGGTTGCCCCAGCTGCCCTGCTTGAGCTCGATGCCGTCGCCCTGGGTCACCGTGGGGCCACTGGTGTCGTGCACGTGGTTCAGCGCGATCACGCTGTTGGACATGATCTCGGCGCCGTTGTTCGCGCCAAGGTACATGCCCTCGCCAGTGCCGCCTGTGTTGTGGATCTCGTTGCGCGTGATGTAGATGTAGCTGGTGTCGCGCGTGTTCGCGGTAATCGCCGCGTCGCCGGTGTTGTGGATGTGGTTGCCGTCCAGCCACACCTGCGTGCAGTCGTACAGCCGCACACCGCTGCTGGCTCCAGTCAGCTCCAGGCCGCGGATGCACAGGTAGCGCGTCTGGCTGACCTCGCCGATGTTCATGATGTTCTGCACGGCCGTCATGTTGATCACCACGGTGGCGCCGCTGGCAGGCGTGATCCAGATCGGCGCGGCCGCGGTGCCCTGCACGTCCAGGTTGAACTTGCTGCTCAGGTTGTAGGTGCCGGCCGCGATTTCCATCTTGTCGCCGGGCGTCAGGGCGTTCATGGCGGCCTCAAGGCCGCTGGCCGTGCCGCTGTAAGGCACGATGCTGGTCGGCGCGATGTTGGCCCAGCTGGGGTCGTAGGGGCTGCTGGCCGGCTGCTGGGGCGTGGCGCTGACCTGTGCGCTGGGGGCCGATTCGCCGCCCGCATCGGTGTAGGTGGCGACGGCGTAGTAGGTGGTGCCGTTGCTGAGGGCGGTAAGGGTGAAGGGTGTCGCCGGCATGGGCACGGGCGTGCCGGTCAGGGGTGTGACCCCGGGCGTTGTGTCGTAGTAGAGCGTATAGTTGCTGGCGCCCGCGACACTGCCAAACGTGAAGCTGATCTGCGCGTCGCCGGCCGTGGCGTTCAGCGTCATGGTGGCCGAGCCGACAGGACCGGTCGTGCCGGCGCCGGCGCCTCCCCCACCACCGCCCGCACAGGCGCAGGCTACAAGCGTCAGCACAATCATCGAAAGCGCGGCAAGGTTACGCATGGTCAGCTCCTGTCGGGTGTTCACCCGGCTAACCCCGCAGGGAATTCTGAGGTCAGGTGGAATTTTGGATTTTCGATTTTGGATTTCGGATTGGCCCACGGGGCGGCTTCCACGCCGGATGTAATCCAAAATCCAAAATCTAGAATCCAAAATCATGAAGGATCCGCAGGAACTCATCAAACGGTTCAAGTCGCGCGTGCACGTGCTGGACGGCGGGCTGGCGACCGAGCTGGAGAAGCGCGGGCACGACATCAGCGGTAAGCTGTGGTCGGCCCAGGTGCTGCTGGACGACCCGGGCGCGATTGAGCAGCTTCATTACGACTATCTCAAGGCCGGCGCCGACATCATCATCACCAGCAGCTACCAGCTCACCTTCCAGGGCATGAAGGAAGCGGGCTACAGCCACGAGCAGGCCGAGGACGCGCTCTGGAAAAGCGTCGAGGTGGCCGTGAAAGCCCGCGACCGCTACCTCAGCGAGCTGGACGAAGACCTGCCCGAAGACCGCAAGCCTCTGATCGCAGCCAGTATCGGCCCCTACGGCGCGTACCTGGCGGATGGGAGCGAGTACACCGCCAACTATGGTAGTGGAAACGCAACCGAGGCATTGCAGAACTTCCACCGTGAACGGATGGCCTTGCTCGCGAAGACAGATGCCGACTTCTTCGCGGTGGAAACGATCCCTACGATCTTCGAAGGTCTTGCGTGTCAGAGTCTCGCCGCAGACTTGGGCGAGCTTCCTGTCATGCTCACTTTCTCGTGTCGCGACGGCGCGTATCTTTGCAGCGGGCACCCGATGAGCCACGTGTCGGACTTAGTAAATCTCAGTTCCCCCCATTACCTTGTTGGTGTGGGAGTGAATTGCACCGCCCCTCGCCATATTGCAAGCCTGCTGCAGAAACTGGAGGCGATCAGAACAATCCCTATCGTCGTCTACCCCAACAGCGGCGAGGGCTGGGATGCAGAGCATCGCTGCTGGGTCGGCGAGAACGATGCCGCGCACTTTGCCGAGTACGCGCGCGAGTGGATCAAGGCCGGCGCCAACATCATCGGCGGCTGCTGCCGCACCGGGCCGGAACACATTGCCCAGTTGCGTGCGCTGGTGGATTCGCTGGCGTGAACAGGAGCCCGGAGCGCAAGCGACGGGTAGACGCTCCTCGTTGCAATGCACGCCTACCGGTCGCTTGCGCTCCCGGCTCTTGTTTCGTTCGTCCGGTCCTCTCGCTTGCCCTATCCTCACCTCTAACTAAAGTCGCCGGTCCTTTGATTCCCGGACTCCGGAGACCGTCATGCCGACTCCTTTCGTCAACGAACCGATCACCGTCAACTGGACTGAAGACCGCATCGCGGCCGTGAAGAAGGGCTTCGTGAAGGTGCGCGAGCGCGCCAACGAAATCCGCCCCCTGCGCCTGTGCGGCGAGCTCGACAAAGACGGCGAGACCATCGAGTCCTACAACCCCAGCAACCACTCCGAAATGCTCGGCCGTGTGATCAAGGCCAACGGCGACCTCGCCAAGCGCGCCGTCGAGTACGCCCACGACAAGTTCACCAACTACTGGCGCAAGACCGACGTCGGCATGCGCGCGCGCATCCTGATGCGCGCGGCCGGGCTCATGCGCCGCAAGTACCGCGATGAGCTGAACGCGTACCTGATTCTCGAGTCCGGCAAGAACTGGACCGAGGCCGACGCCGACACGGCCGAGGCGATCGACTTCTGCGAGTTCTACGCCCGCGAAGCGATGAAGCTTCAGGGTGAGCCGCAGCCGCTGACCGACCTGCCGGGCGAAGACAACAACCAGTACTTCATACCGCTGGGCGTGGTCAGCGTGATCCCGCCCTGGAACTTCCCGCTCGCGATCATGGCCGGCATGACCGTGGCCGCGCTGGTGACGGGCAACACCGTGGTGCTGAAGCCGGCCAGCGTGACGCCGCTGATCGCCGCGCGCTTCGTGGAGATCCTTGAAGAAGCCGGCCTGCCTGCGGGCGTGCTGCAGTTCGTGCCCGGCGGCGGAAGCGACGTCGGCAACGCGATCGTTGAGCACCCGCTGACCCGCATGGTGGCCTTCACGGGCAGCAAGGAAGTCGGCCTGGGCATCGCCGAAAAATGCGGCAAGCTGGCCCAGGGCCAGATCTGGATCAAGCGCACGATCCTCGAGATGGGCGGCAAAGACGCCATGCTGATCGACGAGGGCAGCGACTATGAGGACGCCGCCAACGCCATCGTGGCCGCGGCGTTCGGCTTCCAGGGCCAGAAGTGCAGCGCGTGCTCGCGCGCGATTTTCGTGGGTGAAGCCTACGACAAGGTGGTGCCGCTGGTGGTCGAGAAGACCAAGGCCATCAAGATGGGCCCCACGGAAGAGCGCGGCAACTTCATGGGCCCGGTGATCGACAAGAAGGCGCAGGAGTCGATCATGAAGTACATCGCCGTCGGCACCAAGGAAGGCAAGCTGCTGGCGGGCGCCAAGGAAGGCGACAAGAGCGGCTATTTCATCGAGCCCACCATCTTCGGCGAGGTGAAAGCAGACGCGCGCATCCACTGTGAAGAGATCTTCGGCCCGGTGCTGGCGCTGCTGCGCGCCAAGACCTTCCAGGAAGGCCTCGACATCGTGAACAGCACCGAGTACGGCCTGACCGGCGCGCTGTACTCACGCAAGGCTGAGCACCTGGAGCTGGCAAGGCGCGACTTCCACGTCGGCAACCTGTATTTCAATCGCAAGTGCACCGGCGCGCTGGTAGGCAGCCAGCCATTTGGCGGCTTCAACATGAGCGGCACAGACAGCAAGGCCGGCGGCAAGGAGTACCTGCTGCTCTTCACCCAGGCCAAGCTGGTGAGCGAAAAGACCAGTTGGTAGTTGATGGTTTGTAGTTGGTAGTTCTCGGGCGGCGCGAAAGCGCCGCCCGTTCACATGACAACCGCGTGCCCGACGTCCGCGAGGATGTTAGACTTAACGTCATGACCAGCGCCGTTGCCAAGATCAAAGAGCAGTTTGCCAATCTCAGCGACAATGAGCGCCTGCAGTTGCTGTTGGAGCTCTGGTCGACACTCTCCGGCGAAAACGATGTCGAGCTCACTGCCGAGGAAAAGGCGTTGCTGGACCAGCGACTGGCTGAACACGAAGCCAATCCGCACGACACGATCCCGGCCGACGAAGCCATCGCACGTCTGCGCGGTAAGGACCGCACCTGATGCTTCCCGTCGAGATTCGATCTTCCGCATTCCATGATGCGGAGGAAGCTCACGAGTACCTCCAACATCAGCAAGACGGCTTGGGCTGGCGCTTCACCGAGATGCTGAACCTCACGATCCGCCGAATCGGGGCTTTCCCGGAGTCCAGCGCCGAGATGTACCGGGGCATCCGCTGCGCGCTGGTGCCGAAGTTCCGCTACCGCGTGTTTTACCGGGTTGAATCCACACGTGTCGTGGTGCTTGCCGTCCGGCATCCTTCGCGCGAACAGCCGGACTGGAGCAGTCTGGGTTGACGGACACACGTCGCACTGGGTCATCTAACCGAGGTCGTTCCATCCTCGCCGTGTCCTTTGCTATGGTGCGGGGCAGCCGACAGGGAGACGCCATGGAGCCGCCGAAGCCTGAGATTTCGAAGCATGCGCGCATCAAGTCGCTGGAGGAGTACCAGCGCCTATACCATGAGTCGCTGGAGCAGCCGGAGGCTTTCTGGGGCCGCCAGGCCAAGCGGCTGGCCTGGTTCCATCAGCCCGAGCACGTCTTCGACTACGACTTCGAGACCGTGGACGTCGCCTGGTTCGCGGGCGGCAAGCTGAACGCCTGCTTCAACTGCGTGGACCGCCACCTGGCCGACCGCGGCGACAAGACCGCCATCATCTGGGCCAAGGACGAAGCCGGCGAGTACGAGCGCATCAGCTACCGCGACCTCAAGCACGAGGTTGCCCGCGTCGCCAACGTGCTCAAGGCCCACGGCGTGGGCAAGGGCGACCGCGTCTGCATCTACCTGCCCATGATCCCCGAGCTGGCCTACACCATGCTGGCCTGCGCGCGCATCGGCGCGGTGCACTCCATCGTGTTCGCGGGCTTCTCGGCCGACAGCCTGCGCGACCGCATCCTCGACGCCGGCTGCAAGGTCCTGGTCACCGCCAACGAAGGCCTGCGCGGCGGCCGGCCCATCCCGCTGAAGAAGACCTCCGACAAAGCCTGCGACGGCCTCGACCTGGTCAAGACCATGCTGGTGGTCAAGCGCACCGAGGCCGAAACCCACATGCGCCAGGGCCGCGACTTCTGGCTGCACGAAGAAACCAGCAAACAGCGCAGCACCTGCCCGGCCGAGTGGATGGACGCCGAGGACCCGCTGTTCATCCTGTACACCAGCGGCAGCACCGGCAAACCCAAGGGCGTGCTTCACACCACGGGCGGCTACCTCACCTACGCCGCCATGACCCACGAGTACGTCTTCGATTTGAAGGAAAACGACGTCTACTGTTGCGCCGCGGACATCGGCTGGGTCACGGGCCACAGCTACATCATCTACGGCCCGCTCGCCAACGGCGCGACCACCGTGATGTTCGAAAGCACGCCGCTCTACCCGGACGCCGGCCGTTACTGGCGGATGGTGGATGAGTTGGGCATCAACGTGTTCTACACGGCGCCGACGGCGATCCGAGCCTTGATCGCGCAGGGCAACGAGCACGTCAGCAAGTACAAGCGCGGCAGCCTGCGGGTGCTGGGCAGCGTCGGCGAGCCGATCAACCCCGAAGTCTGGCAGTGGTACCACGACGTGGTCGGTGACAAGCGCTGCGCCGTGGTGGACACCTGGTGGCAGACCGAAACCGGCGGCATCCTGATCACGCCGCTGCCCGGCGCCACGCCCTGCAAGCCGGGCTCGGCGACGTTGCCCTTCTTCGGTGTCGAACCCGCGCTGGTGGATGACCAGGGCGTCGAGCTCAAGGGCAACGGCGTGCGCGGCAATCTCGTTTTGAAGCGCTCCTGGCCCGGGCAGGCCCGCACCATCTACGGCGACCACGCCCGCTTCAAGCAGACCTACTTCAGCGCCTACCCCGGCATGTACTTCACCGGCGACGGCTGCAGCCGCGACAAGGACGGCTACTACTGGATCACCGGCCGCGTGGACGACGTGCTGAACGTCAGCGGCCATCGGCTCGGCACGGCTGAGGTCGAGAGCGCGCTGGTGGAGCACAGCGCGTGGCGGAAGCGCGGTGGTGGGCTGCCCGCACCCGATCAAGGCACGGGCATTTACGCCTACTGCCACCTGACGCCGGACGCCAAGCCAGGCCCGGAGCTGGTCGGCGAGTTGAAAGAAAAGTGCGCGAAGTGATCGGCCCGATCGCCACGCCGGACCACATCCAGTTCGTGCCGGGCCTGCCGAAAACCCGCAGCGGAAAAATCATGCGCCGCATCCTGCGCAAGATAGCCGAGAGCGAATACGAAGCGCTCGGCGACATCACCACACTCGCCGACCCGGCGTAGTGGAACAGATCGTCCAAGGTCAAGGCGCTGACCAAGGCGTAAACGATGCCTCCGGTGTACATCGGCATGTATCCGCTCCAGGAGTGATTGGGCGGAGGTTAAGACCATCGATGGAGCAAACAGAATTGCATAGTCTGCATCGCATAGTTGTCGGTTGGGACGATTGATTCCTGTTCTTCCGGGCGCTACAACGTCAGTTGCACCGTGGAGACTGGCCATGAGTCGGGTAATCTACCGTTGCTGTTGCTGCTCGCCGCCTGCGGGCAATCAGCCCGACGCCGCCACCGTTGCCAAGACGCCCACCAACCAGCTCGAACGGAGCGGACACCTCGCCGACCAGCGGTGGCCGACCGCAGGAGCAGTGGGCCGCCAAGCCGCGCTCGAGCAAGCCAAGTCGAGAAGGAAGCCCGCGCTGCCCGCTCGCTATATACTGGCTCTACGCACGCGGAGCTGCTGGATCACGCGTTCAAGAAGCTGAGCCAGCTCGATTTCGACGCGTACAGTGCGGCGGTCAACGCCATCAAGGCGACCACGACGCCTGCCGGGCGGAGCAGGCGGCAAGGCCTACGCCGGCGAGCGGCACATCGAAGACCTGAAGCGGAGTTGGACCTGCACATCCAGGCGTTGATCGAGAAGACCCTGTCGTTGGGTCGTGTCCGCAAACCCTCCACAGGCACACTGATGATCTGTTCAATGACTGCCTCACGGAAAGTGACGCCGCGGCAGCCCGCGCCGCCTACAAAGGCCCCGCCACAGAGCAGGAGATCAAGCCGCACTGGAAGTCTGGCGTTGGCGAGAACCGTGGTGTCGATCAAGCCAGTCTGACGAGTCGCAAGCGCCTCGATGGCCGCTTCCACAGGTTCAGTGACGGAAACATGCTGATTCCCACGGATGACGGACACTTGAACTCCTCACCCCGGAAGGAGGTGATGCGGACGTTCGCCGGAAACCAGGGTGACCCTGCATCTGGTCGGGCTGTCAGATGACTCGGAGTTCCTATTCACAGCCGGCGGGACCAATCCGTAGTGCAGAAGTGGAGCATGAGGAGCGGACAGCTGATGGGCTCGTTCGGCTCGGTGAACTCGGCTCTTGTGGTAACCCAACTTCGCGGCTTGTTCCTGGACGACCGGGTTTGTCACCTGCTCCAATCGCGGCCACCTGACGCTTTGGAACACGGACACCGGCGCGTTCATCCGTCACCTGGTCAGCGTTCCGTCTGTCAAATCCGTCGAGTTCAGCCCCGACGGTTCCGTCGTCTCGTTTGCAGCCCGGATAGAGTGGGCGCTACGACATGGCTACGGGCAGGTCGATCAGCGCTATCCGTTCAACAATGGGTCGGCTTCCATGCTCAAACTGTCCAGAGATGGCACGAGGATGGGATTTATCCGCCCAAACCGGCAGAGAACACCGACGGAAATGGCAGACTCTTCTGGTTTTAGATACATCGACCGGCGAAGAGCTGGCCAGATTGTCCATGGAATCGATGATCCATGGCATCCACTGGCTCGCCTCCGGAAACACATTTTGGTGGAGACACAGCAGCTGTTATTGATCGATGCGGATACATTTGAAGTCATTCACCAGCACGCGATCGAAGAGCACCAGTACAGTGCGTTCATGTCCCCGACGGCAGGACGCTCACAGTTAACGGAACACTTTCGGACGCGCCGGCCAGGCTGTACCAAACTCCTTCACCTACGGCCGAATGCCCTAGTCGAACTTTCCGCGCTCCTGATGCAATTGTCCGCGACCTCCGGCGTTGAGTCTGCATGAGATGGCTGCGCCTGCTTTGCTGCTGGTTGGCTGCACTTCGCAGAACGGGCCGGCGGCCTGGCGGCTCGGAGACTCGTGAGATGGCGCGGCCGCGCACTGCAGGCGAGCACACGCTGAGCAACTGCTTCAGCGTCGGCGCTCCGTGCGGAGTTCACCGACGCGCGCCTGACCGACGCCGAGATCGCCCAGCTGTGCTGGGCCACCCAGGGCATCACCGGTGACGAAGGCCAGCGCACCGCACCGTCCGCAGGCGCACTCTACCCGCTGGGCTGTACGTGCTCACAACCGAGGGCGTGTTCCACTTCATCCCCCGCGGCCACAAGCTGCAGCAGATCTCGAAAGACGACGCCCGCAAGGCGCTCTACTCCGCGGCCCTCGAGCAAGAGGCCGTGCGCGACGCCCCGGCGGTGTTCCTGATCGCCGCCGACTACCGGCGCACCTCGCGCAAGTACGGCGAGCGCGCCGAGCGCTATGTGCACATGGAGGCCGGCCACGCCGCCCAGAACCTGCTGCTGCAGGTCGAGGCGCTGGGCCTGGGCGGCGTGCCGATCGGCGCCTTCGACGACCAAGCCGCGCACCGCGCCCTGGCGCTGCCCTCCGAGTTGGCGGTGCTGTACCTGCTGCCCGTGGGCCACCCGGCGCGTGAGCCATGACGCAACCCGAACAGGCCGAAGCGGCGCCCGCGCAGGAGCCGATCTTCTCCCTGCCCAACCTGCTGACGCTGGTGCGGCTGCCGATGGCTGCAGCAGCCTGGGCACTTGTGCAGTGGCCCTGGGCGCTGGCTGCGCTGATGGCCGCTGCCGCTGCTTCCGACATGCTGGACGGCTGGTTCGCGCGCCGCATGCGTAAGCGCCGCCGCGCCAAGGGCCTGCCGACACGCGGCCTGGGCGAGAAGGGCGGGCGCGGGGCGTGGCTGGACCCCCTGTGCGACAAGACCTTCGTGGTCTCCGTGCTGGGCGCCGTGTGGTGGCTGTACCAGCCGCCCTGGTACCTGCTGGCGCTGATCGCCACGCGCGAGATCCTGCTGGGTCCCATGGTGCTGGCCTGGCGTGCCATGCCCGGCCGCCGCAAGCTCGACCTGCGCGCCGGCCTGCTGGGCAAGCTGGCGACGGTCAGCCAGTTCGCCGCCCTGTGGGCGATCCTTGCGGGCAGCGAGATGCAGCTGCACTTCGCGATCGCCGCGGCCGTGATCGGCGCGCTGGCCGTGGCCGACTACCTGCGGCGGGCCCTGCGCGCGCCGGCCGAGTCCGCGGCGCTATGAATCGTCGCGAGCGACGACCGGCGCCGGCTGGGCCTTGAAGGGCTCGCGCTTTTCGCCGTAGTACCAGTGGCTGGGGCGGCGCTTGCGGTACTTCAGGCCGAACTTGTCGATCGCCGCCGCCGTCACGAATTCCACGGCCTCCTGCGGCGAGTCGGTCAGGAACAGGCGGTTGACATCGGCCTGGTCGATGGTGCCCGCGCGCACCATGGTGTTTTCGAGGTACTCGAGCATCGGCTTCCAGTATTCGACTCCCAGCAGCACAAGCGGGAACTCGCGGATCTTGCCGGTCTGGATCAGCGTAGCGGCCTCGAACACTTCATCCATGGTGCCGAAGCCACCGGGCGGCACGATGAAGCCGTAGCTGTACTTCACCAGCATCATCTTGCGCACGAAGAAGTAGCGGAAGTCCACCCACTTATCGAGGTACGGGTTGGGCTGTTGCTCACGCGGCAGCTTGATGTTGCAACCCACGGAGGGCGCGCCCACGTCGCGGGCGCCGCGGTTCGCGGCCTCCATCACGCCGGGCCCGCCGCCGGTCATGACGGTGAAGCCGGCGCGCCCCAGTTCACGGCCGACCTCCCGCGCGAGCTGGTAGTAAGGGTGGGTCTCGGCAAAGCGCGCCGAGCCGAACACCGTAACGCAGGGGCCGACGAAATGCAGGGCGCGGAAGCCCCGGATCAGCTCAAGGAAAATGCGCACGGCACGGGCAAACTCGGAGCGCCGCGTGGTGGGCCCCTCAAGGAAGCGCGCTTCGTCTTCGCTGCTGCTGCGTTTGCCCCAGGCCTCGGTTTCAAGCCGCTGTGTGTCGTTCATGGCGTAAAGTGTGGCGCAAAGCCCCCCGGAATCAAGCCCGCGACCGGGGTCTGACCTCCTTCGGGCAAGTCGCAACTCGCACCAGAGAGTCAGACCGCGGCGAAAATCCTCTAGGTGATCTTGGTCACCTTCGCACCCCCGTGCCGTGCACGGAAAGGACGTCCGCGACACTTCCAACCGACCTCGGAAAGCCCGAAAAACGCCCCCTCAAGCCGCCCGCTCAAATCGCCTGCGCCACGGCCGTCGCCGTGGTCGCGCTGATTCCCGAACCGCGCAGCTACGCCGAGCTGATGTCTTTCATCAGCTTGCGCGCCCAGCTATCGAATTCGCCCGGCGTCAGCTCATCCTTGGCCGGCTTTGCCATCGGGTGCGTGCAGCCCGCGATCTGCCGGAGCAGCCGTGCCGCCTGCACCGCCAGGTTGATCAACGCCGTCAGCGGGTGGCGCGGGCCGAAACCTTCGCGCGGCTTGCGCTTGAGCTCTTCACTGTGCAGCCGCGTCGGGTAGGTGCGCTGGCCATCCTTGACCAGCATGGGCGTAAGCGTGACGGTCGTGCCGTCTTCGTCCACACAGCCGTGCAGCAGGGGCAGATCGTCGGCCGCCGCGCGCCGCAGGCCGCCGAAGGGTACGGTTTCAAGCACGCCCGAAACCAGACGCATCACCTGGTGCAGGAAAATGGCGGCGTCCATCAACATGACGCGCATGCGAGTTTCGCTGAGGGCTTTCCCCTCGCTGTGGAATTGGGAAATGCCGGGCGCTCCGCGCCGCAAATCAGGGTGTTTCCCCTGCAGCCCGATCGGCACGTCGTGGATGACTTCTTCCGGGCGCGGGGGGCGAAGCTCAGGTGCAGGTTCAAGAGTCTGTGCGGAATCAGGGGCCGCTGTGGATTCCAGCGTCGGTGCCGGATCGGATGAGGATTCCGTCGGAATGTCCCCCGCGGGTCTGCGCCATTTCTTGTTCGACATGGTCAACTCCGTTCCTGAGGTCAGGGAATCCAGGCGTAGGATCGCGGACCGGCATGCGGTTTTCCCTGAATCCTGTCTTCTTCACGGCCGGGCAATCGGCCTACACCACTTGCGGCGGATGGAGTCCAATTCCAGGCAAAAAAAAGAAATACCGCCCCGGAAACCGTCCCCAGAGCGGAAAAGAAATTTTCAGTTTCTCCCCAGCCCGCCATCGCCGCCAGGTGATGCGCGCGCATAGGCCCGTTCCATGGGGTAGACTGGCCCGGCTGGTTCGCTCACTTGTTCTGACCTGGAGCCGTGATGCGTCTTTTGCTGCTGCTGCTTGCCGTGCTGATTGCGCCCGTTGCCTGCGCCGTTGAGTTGGGCGACTTCCGCCGGCCCGTGGAACGCACGCTGTTTGAGCCCGCCGAGCCACCCGCCATCGAGCGCGGCGGCGGCCAGAGCTTCGACGACTCCTGGCCCTGGGGCGGCGTCGAAATCTCGCTGTATTCAGGCCTGTACCCGGTATTCTTCGCCGCCAGCCAGGGCGTTGACGTGGGGCTGCCCGCCCTGCCCTGGGTATCGGTGGTATTGAAGGCCGAGGCGACAGCGGGCCTGCTGCTGACCGGCGGCGTGTTCGACCTCGGCTTCCGCACGCACTTTGATTTCAACGAAGGCTTTGCCGTGTACGGCGAAATCACCGGGCGCTGGTGCATCGGCGAGCTGACCATCGCCGAGATCTTTGAAGACTTCTTCAAGGACGTGGTGGACGCGGGTGTGGACAACATCAGCGGCTTCGGCATCGGCCTGGCGGGCGGCGTTGAGATCGGCGGGCGCAACCTGCGTTTCTTCGCGGGCATCCACTACAGCGCGCTGTTCGTGGACACCAGCCTGTACGTGGAAAACGCGCGCGCCGACCTGCCGACCATCACCATCAACCACTTCGGCTTCCAGGTCGGTATGCGCTTCTACATCGGGTGAACTTCAGCCGGTGCCGGCAAGGCGCATACACCAGAAGACCCGCAGCCCGCGCATCACCGTTTACCCAGGCATGTTGTAGGGCATGCTGCCCCAGTAGCTGTAGAACTGGTCGTCGAGCCGCTTCCAGCCCGCCGCTACCTTGGGCATGTTCTGTTCCAGCCAGCGTTTGAAGTGCGGACGCGCGCCATCGGCGTCGTTCAGCTTGTAGTCTTCCGCCAGGTCCCACGAGGCGTACACGCGGCCGTTGCGCTCAGACACCTTGGGATCGGCGGCCAGGGCGGCGATGCAGCGGCCCACGAACAGCGGCGTCTCGGACTCAATGAACTCGGGCACCTTGGCGACGGCGTCGCGCCAGTTCGCCTCGCTGACGCCGAAGTGGGCCAGCATCCATTCGCTGCGCAGGAAGCCGGGGGTTACGGCCAGCGCCGTGATGTCGCGGCCCTTGAGCTCCTGCGAAAGCGCGAACGCCATGCGGATCACGCTGGTTTTCACCAGGTCATAGAAGAAGTTGCCCCTGTAGTAGAAGCCGTCGCCGTCGGTGATCTCCGCCACCAGCCCGCCCCTGCGCAGGCGCGGCAGGCCGTAGTGGCTGGTGATGATGTGGGTCTTGATCGCGCGGTCGAGGATGGCCAGGCCGTTCTCGAGCCGGGCTTCCCACAGCTTCTTGCCCCAGTCCATCAGGTCTTCGCAGCCCCAGATGTCGTTGACCAGGATGTCGAACTCCCCCACCTGCTCGAACAGCGACATCACCTGTGCCGGATCGGAATGGTCGGCGCGCACTGCAATGCCGCGCCCGCCGCGGGCGGTCACCAGCTCGGCCGTCTCGTGGATGGTCTCCGGCCGATTGGCCATGCCGGGCTCTCCGGCGATGCTGCGGCCGGTGCAGTACACTGTAGCGCCCGCTTCGCCAAGCGCCGTGGCGATGCCGCGGCCGGCGCCACGCGTCGCGCCTGCGACGACGGCGACCTTGCCTGCGAGTGGTTTGTCCATGATTGCCCCCGGAGCCTGAGTTGAAAACGGGGACGGGCGCAAGCCCGTCCCCGTTTTGCCGGTTCGCGCAATTAGCCCAGGTTCTTGGCAACAAAATCCCAGTTGACGAGCTTGTCCATGAAGGTCTCGATGTACTTGGGGCGGGCGTTGCGGAAGTCGATGTAGTAGGCGTGCTCCCACACATCGATGGTCAGCAGGGGCGTGTCGCCATGCTTGATCGGGCAGTCGGCGTTGCCGGTCTTGGTGACCTTCAGCTTGCCGTCTTTGCCCTTCACCAGCCAGGCCCAGCCGCTGCCGAACTGGGTGGTGGCGGCCTCCACGAATTGCTTTTTGAACTCGTCGAAGCTGCCGAAGGCCGCGTTGATGGCGTCGGCCAGCTTGCCGCTGGGGGCGCCGCCGCCGTTCGGCATCATGCAGTGCCAGTAGAAGGTGTGGTTCCAGACCTGGGCGGCGTTGTTGAACAGGCCGCCTTCGGTGGTCTTGATCAGCTCCTCTAGTGACTTGCTCGCCTCGGGCTTACCCTCGGTCAGCTTGTTGAGGTTGGTGACGTAGGCGTTGTGGTGCTTGCCGTAGTGGTAATCAAGGGTCTCGGCCGTGATGTGGGGCTCGAGGGCGTTCTTTTCCCACGGCAGCTTGGGCAGTTCGAAGGGCATGGTGTCTCCAGTCAGATTTACCCGGGCGGTCGGCCCGTAACACGGAAGGTTCCCCGGTTTTATAAAGGATTGGCTTTCGAAATCAACCCAAGAAAAGTCACAAACATGGGCCGGATTTAACTTCAAGAAAGTTGGTAAGGAACAGACAATCTCCTCAACGTAATAGACGATACACGGAAACAGTTGTATCGTAACGTAGTGCGACCGGTGCGAAATTCGTCCTTACTCCAAATCGGGAGAGTGCAAATGAAGAAGTTCCTTTCTTTTGCGGCCCTCAGCATCGCGGTGAGCTGTCTCGCCGGCGTTGTTGCGCAGCCGCTGTCGGCTGGCTGATGTCCGTCCAATAAGGTCGGCCGTGTAGCCGGACCAAGTGGTGGTGGTGGCGGTGCCAAGCCCGTCGCCGATCCTGCCAAGATGCCCTCTTGGCAGAAGGCTTCCTCAAGCTCGATCGAGTCAGCAGCTGCTGAGAAGCGTCCGATCGTGCTGTACTTCCCCGATGAAGCTGACAGCGACTTCACCATGTACGGTGAAGACCTGGCTGAACTCAGCAAGACCGACGCGATGTTCGTGAAGATCCCCTACACGGCCGACCGTGAAAAGTCTCCGTGGGCAGAGGATTCGGTTGTCCCGACCTCCAAGCTGCTGAGCGAGAATCCGTCGCTTGAGTACAACGTCCCGGTCGGCAAGCCGGCGGTGATCGTATGCGACTGGTTCGGCAACGAGTACTTCCGCACCGACGAAAAGGTCAAAGCCGACAAGCTGAAGGCTATGATCACCAAGGTCGCGGACCAGGTCGAGGACGCGAACAAGAAGCTGCAGAAGAACCTCGAGAAGGCCCAGCAGGCGATGGAGAAGCAGGACAGCAAGAACGCCATCAAGTCCCTGCTCAAGAACTTCGGCGAAGGCGTGGTTGGCCTGGACGCACAGGAAGAGTCCGTGCGCCTGTACCACGAGATCATGGACAGCATCCGTGAGCAGAAGGATGCCCTGGTCGAGAAGGGTGACGTGGACGGCCTGAAGGAACTGGCCAAGGTCGTCAAGAAGACCGACCTCGAGAAGGAAGTGGACGAAGCGATCAGCTCCGTCAAGTAACACCGGAAGCACGCACGGAAGGACGGCACCCCGGTGCCGTCCTTCTTACTTTTTTCCGTAATCCAGCCGCAGCTTACGACACTTAGTTCCAGACCCGGAACAGGCATTCCAGCATGTGGTACCTCTGCCGCATTCCTTTCCGCTGACGGCGCCCCTCTCGGAGTGGCGGCGCCGCTTCACCGGGTATCTAGCAACGTTCAGTCCCCGGCTGTGACGGTTCCCGCCCCCGATGCGGTGCGGTGCGCGCCAGCGCAATTTTACAGCCTTCGAACGGTGCGGTTCGACTCAAGGGGATCACTCATGAAGATCAAATTTGGTTCTATGGTATTGATGGCGCTGTTCGCCATCGTTGGCCTGTCCATGCCGCTTTCGGCCCAGTGCTCGGGCGGCGGTTGTGGCGGCGGCAGCGCGAGCGGCGGCTGCCCCGGCGGCGGTTGCCCCAGCAGCAAGAAGGTCGGGCGCGTCGGCCAGCCCGCCAACGGCGGCGCCGCGCGCGTCCCAGCGGCTGTGGACCCCAAGGGCGTTCCGGCCTGGCAGAAACCTTCCTCCGACACAATTGAGAGCGCCTCCACAGACGAGCGCCCGATCATCGTTTACTTCCCGAGCGAAGACGCCAGCGACGGCGAATTCTACGGCGAAGAACTCGCCAAGCTGAGCCAGGCGGACGCCCTGTTCGTCAAAATCCCGTACAGCGCCGACCGCGAAGCCTCACCCTGGACCGAAAAGAGCGTAGTGCCGACCAGCCGGTTGCTGAGCGACAACCCCTCGCGCGAGTACGACATCCCGGTCGGCAAGGCCACCGTGCTCGTCTGCGACTGGTTCGGCAACGAGTACTTCCGCACCGAGCCCAAGATCAAGGCCGAGAAGCTGTCGTCCATGATCGGCAAGGTGAAAGAGCAGGTGAAGGATAACAACAGCAAGCTGCAGAAGAACCTCGACAAGGCCAAGCAGTACGTCGATGCCAATGACCGCAAGGCCGCGGTGAAGGCGCTGCTCAAGAATTTCAAGGAAGGCCTGGTGGGCATGGATGCCCAGGAGAACTCCATCCGCCTCTACCACGAGATCATGGACGCCGCGCGTGCTGAACTGTCCAAGCTTTCCGAGAACGCGGACGCTGAAGGCATGAAGGCCATGGCCAAGGATCTGAAAAATACCGACGTTGAAAAGGAAATCGACGAAGCCATTGCGAAACTCAGCTAGTGAGGGATGACCAGCCTGACGACCGGGCCGGGGCTAACCCGGCCCGGTCTTTTCGTAACTAGCTGCAATGTATAGCCTTACAACTGGAAGTACATCACCGGCAGTGGTGCAATGGTCAGTGGTGGATCTGCTGCGAACTAAGGAAGTGAATTGTTCCTCGGTTTTTGTGGTAAGCCATGCCCGGACGACTACACTTATTGGCGGTGCTGGGCAAGCAACCATGGGGAGGAATCCGATGAAACGACTTTACATGCTGGCTCTGATGACCGTCGGCGCATTCGCGCTGACCGGCATCATGGCTCAGCCGCTCTCTGCTGGCTGATGTGGCGGTGGTGGCGGCGGTGCCGCTTCAGGTGGTGGAGCATCGGGTGGTGGCGGCGTAGGCGGCGCAACACCCAAGAAACTTGGTCGCGTCAGCGGCCCGACCGGCGGCGGTGGTGGCGGTGCGCGCCCGGCCCCGAGTATTGATCCGGAAACAATCCCGTCCTGGCAGCGTCCTTCTTCGGACACGCTGGAAGGCGCGGCGCGAGAGGAGCGCCCGCTGGTGATCTACTTCCCCAGCGAAAACGCGACGGACGCAGAGGTGGCGGATAAAGAACTTGCCGACCTCAGCAAGACCGACGCCGTGTTCGTGAAGGTCCCGTTCAGCGCCGACCGCGAAAAGTCGCCCTGGGCCGAGGAGACGGTGGTGCCGACCAGCAAGCTGCTGAGCGACAACCCGTCGCGCGACTACGGCATCGCCGTCGGCAAGATGACGATCATCGTCGCGGACTCCTACGGCAACGAGTATTACCGCATGACCAAGGCGCCCAGCGGTGACCAGCTGAAGAGCTACCTGGACAAGGTGAAGGACCAGGTCACCAAGACGAACGAGAAGCTGCAGAAGAACCTGGACAAGGCTAATGAGTACCTGACCAACAACGACCGCAAGAACGCCCTGAAGATGCTGCTCAAGAACTTCAAGGAAGGCGTGGTCGGTGTGCAGGCCCAGGAAGACTCGATTCGCGCCTACCACGACATCCTCGACGCTGCACGCAGCCAGATGGCTGAGCTGGTGGAGAAGGGTGACAAGGAAGGCCTGAAGGCCCTGGCCAAGGACGTTGACAAGACCGACATGGAGAAGGAGATCGACGAAGCCCTCGCCGAGCTCAAGTAACCGGAATCGAAGCCATCAAGAAGCGGCGCCCCCGGGCGCCGCTTCTTCGTTTTGCATCGCGGGGTAAGGTCTGCACTGCATGTTCCACTTAAGCCCCGGAGGTCCATCATGAAAGCCTGGCTGGCCAGCGTCCTGCTTCTCCTGATTACCGCTCCGCTCTGCGCCCAGGGTCGCGTCCCTCTGCCACGCAGGGAGCTGCCCGTCCCGCTACCTCGGGCCAAGGCCGTGAAGGTTCCGAGCAAGCAGCAACCTTCTCTATGGCGCTCTGCGGACAGTCAGACCCTGTTCGAGGCCGCCAGCAAGCAGCGGCCAATTCTTTTGCTGTTTAGAGATGATGCCGAAACCGGATTCGCCGACGACGCTGAAATGAGAGAACTCGCCGCGGAATCCGCACTGTTCGTGCTGATCGTGAAAGGCGCCGTCGAGCGCAAGACCGAATCCAACCGCATCGTTCCACCCGAATGCAAATTCCTGTCCGCCAATCCAGCTGACGCCTACAACATCGGGGAGGGCGAGTGTGTGGTGATCTGCGACTGGTTCGGCAACGAGTTCTACCGGATGCGCCCCGATGTCAAGCATGACAAGCTCAAGCTGATGATCGGCAAGGTTCCAGAGCTGGTTCAATCCCAGGAAGAGAAACTCCAGAAGAAGCTGCGGAAAGGGCAGGAGTGTCTACGCGTTGGCGACTTCAGCGGCTGTCTTAAATCCATATCGCGCGTCTACGGTGCCGGAGTTTGGGGTTACGAAGCAACGCTCGCCGCGGAACGGCTCTACAGCAAGCTCAAATTCACGGTGCGAAAACAGGTTCGGCAGCTGCGCGACGCAGCGGACGTCGCGACACTGGAACGGTTGCTGAGCACATTTGAAAAGACTGAACAGGCTGACTACATTCGGGCAGCCATAGACCGCGCACGGCAAATTGAAAGATCGCCCGAGTGTGAAGAAGAGTTCTAGCCCGGCCGAGGTTTGCGCACCTGAAACACCAGGTGCCAGGCCGGGTAGCTGAAGCCAGCGAACACCGCAAAGCTGGTCGCCAGTACCAACAGGTCGCTTTGCCCGTAGGCACCCGGCAGCAGGCTGCGCCCGGCCCACAGCGCTCCCATGTTTGCCAGCAGCGTTGCCAGCTCCACCAGCGCGAAGCCGGCGATCTGCCTGTGCAGCTTGCCCTGCCGCGCCCGGAACACGAAGTAGCGCGCCCCCAGGAACTGCACCGCCGCGCCCACCAGCAGCCCCACGTTGTCCGCCACAGACTGCGGCCACTGAGCCCAGCGATACAGCGGCAGGTACACCGCAAAGTACACGCCGGTCGCCACGCCGCCCGTCAGGCAGTTGCGCACAAAGCGCCAGGCGTGCGCGGCCTTGGATTTAGCTGGCGCGTCCATGGCTTCAGCATACCCCACCGTCGGCCGGGCCGGGTCGAGGTTCTGCCAAGGCGCTGATTGGACCGCTCCCCCACTGCTGCTAGACTGTGCCCGTGAACAACGCCTCCAAAACCGCAAACCTGCGCGACCTGCCCAAGCTGGACGGGCTGCTGGCCAGCGAGCCATTCGCGGCGTTGATCGCAACCGCCGGCCGTCATCTGGTCGCCGAGGAAACCCGCGCCGCACTTGACGTGCTGCGCAACGACTTGCGCGAAGGCGGCCATGTGTTTCAGTCCGAGTTGACGGAACAAGCGCTGGCAGCGCTGGTCGAGAAACGCATATCCTCCCTGCTTGAACCCATCCAGTGCCGCGTGATCAACGCCACCGGCGTGATCCTGCACACCTCGCTGGGGCGCGCGCCCTTGCCCGCAAGCGCCGTGAAGGCCGCCATGCGCGAGAGCACCGAGTACTCGTGCCTCGAGCTCGACCGCGCCAGCGGCAAGCGCAGCGACCGCGACAAGCTGATCAACGGCCTTCTCGCGCGCATCACCGGCGCCGAGGCCGCCACGGTGGTGAACAACAACGCCGCCGCCACCATGATCATCCTGAACACGCTGGCCGAGGGCAAAGAGGTGCCCTGCAGCCGCGCCCACATGGTCGAGATCGGCGGCAGCTATCGCATGCCCGACGTGATGCGCAAGTCCGGCTGCCGGCTGGTCGAGATCGGCACCACCAACAAGACCAAGGCGAGCGACTACGAAAACGCCATCACTGAAAACACCGGCATGCTGCTGAAGGTGCACACCAGCAACTACGCCATCGTCGGCTTCGTGCACGAGGCTGCGCTGGAAGAGCTGGTCGAGATCGGCCGTCGCCGCAACGTGCCCGTGGTGTACGACCTCGGTGCCGGCAGCATCATCGACCTCAAGCAGTACGGCATCACGCGCGAGCCTAGCGTGCCCGAGCTGGTGAAGACCGGCGCCGACCTGGTCTGCTTCAGCGGCGACAAGCTGTTCGGCGGCCCGCAGGCCGGGCTGATCGTGGGGCGCAAGGACCTGGTCGAGCGCGTGAAGAAGAACGCCATGTTCCGCATGATGCGCTGCGACAAGGTGACGCTCAGCCTGCTCGAGCACACCCTGAAGCTGTACCTCGAGCCCGAGAAGGTACTCGAAACCGTGCCCACACTGCGCGCCATCGCGCGCGAAGCCGATGAGCTGCGCCGCACCGCGCGTGGCCTGGCAACCAAGCTGAAGAAACACGGCATCGAGGCCGAGGTCCAGGACAGCACCAGCCAGATCGGCGGCGGCAGCACCCCCGGCGAAGAACTGCCCACCACGGTGCTGGTGATCCGCAAGCTCGGCGGCTCGCCCGACGCCGCGGCCAAGCGCCTGCGCATGGGCACCCCCAGCGTGTTCTGTCGCATCGAGAACGACGCCCTCGTGTTCGACCCCCGCACCCTGCTGCCCGGCCAGGAAACTGAGCTGGTGGCGGCCATATCTTCGGCCGCCAACGCCAAGACGTGAACGACCTCACCATCGTGCTGCCCACGCTGAACGAGGCCGGCAACATCGGCCCGCTGATCCAGTCGTTGCAGGCGGCGATCGGCCAGACGCCGGTGATCGTGGTGGACGCCAGCAGCGACGACACCCCGCAACAGGCGCAACAGGCCGGCGCGCGCGTGATCGACAACCGCAAGGGCTACGCCGCGAGCCTGCTGCAAGGCCTGCGTGAGGCGGCAACCAAATGGGTGCTGGTGATGGACGCCGACGGCAGCCACACAGCCGAGGACGCGTTGAAGCTGTGGCAGGCGCGCGAGGAAGCCGACCTGGTGGTGGGCAGCCGCCTGGTGAAAGGCGGCGGCAGCGCGGGTGGTCCGTTCCGGCGTTTCCTGTCGCGTACGCTGGCCGGGCTGTTCGCGACGTTCGCGCGCATGCCGGCGCGCGACGTCAGCAGCGGGTTTCGCCTGTACCGGCGCGAGCTGTTTTTGGACGCGCCCGAAACCGCGCGCTTCTTCGAAGTGCAGCCCACGCTGCTGGCCCACGCCAAGCGCAAGGGCGCCAGGGTGAAAGAAATCGGCATCTACTACCACCCAAGAGGCAAGGGCCGCAGCAAGAACCGCATCATCCGCTACGGCCTCGCGTTTCTGGGCGCTCTGTGGAGGCTGCGCAGGTAGTGATGCGCCATGCCGCGCCTCTACAACGTTGAGAGGAAACAGGTATAAGAATTGCAGGGGAGCAGATAGGCGCCTGGTGGGCCTCTCGGTCTTCAAAACCGTTGTGACCTGAATGGGTCAGGTGGGTTCGATTCCCATGTGCTCCCGCCAATTTTTTGTCGGCGGGTCAGTTGGAAGGGTCAGACCGCTCCGCTTACGCCGGCCGTCGCTCGCGCAATGGCGCGAGTTTTGGGCCGGCTGCTGCGCGTCCGAAACAGCCCACCGGGCTGTTTCGGGGTGGGTTCGATTCCCATGTGCTCCCGCCAAACTTTCCGCCCGCCTCCGCGGGCGGGAAGTTTGTCCGCCGTAGCTTCAGCGAAGGCGGACTCACTCCTCTCTCGGACGATCCCATGCATCCCTGGCACGACATCCCCGTTGACGTGGCAAGACTCGAGGAAGGCTTCCCGGCCGTCATCGAGGTGCCGCGCGGCAGCAAGAACAAGTACGAGCTCGACAAGGACACCGGCCTGCTCAAGCTTGACCGCGTGCTCTATTCGGCCGTGCACTACCCCGCCGACTACGGCTTCATCCCGCGCAGCTTCTGCGACGACGGCGACCCGCTGGACGTGCTGGTGCTGGGGCAGGAGCCGGTCTACCCGCTCACCATGGTGCAGGCCCGCGCGATCGGCGTGATGCGCATGCGCGACGACAAGGGCGGCGACGACAAGCTGATTGCCGTCAGCGTCAACGACCCGGCTTACAACACCTACACGCACTACGAACAGTTGCCGCCCCACGTGATGCGCCAGCTCAAGCGCTTCTTCCTTGATTACAAGGTGCTCGAGGGTAAGCAGGTGGTGATCGACGATCCGCTCGGCCCGGAAGACGCCCTGCAAATCCTGATCGATTCACTCGATCTGTACTCAAGGAAGTACACTGGCCTGCATGAGGCCTGAGTTCCCTGGCAAGGACCAGCCCCTGCGCGACGACGTCGGCCGCCTCGGCGCCTGCGTCGGCGACATGCTGCGCGAGCAGGAGGGCGAGCCCTTCTTTCAGCTGGTCGAGACCGTGCGCAAGGCCGCCATCCAGGCCCGCGAGGGCGGCGGCGCGCTCGACGCTGCCATCGCCGGCGTCTCCGCCGATCAGCGCGAGAAGCTGGTGCGCGCCTTCAGCGCCTATTTCGACGCCGTCAACATGGGCGAGCAGATCCACCGCCTGCGCCGCCGCCGTGACTACGAACGCGACGGCCCGCAACCCAACAGCCCCGAAGCCGTGCTCAGCCTGCTGAAGCAGCGCGGCGTGATCGCCGACCAGGCAGCAGCCATGCTGGCGGAGCTGGTGATCGAGCCGGTATTCACCGCCCACCCCACCGAGGCCGTGCGCCGCACCCTGCTGACAAAGCAGCAGCGCATCGCGCGAGCACTGGTGGACCGCATTCAGCCCGAGGCGCTCACGCCGCCCGAGGAAGCCCGCACCTGGGCGCGCATTCGCGAGGAGGTCACTTCCGCCTGGCAGACCGAGGAACACTTCCGCGAGCGCCCCACGCTGGCGGACGAAGTCGAACACGTGTTGTTCTACCTGCGCATGGTGATCTACCGCATCATCCCGCCGCTGCTGGAAGCCTGGGAGACCGCCTTCCGCAAGGTTTTCGGACGTGAGGTCAGCCTGGGACCGATCGTGCGCTTCGGCACCTGGGTGGGCGGCGACATGGACGGCAACCCCAACGTCAACGCCGGCACCATCCGCGCCACGCTGGAGCGCCAGCGCGACGCCATTCTCGAGCTCTACCGCGGCGAGCTGGCGGCCATGACGGATCATCTCAGCCAGTCCGAGAGCCGCGCCGCGTTCACCCCTGAGTTGCGCGCGCTGGTGACAACGCGGGTGGCCGAGTTCCCCAAAGTGGTCGAGCGCATGGCCGACCGCCACCGCGACATGCCCTATCGCGTGCTGCTGGCCTGCATGGTCGAGAAGTTGAAAGCTACTTTTCGCAACGACCGCGCGCGCTACCGTAGCCCCGAAGAGCTGCTTGCGGACCTGCGCGTCATGGACGCCAGCCTGCACGCGCATCACGGCGACCACGCCGGCCGACACCGCGTGCGGCGCCTGATCCGGCGCATCGAGTGCTTCGGCTTCCACTTCGCCACCCTCGATACACGCCAGGACAGCGAAGTGCACCGGCGCGTGTGCGGTCTGCTGCTCGGCGACGAAACCTTCCCGGAGTTGCCGGCCGCGGCCCGCGCGGATGCTCTGCGCGCAGCCTGGAAGCAGCACGCCGCCAGACCCGAAGACGACGAAGCCCGCAACGCGCTGGAGGTTTTCACCGCACTGAAAGACATGCGCCGCGAGTACGGCGAGCGCGCCGTCGGCCCCTACATCATCAGCATGGCGCAGGGGCCCGACGACGTGCTGGCCGTGCTGTTCCTGGCGCGACAGGCCGGCCTGCACGAGGGCGGCCACGTGCCGCTGGACGTCGCGCCGCTGTTCGAGACCGTGGACGACCTGCAGGCCGCGCGGGCCACGCTCCAGGCCATGCTGGCCGATCCGCTGTACCGTGAGCATCTCAAGGCCCGGGGCGAGGTGCAGCATGTGATGCTGGGCTATTCCGACAGCGGCAAGGATTCCGGCATCGCCTCGGCACGCTGGGCGCTTTATCGCGCCCAGGAAGAACTGGTGGCGACGGCCGACGCGGCCGGCGTCCGGCTGGTGCTGTTCCACGGCCGCGGTGGCACGGTCAGCCGCGGCGGCACCAAGGTTACCGAGGCCATACCCGCCCAGCCGCCGGGCAGCGTGCGCGGCCGCCTGCGCGTCACCGAGCAGGGCGAGATCATCCACGCGCGTTACGGCCTGCGCGGCATCGCGCAGCGCACACTGGAGGTTACCAGCGGCGCGGTGCTGAAGTTCAGCCTGCTGGAGGACGCGCAGCCCGCGCCCAAAGCCAAGTGGCGCGAGTTGATGGAGACGATTGCAAGCGCCAGCCGCGCGGCCTACCGCAGGTTGGTACACGACGACCCGCGGCTGTTCGAATACTTCCAGCTTGCCACGCCGGTGGACGTGATCACCCGCATGCGCATCGGCTCAAGGCCCGCATCGCGCCGCCAGCAGCGCGGCATCCAGGACCTGCGCGCCATTCCGTGGGTGTTCGCCTGGACGCAGGCGCGGCTGATCCTGCCCGGCTGGTACGGTGTGGCGCAGGGGCTGCAGGCGGCGATTGAGAAACACGGCAACGCGGCCGTGCAGGCGGCCGCGCGCGAGTGGGCTGTGCTGCGCGTGCTGTTGAGCGACGTGGAAATGGTGATGGCCAAGGCCGACTTGAGCATCGCCGCGCGCTACGCGGAACTGGCAGGTGAAACCGGCCGCTCACTGTTTCCCGAGTTGCGCCGGGCCTTCGAGCAGACGGCAAAGCTGGTGTGCGAAGCGCGCGGCAGCAGCGAACTGCTTGAGAACGAGCCCTGGCTGGCGCGCGCCATCCGCCTGCGCAACCCGTACATTGACCCCATGAGCCTGGTGCAGATCGAGATGCTGAAAGAGTGGCGCGCCGGCCAGCGCGACAACGAAGAACTCGAACGCGCTCTGTTCACCACGGTGAAGGGCATCGCCCGCGGCCTGATGAACACCGGCTAACCTACACGCGACAGCTTCAGCCGGCGTGAGATGCGGTCGATCACCACCGTCAGCAGGATGATCACCAGCAGGTGCGTGCCGGCCTTCTCGAAGCGGAACCACTCGAAGTTGAACGTGAAGAAGAAGCCCAGGCCGCCCACACCCACGATGCCCAGCACCACGCCCATGCGCACGTTGCTCTCGAACTGGAAGAAGCTGTAGGTCATCCAGTCTTTCCACGACATCGGCCCGGCCGTGTAGGCGAAGCAGCTCATGCGCGAACCGCGGTAGGTCTGCTCGAACCTGCGGTACGGGATGTTGTCCACGCTCTCGCTGAACACGCGCACCAGCACGCCCAGGGTGTGCAGCGCGATCGCGATGGATCCCGCCAGCAGCCCCGGCCCGAAGAACGCGATGAACAGGAACGCCCACATCACCTCGGGCACGCCGCGTGAAACCAGGCCGATACTGCGCGCCAGCGCCATCTGGACAACGCGCAGCGCGCGCACCGCGGGGTGGGGCGATTCGCCGGTGAACTGCTGGCTTTCCAGCTGGAACGCCAGCGAGTGCGGATAGCTCAGCGCCATGGCCGCCAGCACGCCCAGCAACGTGCCGATGATCGCCATCGCCAGCGGCACCGCGGCCGACTTCACCACCCGCCACACGAACCAGTTCTGCAGCGACTTTTCCCACGACACCCAGGCCGAGGGCCGCCAGAAGTCGTACCACTCGTACTCGTCGCTGAATTTCACGGTGGTACCCATCTGCTCCTGGATCTCGCGCTTGGCCGGGTCGCCGTAGCCGATCGACTCGAGGTCGAAGTCGGGCTTCAGCAGGTCCTCAAAGAACGCGATCTTCTTGCGCTCTTTCGCGTCGCCCAGCTTGGCCAGCGGCTCCAGGTAGTTGCGCGCCTGCCCGTCCGGGCCCGCACTGTTGCCCCAGCCCATGAACCAGATCGACCACAGCACCACGCACATCGCGAACGCGACGCCGACGTACGCGCGCGACAGGTTGGCGAACGTGCTGCGCGCCCGCACGGCGCGCGGGTGGTTGGGGTCGCTGCGCAGCTGGCGGCGGATGAAGTTGCTGGCCAGGTCGGCGCCCAGGGTCAGGCCCAGCGTGTACAACATGAGCGTGGTGACCTTCCCCCACTTGCCCATGCCGATCTGGTACATGATCTCGGCGCCCAGGCCGCCGCCGCCCACGGCGCCGATCACGGCCGCGTTGCGGATCGCGCATTCGGCGCGCATCAGCGTGAACGACTGCACGCTGCGCGAAGCCAGCGGCCGAATGCCGTACAGGAAGGTCTTGAGCCGCCCGCCGCCCAAGGCGCGGATCTGCTCGTAGCCCTTGGGGTCCACGCTGTCCCAGAACTCGCTGTAGACCTTGCCCAGGATGCCGGTGATGTTCAGCGCCAGCGCCACGGCGCCGGTCACCGGCCCGAGGCCGAGTACCGCTACCAGGATCACCGCCCAGGCGAAGTCGGGTACCGAACGCAGGATGTCCAGCGTCCAGCGACAGGCCGAGCAAAGCAGGTGCAGCGGCAGCCGCAACAACCGACCGCGCCAGCCGGAGACGGGCTCCACGCCAACCGCCACGGACTTCGCGGCGCCCATGGCCAGCAGGTAGGCGAAGATGACGGCCAGGAACGTGGCCATCACGGCGGCGCTGAGCGTTTCCTTGGTGAGCTCCCAGCAGCGCTCCAGCCACTCGCCGGAGAAGTCCGGGTCGCTGAACGCCTCCACCAGGCCCGACGCGCGCTCCAGGGCGCGCTCGGCCTTGGCCGGGTCGGTGAAGGTGCTGAAGTCCCACTCCGCGGCCCAGAACGAGCCGATCACCAGCACGGCAATCACGAGCAGCGCCGCGAAGTGGCCCCAGGGGCGCTTCGCGGCGTAGCGTGATCCGATTGCCGATCGCGCTTTCATGGGCGGGAAGGGGACAGGCACCTTTTTCGCCACGCTTCGTACTCTGACTTCGGATCCGGCTCCGGGCGAAAAAGGAGCCAGTCCCCTACTCCAGTTCCACGTCGTCCAGGTGCAGGGCGCGATACTCGGCGCCGTACAGGTCTTTCAGCAACTCGCGCGTGATCTCGCGCGGGGCGCCCTGCCAGAACAGCCGGCCCTCGCGCAGGGCAATCACGCGCGAGAAGTGGCCGTGCAGCAGCTCAAGGGTGTGCAGGTTCACCAGCAGCGTGGTGCCCATGCGTTGCGCGATGCCGGACAGCAGTTCGATGATCTCGCGCCCAAGGCGTATGTCGAGCTGACTTACCGGCTCGTCGGCCAGCATCACGCGCGGCTTCTGCACCATCAGGCGCGCGATCGCCACGCGCTGCTGCTGCCCGCCCGACAGCTCGCCGGGCATGGACCACAGCTTGTCGGCAAGCTCGACCTCAGCCAGCGCCGCCCTGGCCGCCGCCAGGTCCTGCGGCCAGAACAGGCTCAGCAGCGCGCGCGGCAGCAGCCAGCTTCCCAGTCGCCCCATCAGCACGTTGTGCACCACGCGCAGGTGCGGGATCAGGTTGTCGTTCTGGTACAGGATGCCGACTTCACTGCGCAGGCGCCGCAGCGCGCGGCCGCGCAGGTTGCGGGTGTCCTGCCCCAGCGACAGCACGCTGCCCTGCGAGGGCTTGATTACGGCGGCGAGCAGGCGGAACAAGGTGGTTTTGCCGGCGCCCGAGGGGCCGATCACGGCGATGCGCTCGCCCTCATGCACGTCGAGGGTGATGTGCTTGAGTGCTTCCACGCGGCCAAAGTCGATGCCGGCGTCCGACAACTCGAACACCTTCACGCCCGCCGGCGCCGCCTGTGTCTGTGGTGCTGTTTCCGTCACTGTTTCCATGCTGACTGAACCGCCCGGGGGCGGCAAGACGCCGCCCCCGGGCAGGTTTTCTAGCCGCCGATGTCGACGCCTGATTCCATCACAGCTTTGATACCGGCCCACTCGCTCATGTCGGCCTCAACCAGCTTGCCGGCCTTCATGAAACCGAGGATCTTCTTGCCGTCTTCACTGGCGGGATCCAGCTCAAGCAGCGCCTTGCGGATCTTGCCGATCAGCTCTTCGCCCAGGTCCTTGCGCGCCACGAACGAGTAGTCCACGTAGGTCGGGGTGGTGTAGATGATCGGAGCCTTGGCCTTCAGATCATCGCTCGCCTTGTCGTAAGTGGCATAGTTGAGCGCACCCACTGTGAAGGTGCCGTCAGCGACCTGGGCCAGCGTCTTGTCGTGGCTGCCGCTGTAACCCACGTTGCCGAACACGTCCTCGGGCTTCTTGCCGTCGTTCTGCGTGGTAAAGAAGTAGCGCGGCATCAGGTGACCGCTGGTGCTGCCCTTGCTGCCGAAAGTGAAATCCTTGCCGCCCGCCTTGCCGGCAAGATCCTTCAGGTCGTTGACCTTGCCAATGCCGCTGTCGGCGTTGGCGATGAAGTAAGTCTTGAACTTCTTGTCGATGTCGCGGCAGCACACCACCACAGCGCCGCCTTCCGTCTTCTGGTCGGCCTGCACGGTGGTCACGCCGCCCATCCAGGACAGGTGCGCCTGACCAGTCGCCAAGGCCGTAACCGACGCATCATACTTCTCGACGTGCATGTACTCGCAGGGGATGCCGATCTTGCCCTCGAGATACTTGGCAACTGCGCCGAAGTGCTCTTTCAGCTTGTCGGCGTTGTCGTCGGGAATCGCGGTGATGATGATCTTGTCCGGCGCTTTGCCGTTGCCGCCTCCGCTGCCGGTGGTGTTGCCGCCGGCCGTGTTGTTGCCGCCACCGCATGCGGCGATGCTGAACATGCCCGCCAGGGCGATCATGAGCCAAAGGACTCGTTTCATTGCTCTCTCCGGTATCGAACTATGGACGGTTGCCCGTCCGCCTGGTCTTGCCTGGGGGTTCAACAGGATTGGATCTGCTGGGAGATTCGGACGGCGTCGCGGACCCGTACCGGGTCAAACGCGGACGCTACCGACCGGCAGCGATGGCAGGCACTCACGTGAAACCACTGCGGACCTCGCCCACGGGCGAAGCCAGCGCCGCTCACGTAAAGCCTGAAACACGCGACACTTGCCCGAAGGGCATGAGGGAAGCACTCGTCGCGTTCGTTCGATTTTGCACTAGCCGCCTATGCTATCCGTCCCACAGGTGGTAGCAAGCCCAATCGCCTTACGAAAAAAGCCCTATTCAGGGAACTGGCCGGGCTGGATGTCGGCGAGCATGTAGTTCTCGTACTCGATGGGCGAGCCGGCCTGGCGCCTGAGTTGCGCCAGTTGCCCCACGTGGGTCATGGCGTCGGCCAACGGGCCCTGCAGCAGCACTTGCAGCGTGAGCTTGCGGCCTTTGATGTCGCCGGTCAGCTCAGTCTGCTTCAGGTGTTCGTCCACGATGCGCAGCAGCTTGGCGAGAGTCGCCAGCTCGGCCTGGGGCTCACGTTGCGCAATCGGCACCATGGAACCCTTGTCGAAAGCGCGCACCACAAAGCGCAGCAGGTCGTTGATGTGGTGCAGGATTTCCACCGCGCCGCGCCCATCGCCGGAGGGCATGAAGGTGTAGAACGAATCCGGGGCGCCGCGCACGGCGCCCCGAAGCCGGTAGTTCAGTGTCGCGAGAAAGTGCCGGATGGTCTCGCGCTCTCCCATGTCTAGGCCGTGGCGCCGGCCTTCTTGAATTGGTCCGCGACTACCTTGCCCGCCTCGCGGAACACCGTGATGACCTCGTCCGTCAGGTCCTTCTTGGTGCGGATCGCCTCCATGGTCGAGGCCTTGTTGGTGGTCAGGTACTCCAGGTAGGCCTTCTCGTAGTTGCGCACGTCGTCGATCTCGATGTCGTCCAGCAGGCCGTTGGTGGCCGCCCACAGGATCGCCACCTGGTTCTCGACCGGGTAAGGCGTGTACAGGCCCTGCTTCAGCACTTCCACCATGCGCTGGCCGCGCGCGAGCTGGGCCTGGGTGGACTTGTCGAGGTCGCTGCCGAACTGCGCGAACGCCTCAAGCTCACGGAACTGGGCGAGGTCAAGGCGCAGGCGGCCGGCAACCTTCTTCATCGCCTTGATCTGCGCGTTGCCGCCCACTCGCGACACCGAGATGCCGACGTCGATGGCCGGGCGCACGTTGGCGTAGAAGTACTCAGGCGTCAGGTAGATCTGGCCGTCGGTAATGCTGATCACGTTGGTCGGGATGTACGCCGACACGTCGCCGGCCTGGGTCTCGATCACGGGCAGGGCCGTCATGCTGCCGCCGGTCTGCGGGTGCATGCGCAGCTCGTGGCCTTCGCCCGCGGCCTCGAGCGCCTTTTTGGCTTCCTTTTCCTCGTGCGGGGTACGGTTGCCGTAGCGCTTGCCGTCAACGCCCTCTGTGGTGTCCCAGGGCGCGTCTTTCTTGACCACGATGAACTCTTCCTTCAGCTTGGCCGCGCGCTCAAGCAGGCGGCTGTGGCAGTAGAAGATGTCGCCGGGGAACGCTTCACGGCCGGGCGGGCGGCGCAGCAGCAGCGACATCTGGCGGTACGCGACGGCCTGCTTGGAAAGGTCGTCGTAGATGCACAGGGTGTCGCGGATCTTCTGCGGCTTGTCGGTCGCGTACATGAAGTACTCGGCCAGCGCGGCGCCGGCGTAGGGGGCCAGGTACTGCAGCGGTGCCGGGTCCTGGGCGTTGGCGCTGACGACGATGGTGTAGTCCATCGCCTTGTGTTCTTCGAGGGTGGCCACCACTTGGCGCACGGTGGACGCCTTCTGGCCGATGGCGATGTAGACGCAGACGACGCCCTTGCCCTTCTGGTTGATGATGGTGTCGATGGTGACGGCCGTCTTGCCCACTTCGCGGTCGCCGATCACCAGCTCGCGCTGGCCGCGGCCGACGGGAATCATGGCGTCGATGGCCTTGATGCCGGTCTGCAGCGGCACCTTCACGGGCTGACGCGCCTCGATGCCGGGGGCCTTGAACTCGATCAGTCGGTTGGTCGCGCTTTCGATCGGGCCTTTGCCGTCGATGGGCTGGCCCAGCGGGTTCACCACGCGGCCGAGGAAGCCTTCGCCGCAGGGGATGCTGAGGATTCGGCCGGTGCGCTTGACCTGCTGGCCTTCCTTGATGGTGACGAAATCGCCCATGATCACGATGCCGACGGAGTCTTCCTCGAGGTTGAACGCGAGCCCGAAGGCGCCGTTCTCGAACTCGACCATCTCGTTGGCCTGTACGTTTTCGAGGCCGTAAACGCGGCAGATACCGTCACCGACTTCGAGGACGGTGCCAACTTCCTCCATGCCGATTTCCTCGCCGAAGGATTCGATCTGCTTGCGGATTACGGATGTGATTTCGTCGGAGCGCAGTTCCATGTTTATGCTTCCTGTCAGAGCGCCTTGCGGCGCGGGTCGTGGTTACTCTCTCTCTACTGCTGTACTTCCTTGTACGCATGAAATGCTGCCTGGTAGTCCGGGTCGCTTTCCCAGTCACCCGGCTGGATGGTCTTCTTCCAGTCGGCGAAGAGCTCGCCGACTTCGCGTGACTTGTAGAAGTTGGAAATGGAGTGCCCGTTGCGCTCAGTCATGATCTTGTAGCGCATGGCGTTGTAGAGGTGCGTGCCGACCTTGGCGAAGTTGGCCGGCGTCTTCTCGGCTGACCAGCTGCTCCATGCCGCCAGGGCGGCCTTTGCCTCGGGCTCATACTGCTTTGAGAAGCTGGGACCGGTGGGTGCTTTGGTGCTTGAACCGCCGCCCGTACCGTTGTTGCCGGAGGGTGTGCGGCCGTTGGCCTTGGGGGGTGGCTGGTACTCGCCGCCGCCGCAGCCGGCCAACAGCAAGGCCAGCATGAGCGTGATTGCGGTTGCGTACTTCATGGTCACCTCCGTCTGTTTGCGAGTACCCTCGCCCTTCGCGGGCGTGGCAAACCTCGCCCCTACTTCTCGAGCGCCATGGCCAAGTGGGCCAGGCGTGTGCTCAACGTGTTGTCGATCAGTTTGTCGCCCAGGCGCACGCGCGCTCCACCCAGCAGTTCGGGCTTGTGGTCGTAGTGCAACACCACTTCCTTGCCGCCGGATGCCTGCGAAAGCTGCTTCTTCAGCGCTTCCAGCTCACCGGCGTCGAACTCGCTGCCTGCGTCAACCCAGGCGTGCACGCGGTTTTCAGCCTGGTCGCGGTACATGCCGAAAGCCTCGACGATGTTGTCGAACTGCGGCTCGCGCCCCTTCAGGATGAGCACCTTCACGAAGTTCAGCACTTCGTCCACCACGCGGCCCTTCAGCGCCGCGTCCATTCCCTTGGTCTTCACCGGTCGCGGCACACGGGGGCTGGTGAAGAAGTCGCGGAATGACTTGTCGGCGTAGGCAGCGTACACGGCCTGCAGGCCCTGGTGCACGTCGCCGATCACGCCGCGCTGCTTCGCGGTTTCATACAGCGCGACGGCGTACATGCGCGCTACGGGATCTGATGGGTTGGTAGCCATGGCTCAATTCAAAATTCCAAATGCAAAATTCAAAATGCGCTCAGGGAGACTTCGCCCCTTTTGAATTTTTTATTTTGAATTTTGCATTCTCCTAGTTGTTCATCGTTCCCGAGGCCGCGATGGCTTCCTGTGCCAGGCGGCGGTGGTCATCACCGGTCAGCGACTTCTGCAGCACGCGGCTGCTGGCCAGCAGGGCCAGCTCCACGGCCTGGTCCCGCAGCTCGGCCTGCGCCTTGCGGGTCAGCTGCTCGACTTCTTTCTGGGCGCGCTCGCGGGTTTCGCGCGCGGCCTGCTCTGCGTCGGCCTGGATGCGGCCGGCAGCCTCGCGCGCCGCGGCCACGGCCTCGTCGGTGATCTTCTTGGCGTCGGCGTGGGCGTTGCGCATCATCTCTTCGTGCTTGCGCAGCAGTACCTCGGCCTCGGAGCGCACCTGGTCGGCTTTGTCGAGCGCGTCCTTGATGCGGTTCTGCCGCTCGCCCAGTTGCTTGAGCATGATGGGAATGACCTTCACGCCCAGCACCAGGAAGATGATGCCGAAGGTGACGTATTCCCAGAACATCAGGTTGGCCGAGAAGTGCAGCACGCTGTGCTGCGAAGGCTCGGCGTCCGAGGCGAACAGCGCCGGCGCCAGCAGGGCGCAGGCGGCGATGGCCAGAATTCGAATGTTGAAGCGCATCTGTCGTTTCCTGTGTGTTGGCCCCGGGGGGCGGGCTGGCCGCCCCCCGAGTCCATGCGACTTACTTGGCGCCCATGACCTTCTGGACGTCTTCCGTGGTCAGCGACCCGAAGTCGGGGATCTTGCCGCCCGCGAAAATCATCGCCAGCAGGCAGACCACGATCGCGAACAGCGCCGCACCTTCCACGAAGGCCGCGGTCACGATCGTCAGACCACGAATGTCGCCGGTGCTTTCCGGCTGACGCGCAATGCCTTCCATCGCCTGGCCGGCCAGACGGCCGATGCCGAGGCCCGCGCCGATCGCCGCGAGGCCGGCACCGATGCCCGCCGCGCCGAAGGCCCATCCAAATCCACCAAAGTCCATGCTTGTCTCCTGAGAGTGCTCTGTTCGAGTTTCCCTGTCCTCCGCCGTGGGCGTCTTCCCGGCCGACGCCCCCCGTGGGTAACGACCCACGGGCACGCGGATCAATGTTCCGGTACCAGGTACAGCCCGAGGAAAATCGCCGAGAGATACGTGAAGATGTACGCCTGCAGGATCGCCACGAAGATTTCCAGCGCGTAGAGGGCGACTCCCATGAATACCGTGGGAATACCCGTCGCGATGCGCCAGGCCTCCGCGTCGTGCGGTACCAGCAGGTTGATGAACAGGAACGAAAGCAGCGAGCAGTGGCCCGCGGTCATGTTCGCGAACAGACGCACGGCCAGCGCGAAGGGCTTGATGAAGATGAAGCCAGCGAACTCGATCATGAACAGCAGCACCCAGACAGCCAGGTCCATCGGCTTCCAGGAGAACTTGTAGGGCACCAGGTTCACGAACCAGCCCTTGATGCCGGCGACGACGTCGCCTTCCTGGCGGATGCTCATGTACACCGCGCCGACGGCGTACACGCTGAGGGTGATCAGGGCCATCGAGATGGTGATGAAGATGGCGCTGGTCGGCGTGGTGGAGCCGGGGATCAGGCCCATCAGGTTCAACAGCGCCAGGAACACGAACATGCAGACAAAGAAGGGCACGAACTTGTCGGCCAGCCAGTACTCCGGCAGTTCCTTATGCTCGTGGCCGTGGCCTTCGCCGTGGCCGTGATCGCCGTGGTGGTGCGCGTGCGGGTTCTTGATGCTGGGGCGCACGACCTCGTTGCGGAAGTACAGCACGATGGGCTCAAGGAAATTGCGCAGGCCCTTGGGCACGCGGGTGTTGCGGGCGAAGGTCGCGTAGCTGAAACCCACAATCATGATCGCCGCGGCGATCCACATCATGATCACGTGCTGGGTGATGTCAAAAATCTGCCCGGGCATCGCGTCGTTCCAGCCCTTCACAAACGCCTCGCCGTGCACGCCCCACATGCTGACCCAGGCCGAGTACCTGTCGTACAGGTGCTCTACCGGGTTGAATGCGCCGCCTTCTGAGCCGAGAAACACGTGTGTCTCCAGTCCTTACGCCGTCTGCGCCCGTGCCCGCTGAATGCCGCGCGCCGTGCGGAAAACCTGTACACCCAGCATCAGCAGAACGCCGCCCAGGAAGGCAAGCGCGAACGCGGCCGGGTTTGCAAAGCCGGTGAACGCCAGGGCCAAAAAGCCGGCCGCCAGCACCACGATACGCAGCAAAAAGCCTCCCAGGATGTGCCCCATGGCGGCCGTCTTGCTCTGTTCCTTGAGGGCGAGGCGCGTGGTGACCTCGTTCAGCAGCATCAGCACCAGGCTGGCGCCGAAGCCGATGGCCGCTCCGAGCGTGAAACCGTGCTCGAAGCCCGTCAACGCGGCAAGGCCGAACAGCGCGGCGAGAACCACCACGGCGAAAGCGGCCATTGCGTACGGTTGCCAGGTCACGCGTCTTCCTTCTGTTTGCTTCCCTGCTTGTTGCCGCTTTCCATTCGCAGCACGGTGCGCACCACCCAGATCATCGCGCCGGCCGAGCCCAGCATGGCCCCCACCAGCAGCAGCCACGGCTGCGTGCCGAGCAGCCAGTCCAGCCCGTAGCCGGCCGCCACGCCCAGCACCACCACCAGCACGAACTGCATGCCGATGCCGGTGTAGCGGACGTAGGCGTGCATGCCACTCTGCAGCCTGCGCCGCTTCTGCGCCCGGGCGGACTGGTCGGAGAGGGACGTCTCGCGCAGCACGTCCGCCTGCTTCTTCAGCCGCTCGTACTCACCCGGCGATGGCGCGTCCTGCCCTTTCCCATCGCCGTTTCCGGGCACACCAGAACCCTCGTAAAGCCCGTGGGGCCGGGAACATAACAGCACCCCCCACCCCCGTCAACGGAATAGAAAGCCGCCGCAAACCGCTTCACCAACGGGGTTTACGGGCGGGGCAAGCGTGCCGGAAGTTGCATTCCGGGCAATGCTATTTTTCCGGGTTCAGTGGCGCCGCTTCCTGGGTTTCGGGGCTGTTGGAGTACAGCGTCCAGAAGCGGCCGTAGCCGAACATGCTGACGTAGATCATCACCAATGCCAGCGTGCCGACCACGTACCAGACGGGCTTGGCCAGCGGCTGGTTGGTGTGGCGCTCGAGCATGCGTGCGGGGAACCAGATGCCCAGCACCACGGCCATGGCGGTGAACAGGATGGTGACGATCACCCGCACCCAGTCGAGGCTGCTGAGGAAATCCCAGACGTCGGAGATGAATCCCATCAGGCGGGCTCGCGGGGAGTGAATCCGGGAATGTTAAGCATCTCCGCGCGGGTCTGCTCGGTCAAGCGCCGGTCCAGATTCTTGTAGCGGTCGGGCCAGCCCTCCTTGCGGGCCTTGAAGCGCCGGTGCACCCACATGTATTGCTCCGGGTACTGGCGCACCACTCGCTCAACCCAGTCGCGGTAGTCGCGGATGATCTGCATCTGGTCGGCGTCCGGGCCGTAGTCATGAAATTCGGGTTCGTGATAGGTGAACTGGAAGCGGTCACCCTCGCGCACGCAGAAGTGGTAACACAGGCGTACACCACCGCGCTGCACCAGTCGGGTCCAGTCGGCCTGCCAGGTGCAGGGCACGCCGAAGAAGGTCTCCAGCGGCGCCCAGTCGCCGCCGTTCTGGTCCACCACCGTGCCGCATTTGCGCTTCTGCTTGATGGCGCGCAGATACACACGCGCGCCTTCATCGGAGTGCACCACCTCGCTGCCCATGGCCTGGCGCGCGCGCGTAAGCCAGTGGTCCAGCAGCGGGGGCTTGGCGGCCTTGGTGATCAGCATCAGCGGCTGGTGGTCCGGGTCCTGCCCGATGTTGAAGCTGCAGATGTCGAAGTTGCCGATGTGCGCGGTCATGTTGAAGCCGGGCTGATCGGCCTTGTACCACGCGAAGAACGGGTGGTCGGCCGGCATGCCGGTGAAGTACGGGCTGGGCTGCCCGGCCCTGAAGTACTTCGGCACCAGCAGGTAGTCGATGAACGAGTAGACGTTGTGCTTGAAGCTTTCGCGCGCGATCCGGGTGCGCTCTGACTCGGTGAGTTCGGGAAAGCACAGGTCCACGTTGCGCAGGGCGTAACGGCGCAGCTTGCTCATCAACAGCCAGCCGGCGCGCGCAATCCAGCGCGCCCAGAAGTATGCCCAGCGCCAGCCGAACACGGTCAACCAGAAGGCGGTCCAGCGCATCCAGAGCTCAATGGGGATGCGTGTGGGCGCCCAGGTGAGGAGCCGGCCGCTGCGTTTCTTCTTCTTGGCCATCAGTCGGGCTTGCGCTCCAGAGCGTCTCTCAGGGCCTGCAGCAAGCCCTCTTCGTTCTTGATGATGCGGAACTCGACCTGCAGCTCGTAAATCGGCATGCCGGCTTCTTCCTCTACATCCGTGCCGCGGAACTTGACCGCGTCTTTCTGTGTGCACACAGCGATCGTTGCATTTGCCTCGCGTGAATTGCGCAGGAAGGGAATCACCTGGCGCTTCAGCACGCGATCGCCGAAATCCTGGTGGTCGTCCAAGTGCAGTGCCCGCAATGGCGTGAGCTGCGCACCCAGTTTTTCCAGCGTGCGCTCGAAGCCGCGCGGATTGCCGATGCCGCAGAACGGCGCCACCGTCACGCCCTGAAGCATCTCCAGCGACGCTTCCTCGCCGTTGTTTACGCGCAGCAGCCGGACGGGCGCGTGCGCCGCGTGGGCGATGCCGCCGACAAATCCTTTGCAGCGGATGGTGTCCTCCAGGTCGCGCAGGCGGTCTTCACTGGCGACGCCGGCGCGGCTGAAGATGGCGAACTTCGCGCGCCGCACGCTGGACAGCGGCTCGCGCAGCAGGCCGCGCGGAAGCATGCGCCCGAAGCCGAAGGGGTTGAGCGCATCGAACAGCAGGATGTCCAGGTCGCGTTTCAGCCGCAGATGAGAAAAGCCGTCGTCCAGCACGATCAGCTTCGCGCCGTGGTGTACGGCCTTGCGCGCGCCCGCCACGCGGTCCGGGTTCTGGATGTGCGGCACACCCGGGCAGAGTTCCTCCAGCACCTTCATCTCATCGTTGCCGGTGCTGTCGGACTTGTAACCTCGGCTGAGGATCGAAGGCTTGTGCCCCATGCCTTCCAAAGCCTTCACCACCCAGGCCACGGCCGGGGTTTTTCCCGTGCCGCCGGTGGTGAGGTTGCCCACGCAGATCACCGGCACGTCCACGCCCTTGCGGCCGAGCAGGCCGCTGCGGTACAGCAAAAGCCGCATGCGCACCGCCAGCCAGAACCAGAAGGATGCAAAGCGAAACAGCAGGCGCAGCAGTGCTGCACCAAGGCCGCCCTGCTCACGGGAAACAATCGCCATGAAATCACGCTGCTTCATCGCAACGTGATAAGGGCAGGAGCGCGTTTAGGGAAGTGGTTTCAGGGGCCTGATCCGAAGCCGCACACGTAAGCTCGCGGCCGCAGGCCATTGCGTCGCCAGGAACCCTTACTCGTACAGTCTCTTGTACAGGTCCTGCAGCAGCTTGCGTTCGCGCGTGGTCAGCTTGGTGCGCGGCACGGCCCTTTCGCCCGCCCCTTTCAGGTCGGGCGGCGTTGGTGTTGACTCGTCAAGGGTCTTGCCCCTGGGGTTGTACACCCAGCGTGAACGGTCCTCGGTGCGGGTTTCTCCCTCGCCGACGTCGGGTTTGACGTGTTCCAGGTCCGGCTCGATTTCCGTTTCCTCGGGCCTGGGCGGCTCGCTGGGCGGGGTTCGGTTGTCGCCGACGCCGCCTTCACGCGGCGGCGTCATGTTGTTTTCGAGCGGCTTGGGCTCAGTGCCCTCCGGCGGCTCACCCGCACCGCCTTCGCCCTTGCTGCCGTCGGGCTGCTGCTGCACTTCGCCCTCTTCGCCCCCGCCGCCACTGCCTTGATCCTGTCCGCCGCCGGGACTCTCAGCCTGCTGTTCACCGCCGCCAGTGCCAGCCGCAGAGGGACCGGCGCCCGCGGGCGCTTCGTCAGCTGCACCGGGTTCACTGGCAACCTGCTCTGGCGCTTCGGCAGTTTCAGTCGGCTCCGGGCGCCAGAAAACAAGCGGCAGCAGCGCCAGCAGCAACGCCACGACTAAAGCGCCCCAGTGTTTTTCAGGCGCGGCCTGCTTTTCGCGTGTCGGGTCCAGTCCCGCCACGATGCGGGGCTCAAGTGCTGTGCGAAAGCCGCCGTTGCTTTCCAGCCAGCTCGGCAGCGCGTCATCCAGCCTCAGGGCGCGGTCCAGCAGCAGCGTCCAGTCGGGCGCGCCGCTGGCCGCCGGCTGCGCGTACGCCCGCCGCGTCAGCAGCAGAGAAACCACGGCTCCCGCTACGCCCAACAGGCACAGGGGCAGCAGCCAGGCCAGCGTGTGTACCCCTGCCAGCGCCAGCGCGATCGCCAGCAGCGCGACCACCCCGGCCGGCAGCACCGCCCAGCGCCCGCCGGCGTTGACCATGGCGGAAGTCAGCCAGCGCGCGCGCGCCCGGTTAAGGGCGGCGTCGATTCTTGCGCGGTTTTGGTCTTGTTCGGCCATGCGTCTGTGACGCAAAGTGTAACGCCATCTCACCAAAATTCCTGCCGCCATGCTGGCGGAAATCCGGTTTCCCGAACCCTCGGCCGCGCGCGCCGTTTACAAAGGGTAACGCCCGTCGGGAGGCCGGCCATGCGCAACCCACTCTCGCAATTCTTCTTCTGGTTCATCATCACTTTCTCACCCGCGCCGCTGGTCGGTTTCGGCACCTGGTTCCTGGTCCATGCCAAGGAACCCGCACCACCTGCCGCGGAAGTCGCCCCACGCACCTACGGCCCGACCATGGAGTGGGTGCCGGCCGCCTCCCCCGAGCGGCGGCCCGGCCCTGATCTCGAACCGGCGCCGCTGCAGGCAGATCCGGATTCGCAGCAGGAACCAGAAGAAGGCAGTGGTTCCGGCTGCCGGCCCTACCAGCGCAAGCAGATGGACGGCCCCCGCAAACGGCGCGATAACGAACGGCCCGACCTGTAAGCTGAACCTGTCGCCCACCTGAACGTTGGTACCCATATCCCTTCCCGGGGTGTCTTCCGAGGCCGGAGGTTCCGGCCGTGAAAATCCGTTCGCGCTTTGTTTGGTACGCCGTGGCTCTGCTTGTGGCCGCGTCGCCGTTGTCGGCCTTGATCTGCCTTTCGCTGTTCAAGAGCAACCGGGTTGAGCCCGGTCCCGCCCAGACGCCGCGGGTGAGTGTAGCGCCCGGGCCCCTGCGTTCCGCGCCGGGCAGGTCAGCGCCGAAAGAGCCCGCAATCGAGGATGCACAGGGGTCATTCACCCTGCCGCCCGCGCACGTGTTCGGCGCCGAGGTGATGCTGGGCGAATTCCGGGTGCGCGCCGTCAACCGCTTCTGGGCCGGGCCGGCGCAGCGCATGCTGACACTTGAGGAGGCGCTGGCGGCCGGGGCCTGCATCATCCACGAAACCGGCCAGCGCGGCGCGGTGCTGGCTGAAATCAAGGGCGACCTGTCCGTGCTTGCGCTGACTGGCGAGCTGCTGCTCGGCGGGCGGCAGGATCGCCTGGTTGCGCGCAGCGTCGTGCTTGAGCCCGGTGCCAGCGTGATGCCGGTGTTCTGCGCGGAAACTTCTCGCTGGACCCAGGCCGACGGCGACTTCCGCGGAACATTTACGCGCGGCCCACAGGCGGACTTGAACGTGCGCGCGGCCGTGTACCAGGTTGGCAGCCAGGGCGCGGTCTGGTCGGCGATCAGCCAGGTGGCGCGCGAGCTGCGGGCGCCCGATGCCACGGGCAGCGGCGCCTATCGCTTCGCGTATGAGTCGCCGGCTGCACAGCAGGTTGACGAAATGCTGCAACGCGCGCGCAAGATCGTGAGCGTGTTTACGGTCGGCTTCGCGGTCTACCGGGGTGACCAACTGATAGCCGCAGACATCTTCGACAGCACCTTCCTGCTGGATCGCGTGGCCGACAAGTTGCTGCGCAGTTACGCCATGACGGCCGTGTACGGAGACGTCAGCAACTGGGTGATGGATCAACCCGCACCGGAGCCCCCGCAACCCGAGCCTGTGCCCTCCGAGCAACCAAGGCCGGAACCGCCGGACTTCGTGCCGCCCCCGCCGCCGATCGAGGACTACGGCGACGACTGGCTGCGTTTTGACTGCCGCGCCCGCCCGGACCAGCGCCCGGTCCACACCGGCATCTTCCGGAAATCGCGTCTGCGCTAAACCGGCCCGGCTACTCGCCGTCGCCGTCGGGCAGGTTGGCCGTGAAGTGGAACAGGTCCGGGCGGCGGTCGCGACGCTGCCTGACCGAGCCTGAGTTGATCGCTTCCTGCAGCGCCTCGAAGTCGAGGTCCGTGGTGATCACGGTTTCGATGTTCGGCATGGCCTCGGCCAATATGCCGTCGCGCGCGAACTCGAAGTCGCTGGGCGACAGCACGCAGCTCTGGGCGTACTGGATGTCCATGTTCTCGACGTCGGGCAGATTCCCCACCGTGCCGCTCATCACCACGTACACCTGGTTCTCGACGGCGCGCGCCTGGCAGCAGTAGCGCACGCGCAGGTAGGCCTGGCGGTCATCCGTGCAGAACGGCACGAAGATCACCTCGGCACCGTTGTCGGCCAGGTAGCGCGCGGCCTCGGGGAACTCGCTGTCGTAGCAGACCAGGATGCCCACCCGCGTCTTGGGTGTGTCGAACACGCGCAAGGTGTTGCCACCTTCGATGCCCCAGGCGCGGCGCTCGTTGGGCGTAACGTGAATCTTGGGCTGGCGGTGCAGACTGCCGTCGGGCAGGTACAGGGTCGCGATGTTCTCAATTTTGTTGCCGCGCTTGATCGGGTGCGTACCGCCGATGATCGATATCTGGAATTCGCGCGCGAGACCAATGAACAACTCGTCCACCTGCTTTGTCAGAGTGGTGAGCTTGCGGATCGCCTCAAGCGGCGTCTTGGTCTTGAGGTACGACATCAGCTGCGCCGTCAGCAGTTCCGGGAACAGCACGAAGTCGCTGTCGTACTCGTGGGCTACGTCCACGAAGTACCTGATCTGCTGCGCGAAACCGGCGAAGCTGGTCACCTTGCGCATCTGGTACTGCACGGTGCTGACCCGGATGCTGCGCGGCTTGCGCAGACGCGGGCGGTACTTCGGGTTCAGCCACTCAAGGAAAGTCGCATGGTTGTGGCTCAGCGGATCAGCCAGGTAATTCGCCATCACCTTTTTGAGCGTAAAGCCCTGCTTGAGCTGGAAAGTGAGCACCGGGTCGCGGTACTCGCCGGCTTCCACCTTGCGGGCGTACTCCTCGGCGCTCATGCGCTTGGCATATTCGTGATAGTGGAACAGCCGCCCGCCCAGCACGATGCGCTTCAGGTTCAGGCTCTGGCACAGCTCGCGCCGGAACTGGTACAGGCGCTGGGCCAAGCCGCGGCCGCGGTAGTCGGGGTGCACGTTGACGTCGGCGCCATACAGCGTGTCGCCGTAGGGGTCATGGTTGTAGAACATGGCGCCGTCGGTGATGCCGGCCCAGGTGTGGTCGCGGTATGGGTCGCGCCCGAAGCTGACGATGAGGGAACTACAGGAGGCCGCGATCTTGCCGTCGACTTCCACGATTCCCTGGCCTTCGGGGAAAGTGCGCAGGTGGGATTCCAGGTTGCGGCGGTTCCAGACCACGCCGTCTTCGGCTAAAGTTGGGTAGGCGGCCTTGTTGAGTTCAACCAGGGAGTCAATGTCTGCGAACGTGGCTTGCCGCACGACGATCTTCTCGCGTTTGTTTTTCTTCGAAGCGTCAGCGTGCTTGGCCTTGGCCACGGATTCTCCTCGGTCTGGGCTGGACTCATATCTACGAACGGGACTCAAGGGCGCAACGCGGAAACGGGTACGAACTATTCCGTAGCGCACGAAAACAACCCGGCCTGCAAAGGCCGGGGATCAGGTCCCGAAGCGAACGGCCATCGGATAGTCAGCATCAGGGCTAAACATGTCCGGCCACGACGTAAACAGATCGTCCCTTGCCTGACGGGGCATCTAGCTGCCGGAGTGTCCCCCACAGCGTATTTTTCGCAACTCAAAGCTGGCATTCGTTGGGGCGATAAGGAAGCTACTGATTCCCGGCGGAGAAGCCGATGAAAGCGCAGTTCGCAATACTTGCGGCTTTGGGTGGCCTCGTCGGTTGTGCCAGTGAGCCCGAGCCACGACCTGAACGAGTCAGCTATGACAGTGGTTCACGATTCGTGCAGGCCACACCGGAGCGGCCAGCCGAGCAATCCAACACGCCTCTTCCGGGCGCTGAGTTCCAGCCTGTTCTCAACGAGCCGATCACGGTTGACTTCGTTGACAAGTTTCCGCTTCGCGGTTTCAACCCTGTGCCTGGCTTGGAACCAATGCCCTTTGGCGGCAGCATGTTCGGCCCGTGGGATGTAGGTGGAGCCGGACCTGACGACCCGGCTTCAAGTAGGCGCGAGCGGTTCTTGCGTAGCACGGACCTGCACACTGCCCTGCACTACATCGCGCTGCGAACCGGTCTGCAGGTCATTGTCGACGGCAAAATCGACGCAGAGTTGAGGGCCGCATTCCGGGTGCCCTCTAACCGGGCCGAGGCAATTGAACTCATCCAATCAATCTGCAAAGCCAACAAGCTTGATTACATTCAGGACGGCGACGTCATCATTTTGAAGGCTCGGCCTGAAGAGCCAAGCCTCGCGAACGTAATCACTGGCGACTGGGCTGGCGTGTACCATGTGAAGTTCGAAGAGCAGGACCTAGTTACTGCCATCATGGAGGTCGCGGTCGTCACGAAGTCGCAAGTGTTGGTGCCGACTTCAGGAACTGACAAGACGCAAGAGTCCCAAGGCGGAGGTATCAAGCAGGTTCGCGTCACACTTGAACTCAAGAACGCCACTGCGGAGGAAGTGCTGCGCAAACTGGCTGAACTCGGAGATATGGACTTAGCGGTCGAGAAGGACGAGGGCGGCCAGCCGTTCTACCGCTTCAGCTTCAAGGAATAGTCTTCCCTCCGGTCTGCACACGCTGGGTCAGCTTCTTCGCGGCCGTTTGCGGTGCTTCGCGGTTTGTTGTTCAGCCCGGTAAACAGGTTTTGGGTTTTTGCGGGACCGTTTTTCGCGTTGCTGAATGCCCAGTCCTCGTTGTCCCGCTTCACGCCTGATCCCCGGGCATGGCTGCCCGGGTTTTCAGTTCCAACCAGATGTCTTCCACTCTTTGGAACACTGCGTTCCAGGTGAACGGCTTCAGTTCAAGGTCGTCGGGGAGGGGGCCCTTGTGCAGGGCGCGATGCAGCGCGGCCTCGAGCTCGTCGGTGAACTTTGGCAGGTCGGCCTGCACCGGCGTGTCGGGGCCTTCCAGCCTGGGCAGCTTCACCAGCTCGATCGCCTCGCCCAGTTGCGGCGCGAGGTCATGCACCACGCCCGGCGTGTCCGTGGCCACCAGACGGCAGCCGCAGGCCACGGCCTCCACCAGCACTAGCGGCAGTCCTTCGTAGAAGCTTGGCAGCACGAACACACTCACGTCGCGCATCAGTTCAGCCAGTTGTTTCTGGTCAAGCTGGCCGTGCAGCTTCACGCAGCTCATGCCCTCCATGCGGGCGCGCAGCAGCTCGGCCTCCTGGCCGCTGCCGGTGCCGGCCACGTGCAGCGTTACATGGGGCAGCAGCAATCTGAGGCGCTCGACGGCGTCCAGCAGCCAGGGCAGGCCCTTGGCATGGCTGTATTTGCCCGCGTACAGGATAGTCGGACCGCTGTGGTGGTTGCGTCCCCCACTGTGGAAGACCTCCTCACGATAGCCGGCGCCGATCACGTGCAAGCGCTGCTGCTCCAGCTCGAGCCGTGTGCCGTAGGCTTCCGCGTGTTCGCTGTGCAGCACGGCGAAGCGCTCGTTGCGGCGCACGCCCAGTCGCACTTCCTCGGCCAGGTGCCTACAGAGCTCAAGCTGGCGCAGATCCGTGCCGTGCCCGTGGACCAGCACGGGCACGGAGGGCGCGAGGTCCTTGAGCATCGAAGCCAGCAGCCAGGCGTGGTGGGCGTGGATCACATCCGGCTGGAACTCGCCAAGCACGTGATCCAGGTGTTCGCGCCAGGCGCCCAGGTAGCTCTCGATCTGCCGGGGCGTCAGCTTGCTGAACACGCTGCTTTCGTAGGGCATCACGTCGCTCATGCCCGGCACGGCAAAGTTCAGTTTCTCGTTGCCGAAGTGCAGCGGGTGCATGTGCTCAGGCGGCAGCTCCCCCACCGTCGGCTTCTCCCCGTGGGGCACGCCAACCACCACACGTTGCTCCCAGCCTGCGCTGGCTGCGTGTCGCACGATGGCGTCCAGTGTAACCCCGCTGCCGGTAAGCAGCGGCCGCTGGGAAAGGATGTGCAGCACGCGACCCTTGGCCATGGAAAGAGATTAGTGCGCTGCGGGTAATCGCGTAAGAAGTGAGCGACGCTTTCCGAATCATGTGTGCAAGGCGTGCGGCATGAGGCGGGAGTAGCTGCAACGCCCCAATCAGGCTCACGCCTGCCGCCTGCCTACTGCCTACTGCCGCCTGGACACCGCCAAACCCCAGTATTCCCATCCATTCGCGCCCGAACTAACGTAAAAGGCTTGGGTCAAAGGGCCGGTGCGGCCCCGTACAGGAGAACTTGCATGTTGAAGAAGATGGTGCTTGGCGCGCTGCTGGCTGCTTGCGTTGCGCCGGCGTTCGCGCAGGGTTTGAAGGTCGGTGACGAAGTACGTGATTTCACGCCGCGCAACTGGATCAACCCGCCCGCCTTCGAAAGCTTCAAAGAGCTGCAGGGCGACGTGGTGGTGATCAAGGCCTGGGGCAAGAACTGAGGGCCCTGCATGCGGCAGTTGCCGCACATGAACGATCTGGCCGCCAAGCCCGGCGTGCACGTAGTCACGCTCTACGCACAGGTACACCAGCTTGAAGAAGTTGAAGAAATCGTAACCAAGAACGGCATCAAGTACCCCATCGCCATGGACAGCTTCTGGGAGGCCGGTTTCGAGGCCCCCGTGCTGCCCAACGTGTGGATCGTCGGCGTTGACGGCAAGGTCCTGTTCTCCGGCCGCAGCGACTACGACACGATCATCGAGAGCGAGCTGGCCAAGGTGAAGTACCCGGGCCTGGGCAAGGCGGCCGTGCACAAGGAAGTGGAAGCCGCCGCCAAGGCGTTTGGCGAGGGCAAATACGCCGAGGCCTACAAGCTTGCCGAGGCCGTCTACGACAACACCGAGGACGAAACCGCCGAGGCCGACGCCAACTACATCATGGAGCGCATCGACGATCGGCTGGGCACCCTGACCGTGCGCGCCGAAACAGCCGAAGTAATGAAGAACTATCGCCTGGCGATGAGCTGCTGGGAGATTCTCGCCACCAACTACAAGGGCCTGGACGACGCGGTGGAAGCCGCCGCGCGCCTGAAGAAACTCGCCGATGACAAGACGGTCCAGAACGAAGTCGCGGCCAAGCGCGAATTGCTGAAGCTGATGATGTCGCTGGACGTATACTTCCAGGACGTGGACGAAACCGACGCCGAGAAGGTCATCGAGTTCCGCAAGAAGTGCCTGGGCGAGTACCGCACCTTCGCCGAGAAGTACAAAGGCACCGGCGCCGCCGACAACGCCAACGACCTGGTGAAAGTGTTCGAAGGCTTGCTGCCCGAAGAAACCAAGCCGGAAGAAAAACCGGTCGGAAAACCACCTGAGGAAGGCAAGTAACATCAAACCCCCGGCCCCGGCCGGGGGTTTTCGTTGTGCGAGCAGGGCGCAATTAAATTCGCCGGGGTTGGAACCATTTGGCTGGTTGGTGGGTCACTAAACAAAACCCGGGTGGCCGTGCGGACGCCCCTTTAACCGACACAGGAGACGCGAATGTTCTGGACGCGGATAGCGGCGGTGGCCTTTGCCACGCTGATCATCGGCTCAATGTCGCTGGCGCAGGACGCCAAGCCTGAGCCCGCCCCCGACAAGACCACAGAAGGTGACGCCAAGCCCTCAATTGATCCCAACAAGGCGCCTGAGGGTAAGTTCAAGATCGTCACGGTCAGCGAAATCAAGCTGAAGGACGAGGCCCGCAGCAAGGAACTGAGCCTGGCCGCCATCTTCCCGGAAGAGGCCGGCAAGTATCCGGTGATCCTGTTCAGCCACAGCGCGGGCAGCAGCAACGACCGCTCGCTCACCCTGCCGCAGTACTGGGCCGCCCACGGCTTCGTGGTGCTAGTGCCCAACCACGCGGACGCCCGCCAGCGCCGCGGCGGCATGAACGCCGACCAGATGTTCGAGCAGTACGACAAGGACAAGGACGGCAAGCTCAGCAAGGAAGAACTGCCGGAGCAGATACAGGCCTTCTTCGAAACCCTCGACTCCGACGGCGACGGCTTCCTCACCAAGGAAGAGATGTCCAGCTTCGGCGGGCGCGGCCGCGGCGGCCGTGGCCAGCAGCCGGAACAGCCCGAAAAGCCGAAGGAAGAGCCCAACAAGCCCGGTGAAGATGACTTCGACATGCTGGGTGACTCGCTCGACAGCTTCATCGAAGACCCCGCCGAGCCGGCGCAGCCCCAGCCCGGCCGTGGCCAGGGTCGCGGCCAGGGCCGTGGACGCGGCTTCGCGCCCGCGCCGCTGGACGCCAAGATCGGCATCGACCGCGTGGCGGACCTCAAGCTGATCCTCGACAACGCCAAGGCGCTGATTGAGGCCGAGCCGCGCCTGAAGGACAAACTCGACCTCGAGAAGGTCGGCGTTGCCGGCCACAACGCGGGCGCCTACACGGCCGAGCTGATCGGCGGCGCGAGCGTGAACGTGGAAGAAACCGTGAAGGCCGAGGACGGCACTGAAAGCAAAGAGTTGAAGTCGCAGAACCTGCTGGACAAGCGGGTGAAGTCGATCCTGGCGCTCAGCCCGGCCGGCGCGGACCAGGGCGGACTGACCAAGGAGAGCTTCAAGACCCTGGCGTTGCCCATGATGACCATGACCGGCAGCGACGACACCACCGGCGAGGGCCAGGATGCCAAGTGGAAGAAACAGCCTTTCGAACTCGCGCAGGGGGGCGGCAAATACCACGTGTACATCGAAGGCGCCAGCAACTGGACCTTCGGCGGCGCCCAGCCGCGCATGGGCCGCGGCGGCCAGCAGCAGCCCGCCAACCCCAGCGCGGAATGGGTGAAGACCAGCAGCCTGATGTTCTGGAACGCCACACTGAAGGGCGACGAGGAAGCCAAGAAGTGGCTGCAGGGCGACAGCCTGAAGGAAGCCACCGAAGGCAAGGCGATCATCGAACGCCGCTAACCACGGAGCGCGGACGTCCCGTCCGCACGGGAACCAAAAGGGACAGGCACCCAGGTGCCTGTCCCTGTTTCATTTGGGCAACTGCAACTGCGTGTGGTCCACGAAGAACACGAAGTTCACCAAGGACGGTAGCGCTCTTCGCAGTGCTTCGTGGACTTGGTGCCCTTCGTGGACAACCGCAGTCAAGCCAGGTCGTCGTACATGGCGCCCAGCATGTCGCAGTACAGCACGCCTCGGTCGAGGTCTTCCTTGGCCAGCAGGCTGCTCTGGTGCAGGCCCTCCAGCACGAACTCCATGCCCACCGCAAGCTCGCCGCCCTTCAGGCCTTTCAGGTACTCGAGCGTCAGCTTCTCGAGCTCCGGCACGCTCTTCACCTGCTTGGCAAATTCGTCGTCGCTGGTGTCGTCCGTCAGCTCCAGCCGCTTGCCCTTTGCGAAGTAATCGATCACCGGCTTGTACGGGCCCTCTTCTCGCTGGGGCACCGCCTCGCGCTTGTTGCGCCCGGCGCGCGCGCGGGTGGCGTACACGCCGGGGAAGTACTTCTCGAAGGTGGTGCGCACGGCCGCGCCGATGATGGTGGTCGCGACCTTGTGGGCACCTTCCTGCTCACCTTCGTACACAAGTTCCAGCTTGCCGGACATGGCGGGAATTCCGGCCGCGAGGTCGATCACGCGCAGCCAGGTTTCTTTCTGTCTGGTGCGCAGGCAGCGCTGCTCGGCGTTGCTGAGCACGCTTTCGAGAATCGCGATGGTCATGCGCGCGCTGACTCCGCTGGCCTGGTCCACGAACTCGGATTTGCGCGCCTCGAATGCAATCTGCTCGATTGCGTCGCGGATGAAAGCGGGCACATGGATTTCCGCCAGCTTGGGGCGATCGGTCCAGGCTTCCTGGTCTGTGATCGCCTTGCTGTCATCCAGCGTGAGCGGGTAGTGCGTAAGGATCTGCGACTCGATGCGGTCCTTCAGCGGCGTGATGATGCTGCCGCGGTTGGTGTAGTCTTCGGGGTTGGCGCTGAAGCACAGCATCAGGTCCAGCGGGATGCGCACCGGGAAGCCGCGAATCTGGATGTCCTTCTCCTCAAGGATGTTCAGCAGGCCCACCTGGATGCGGGGCTGCAGGTCGGGCAGCTCGTTGATGGCGAAGATGCCGCGGTTGGTGCGCGGGATGATGCCGAAGTGAATCACCTCCTCGTCGGCGAAGGTGAGTTTCTGCGTTGCAGCTTTGATCGGATCCACGTCGCCGATCAGGTCTGCGATGCTGACGTCCGGCGTGGCCAGCTTCTCGGCGTATCGGGCATCGCGGTGCAGCCACTCGATTTCCGTGTCGTCGCCGTGCAGCGCCACCAGCTCGCGGGCTCGTTTGCTGATCGGGCTGTACGGGTCATCGTTGATTTCGCTGCCGCGCACCACGGGCATGTATTCATCGAGCAACTCGATCAGGCCGCGCAGGATGCGGGTCTTGGCTTGCCCGCGCAGGCCCAGCAGGATCAGGTTGTGGCGCGAAAGAACGGCGTTGATCACCTGGGGCAGCACCGTGCGGTCGTAGCCCACGATGCCCTCGAACAGCCGCGCCCCGGACTGGATGCGCCGCACCAGGTTGTCGCGCATTTCGTCTTTCACACTGCGCGACTTCCAGCCGGACTCTTTCAACGCGCCAATGGTGGTCGGTTTCGCCATGGGCAGGATGCTAGCAAGAAAGAGGCCGGAGGTCAGAGGCCAGGGAAACCAACAGCGGCAATCCAGGGCGTTCGGCCGGGATCCGGGCGATCAGGCAGGTCCTGATTACAACGGGAGGGCGCAGCCGGAGTTCCACTGACCTCCAGCCTCTGACCTCTGTCCTCTACTTCAACAGCTTCGGATCGAGCCAGGCGGTGTCGGCCTCGTCCTGGCTTTCCCACTCGCCGCTTAGCAGCCGCCAGTCATGCGACTGCCGCACCAGCAACTTGTGCACGGCCACGTCGCGGCTCTCGGCCCCGGCGTGCAGCGCCTTGCGCAACAGCCAGCCGACCACCAGCCCCAGTGCGCAAGCGGCCGCCACGGCGGTCCAGAACGATACACCGTAGCGCTCAATACGCTCCATGCCCGCCAAGAATGGCGCCACTGCAATCGCCACGCCGACTACCGCCGCAATGAAGGCGGGGATCTTGCGGGTCACCGTGGCGTGCATCTGCACGGTGGCCAGCGCGACGTCCGCCACCGGCTGTTCCAGCGCCAGGCCGGTGATACGGAAACGCCGAGTTAAGTCCTTGTTGCCGCGCACCAGGGCGCGCCAGTATTTCGCCACGCTGCGTGGTGAATCCAGTGTGGGCACGGCCGACGCGGCCAGCCAGTGGAACACCGGCTGCACGCGCGGGCCGGGCACATCGAAGCCCGCGAGCAACGAGTCAAGCCGGCGTACGGAGGGCTTGCCGGGCAGGACTTCGCGGTAAAATTCGCGCAGCGCGGCCTCGGGCGATTCCGGCACGCTTTCGGCCCACGCTTTCAGCACGCGATTGGCTCCCACGATGAACGCGCCCACAATCGTCAGGGCCGCGACACCAAAGAACAGCACGTCGAGCCACGCCACCGGCTGCGCGCCGGGTTCGGGCCAGCGCGGCGGGTGCATGGCCAGCAAGGCCGCGCCCGCAAAAGGCAGCACGATCAGCGGCAACAGCTTCCACAGGATGCGGTTGTCGCGCTTGACGCGCTTGAAGTTCAAGTCCGGTTTCAGTGCGGCGCGCAGACGCTGGATCGGACCCTGCACCAGGGGCTGCTTCGCTGTGGGGGCTTTGGCTCGCATGCTTAAAGAGTATCCCGCGAAACCGCTTCGTGTAGCGGGTTTCAGAGCGACGGGGCAGAATTTGTGTGTAAGACAATCGCCCCGAAAGCACAACGCCCGGGAGGTCCCGGGCGTTGTGAAAAGTCTCAGTCCGATGCTAGTTCTTGACCGGCTTGGCCTCGGCCTTGCTTCCACAGCCCTCGCCGCAGCCTTCGCCACAGCCTTCCTTCTTGTTGCAGCAACCGCCGCAGCAGTCGCCCTTGCCGTCCTTGGCCTTGGTGCAGCAGCCGCCGCAGCAGTCGCCGCAGCCGTCACAGGCAACCGCTTCCCCGGCGGCGGCCTTCTTGCAGCTGCCGGCGCAGTCACGGTCGGCCTTCACGGACTGGCCAGCGGAAGCGCGCTTGGCGGTGCCGCAACCCTTGGCGTTGCAGTCAGCCTTCACCTCGGCCATTGCCGCTGCCTTCTCCGTCTTGACTTCAGCCTTCTCGGCTTTCTTTTCGTCGGCCTTCACGACCTGCTTGCCCTCACAGTTGGGGCAGGCGTCGATGAAGTTCGCGCCCATGGCAAGGGCGAGCGTAGCGAAGGCGATCAGCAGCAGGTTTTTCATCGGGTGAATCCTCCGGGTCGTTTTTTGCACCGATAGTCGGCGTAAGTCTACCAAGGTGTGGACTTACTAGCACACAACTTACACAGAATTTCGGCGCCCGTACACGCCTTGCGAGGGGCGACGGCCGGGCTAAACTTCGGCCAATTGCACGTTAACCTTATGGATCGGGCGGTCAGGAAGGAAGTCGTGGCTAAGCAACTGCTTAAACTGAAGGTCAACGGGCGCGATGTCGTAGTCGCCGTTGAGCCCTACCACACATTGGCCCAAGTCCTGCGCAACGAGCTGAACCTGACCGGCACCAAGGTCGGTTGCGATATGGGCACCTGCGGCTGCTGCACCGTCCACATCGACGGCAAGGCCAAGCTCAGCTGCCTGACCCTGGCGCTGGAGTGCCAGGGCACCAGCGTGCACACCATCGAGAGCCTGAACGAATACCAGATGCACCCGCTGCAGAAGGCCTTTGCCGAGTGCGGCGGCAGCCAGTGCGGCTACTGCACGCCAGGCTTCATCATGAAGAGCGCCGAGTTGCTGGCCAAGAACCCCGACCCCACACGCGAAGAAATCAAGGCAGCACTCTCCGGCAACCTGTGCCGCTGCACAGGCTTCATGAAAATCTACGACGCAGTCGAGCAAGCGGCGTCAGAGCTGCGCAAGAAAGACGCCCCCCAGCCGACACCGATCAAGGTCTGAAAAGCAAACGGGCCACGAAAACACAAAATCACAAAAGGCAATGCGCACGAAAGATGCGCTGACTAAGAGCAAGATTTTCGTGGCAGTTCCTTTGGTGCTTTCGTGATTTCGTGGCCATTCACGCAGTTCGAATGAAAGAACGACATGCCGATAGTCAGCGGATCAGGCCAGACTCAGAACAACCACCAGCTCAACAAGGGCGTCTGGACCGAGTCCGGCGCGCCCGCTGAAGCCCCCTTCAACGTGATCGGCAAGCGCGTGCCCCTCAAGGACGCCTACCGCAAGGTCACCGGCGAGGGGGTGTATGCCGACGACATGAAGTTCCCCGGCATGCTGCACTGCCGCATCCTGCGCGCCACCACGCCCCACGCGAAAATCGTCTCGATCGACACCAGCAAGGCCGAGGCCCTGCCCGGCGTGCGCGCCGTCGTCACCGGCCGCGACGCCGAGAACCGCTTCGGGGTGCTGCCCGTCAGCCAGGACGAAGTCGCCATGGCGAGCGACAAGGTGATCTACAACGGCGAGCCGGTCGCCGCCGTCGCCGCCGACACCGAGGAAATCGCGGCCGAGGCTATCTGGCTGATCGACGTGAGGTATGAGCCGCTGCAAGAGTTCCTGAAGCCGCGCGACAGCCTGAAAGATGTCGCGCCCGAGCTGCAACTGCACGAGAAGGTCGAGAAGAAGCATCCCAACACCAACATCCACAAGGCCGTGGACCAGGAGTTCGGCGACGTCGAGGCCGCGTTCAAGGAGGCCGGCGCGATCGTGAGCGCCGAGTTCAAGTTCGACGGCATCAGCCACGGCTTCACGGAGCCGCACGCGGTGATCGCCCACTGGGACGCCGACGACCGCCTGCAGCTCTATACGCCGCAGCAGGTCCCCCACTACACACACCGCGCGCTCGCCAAGGTGCTGGAATTGCCCATGCACCAGATCCAGGTGATCCGCACCATGGTGGGCGGCGGCTTCGGCGGCAAGTCGGACCCCTTCCAGCATGAAATGATTGCCGCGCTGTTGAGCATGAAGACGCGCCGCCCTGTCAAGGTCACCATGGACCGCGAGGAAACCTTCCTCACGGGCAGAGGCCGTCACCCCACGGAAAGCAAGCTGGGCATGGCCTTCAGCAAGGACGGCAAGCTGCTGGCGCTGGATTCCGACGTGATCATCGACGGCGGGGCGTACGGCTCATTCGGCGTGGTCAGCGCCTACTACAACGGCGTGCTCAGCAACGGCCCCTACCGCATCCCGGCCTTCCGCTACCACGGCAAGCGCATCTACAGCAACCGCATTCCCAGCGGCGCTATGCGCGGCCACGGCAGCGTCAACCCGCGCTACTGCACCGAAACCCTGGTGGACATGGCGGCCGTGGAACTGGGCATCGATCCCTGCGAGTTGCGCATGCGCAACTTTCTCGAGAGCAACACGCTGACGCCGTTCCACAAGTTCCGTATCACCAGCAACGGTGTCCGCGAAGGCCTCGCCGAGGCCATGAAGCGCAGCGACTGGAAGAACAAGTGGGGCAAGCTGCCCTACGGCCACGGCATCGGCGTCGGCTGCGCCTGGTACATCAGCGGCTCGGCGCTGCCGATCCACTGGAACAAGCTGCCGCAGAGCACCGTGCACCTGAAGATCGACCTCGACGGCGGCATTGCCGTGCACTCGCTCGCGGCCGACATCGGCCAGGGCAGCGACACGGTGCTGGCCCAGTGCGTGGCGGAGGTGCTGGGCGTGGACATGGACCGCATCCACGTGAAGTCCACCACCACCGACACCGCGCCCATCGACCTGGGCTCGTACAGCTCACGCGTGACCTTCATGGCCGGCAACGCGGCGCGCGCCGCGGCCGAGGAAATCCGGCACAAGCTTGCCGATGCGGCCGCACGGCTGACGGGCCAGCGCGGCGAATACTTTGACTTCGTGAATGAAGAGCTGGTGTGCCGCAGCAAGCCGGACGTGCGCGTGGGCTTCATGGAGGCGCTGCACGAGGCGCAGGCCGATGTGGGCGCGTTGATTGCCAGCGGCAGCTACCAGAGCCCGCCGCTGGGCAGCACGTTCAAGGGCAGCAACGCGGGGTTGAGCCCCAGTTACAGCTTCAGCGCGTTCATCGCCGAGGTGAAGGTGGACCCGGAAACGGGCTTCGTGCAGCCGCTGAAGGTGTGGGCGGCCCACGACTGCGGCAAGGCGTTGAACCCGCTGAGCGTGGAAGGGCAGATCGAGGGCAGCGTGCACATGGGTTTAGGCCAGGCGCTGAGCGAGCAACTGCGCTACCGCAACGGGCAACTGCTGAACGCCAACTTCCTCGACTACAAGATCCCGACGCCCTTCGACACGCCGGAGATCGAGGTGATCATCGTGGAGAGCCACGACCCGGAGGGCCCCTTCGGCGCCAAGGAGTGCGGCGAAGGTGCGCTGGCGCCGGTGATCCCGGCCATCGGAAACGCCATCTACGACGCCGTAGGCGTGCGCATGTTCGAAGTACCCATGACCCCGGACCGGATTTTGAAGGCGATCGAAAAGAAGCAACGGGAAGGCAAGTAAGCAGCCTGGCCTCGACTCAAAACACTCCGCACTGCCCACGAAACACAACGTGGGCAGTTTTTTGCCGTGCGAAAGCTGCTGCACGCTGGGCCGCGCGAACTTGGTGAGAAAAGTTACCTCCGCCTCATCTTTCTCTCATCTTCACGCGCCTAGGCTGCCTCCAGACCCCGCTACCCCTCTGGAGACCTGACATGCGAAGCCACGAATTCCTGAGCCGCGCCGTCTGGCTGGCCGTATTGGCCGCTTGCCTGTTCCTCACCGCCTGCCCTTCCCAGGAAGAAGACGAAGAAGCCTGGGTATGCCCCATCTCGGCCGCGATACCCGATTTCGGCTCAGCCGTGTTCACCACTCCCACCGCCATCACGAACACCTACTTCCCGCTCACGCCCGGCACGATCAACCTGTACCGCGGGGCGACGGAAGAAGGCATCGAGACCACGGTGATCGAAGTGCTCAGCACCACCCAGGTGGTCAACAGCGTCACCTGCGTGGTGGTGCGCGACAGCGTTTACCTGAAGGACTTACTGATCGAGGATACCTTCGACTGGTACGCCCAGGACGACGCCGGCAACGTCTGGTACTTCGGCGAAGACGTCACCAACTACCACTACAACGCCGCCGGGACGTTGATCGGCACCGACAGCGCGGGCTCCTGGGAAGCCGGCGCCGACATCGCGAGTACCGGCACCAACGCCATCGCGGGCATCATCATGCCAGCCACGCCCGTAGTCGGAGAGTCCTACCACCAGGAGTACTACCCCGGACAGGCCATTGACCGCGCGCGCATCGAGGAACTGAACGTGCCGATCATCCTGGCCGACGGCCGCAACTTCACCTGCCTTCGCACGCTCGAGTGTAACCCGCTGGAGGAAGACTCCGAAGAGTACAAGTACTACGCCCCCGGCATCGGCATGGTGCGCGAGGAGATCATCGACGACGGCGAATTCGGCGAGCTGAAGGGCACTTTCCTCGAGTCCACGGCCGGACTGCCTAACTTCGGAGCGGCAACCTTCAGCGCCCCAACCACCATCGACAACAGCCTGTTTCCGCTCAATCCGGGCGAAAGCTACAGCTACAAGCGCGTGGTGGGAGGCGCTACAGAGTTGATCGTGTTCGACGTGCTGGGCACCACGCGCAGTGTAAACGGCGTCACCTGCGTCGAGGTGCGCGAGCGCAGCTACATCAACGCGGTGATCCAGGAAGACACCCTCGACTGGTTTGCTCAGGACGACGCCGGCAACGTCTGGTACATGGGCGAGGACACCATCGCCTACGAGTACGACAGCAGCGGCGCGCTGGTCGGCACCGACACCGCGGGCTCATGGGAAGCCGGCGTGGGCGGCGCCCTGCCGGGCTTCATCATCGAAGCGGCACCCGCGACCGACGACACCTATCAGCAGGAACTGCTCGCCACGGAGGCCGAGGACCGCGCCATGGTCCTGCGCACGGGCGTGACGGTCACGCTGACCAGCGGCACCCAGTACACCAACTGCGTGCAGACCATCGAGTGGAGCCCGCTTGAGCCGACCGCCCTGGAATACAAGTACTACGAGCCGACCATCGGCCTGGTGCTCGAAACCAACGTTGAGGGCAAAGAGCGCGTGGAACTGCACGCCATCAGCCCCTGAATCTTGCTCCCCCTGCAACGGTCCGGCCCCGCGCCGGGCCGTTTGCGTTGCCACCCTTTGCCAGCTCGAGCATCTGTTGGTAGAAAAACCGTTCACGCAAGGAGGCGTCACCAACAGCAGGACCTTCGCACCCTTCGCGCAATGCAGTTGAAAGAGACAAGCCATGACGATGTTGCTGCCGAAGTTTGAGCTTCACCAACCGACCACACTGGCCGACGCCGTTGCATTGGCGAAAAAGCTGGGCGACGACGCCGACTTCATCTCCGGCGGCACGGACCTGTTGCCCAACTACAAGTGCGGCCTCAACACCCGCGGCCATGTGATCAGCCTGCAGCACATCGCGGAGCTGAAACAGGCAACCGCCACAACCATCGGCGCGGGCGTCACGCTGACCGAACTAGAGCACAACACGGAGATTCCGGCCGGCGTGCGTGAGGCCGCGGCGCACATCGCGTCGCCCCTGCTGCGCGAGAGCGGCACCCTGGGCGGCAACCTGATGCTCGACAACCGCTGCCACTTCTTCAACCAGAGCTACTTCTGGCGCAACTCCCTGGGCTATTGCCTGAAGGCCGACGGCGACCGCTGCCACGTGGTGCCGCGCATCAACGTGAACGGCAAATCCGAGCTGAACAACAAGGTCTGCGTCGCGACGCACTCGTCAGACCTCGCCCCCATGCTGATCGCGCTTGGCGCCGAAGCCACGTTTGTGGGCCCGGCCGGCGAGCGCACCGTGAAGTTGAACGACTTCTACTGGGGCGACGGCATCCAGCGCTTCGACCGCAAGCCGGGCGAAATCCTGGCGAAAGTGAGCCTGCCCAAGTGGGCGCTGGGCGTGCGCAGCGGCTGGAAGAAGCTGGCCCCGCGCCAGAGCATTGATTTCTCAGTGGTCGGCGTCGGCATCGCCCTGGAGCTGGACGGCAAGAAGGCGAAGCGCCTGCGCATCGGGCTCGGCGCCGTGGACACTACGCCGGTGCTGTTCGACTTCGCCAAAGAAGACGTGCGCAAAGCGGCCGACAGCTACCTGATGGTGCACCCCTACGAGGGCATGCCGGAGGTGATCGGCAAGCCGCTGACGGACGAGCTGATCGACAGCGTGGCGACGCACGTACAGACCCAGGCCCAGCCCAAGCTCAACGTGCCCATGGCCCCCGACTACCGCAAAAAGATGTGCGGCGTGCTGACCAAACGCCTGCTCAAGGAATTGCGCGACAATTAGAGATAGCCACGGAATTCACGGAGATACACGGAGTCGCTACGTGTCCGTCCGTGAAATCCGTGGCTAAAAGTCTTCCATGCCCGAGCCGCTTAAACTTGCTGAGCTGAAACTTCGTATGCAGGCCTATGGGATTCGGCCCAAGAAGAAGTTCGGCCAGAACATCCTGTGCGACTTCAACCTGCTCAAGGCCATCGTGGCCGATGCCGAAATCGACGAGGGCGACTGCGTGCTTGAAATCGGCACCGGCGCGGGCTCCCTTACCGGCTACCTGTGCGACGCGGCCGGCCTGGTGATCAGCGTCGAAGTCGATCCCGGCATGTTCGATCTCTCGCGCGACGTGCTGGCCGGTGTGGGCAACCTGGTGCAGGTGCACGTGGACGCCCTCAACCAGCAGGGCCGCGGTTTGAATGACGAACTGGTGGCCTCCCTGGCCGAGTACATGCGGACGGGCGAATTGCCGTTACTGGATGTAGGGACACGCGGCAGCGTGTCCTCGGATTCAACTTCCAGCCCCGGGGACACGCGGCAGCGTGTCCCTACCGTCCACTCCCACCTGTCCGGCAGGCCGCCCCGCTGCGGGCGCCTGAAACTGGTGGCGAACCTGCCTTACTCGGTGGCCACGGCCGTGCTGATTGCCGCGCTGGAGTCCGGCCTGCCCTTTGAGCGCATTCTGGTGATGGTGCAGTACGACGTGGCGGAGAAACTGGCCGCCGAGCCCGGCACGCAGCACTGGGGCCTGCCGTCGCTGCTGCGCTGGTGTTTCGCCGACGCGCTGATCAAGCGGCGCGTGCCGGCCAAGGTGTTCTGGCCCAAGCCCAAGGTGGAGTCAGCGCTGCTGGAGATCCTCCCCCGCGCGCGCCGCCCGGAAATGCAGACGTACCACAAGCTTCGCCGCCTGGCCCACGTGTTGTTCCAGCACCGTCGCAAGGCGGCCCCCAATGCTTTGGCCCTGGCTCTGGAGATCGACAGCCGGCAAACCGGCTTGTGGATCGAAGCATGCGGAGGTGAGCCGGGAGCACGGCCGGAGCAGCTTTCCCCCGCCGTGCTCCAGTCCCTGGCGCAGCACGACGAGGTCGAGCCCCTGGTGCGCAAGGCCATGCGACTGCACGAAGACCAGCTCGCTGAGCGCGCCGCGCGCCTGGCCCGCCGCGCGGAGTGGAAACAGCGGGTTTACGGCGAGGAAGAGTAGATCTGTGCCATTTCGCACCCCGGCCTAAGGGCTCTGCATTCCATTGCTCCCACCCCCCCTGCTTGCTAGAAGCAATGCGCTTTTGATCCACCCGACCCACCCGACAGATTTGAGTTTTTTCGCGCATTGCGCGAAAGCATGGAGCATCCATGGTTTCGGTATTCATCCCCAAGGAAGCCCCGGAAGGCGAACGCCGCGTCGCCGCGACACCCGACACCGTCAAGAAGCTGACCGCAAAGGGCCTGAAAGTAGTGGTGCAGTCAGGTGCTGGAAGCGGCTCGCACGTCAGCGATCAACAGTTCAAGGACGCCGGCGCCGAGATCGAATCCGACCGCGCCAAGGGCTTCGGCAACGCCGACATCGTCTTGCAGATCAACATTCCCACGGAAGACCAGATCAAGCAGATGAAGGAAGGCGGCTCGCTGATCAGCTTCCTGTGGGCGTTCGAGCACCTGGATCTGGTCAAGCAGCTCAATGAGCGCAAGATCAGCATGTTCGCCATGGACGCGATTCCGCGCACCACGCGCGCCCAGAAAGATGACGCGCTCTCCAGCCAGGCCAGCCTGGCCGGCTACAAGGCGGTGCTGGTGGCAGCGAACCACCTGCACAAGATCCTGCCTATGATGATGACGCCCGCCGGCACGATTAAGCCCGCGCGCTTCGTGATCATCGGCGTCGGCGTGGCGGGCCTGCAGGCCATTGCCACGGCCAAGCGCCTGGGCGCGATCGTGGAAGCCACGGACCCGCGCCCGGAAACCAAGGAGCAGGCCGAGTCTTTGGGCGGCAAGTTCCTCGAGGTCCAGGGCGTCGAGGTCAAGAAGGGCGAGGGCGGCTACGCGGCGGAACAGACGGAAGAATACAAGCAGGCCCAGGCCGAGATGCTGAAGAAGGCCTTCGCCAACGCCGACGCGATCATCACCACGGCGCTGATTCCCTACAAAAAGGCGCCTGTCACCATCACGGCCGAGCACGTCAAGTCAATGCGCCCTGGCAGCGTAATCATCGACCTGGCTGCAGAACGCGGCGGCAACTGCGAGCTGACCGAGCCGGGCAAGACGGTAGTGAAGGAAGGCGTCACCATAGTGGGTGACCTGAACTGGCCGAGCACTGTTGCCGTCAACAGTTCGGACATGTACGCGAAGAACGTGCAGAACATCCTGTTCGACGCGATGGACAAGCAGGGCAACTTCAAGTGGGACTACAAGGATGAAATCGTTGACGGGGCAATGATCTGCCACGCCGGCGAAGTTCACCACCCCAAGGTCCGCGAGCTGATGGGCCTGCCGCCACTGAAGAAGGAAGAACCAGCTGCGGACAAACAGGCCGAGGAAGCAAAGAAGGAACAGACCGCCGGCGAGGCGAAGTCGGAAGCTGAGGAGAAGAAGGCATGACCGGAGAAGTGCTTGTCGGTTTCTACACCTTCATCCTGGCCTGCGTGGCGGGCTACCAGTTGATCACGAAGGTCCCGCCCACGTTGCACACGCCGCTGATGTCGGGCGCCAACGCGATTTCGGGAATCACCATCCTGGGCGCGCTGGCGATGACCAACGGTCACGGCACAATCGCGGCGACCATCGTCGGCTGCCTGGCGGTGATCTTCGCAATGGTGAACGTGGCGGGCGGTTTCATGGTGACCGAGCGTATGTTGAAGATGTTCGGCTCAAAGAAGAAGTAACCAACGAAGGGCACTCACGTGTTGCTTGGAATGACTGGTCCAGTATCCCCGCAGGTCCTTGCCGCTAACGCGGGCTATCTCGCCTCCGTGCTGATGTTCATGTTCGGCATCATGCGCATGGGCAAGGTGAAGACCGCCCGATCGGGTAACCAGCTGGCCGCAGGCGCCATGCTGCTCGCGATGGTCAGCCAGTTCGTCGAAATGGGCAGGATCGAGCCCTGGTTCATCGTGGCGGGCATCGTCATCGGATCCGTGGTAGGCGTTGTGGCCGCGATCAAGGTCGAGATGACCGAGATGCCAGAGATGGTTGCTTTGTTCAACGGTTCGGGCGGCCTGGCGTCAGCCCTGGTAGCCCTCGCCGCCTACGCGTTCCACCACATTCCCATGCAACCGCTCATGAGTGCCAGCATGGGCGAGGCTGCGCCCAGCGCCGTGAACGGCCTCGCCGTGATGCTCTCCATCGTGATCGGCTGCGTTACTTTTACCGGCTCACTGATCGCGTTCGGCAAGCTCAGCGGCAAGGTCAGCGGCTCGCCAGTCCTGCTGCCCGGGCGCCATGTGATCAACGCGGCCCTGTTGATCATGTCGCTAGGCGGCAGCGTGATGGTGGTGTTCACCACCGGCGGCATGCCCGGAATGGGCATTGTCATCGCGGTCACGGTCATGGCTCTGATCCTGGGCGTGATGCTGGTGATCCCCATCGGTGGCGGCGACATGCCCGTGGTGATCTCGCTGCTGAACAGCTATTCAGGCCTGGCAGCCGCGATGGCGGGGTTTGCCATCAACAGCCAGGTACTGATCGTTTCCGGCTCGCTGGTCGGCGCCGCCGGTCTGATCCTTACCCAGATCATGTGCAAGGCCATGAACCGCAGCCTCACCAACGTGCTTTTCGGCGGCTTCGGCGCTGAGCCAGAGGCTGGCGGCAAGGGCGGCGGTGCGGACGAGTACACAAACGTCAAGTCTGCCGAAGCCGAGGAAGTGGCAATGATCCTCGAGGACGTACAGAGCCTTATCTTCGTGCCAGGCTATGGCATGGCGGTCAGCCAGGCGCAGCACCTGGTGCGCGAGTTGGGCGACATGATGGCTGCGCGAGGCTGCCAGGTTCGCTACGCCATTCACCCTGTCGCAGGACGCATGCCCGGCCACATGAACGTGCTGCTGGCGGAGGCCAGCGTGCCCTACGAGCAGCTGTTCGAGCTGGACCAGATCAACAACGAATTCAAGGCCACGGACGCGGTAATTGTGATCGGCGCCAACGACGTGGTAAACCCGGACGCCGTGAACAAGAAGGACAGCCCGCTGTACGGCATGCCGGTGCTGAACGTGTGGGAAGCCCGAACCTGCTTCGTGATCAAGCGTTCGCTCAGCCCGGGCTTCGCCATGGTCAAGAACCCGTTGTTCGAGGCCGACAACAACTACATGGTGTTCGGCGACGGACGCAAGGCGCTGGAAGAGATCATCAAGTGCCTGAAAGAAGCCTAGAGCGTACGAAAACCCGCAACGGCCCGCCTCGCGCGGGCCGTTTTGTTTGACATGCAAGCTTGCATTGCCCGGCCGTTACTCCATCATGCCGTAAAGTATCTGACGGAGAGCCAATGAAACGCGTTCTGTTGCTGGGCGCCATGCTGCTGGCCGGCTGTGTTGCAAGGCCGGAGAAACTGCCCGTGGCGCCAGTGTTGCGCATCGCAGACGTTGAGGTTGCACAGGGTTACCGTGCCACGGTGGTTGCGGAAGGCTTGAACAATCCGTCGTTCGTGAGCTTCCGCCCCGGCGACGGCAACCTGACCATCGTGGACAGCGCCAACGGACGCATTCTGCTGATGGAAGATCGCAAGCCAAAGCCGATCCTCGAGGGCATGTCCACCGAGTACTGGAAGAAGCTCGAAGACGGTACCCCGGTGTACAAAGTGGGCCCCTTGGCCGCCGTATGGCTGAGCGAGCACCGGATCGCAGTAAGCGACGCTGGCCTTCCCGACGGTGACGAAACCGTGCAGGTGGTTGAGATCTCGCCGCAGGGTCCCACCGGCAACGAACTCAAGCTGCGCAGTAACAGCATCGGCCCCACCGGCGGCGGCGAAACCGACAAAGGCGAGGGAAACTTCTGCGGCATGACGCTGATGCCTGACGGCCGCACGCTGTACGTGTGCAGCCACGGCAACGACAAGAAGACCTGGGTGCTGCGCTTCGATCTGGAGACCGGCAAGCTTGAGACGGCGTTCTCGGCCGACGACAACGGTATCAGCGTGAACTCTCCGATGCAGGCGCGCCCTTGGCGGGGCAACCTGCTGGTGGTGTATAGCGGCGCGGGCAGCAAGGAGGACGGGCTGATTGTTGAATGGGACCTGAAGACCGGCAATCCCGCACGGCAGTGGAAGCTTCCCGGTGTGTTTGACCCGATGGGCCTGGCGCCGGTGCCCGGCACGGAGAACCAGTTTGCCATCACCGACAACAACTGGTCGCTGACCGGCGTCAACAAAGGCCGCGTGCTCATCGCCACTCTGGGTGAGGGCGAAAACGCCCGGTGCAGCACCATTGCCAGTGGCCTGCTGGGGCCTGTCAACTGCGGGTTCGGGCCGGACAAGCGACTGTACGTCAGCTGCCTGGGCAAGCACTACGACAGCAACGAGGGCGTGGTGATCGCGATCGAGGGTTTCGCTAACTAGTCGTCAGTTCGGCAATGTAAGCCCAGCGGCGCGCCACCGACCGAAGCTTCAGGCTGTAGCCGCCCTGCCCGGCCTGTTCGTGCAGTCGGGCCAGCAACGCGGGCTCGAAGTGCACGCGGTGGTTGTGCAGTCGGCGGTTCACCCAGCGGGCAACCGGCCGCGGGTAACCTGCGAGATCCCAGAAATCCACGATCGCAAGTTTACCGCCCGGAGCCAGGCAACGCAGTGCCGCCTGCAGCACGCCGCGCCAATCCGGCATCATCGAAAACGAGTACGAGAAAAACACACGGTCGAAACCGCGATCCAGGCCGAATGTCCGGCCAGGGTCGGCCATTTCCGCAAGGCAGCACCTCAGGCTTACGCGATCGTGCAGCCCCGCCGATTTGACCTGATGCGCGGCCGTGCGCAGCATCTCGGCCGACGCGTCGATGCCGAACAGCCGCGCATCGGGCTGCATACGCGCCAGCTTCAGCAGGTTGCGCGCGGTGCCGCAGCCCATCTCGAGCACATGGTGGCCGGACCGCACATCCAGCGCCCGAAGCAGGCGGTCGCGGCCCGGCAGAAAGAAGCGGCGCGACAGGTCGTAGATGCAGCGCTGGCGGCCGTAATAGCGGTCAAGGTACGCGACGTGTGCGGCTGAATCTTCCATGCGTTTGATAGTAGGATATGGTTGTGGAGATCGGGTGAAGCAGCGGAACTTTGAGCGGACTTTTCCGGGTTGTTTACTTGACACGTCAAGTGATCTGTGTAAGTTGAGAAGCGAAAAGGTGAAAGCAATGTACGGCTTCAATCCCAATAACTTGCTCCGGGAGTGTCGCAAGGCGGCTTAAGTGGGTTATTGCAACCGACCACCAGCGCCCTGCGACAGCAGGGCGTTTTCGATTTGAACTCGGGTCGCAGCTCACAGGACCCGGGACGCATGAAGGGGTGTGGTGTCAATTGGTAGCACGTCCGGTTGTTACCCGGAAAGTGGGGGTTCGAATCCCTCCGCCCCTGCCAATCTTCCAAGATCCTTTGCACCCGAAGCGCTGCGCGCCAGCGCATTAAACAGAAGCGGCGCCCCGCACCGTGGCGCCGCTTCCTAACTGCAGACTGTGTGATCAGCGGCCGCCACCGCCCCAGCCGCCTCCCCCACCGAAGCCGGGAATCATGCGCCCCAGGTCCTCAGGGTTCGGCATCATTCCGCCCATACCCGCACCGGATTCTTCGTACTGTTTCATTTGCTCCGGCGTGAGAACGGAACCCAGTTGCGCTTTCTGGTCGTCCTGCAGTTGCTTTACCTGCTGCTGGATTTCCTCTTGAGTCGCTCCGTTTTCACGGGCGTTGGTCATGGTCTCGCGGATCTTTTTACGCGTGTCATCCTCGATGCGCAGCACCTCTTGCTTCTGATAATCGTCAAGGTTCAGCGGCGCCAGGCGACGTTCGGTCATCTCTGTGCGCATGGCCTCCATGGCCTTGGCGCGCTGGGCCGGGTCGCTCATGATCTTCATAATGCTGCCGCGCGGGTCGTTTTCATCGAACTCGAAGCCGTACTTCTCTGCCATCTTCTTGGCCTCGGCCATCTGCTGGGCCTGGCGCTCCTCACGCTGCTTCTGGCGCTCGGCGTCGCGCTCTGCGCGGTCGCGCTCGGCCATGGCTTTAAACTTCTCGTACTCGGCGTCGTCTACGGCGACTTCGCCTTCCACTTCACCCTCGGCCTTTTTGGCGGCGACCATCTCGGGCTTCTTCTCAAGATCAGCCAGGCGGCTGTTGGCAGCCTCCAGTTCGCGTTCCTGGCGTTCCAAGCGCGCAAGCAGGGTGCCAAGATCGTTGGACTGTCCACCGTCTGCGCTTGGCATGCCGCCAATCTGCGAACGCAGGAGTTCATTTTCATTCTGCAGGGCTGCAACCTGCTGCTTCAGGTTCGCAATGTCTCCCTGAACGGATGCATCCTGCTGGCAGCCAAACACCGCGAACGCAGGAGCGGCAAGCAGCAGGACTATGAGCAACTTTTTCATCGTGTTCTCCGGGCCTGTGGTTGGCTTCGTAGGTGGTCCGGCCGCGCTCCTATATCTCACGCGATTTTTCGGGACACCAACAAGACCGACAGCCCCGGTTTCGGCAGGCAATCGCAAATCATTGTCTGGGTGCGAGTTACGCAGACTGCCGTAACTCATCCATGTGGCGGCGAAGTACAGCTGCATCATGACCAACCAAGCCTCGGAAGTAGTCACCTTCGCGCCAGAGCAGCACCAGCTGGCCGTTCAGTTCGACCTCCACCGCCTTCATTTCCTTTGGCGCGGCTTTCTCCAGGCAATTGCAGCGGAACACCACCAGCCCGAAACGATGGCCGTCCGGGGCGTCGTAGGTGGCGCACATCACGCGGCGACCGTCAATCTCGGCGCAGTGCCACTCGGACACCTTCAGCTTGTATCCATGAATCTCGTGAGGCAGAGCGGGACCATCGGCGAAATGTCGGCGGTACGCATCCAGCGCGTCGCGATAACGGCAGCGATCCGCCTGGGGCACGTCCATGCTGACGCTGGCGACCAACGGTGCCAGGTCACCCGGGAGGCTGATCGGGGCCGGTTCCGGCGAGCGCCCGAACAACAGCAGCACGGCCACAACCAGCATGATGCTGGCCGCGACCAGCATGCCGGCACCCAGCCATGGAAAACCCAACACCAGGCGCTTGCTACCTGTCGGCGTGTTGGCGGCGCGTGCCGCGTCCGGCTCATCCGTTTCGCTTCGCTCTAGCGCGGCACACACGCGCTCGCGCAAGCCGTCCGGGCAGGCGACCTCAGGCTCATCCATGCAGCGCCTCAGCAGCTGGATGAGCTGCCGCTCAGTTTCGACGTATTCCCGCGTGTTGGGGCACTCGCACAGGAAGTTCTCGATGCGCTTGCGGTCGGGTTCGCAGAGAGTGCCGGCCAGGTATGCTTCCAGATTTCGCCACACGAAGCGGCGATCTTCGGGAATCTCCGGAATGCCAGGTTGCTCGTTGCTGGTGGCTGACATACCGCACTATCCCTTTGCTTCAAGAACTCCCGGGATCACTTCGCGCCCGAGAGCGGTCAGGCGTTCGCGCAAAATCGCCTTTGCGCGCGACAGGCGTGACATCACGGTGCCCACCGGAATGTCGATCGCCAGGGCAATCTCTCTGTACGGCAACCCGCCGATCACGTTCATGACCAGCACCTCGCGGTACTCCTCTGCGAGGGACTGCAATCCCTGCTTCAGGCGATCATCAAGAGCGTTCAGAAACACTTCATTCTTCATCAAACCCGCCAACTCATGGCTGGCCTGAAACTCGTACCGCAGCCTGTCGTCTTCTTCGACTACATAGCTGCCCAGGTTTTCGAGTACGGCGATTTCGGGACGCGCCCTGCGCTGCCGATAAAGGTTGATGAAGCGGTTGGTCATCAAGCGGAACATCCATGCTTTCAAGTTCGTGCCGGGCCTGAAGAGGTGGAACCGTTCGAACGCCCGCACGTACGTATCCTGCACAAGGTCTTCGGCGTCACGCGAGTTGCGGGTAAGTTTCAACGCGCCGCCATACAGCGCATCCATCAATGGAAGAGCTTCGCGTTCGAATACCGACCTGCGTTCGTTGTTTCCTTCCGCCACCCATGCACCCGAACAGGGACGTCAATGCCTGTATTCCATGATTTCGAGCATTATAGGAGGGAGCGGTGCGCCAGTCAGGTGAAACGGCACCATTCAATCGGACTTCTCGGCCTTCACGCTGGCGGTTTCCTTGCCCTCCAGAAGGGCGTTCCAGAACGCCTCCGTGAACACCTCAAGCCGTTCGCGGCACAGTTTCGCACGTCCTAGCATCTCGCGCAGGCTAAATATGCGCGCCGGATTGACAGCGAGTTTGCCGATGATGCGTGAGCTGGACAGCTTCGCTTTTTCCCGCACGTAGCGTTCCAGCTCAGGCACTCGCTCGTCGGACATGTCAAAAATGCTGCGCGCCACCACGAACGGGATCTTCTCCTCTTCGGCGATGTTGGCAATCGCGATCGCACTCTGGTCCACCACGTCGGCCTGGGTCTGCATGTGCAACTTCATCTTCTCTGCCGCCTCGCGGACAGGATCAAACACAGTCACTATGCTGCCCAGGATGCCGCCAATGCCCGGCACCGACCGGATCACCCGCCGCATCATCTCCTGCACAGGCTGCTGAAGCGTCACCGGCCGATACTGACTGCCCAGGCCGATCTGGTTCAGGAACGTCACACCTACCACCACGTCGCCCACGTTCAACGCGCTCGAGAGCGCACTGCCGAAGCCGATGCTTACAATCGCTATCGGCTTGTCCACCTGGATTGCCTCACGCAGCGCGGCCGCCGTGGCATCCGGGTTGTGGCCGGTGATCAGGCACTTTGCGGAGGTGTAGTGCCAGATACCGCCGTGCACCAACCCAACCTTCTGCTTGTAAGTACGGGAGTTCTCGAGCCGATTAATGAACTGCAGGGCGTCCGACTCGGTCGCGGCCACAAACAGGATTTTCGGCAACTCGCGCATTCATCCGCCCGGGACATCCGGCTGCACTCCCCCCATAACTGCCCCCACAGGCTATCGCCGTCAAGGGCTTTGTGCAAAGGTCACTAACAGCGCGGGCGACCTGCAGGGGTCGCCCACACATGAGGTTGCACCATTGAGCACTACAGAGGATCCGAGAATATACCGATCGCGCCCACCTTTTCGCCCGCCTCGCGCTTTGCTTTCTGGTCGTTGTACTTCTTGACCCAGGCTTCCCACCCCTGGCCATCGGCGAAATTGCGGCCGGTCAACTCGACCTTGTCGATAGACTCGATGGCGATCAGCCGCGCTTCGGCGTCGCGCGAGGGGAAGAACTCGACGGTATCGCCTTCGATGTTGAAGACGAAGCCCTCGTGCTCGCTGCCGTCGCGCAGGGTGATGGTGACGTCGCCGCGATGGTCCAGTGCCTCGTGCAGCTTCTTCAGCAGCTCATCGTCGAAATGTACGTCGGTGCCGGTCTCGATGCGGCGCCCCACGGCGGGCGGCGTGATGTTCTCGCCGCGGCGGCTGTTCACGCCGTTCAGCGTGGCCAGCATGGTGCGCCAGAAACCCTTCCAGCTGTTAAAGGTTTCGTGCACGGCCGTGGGCTCGTAGCCGCAGTGGACCATGCAGTTCTGGCACTTGCTGTTGCCGCTTGCGCGACCGTAGTTTTCCCACTTTGTGTCGTTGAGCAGCTCTTCCCAGGTTTCGGCGTAGCCTTCCTGCAGCAGATAGCAGGGCTTCTGCCATCCGAACAGCGTGTAGCAGGGGTTGCCCCAGGGCGTGCACTCGAGATGCAGCTTACCCATCAGGAACTCCATGAACAGCGGCGACTGGTTGAACTTCCACTGGGGCTCAGGGTCTTTCAGCAGGTCGCGGAAAAGAGTGAAGGTCTTTTCGCGGTTCAGGAAGTTCTGCTGGTCGGGCGCCTTCTGGTAGCTATAGCCCGGGCTCATGGTCAGGCCCTCGACGCCCAGCTCCATCATGTGGCTGAAGAACTTGCGGGTGCGCTCCGGGTGGGCGTGACCGAACAGCGTGGTGTTGGTGCACACTCGGAAGCCCTTGCTGACGGCCAGTTTGATGGCTTCTTCGGCTTTCTCGAAGGTACCTTCGCGGCAGACGGCAAAATCATGGGCCTCGCGGTCGCCGTCCATGTGGATGTTGAAGGTGAGGTACTTGGAAGGCTCGAACAGCCCCTCTTCCAGGCGCTGCTTGAGCAGCAGGGCGTTGGTGCACAGGTAGATGTACTTCTTGCGCTTCACCAGCTCGCGCACCAGCTCGGCGATGTGGCTGTACATCAGTGGCTCGCCGCCGGGGATGCTGATGATGGGCGCTCCGCACTCCTCCACAGCGCGCAGTGCATCGGCGACTTCCATTTCCTTCTTGAGGATGTGCGCCGGGTACTGGATTTTGCCGCAGCCGGCGCAGGCCAGATTGCAGCGCAGCAGCGGCTCGAGCATCAGCACGGTCGCGTAGCGTTTGCGGCGCAGGATGCGCTGCTTCAACACGTAGCTGGCAACCGCCCACATCTGCGAAACAGGTACCGCCATAGGTCCACCGCTCTCAGCCCCGGAAAGCCCGCCCTCATAGCCCCGAATCCCGCAAAGTCTAGTGGCGGTGCATCACGAGTCAATCTAAGTCCAGCCGTCCAGCCAGCTCTTCCACCAGCGCCGCCACAGCCTGAAGCGCCAGCAGCGCTTGCGCGTCGCTTACTCCGCCGCGCTGGCGCTTCTGCACGGCCGGGTGCACGAAATTACGCAGTTCCTTGATGCCGCGCGCCACGTGGCTGACGGCCGAAGTCAGCACCCCCATGTGGCGCAGCACGCTGAGCGCTTCCTCGAAGCGATAGCTGTCTGCGTCGGCCGGCGCCTTGCGTTGCGGGTAGACGGCGCGGAACGCGGCCTCGACAGGCTTGCCCAGGCGCGCCACCGCGGCCTGAAGTACGCCTTCCAGCGTCGCACCGGCCATCACCACTGCGGCCTTGCGACCGCCCGCGTGGAAGGAGCGCCATGCTTCGTCGGCGTCGTTAAGCAGCGGTGTATCTTTGCCGCGCGTGATGCGTGCGATTCCATCTCGCACTACCGCGGGCGCCTGGCGTGGTTGCGAATTCAGCGCCTCGATGTACGCCTGCAGCAGCCCCGCGATCTGCTCACGTTTGCGCGCGAAGTGCCGGCCGCTGAGGTCCTTCAGCTGCGCGACATCGCGCGCAGCGGGCAGCGGCGGCCTGGGCGAGGGCCGGCGCGCGCGGCGCAAGCCGGCGATTTCTCGCTCCAGTTGCTTCACGCGCGCGGCGTGTCCCGCGCGGTCGCGCCCGAAGCCGGGCGGCTGCAGCGCGACTGCCATGTCGAGGGCCCGGGCTGCGGCCTCATGCAGCGGCGCGATGCGAGGATCCAGGATGCTGCTCACGGAAACTCCTTGCCCAGCAGTGCTTCCAAGGCGGGCAGGCTGCCGCCCCGGAACACCACGATCAAGGGCCCTGCCTGCCCATGACTCCGCAGCACCAGCACGGACTGCCCCGAAAACGGCCCCAGGGCCGCAAGCTCGTCGCGGTCCACGCTCACGGCATGCGGAAAGGCGCGCAGCGTGCGTAGCCGCGCCTCAAGGCGCGCTGCCAGGCCCGGCACGGCCTGCGCGCCTGGCGGGTGCAGCTCCAGCGACTCCCCCACCAGTGCCGCCAGCAGCGAGGCACCATGCTCGCTCAGGCGGCGGAAAAGTGCCGGCAGGCTGTCTTCACGCAAGGCGTGCGGGCGGGATGCCGACTCAAACAGCGGCAGCAGGGCGGCCCGCGCGGCTGAAGGTTCGGCGGCGGCCAGGGCCCGGGCATCCAGGTCTTGAGCCGCCAGCTGCTCTGCTTTTGTGCCCCCGGCCAGTTCCGCCACGCGCCGGCGCTGGGCGCGCGTGGTGCACAGCCCCGTCGCCTGCTGAAGGCACCTGGCCGCGCCGGTCTGCTGCCCGAGGCCCTGCAGGGCGCGTGCTTCCGCAATGGCATGCTCCAGCCGCTGCTCCGGCGCGCATTGCTCGAGTTCTGCCTTTCGGGTGCGGCGAAGCAGGTTGCGGGCAGCCGCGAACTCGCGCTTTGCCAGGAGCAGGCGGGCCCGCCACGAACGCGCCGCCGGGCCGAACCCCGCGCGCTCAGCCTGGCGAAGCAGGCGGTTTGCCTCGTCCTCCGGCGCATGGCCGCGTTCCGCCAGCATGGCCGCCAACACGCCCAACTGCAGCAGATTCCCCGACGTCAGCTGCGAGTGCAGCAGCTGGTCGTAGACCGTCCTGGCCTGCCCGGGAGCGCCGTCAGCCGCCAGAGCTTGCGCGAACGCAAGCTGGTCGGCCGGCGCGCCGCCGCCCGCCAGCGCGAAGCAATGAGCCGCAACCGCAGGCTCGCCGTGCCGCAACGCCTCGTGGCCCAGGTGGCGCGCGAGCAAAAGATCGCGGTTGATCGCTAACCGCGCCTGCGGCAGGCGAACCTCCGGGGTTTGCAGCCATGCGTCCGCGGGCGCTGCAGACTCCGGGTCCGCGGCGGGGCCAAGCGCCACGCGCGTTCCCAGCTCAGCCAATTCCGCCGCCGCCAGCTCACGCAGGGCGCCGCGCATCACGCCGGGCGCCAGCCCGCAAGCCTGCAGCAGCGATTCCTCCTGCACCGGGTGCGGGGCCTGTTGCAGCAAGCTCAGCAGCTTGCCGGCCTGCGGCGAGAGATGCGGCAGAGGCGCCGCGCGCCCGGGTGCTTCGCGCAGCTCGGCGTCGGGAAGCCGCAGCACGGGGGGCAAGTCGCCGGTCGCGCCCAGCACCAGGCCGCTGGCCCTGAATCCTTGCCCGACCGCAAACCGCGCCGTTTGGGCGAAGTCGGCAAACAGCTTGGCGCTGGCGTGGTCGATGGCATCGGCGCGCAGCAGCCCGATGGAGACGCCGAGCGGCAGCAGGCGCCGCAGCATGTCGGCTAGCGCCTCCCGCGTCAGCACGGGGTCCGTGGTCGTGTCGCCGGCCGGATCCTGGAACAGGCCGGCGATGCGCAGCAACTGCAGCATCGCAGCGTAAAGGTAACGGTACGGGCCGGCGGGCAGCAAAATGCCGTCGCCCACCGCGTCACGTACGGCGCGCGCGACGCTGCAGGCGTCGCGGCCGCGGATCACGCGGATGCGCGCACCGGCCGGCGGCATGTGTCGGCTGGGGAGGTGCTGCGTCATAAAGCTCGAAACGGGACGGGCACAGTCTAGCTTGGGTGACGGGCATGCGCGGCGAGTATTACTCGCGGGTTGAGCCGGGTGCGGCGCTGCCGCGGGCTTGCAGCAGTTCCTTGATCAGGCGCAGGGGATCTTCGATCAACGAGATGTGTCCCAATGCATCCTCGAGCAGGTTGTCCACGTAGCCGGCTTCCTGCAACTCGGTCATGCCCAGTTGGTTGCACAGGTTCATCAACATGCCCTGGGACATGATAAACCAGGCCGTCTGGTCGGGGTCCACGGCCTTGTGGACTTCCCCTTGCTCCTGGGCCAGCTTGATCAGGCCGGCGAAGTAGCGGTTGTAGGTAAGGTAGTTTTCCTTCAGCACCTGGCGCACGCGCGGCAGGTCGGAGTTGGCGAGCGCGCGCAGGTGCAGGCGGAAGTAGGGCTCGTTCTCGCGCATGATGAGCCCGTGGGCGCGGATCACGGCAATCAGCTTCAAAAGCGGTGTGGGCAACGACTCGGCGATCTTTTCGTAGTGCTCGATCGTCACTTCGCGCGCGCGGCGCAGCACCGCCACGTAGAGGTCCAGCTTGGTCTTGAAGTGCTGGTAGATCACGGGCTCGGTGACGCCGGCCGACTTGGCCAGCTCAGCCGTGGTGACCTGGCCATAGCTGGACTTGCCGAACAGCTTGGCGGCCGCATCAAGCAGTTGCACGCGCCGGTCATCTTTGCTGAGCCGCTTCTTGGCCATGGCGTTTGTCTACTACCTACCAGCCGCTTCGGCAACATGAAGCCGGATGTCGCAGGGGCATGTAGACTAGCCCGTCAGCGGAAACAGGAGCAAGAGCCCGAAGCGCAAGCGAATAAGAACAAGTGCGCGAAAGACGAAACAAGAGCCGGGAGCGCAAGCGACCGGGAGGCGTACAGATTAGGAGGACGCAATGTCTGATGGACTTCTGCCAGCATCGCAACGCAAGGTGCTTCAAGAAGTAGAGGTTGGGCTGCTGGAAGTGACGTGCCCTCTCTGTGACGGTAAGGGCAAACTGTCGCGTACACATCTCTATGATCAGCTGGGCGTGCGAGATATGGCAAAACTCGCCACGCACACCGCAAAGGAGGCGGTCGCAGAGCTGACCGAAAGACTCTGGGGGCAGTACAAGGACAACTTGGAGAAGCAGGTCGCTGACCAAGCGAAGATGTTGAATCGTGACATCGAAGAGCTCAAGGCAGAAAAGAGCGAACTCGACGCTAAAGTCAACGCGCTACAGGAAAGCATCAAGGCAAAAGAAACAGCAGCCCGAAATGCGCAGAAGAACGAAGATCAGGCCGCGCTTCTTGCGGAGAAGCAGTTTTTGCAGGACGAGATCGCTGAGTTGAAGGGGCAGGTGTCTACGGCCAGAGCTGAACTTGAAGCCGTCGGCAAGCAACGCGGTTTAGATGTGAAGGAAGCCTCAGAGCGGGTTAAGGAAGAGCTAAACCAACGCATCGACCAATTGGAAAACGCGTTGCTCGATGAGCGCAAAAAGAAGGCGGAGATTGAAACAAGGCTTGAACGCGCACAGAGCGAACTAAGGCAACGGGAGCACGAAGCAAAGACAGCGGCGTATGAAGAAAAGCAGAAGGAACTCGATTCAAAACAAGAGTTGATCGACACGATGAAAGGAGAACTGGCTGAGTTAAGGGCCGTGGTACAGGCCTTCCCCGAGAAGGAGACGGTCGCAGTACAGAAGGCGATCAATGAGCACGAGAGCAAACTGCGCAAGTTAGAGCTTGATCGCGATACCCTTCAGAAGGAACGAGACGGACTGAGGGAGGAGCTTGCGGATGCACGCCAGAAGCTCGAGGATCGCAAAGGAAAGGTCGAAGAAAGGACCTTTGAAAAGCTAGTGGCTGAAGTCCCGGGCGTGTGGATCGAAGATTGGCGCAGCAAGAGTGCCTCGGGCGACTACCACGTCGGACTGTACGACAAGGACGGAGAGAAACTTCGGCCGTCCAAGATCGTCGTGGACAACAAGGACGTAGGTCGCCTGACGCCAAAAGAAATCGACAAGCTGATCCGAGATGCCCACAAGCACAACGTCGGCCTGGCAGCAATGGTTGTAAGTGACGAGTCCGCACTGAGGCCCGAAGACCTAGACGCCCGATTCGGGCTTGTGGATGGTGTGACTTTGCTACGAACGACAAGAGAGTGGTTCTTGCGGGACTTGGACCTTCTGAAACCGCTGATGAGGCGCCAAGCTGAGGAAGGGCCGGACTTCATGAAGCGAAATGTTGCCGTCGCGGCTGAAGTTCGATCGCATCTGAAAGCTCTGGACAAGGTGGAGAACTTTATGCGCCTCGCTCGCGAGAACGCGGAAAAGGCTGAGAAGGAGTTGAAGAAGTATCGCAATACAATCGACGACTTGTGCCGGAATGCGGGCGCAACCGAAGCGGGCGGTGATGCGACTCAGGACGCCAGCGAAGAGGAGTGACCGCGCCGCTCACCCGGTCGCTTGCGCTCCCGGCTCCTGTTTTCTTGCGTCGGTCGTGCTTGCAGGATTGAAACATGTTCAATGCTCCGAAGGCTTTTCTGTTCACCTTCGTTCCCTATGGCACCCGGTTGCATGGGGATGAGCGCGGTTCAGTCGACAAGTTTCACAACAAGTACGGCGGCGAGTTCGTGCCGCCCGACCTGCAGTTTGAAGCCATGCGCCGGGCCGACCTTGCCGAGGACCCTCTGCTGATCTCGCCGAAGATGCGCGGGATCATTGAGGATACGATCCTGCAGCACTGCGAGCATCGCGGGTGGCACCATTACTCGAGCAACGTGCGCACCAATCACATTCATGCGGTATTGTCTTCTGCTGGCGATCCGGATCGGATGTTGGCGGACTTGAAGGCCTACCTCACGCGTGCGTTACGCCGCACCTGTGTGATTGGCACTCGCAAGCGGGTTTGGGCTGAGCGAGGAAGCAAGCGATACTTGTTCACGGATGCGGCCGTGACCCGGGCCTGTGAGTATGTTTGGCTTGCTCAGGGTCCTGATCTACCTCGGGAATGATGCGCCCTTTTGAGGTTGTGCGCGGACCCGTCGCTTGCGCTCCGGGCTCCTATTCACAGGTTTCGACTGCCTCCCCTGCTGGCTTAAACAGTGGCGGGGGGCGCCCGTGCCCCCCGTCTTTTTGGTCCTGTAAGCCGGGTTTTGTTTCCCCTTGCGGGGCGGCGGTCATTCGTCTAGGCGGCGGGTTGCCCCGTCGCTCCAGCAGCCTACCCGGACCTCTCGCGACACATTCGCAGCGGGACGAGCAGTCCCTTGGTCCCTATTTGGCCTTGCTCCGGAGGGGGTTTGGCCTGCCACGACCGTCTCCGGCCATGCGGTGGGCTCTTACCCCACCTTTTCACCCTTACCTGCACCCTTGCGGGCTGCGGCCGAGCGTGCGGGTTTTCGGGCTCCCGTCGCGCCCCGCCACACAAGGCAGGCGGTCTGTTCTCTGTGCCACTTTCCCTGGATGCGCCTTTCAGGCGCACCCGGTTGCCGTTAGCAACCCTCCTGCTCTGTGGAGCCCGGACTTTCCTCCCGCCCTTTCGGGCAGGCGACTGCCTGGACCACGCAATTGATGGTACGCGGGTTTCCGGTGCCTGTGCAGGGGGAAGAAAAAACAAAAGAGCCCGCCGAAGCGCGGCGGGCTCTCCGCACAACCGTGACTAACGCGGATCGACGTACAGGCGCACGTCGTCCTCCTTGAGAGTTTCGAAGCGGAGGTCAGATCGGGCGCGGCGGTACCACTCGTCGCCCAGCAGGTTGCTGCCCAGCACCACGATGTCCGTGCCCGGCTGCACTTTCTCGACCACTTCGACACCCAGGTTCTTCAGCAGCTCCGTGAGTCGCTCCTTGCTGTAGGCTTCGTTTGGCGGCTCATAGCTACCGTGCAGGGCCACTTTCAGGAACTTGCCGTTATGCCAGAGCTGGCTGACGATTTTGTCTGCCTTGCGCACGGGGTCATTGGCCGTGGTCAACGTTAGCACCGTGCACAGGCTGAAATGGGCAGACAGCATCCGCACAATCTCGACCACGCCCACGAACTCATCCTTCTCAAACCCGTGCGGGCGCCACACCTCGAAGCGCTGGCCGACTCGCACGCCATCAGCATGGCCCAGGTCGATGTGCACCACGCCGCGGCCGTAGTCGCTGTAGCTGACTTCGCCGTCCGGATCGCTCTGTTCCAGTTTCGTAGGAATCTTGAGTCGAGGCAGGTTACGCACCAGGTCTTCGTACTTCTGTGCATCGCCCTCGTGAGTCAGTTTCTCGTTGGCGAACTTGCTCTGGAGTTCCTCGATTCGACCGTCGTTGGCCACGACCATGAACTGCAGGCGGTTCTCACCCGTGGTTGTCTCGACGTTTCCTTGATCAGCCATTTCCAGGGCTTCTTTGAGCCTTTCGATGCTTTCCGTCTTGCGAAGGCCGACTTTGTTGCTGAGGCCGCTGAGCGCCGCCTTGATGGACTCAAGGCTGTTCCGTTCCCCGGTGAAACCGACGTTGATCTTGCCGACAGGCGTAGGCTTTCCGTTAATCCGATCGTACACGGGCCGGTTCTGCTCATCTTTCATGTCCTGGCCGCTCTCGTTCTTGAGCACCCTGTCGTACTTGATGCGCCCCCACTCGTCGAGCTCGTACCATTCAACATCGCCGGCTACGTCCGCGAACAACAGGTTGTACTGGTGTAGATTTGCGCTCACGAGGTCGCGGATCAACTGGGTCTGCTTGCGGAAAATCAGCTCAAGGGTGATCCGGGTGGGTTCCTGCATCACCTTGTCGGCCGCTTTTTCCTCGGGTTTCACGGCAGCGGCGTAGCGGGCCGCTGCTTCTTCCAACGCGGAGTCCGGGGGCACAGGCACGTTGTCAATCAGCTCGATCTGGCGGCTGAGGTCACCGCTCGCCACCGCGACTCCTTCGCCGCCGATGTTGATGGTCTGCACGGCATAGTACTGGTAGCCCTTCAGGTACACATAGCGCTGCAACTTGCGCTCAAAGCTGGTCAACCAGTCGCGCGCCGCGGCATACTCGTGCACGTAGCCGGGCTGGTCGCCGGTGCCGTAAAATCGGTCTTCCGCGTCGATGTACGCGTTCAGCAAGGGGCTGCGCTTTTCTTTGGGCTGGCTGCGCTCTTCGCCCTGGAAAGCCGTGGGGTTCGGAATGCTGCCCTTCACCTGGTCGATGGAGCCCAGGGGGTCGCCCATTTTGAAGCCCGTGGACTCGGAAACGGACTTCATGTGATTAAGCACCGGGTCGAACTGCTTGTGGTCTTCCTCGATCTGCGCCACCAGGCGTGTGCCTTCGGCGCGATAGGTCTGGACCTGCTGGGCGTAGTAGGCCCACAACAGCGTCGCAATCAATACCAGGGGCGTCAGGATCGCAGAGATGATCCAGTACCAGCCCGCTACCTTGTTTCCGTTCGCCATGTGTCGTTCCTCGCTCAGGTTCCGCCGCTAATCCTGCTGGTCAGGGCCTATCAGGCCCAGGAACCAGAGCACTTCCCGCTCGGGATATTTTTCAAACTGAAGACGCCTCTCCTCCGCTTTCACGAATTCGGGGTCCTTGTCCCAGTTGCCGCCGATGATCACGGCGTCCGTTGTGGCGTCGATGTGGGTCTGCACGCGGTAGCCCACGCTGCGCAGCAGGTCGGTGAGCTGCTGGCGGGTCAGCGACGTGTAGCTGCCGCCGAACTCGCCCACCAGCGCCCAGCTGTAGTACTGGCGATCGCTGAAATTCGGGTTCTTGATGATGTCGCCCGCTTCCGGGTATGTCTTCGGGTCATCCAGCGCGTCCACGCGGCAACGCGCAATGTTACCGCGCATCACTTCCTGCACGCGGATTTCACCGATCGGCACTTCACTGTTGCGGCTGGCGTCAGCGCGCAGCACCTGGAAAGTCTGGTTCTTGCGCACGTCGCTCTTCTGGCCGATGTTGATCCAGACGTAACCCGACTTCCGGTCCACCAGGAACACCGCACCGTCCGGGTCCCGCGTGTCATCCATGCGGCGCTTGTCGGCCTGCAGGCGATAGGCTTCCATGGCCTTGCGCGCCTCGCGGCGGGCAACGGCGGCCTCGCGGGCCGCAGCAAAGGCCGCTTCGCGCGCGTCGCGCACGGCCTGTGAATCGAGCTTCAGGTAGGTTTCGTTTTCCTTCTTCATCGCCTCGGCCAGGCGCTGCTCGGCGACGGCGACCTCTTCCTGCTTGGTCTTCATGTCCGAGTTCGACGTCTCGATCTCGGTTGCCACTGCTCCGTAACGGTTGGCGGACTCCGAGGCCTTGGTGCCCGCTTCACGTTCCTTTACATCTTTCTGGAACCTGCGCTGGGCGCGCACATGCGGGATGTAGCGAGTAACCAGGCTGTTGATTACCTCGTCCTGGTGACCGAGAGCGGCCTGGACGGTGGTAACGTCCTGGGCCTGGTAGATCGGCTTGTCCTCACGTTCAATACCGCTGATCTTCGTGATCGGCAGTTCCTTCTCGGTCCACTCGTTGTTCGCCTTGTCAAACAGGCGAACTTTGATGGTGTCGCGCGAGGTCCCCTGGAAAGGCTCTTTCTGTCCTTCCACGGGCCCGACTTTGTAAAAGTCGGCCACTACGGTGCTGCCTTGTTCCAGCAGCGTCTTGATGGCGTCCGGAGAGCTGAAAGCTGCTTCGCCCCGGAAGCCGATGTACATGCAAACCTCGGCGTAGCGGGCCTTTACGGAGTCCAACTCGGCATTCTGACGGGCCGGTATCTCTCGCAAGGCCGCCAGGTACTGCTTCTCCTTCTGGGCCTTGTCGTATGTAAGGAAGGCGAGTGTCCCCATTCCAAGCAGGAACACGATCATGACGATCATGACGATCAGATCGACCATGCCGCGGCGAGAGTATCTCGACATCTGCGACAACTCCGCTTACTGACGCACAAAACTCCAACGGAACGGGTCCGCGGAAAGTCCGGTGCAGCAGTATCAATCAGGGGGGTAGAAGCGCCCTGAGCATAAGGAAGCGAGCCTAGGGGGGCAATAATCCACCAACAAAAACCTTGACACCCTTGTGTCACCGAAAGCAAGCTCACAACCTCATACCTGCCAGCTCCTTGGGATGCCAACCACTGCACAAGGGGCCCAGTGCTTTCCGTCGCACATCCAGAACTTCCGCGTGACTGAGTCCCTCTACATCATCGACGGCCACAGCCAGATCTTCCGGGCCTACTACAGCCCGGCCGCCCGGCGCCGTACCGTGCGCGGCAAGGCTGTGGGCGCCATCTACATCTTTACACGCATGCTGCAGAAGCTGATCAAGCAGCATAAGCCGGACTACCTGATCTGCGTGCTGGATCCCAAGGGGCCCACTTTCCGCAACGAAATCTACCCCGAGTACAAGGCCAACCGCGGCGAAATGCCAGAAGACCTGCGCGAGCAGATCCCGGTGATCGTCAAAATGGTGGAGGCCTTCGAGATCCCCATCGTGCAGGTGCCCGGCTTCGAGGCCGACGACGTGATCGGCACGCTGGCCAAGCAGAGCGCCCACCACAATGTGGAAGTGCGCCTGGTCACCCGCGACAAGGACCTCAAGCAGCTGCTCGAGCCGCATATCCGGATGCTCAACGCCGAGGACGACAGCGAGTACGGCCTGAGCGACCTGAAGGAAGAACTGGGCGTCACTCCCGAGCAGTTTGTTGACATCCAGGCCCTGGCCGGCGACAGCGTGGACAACATCCCCGGCGCAAAGGGCATCGGCATCAAGACCGCCGCAGAGCTGATCCAGCAGTACGGCAGCATGGATGAAGTGCTCAAGCAGGCAGAGGAAGTCAAGCAGCCCAAGCGCCGCGAGAACCTGATAGCCTTCCGTGACGAAGCGGAACTCAGCCGGCAGCTGGTCACTATCAAGACCGACGTGCCGGGCGTGAAGCTCGACAAAAAGGCGGCCAAGTACCACGAACCGAAAAAAGAACTGCTGCTACCCCTGCTCAGCGAACTGAATTTCAAATCAGTCGCCACGGACTTCGGCTGGGGCGATGAAATGGTGCCGGCCGCAGCCGAACCCGGTGAACAGGAGCCCGGAGCGCCAGCGACGGGGATGCACGCGGAACCCGCAACCGCCCCCAAACGCACCAAAGGCGCCCAGACCAGCCTGTTCGGCGATGTGCCCGCCCAGCAGGCACCGGAAATCGACAAGTCGCTGGTCGCGGCCGGGGCTGACTACACGCTGGTCAACGACGAGAAAGCATTCCAGGCCTTCAGCAAGGCGACCGCCAAGGCCACACGCCTTGCCATCCACTGCGCGGCCGAGGAGTACGCCAGTCTGGCCGGGATCGCGGTCGCGACCAAGCCGGGCAAGGCCTGGTACCTGCCCCTGAACAGCGAATCGCTGGATCGCGCCGAAGTGCTGAAGGCGCTGGGTGGCGTGCTGGCCGACCCCAAGGTCGGCAAGATCGGGCACGACCTCAAACACGACTTGCGCCTGCTGCTGAAGGAAGGCTGCGAAATCCAGGGCATCGAGAGTGACACCAAGCTGGTTGCCTTCCTGCTTGACGGGTCAAGAGAAGAAGCCCGTCTCGACAGCCTGTGCCGCGAATACCTGGGGCTGGATACGGTCAACCTCGACAAGCTGTTCGGCGAAAAGAAAGCCCGCGTCAGCCTGTTGGAGGCCGAGCCCGAGCGCGTCATGCAGTACGCCGCCCAGTACGCCGACTACGCCCTGCGCGTCAGCGACGCACTCACGCCGCAGCTCAAAAAGCTCGAACTGGAGGACCTGGCCAACAACCTCGAATTCCCGCTGATCGAGGTGCTCGGCCGCATGGAGCACCGCGGCATCCGCATCGACAAGCCCTACCTCGGCAAGCTCGCCAAGGAGATGGAAAAGGACATCGAGCGCCTTGAGAAAGAATGCCACAAGCTGGCCGGCCACGAGTTCGCCATCGGCTCGCCCAAGCAGCTCGGCGAGGTGCTGTTCGATGAACTCAAGCTGCCCGTGCAAGGCCGCACGGCCAAGGGCACCGGCCGCAGCACCGACCAGTCCACCCTCGAAATCCTGGCGCCCATGCACGAGTTGCCGGCCAAGGTGCTGGAGTGGCGGCACTTGTCCAAGCTCAAGTCCACCTACGTGGACGCCCTGCCCGGCCTCGCAGACAAAGACGACCGCGTGCACACGACATACCGCCAGACCGTCGCCACGGGCCGCCTCAGCAGCAAGGACCCTAACCTCCAGAACATCCCGGTGCGCACCGACGACGGCAAGAAAATCCGGCGCGCGTTCATCGCGGCCGAGGGCTGCAAGCTGATCAGCGCCGACTACAGCCAGATCGAGCTGCGGCTGCTGGCCCACATCGCCGACGAAAAGCACATGATCGCCGCCTTCAAGGAAGGTGTGGACATTCACAAGTCCACCGCGGCCGGCATCTTCGGCGTGAAGGCCGAAGACGTCACCACCCACCAGCGCAACGTGGCCAAGACCGTGAACTACGCCGTGCTATACGGCCAGAGCGCCTTCGGCCTCTCGCAGGGCCTGGGCATCTCGCGCGGCGAGGCCAAGGAGTTCATCGACAACTACTTCAACTCGCACCCGCGCGTGGCGAAGCTGAACGATGACGTGCTTGAGGAGTGCCGCAAACAGGGTTACGTGAAGACGTTGGCCGGCCGTAAGCGCTATCTGCCGGAAATCGGCAGCCGCAACGTGATGGTGCGCAAACAGGCCGAGCGCCAGGCCTTCAACACCGTGCTGCAGGGCACGGCCGCGGACCTGATCAAGCAGGCCATGCTGGACGCGCACCGGCAGATCGAGAAGCAGAAGCTGCCCTGGCGCATGCTGCTGCAAGTGCACGACGAGCTGGTTTTCGAAGCGCCCGAGAAAGAAGCCAAAAAGTGCGCCGAATTCGCCCGCGAAGTGATGAGCAAGGCCATGAAGCTGAAAGTGCCGCTCGATGTTGACGCCGGCATAGGCGACAACTGGCTGGAGGCGAAGTGATGCGGACGAACGGAACAAGAGCCCGAAGCGCAAGCGAGGGCAGACGTTCCCTTGCCATTCATGCTTCTCTTTCCGGGATCGCGCGCCTACCGGTCGCTTGCGCTCCCGGCTCCTGTTTGCTGCTGCTGTTCCTCACTGCCTGCGGCCAACCGCAGCACGCGAACGAAAAACCGGACAACCAGGACGTTGAAGAACACCGCGACCAGTGGCGGCCGCGGGAAGCGCAGTCGGATTTCCTGGACATCGGCAAACAGGCAGGGATCGAGTGGCTGTCCTTCGTGCCCCAGGACCAGCTTGAGTACCCCGAGTACTTTGAAGGGCTAGACCGCGACCAGAAACGCCGCCTGAGGCTCGCCCCCAAGGGCTCCGACGAGCAGGTGCTGTTGCAGTTCGATTTGCCCGAAGGCAGCAAGCTGTGGCCCGTGGACTGGTACGGCACGGAATTGATGGCCATTGACACGCCACGGAGTGACAGTGAAGGGAGAGCGTTAACGCCTCTCAGGTACAGCGTAGCGGTGGCTTCCATCGACAGCGTTCGCGACGACGATGGCAGGCGGATTGCGTTTCCCGACTCTGTACAGCTGAACGCCCTGATTCTTGCGCTCTCAAAGAGGAGGTGGGAATCGGTGAAGAGCAACTGGTCACTGCTTACCAAGCCAGACGGCTTCTCCGACGGACGGAGTGGACAGGCTGCACCCGAAACTATGAAGGGGACCTCGGGCCTGTCTACGTCTCTCGGTCGCTGGAGAATGAGCGATTTAGGAGTCCCTAGTTCCTGGCAAACACACTCTTACGCCGCCAGAATTCTCCAGAGCCGAACCGCTGACTTGATCGTGGTTCTTGAACTGGAAGCGTACAGCGGCAACTATGACGGCGAGGAACGGCGAGCCGCCGAGGAACGGCTTCAGGCATTCGATGTTCTCAAAGGCATTTCCATCAAGCGGGAGCTTGCGCTTGAGGGCTCGCCAAAGCATAAATGTTCCAGCTCGCTCGAGGAGCAGCTCCGGGGGACCTTGCGGTTTCCCGACGGCACCCTTCAGCTTCCAATCGAATATGGCCAGCTCGTCCGCAAGATCGGCGGCGACTCCACCATCCAGATTGACGGCGAAGGCGCCAAGCCCTGGATCCTGATCCGCAGGCTGAAAGAAGCTGACACCGAGGGGGACCTGCGCGCGCGCCTCAGGCGCGACACCACCTTCAACCGCCGGTTGAAAGTGCCCAGCGCAAAGTTCTCTACGGGCTACGTACCGCAGGACGCAAAGCTGCCCATCGTGGTCTTCGATTACGACGACAGCAGCTCAGAAAACAACCTGCTGGGGGTGCTCAAGGCCGGCAACGAATTGCTGACCTTCGAGGTCATCACCCAGGGCGTGACCGATGGCGACAGGCGCCGCGCCGCCAAGGCCGCGGCCCTCAAGCTGCTGGCCGGCGCGACCGGCAGGCCGGAAACGCAGGCACCGGAGTTCAAGCCGCTGATTGGCTGGAACGCGGGCGACATGGGCAAGTGACGGCAATGCAAAATTCAAAATGCAAAATTCAAAATGAAGGGCTCCTGCCTCGGCAGCTCATTTTGAATTTTTCATTTTGCATTTTGAATTGGGCGCAGCCTTGAAGCCCGTGATCGCGCTGATCGGCGGGGTGGCAAGCGGCAAGTCGGCCGTGGCCAGGGCCTTCGAAAAGCGCGGTGCATTGGCCGTGGACGCGGACAAAGAAGGCCATGCGGTCCTGCTGGACGCGGCCGTGAAGAAGGAAATCAGAGACGCCTTCGGTGCGGGCGTCTTCAACGGGCAAGGAGAAGTTGACCGGGCGAAATTGGGTGCCGAGGTCTTTGGCAACGCCGCAAAACTGGCTACACTGAATGCCATCACCCACCCCCGCATCCGGCAACGCACACAGGCGAAAATCGAGGCTGGACTCAACGATCCCAAGGTGAAAGCGGTGGTGCTGGATGTCAGCCTGCTGCTGGAATCGGGCGCTTACGAGGGGAAGTATTCTCTGCTGGTTTACGTTGAAGCAGATGAAGCATCCCGCGAACAACGCGCCGTCCAGGAGCGCGGCTGGGCAAAGGGCCAGGTAGCAGCCCGCCAGGCCGGACAGTTGAGCCTCTCGGAAAAAAAGCAGCGCGCCGACGTGATCATCCACAACACGGGCACGCTTGAAGACTTGGACCGCCAGGTAGAGGAAATCTGGCAAACTCACATCGAACCGGCCGCCGGGGGCCACTAACAATCCGTACCCGGACAGGATGTTCCCGCCAGGCCGGCCCACGGCCCATCGGCGCGGAACCACGACCTCGGGGAGCCCATCCCCGGGCAAGCTCGAAAGAGCGCTGGAGCACGAATGACACCCGAAGGAAAGTCAGCACCTCGTAAGCGCGGCCGCGGCCGTAACAACAATCGCAGCGGCGGCGGACGTCGCAAGCCCGGCGGCGGCAAGAAAGGCCAGACCGACGTGATGCACGAGGAATTCGCCCGCCAGGCCGAAATGGCCCGCATGGAGGCCCGCCGCGAGAAAGAAGAGGCCGAAGGGCGCGCCCACGAGGCGGTCGGCGGCAATGAGGCCCCCGGTTATGCGGCCGTGGACGACGAGACCGCGGCCGCCATGGCAGCCGCCAAGGCCGAAGCGCCCCTGCCGCCCGTGGTCGCCGAAGATAACGGCGAAGCCGAGGTGGTCGAGCAGACCGACGCCGCCGAGGCCCCACCCGCCCAGCCGCAGCCGCCGCGCGAGCCCTTCTTCATCAACCTGAACGACCTTCAGAAGATGAAGATGGAGAACCTGCAGCGCGACGTACGCAAGCTCGGCATCCAGGACGTCACGGGCCTGAAGAAACAGGACCTGATCTTCCAGCTGCTGAAAGACCGCGTGAAGAAGGGCGCGGTGATCAGCGGCGAAGGCGTGATGGAAGTGCTGAATGAAGGCTTCGGCTTCCTGCGCAGCCCCGACTACAACTACCTGCCCAGCCCCGACGACATTTACGTCAGCCCCAGCCAGATCCGCCGCTTTGGCCTCAAGAGCGGCCACGTGGTCGCCGGCCAGATCCGCCCGCCCAAGGACAACGAGCGCTACTTCGCGTTGCTGAAGGTCGAGAAGGTCAACGGCGAAGACCCCAACAAGCTGGCAGAGGTCGTGCCCTTTGACGAACTGACGCCGCTCTACCCCGACAAGCGCATCTTCCTGGAGGTCAAGAACGACCTCAACCTGCGCATCATCGACCTGGTCACGCCCATCGGCCGCGGCCAGCGCTGCCTGATCGTGGCGCCGCCGCGCACGGGCAAAACGGTGATTTTGCAGAAGATCGCCAACGCGATCCGCGCCAACCACCCGGATGTCTACGTGATTGTGCTGCTGATCGACGAGCGCCCGGAAGAAGTGACCGACATGGAACGCACCGTGGACGCCGAGGTGATCGCTTCCACGTTTGATGAGCCCACCAGCCGCCACGTGCAGGTCACTGAGATGGTGCTGGGCAAGGCCAAGCGCCTGGTCGAGCACAAGGTGGACGTGGTGATCCTGCTAGACAGCATCACGCGCCTCGGCCGTGCCTACAACGCCGAGCAGCCGCACTCGGGCAAGATCCTGACCGGCGGTGTGGACGCCAGCGCGCTGCAGCGCCCCAAGCGCTTCTTCGGCGCCGCGCGAAACATTGAAGAGGGCGGATCGCTGACCATCATCAGCACGGCCCTGATCGACACGGGCTCGAGGATGGACGAAGTGATTTTCGAAGAGTTCAAGGGCACCGGCAACGCCGAGCTGCATCTGGACCGCCGCCTGGCCGACCGCCGCGTCTACCCGGCCATCGACGTCACGCGCTCCGGCACACGAAAAGAGGAGCTGCTGCTGGACCCCGATGAGCAGAAGCGCATGTGGGTCCTGCGCCGCATCCTGAACGACATGAACCCGATCGAGGCCATGGAGCTGCTGAAAGAGAAGCTCAAGAAGACCGGCAGCAACGCCGAGTTCCTGATGACCATGAACATCGGGTAGCGTGCCGGGTGAACTGGTGCCCCGTGCGGAAGCACGGGGCCCTGCGAGTAATGTTCGCCTGCTCAATCTTTCCGGGCCGGCAGCTTCCGCTGCCGGCTCCAGTTTTGCCGGGTGCCAGAATTCCTGCACCCGGAAAAAGGAACCCGCCGGCCGATAAAGACGTTACAGTACGGGAGCCTGGAGGGATCGAGAATGCGTACATTGCTGAACATGCTGCTTGCGCTGGCGTTCTGCGCGCCGCTGTTCGCGCAGGAGGCCGAGAAGCCGCCCGAGCCGCCTAAAGAAGAGAAGGGCGAAGACGTAAAAGAGCCGCAGAAGCGCGAAATGAGCGAAGAGGGCAAAACCCTGTTCGCCGACGTAGAGCGCGTATTCAAGAAGTACTACGAGATCGTGCTTGCCAAGGTGAAAGCCAACGAACCCTACAAAGCCGACGACGTCTGGAACGAGGCAGTGAAGGAAGCCAAGAACGCCAAGTACAAGGACAGCACCGAGTTCCACGACGCGATCACGAACATGAAGCGCAAGGACCGCGTGTTCAAGAAGGACGTGCTGGACCTGACCACGCGCCTCGCCAAGGAAAACGCCGAGGCCATTGAGAAGTGGTCGAAGGAGCAGAAGTAGCTGGACTGCCGTTGGTAGTTGGTAGGAAAACAACGGCCCCGGGCGGAAGCCCGGGGCTTACTTGTTCATCGAACAACCCCGCCTTCGCCAAGGCTTCGGCGCGCATCAAAAACACCCGCCAAAGGCGGGTGTTTTTGATGGTGGGTGTTACTGGACTCGAACCTCAAAACAGTCCTGTGGACTGTTTTGAACGCGACGTAGCCCGGCCAAAGCCCGCCAGCAGGCGGGCGACGCCGGGCGTAAACGAAGCGGTCGCGCGAACCGCGAGATTCGCACGACCGCTCTATAGGGTGGTGGGCGTTACTGGACTCGAACCAGTGACCCCTGCCGTGTGAAGACAGTGCTCTAGCCAACTGAGCTAAACGCCCTACGTTCCCAAACGCCCGATGGTTGCAGCCTTGCGAGCCCGCTTCCTTGCCCGGCCGTTGAGGGGGCGTATACTATTGCCTGCCCTGTAACCGTCAAGCTAGGGAGCACGAATGGAAACGATCCTCGTGGTGGAGGACGATCCGTCCATCCAGCGCGGCCTGGAACTCAACCTCCAGGTCGAGGGCTATTCCGTCATCACCGCCAGCGACGGTGAAGAAGGGCTGAAGCAGGCGCTTGAACGCCGGCCCGACATCCTGCTGCTGGACGTGATGCTGCCCAAGCTCTCCGGCTTCGACATCTGCCGCCAGATCCGCAAGCAGGGCCTGACCATGCCCATCATCATGCTCACGGCCAAGACCCAGGAGATCGACAAGATCATGGGCCTCGAGCTGGGGGCCGACGACTACGTGACCAAGCCGTTCTCCGTGGCCGAAGTCGTCGCGCGCGTCAACGCGGCCGTGCGCCGCAGCAAGCGCTTTGAGACCAGCGAGGCGGACTACAGCTTCGAAGACTACACGCTGGACACCAAGGGCCAGGTGCTGCGCAAGAGCGGCCAGCAGATCGAGCTCAGCCAGAAGGAATTCCTGATGCTGAAGCTGTTCCTCGAAAACGAGGGCAAGGTGCTCAGCCGCCAGGAGATCCTGGCCAAAGTGTGGGGTTTCGACTACTACGGCACCGACCGCACGGTAGACAACTTTATCAACAAGCTTCGCCAGAAGGTCGAAAACGACATCAACAACCCGGCGCACATCCTGACGATGCGCGGCAGCGGCTACAAGTTCCAGCGATAGCCGCCCCCCCGCCCGGAGGGGCGGGGGACTCAGTGAATTGGTACACTGCGCGCGAGTTCCCCGGCCTTCCGGCCGGGGCTGACATCCAACCTTCGGCCTTTATCCCCTATGAAAATCGCAATTCTCTCGCAGGGACCGCGGCTTTACAGCACGCGGCGCATCCGTGAAGCCGCCGAAGCGCGCGGCCACAAGGTCCGCGTACTCGACCCGCTGAAATTCTCGCTTGATGTCGAGAAGAAGAACCCCCACGTCTGGTATCGCGAGAAACGTGTCGAGAATTTCGACGCCATCATCCCGCGCATCGGCGCCAGCATCACCTTCTTCGGGACGGCCGTTGTGCGTCAATACGAGCAAATGGGCATGTTCTGCCTGAACACCAGCAGCGCGATCGCCACCAGCCGCGACAAGCTGCGGGCCTTCCAGATTCTCAGCCGGCACAACATCGGCATTCCCAAGACCGCCTTCGTGCGCCAGCGCGCCAGCGTGATGCCGGCCATCGAGCGCGTCGGCGGCGCGCCCGTGATCATCAAGCTGCTTGAGGGCACCCAGGGCATTGGCGTGATCCTGGCCGACACCAACAAGATCGCCGAGGCGATCGTCGAAACCCTGCAAAGCACCAGGCAGAACGTGCTGATCCAGAACTTCGTGGAAGAAAGCCGCGGCCGTGACGTGCGCGCCTTCGTGGTCGGAGGCCGCGTGGTCGCCGCCATGCGCCGCAGCGCGCAGGGCACCGAGTTCCGCAGCAACGTGCATCGCGGTGGTGTTGCCGTGCCCGTGCAGCTTGAGCCCGAGTACGAGCGCACGGCCGTGCTGGCCGCGCAGATCCTGGGCCTGCGAGTTGCCGGAGTGGACATGCTGGAGAGCAACGAAGGCCCGCAGGTGATGGAAGTGAACAGCTCGCCGGGGCTGGAGGGCATCGAGGCCGCCACGGGCGTGGACATTGCCGGCGAGATGATCAAGCACGTCGAAGAGCAGGTGCTGTTCCCCGACCTCGACATCCGCCAGAGGCTGACGCTCGACCGCGGCTACGGTGTCGCGGAAATTCCCATCGGGCCGGAGTCACCGCTGGTGGGCAAGACCATCAAGGAAAGCGGCCTGCGCGACCAGGACATCCTGGTGCTCAGCATCATGCGCGAAAGCCAGACCATCCCCAACCCGCGCAACACCCGGGAAATCCTGGCTGGCGACCGGCTGCTCTGCTACGGAAAGCTGTTGGCCATGAAAACTCTGTTCCCCGCCCAGAACTGGCCGGAACCTAAGCCCAGGCGCACGAATGAAAAGGCCAAGTAGCCTCCGCAGAGATCATGGCCCGGGAGTACCAACGTTCGTGACCGCGATCAGAGTGCCGCCGCCAACTCCTTCTGTTTAGCTTCCACGTTGTCGGCGAGTTGCTTGATGAAAGCCGGGTGGGTGTTGACCGATTCGGCGGCGGCGAATGGCAGGTCCAGCTCGTCCGCCTTGTTCTTGCCTTCCACGCCGAGGTCGTACAGCACTTCCACGTTGTCGCACAGGAAGCCGATTGGCGCGGCGACAATCTTCTGCGCGCCGCCTTCCTTCAGTTCCTCGATCGCGCGTTCCAGGTAGGGCGTGGTCCACTCGATCTTGCTGTCGCTCGGGGCACTCTGGTAGGCGACCATCCAGTTCGCGGCCCCGACCTTGGCCGCCACCAGCTCGGCGGTCTCCTTGATCTGCTCGACGTACTTGCTGGTTTTCACCAGTGACATCGGGATCGAGTGGGCGCTCAGCACCAGCCCGGTGGAGCTGTTTGTCAGGTCGGCCTTGATGGCCTTGGCTGCCTCGCGCACGCGGTCGGCTAGGGCTTCGATGAAGCCGGGCTTGTTCCAGAAGGGGTCCACCACGCCGGCCCATTTCGGGCGGCTTGACTCGTCAAGTTTATCCAGGCCCTCGCTCACGCGGCGCAGGTAGGCGTCCCACGAGACCGCGCTTTGGTGCGGGGTCATCACCAGCACGAGGAACTCGCCGTCCACCTTGGCCACCTGGTCGGCGATCCACGGCATCCAGTGGTCGTAGCCGATCGTGAGCTTGAGATCATGGCCGCGCTTCTTGAGTTCAGCCTGCAGCGCATTGGCCTGCGCCTCGGTGATTTCGTTGAAGCGGCTGAAGCCGCCGAAGAACTTGTAGTGTTCGACCACTTCGTCCACCCGCGCGCGGCGCGCGGGGTTATCGCCGAAGATGCCGTTCACGAAGCAGAAAGCCTGCCCCGGGCACTCCGCGTGTTTGCCGCAGCACTCCTTGGTCGGCCCGCCGAAGGCCACCACCATCAGGTTGTCGATTGCCATATTGCCGCCCGTTTCTCTGGTTGTGGTTCACTCCACCAGCCGCGCTTCCACGTGCCAGCGCTGCCGGAGCTCACGCAGTGTGAGTTGCCCCTCCGTGTGCGTGGCGGACGTGCCCGGCGGCAGGTGCTTTTTCGTGCTCTCGCTTGCGATCTTGTCGGTCACCCCCCACCAGAAGCGCTCACGCGCATCCAGGCTCAGCAGGGCGCCGCGCCGGATCAGCTCGCGGTTGGATTCATCGATGCAGTACTTCACCAGCGCTTCCTCAAGCCAGGCGCCGTGGTCCTGGTCCTGCTCGAGGTGCATGGTCCAGTACTCGATCTCTTTCTCGGCAAAGCCCGCCTTGCGCAGGCCCGCCACGGCCAGCTCGAACATGGCCGGGATGCTCCACTCGTGGCCGGGACCTAAAGCACCCAGTCCCACCAGGAAAGGCTCTTCCGTCGCGATGCGGTAGTGCTCGCGGATGAAGTGGACCACTTCCGGGTGCAGCGGGATGATGTCTTCCTCGCCGGGCTTGTGCCCCGCGGCGTGCATGAACTTCTTGTAGTGCTCGGCGTGGTCTTCGCCCTCGCTGCGTTCGCCATACTCGTCCACCAGCACCTTGGCCAGCCAGCACTTGGCCTCGCTGTCCGGCGCGTTCAGCAGCAGCAGCTCCATGTAGCGCGTGAAGTTGCCCACCAGCGGGAAGTGCTGCCCCGCCAGCACCTTGAAGTCAAAGCGCGTGCGCGGATCGGTCTTCATGCGGCCGAGGATGCTGTGCCCCACGCCGGCATGGTTCTTGATTTCCTTGCGCAGGTCGGCAAGGAACGCGCGGGCCTGCTGTTCTTGTTCGATGGTCAGCGTCATGGCTGCACGGTAGAACGCGACTGCCGGGCTTTCCAGTCCCGCGGACTACTCGGAGCTGCGGGTGAGATGGCGGCGCGTGCTGTCGGCCGGCTTCAGCGCTTCCAGGATCGCGTCTGCGATGGCGCCGGGGTCGAAGCCGCTTCCGCAGGTGAATACGTCCACGGCCGCATAGCCGGCCTCGGGCCAGGTGTGCACGGTCACGTGGCTTTCGGCCAGCACCACCACGCCGCTGACACCGTGCGGCTCGAACTGGTGGAAGTGGCTGCTTACCACAGTGGCGCCGCCCTTGCGCACCGCCGCGCAGAACAGCCGGTCCAGCTGCTCGCTTTGCGCCAGCAATCCCTGCTCGCAACCGCGCAGGTCCAGCAGCAGGTGCCGGCCCTCGACGCGCACTCGCTGTGCCTGCTCAGGCGCCATTGCCGCCTCCCACCGCGCGCTCGACGGCCGCGAAATCGCCGTAATTGTTTGCCATCACCACCACGCGCATGCCCTTGCGGATCAGGAAATCGGCGGGTGGGTTCAGGCGATGGCGGCCGTCTTCGATCAGCCCGATCAGCTGCATGTCCGCCTTGCCGTCCAGCATGGCGCGCTGCAGTTTGGAGACCGTGACGCCCTCGAGGGAGGTCGGGTAAATGTAGAACTCCGCTCCTTCTGCGGTGATCAATTCCTGGAAGATGTCGTGCAGGCCCGGGTGTACGAATTCCTGGGCCAGCAGGGCGTCGTTGATGCCCTCGGGCGCGACGATGCTGTCCACGTGGGCCGATTTGAACATGCTGCGCGCGTGTCCCTCCAGCACTTCGGCCACCAGGCGGAACTTCAGCTTCTCCTCGCGTCGAAGATCGTCCAGCACGGCGCAGACGGCGAAGGTCACCTTGTCGCACACCGGGTTGGTGGGGTCGCTTGCCAGCACGAATACGCCCGACGCGCGCTCCACGCCGGCGCGTTTCAGCACATCGACGCGGATCGGGTCGCCGCGCACGAACTCGACGTTCGCGCGCTCCAAGGCGGGCGGCAGCTCGTTGATGTGGTCCGTCACCAGTGTGACGGCGGCATCAGGCTGGTCGAGGGCGGCGCGCACTTCCTTCACCAGGTGCGCGGTGCGCGCTTCGCCCGGGTAGCCGCAGATCACGATGTGGCCTGATTCCGTCACTCGCAGCAATCCCCTTCTTCGCCTCGATGCCCTGGTCAGCACGCGGTCGGCAACGGTCGCCGCCAGGTAGCCCATTACGCCCACGCCGATCACCATGGCCGGGTAGCCGACAAGGAAGCGCCCGACCACCGACTTGGGGAAGAAATCGCCGTAACCGACGGTCGTCATGGTGACCATCGCCCACCAGATCGAGTCTCCCCAGCCCAGCTCGTTGTCAGGCGAGCGTTCCGCCAGCCAGAACATCGTGCCGAACAGCAGGTTCAGCCCCAGCGCTACGGCCAGAACCCGTACCAGCGCCCCGCGCCGCTTGCGGCGGCGCCGGTTGCGCAACATTCGCAGCAGCACCTGGAACAAGGCGGCTCCTAGAACGCGCTCGACACCAGGTACGCCGTGCCGATCACCACCGCGCCTTCCACCGCCGCGGCTCCCCAGTTGCGATCGGCGGCGATTTCCTTGTCCAGCTTGCTCCAGGGCAGGATCACCTTGTCGGTCATCACGCGCATCACCAGCATCACCACAGTGCCGCCAAGGAACCAAACCCCCAACGCCGGCAGCGAATCCGACTTCAGCATGAACTGCGAAATCAGCACGCCAACAGCCACCAGGTTCAGGCCAAGCGACACCCCGGCCGCCACGTTGTCCTTTTCAAGCTCGTCGTGGACGTTGAAGCGCACAACTTTCTGGTACAAGAAGCTGTAAACCAGGAAGGCCAGTTGCCCCACCACGAAGAAGATCAGGGTGCCCACGATCATCTCGCCCCATGGCGCGGTTTCGCCGGTCAGGGAGGCTTTCACGATCATGGACGAACCCACCAGCGCACCCGCGTCAACCATGCCGGCGCCGACGTTGTGGTCCCCCACCAGTTCCTTCGTGAGGTCGAATTTCGGCATCAGCAGCTTGTCGTTGATGAAGCGCGCGACCAGCAGCAGCACGATGCCGATGCCGCCCCAGATCGCGGTCTGGCCCAGATCGTTGGCGTAGTCCACCCAGCCGATCTCAGGAGTTTCTCCGGCCGGCGGCGCCATGTCGTGGCCCATCACGCCCCACAGGATCAGCCCCAGTCCGAACAGGTAGCCGGCCATGCTGACGGCCACGGCGCGGTTGTCTTTCTCGGTCAGCTGCTCGTTGACACTGAAGGGCGACAGCAGCTGGTAGGCCGCCTTGCCCACGAACATTACCACGCCCAGCAGCACCAGGTACGCGAACGCCCACGGATACCAGAGCTGGCTGATCGCATCGGTGTCGATCAGTGTTTTCAGATAGTCGATCACGCGCCCCTACTTTCCGCCGCCTGAGCCGCCTGAACGCCCGCCGTAGCTGGACCCGCCACGCGATGAGCCCGAATAGCTCGAGCGGGATGTGCTTGAGTACTTCGAGGGGTTGCTGGTCTGGTAGCTTCTTTGCGCAGTAGTCGGGCTGGAGAGCGGCGCTTTCACGTATCTTGAGGTCGCGCCGGCGTTGGGGGACGGCGCGTTGTTGACGATCACAGTGCTGCCGCCCGACTTGAAGCTCGAGTTCTTCGTCATGGCCGCAGCGTCCGAGCGATAGGTGTCCACTGGGCGGGTGGTCTGCGGAGCGTAGTAGCTGGGCGGGCTGTAGCTGCTGTAGCGTGAGGCGTAGGGCGTGTGCGGGCGCGTCAGGTAATGAAACAGCAGCAGGTCGCCGACGCCGATGCGCGAGTGGTAGTAGTGCCCGTGGCCGTAAACGTGCTGGTTGCCCTGGGCCTCGACCGAGGCGGTGCCGTCGGAGTTTTCTTCGATCTGGACGGTGGCGACTTCCTGCTTCTCACCGCCGATACTGACCGTAAACGAGAAGCCGTGGGTCTTACCCTTCGTGAACTCGGTGACACTGACGTAGTCAACCTTGCCGTCTTCATCGAGGTCGAGGTTGTTGACCTTCTGGCCCGGCTCATTGAGCTTCTTTTCGAGGTCTTCGGCGTCTTTGGCCTTCTTGACCACCTCGCACAGCGCCTGGATGTTCAAGCCGTCCTTGGCGTTCACAACAGTGACATTTGAGGAATCGCCGCCGCCGCACCCGCCGAGCATCAGGCCGAGCACCAACAGCACGCCAAGAGATTTCTTCAGCAATGTGCCCCCCTTTGATCCTGTGCCCGCGAAGATTCTAAGCTTCATCCTGCCTGTGACAACAGCTTCATTGGTCGAGCCAGGACTGCTGGTAGTACTCAAACAGCCTGTCCCGCGTCAGGGTGTTGATGTCGTCGTTTTCGGACTCCAGGGCGCCCTTGCCCCACAGCAGCGAGGCCCGGATGGTCTCGCAGCTCAGGTAGTGCACCGGGACAGGCACCTCGCGGACGGCCTCCAACCGCCTTCGCAGCCCCGCCTCGTCCACAAACCCAGCGTGGCCCGCGATCCACCAGCCCCATTCACCGAAGCTGGGCACGTTGTCGTGGTACGGCACCGGCGCCAGGCCCGAGGCGCGCATGGTGCGCCCGATGCACAGGAAGGCCTCTTTTGCGTGGAAGGGCGAGGTGCTCTGCTGCACGAACACGCCGTCGCGCGAAAGCCGCCCCAGCACGTGGGTGTACAGGCCCTTCGAATACAGGCGCGACAGGTCCAGCGAGTTGGGGTCCGGGAAGTCGGCAATGATCACGTCAAAGCTGCCCTCAAACTGCTCAATGAACTTGGCGGCGTCCACGTTCAGCACCTCGACCGTGGCCACCGTTTCGGTACTCAGCTCGTAGCGATGCTTGACGTCCGGCGTGGTGACCTCTCGCGTGCCGGCTGGTACGAGCGCGCCGTTGCTGAACTCGACCAGCCGCGCGTCGCTGAGGCTGCTCTCGTTCATCCGCACCAGCAGCTCGTTCTCGCGGGCCAGGCGGGTCATCTCCGGATCCAGGTCGCAGAGCACCACTTCACGCACATCCGGGTACTTCAGCACCTCGCGCAGGGCCAGGCCGTCGCCGCCGCCCATGATCAGCACCCGCGCGCGGCGCGGCGCAATCAGCATGGCCGGGTGCACCAGGTTCTCGTGGTAGATGAACTCGTCGCTGCTGCGGAACTGAAGGTTGCCGTTCAGGTAGCAAGACACCCGGCCCTGCGGCGACTCGGTCAGCACGATGTGCTGGTAGCGCGTGGTGTGGCTGTACACCACGCGATCCTGGTACAGGTGCTGCTCGGCGGCCACGGACCACGCGGCCGCCCGGGTCAGCGAAAAGCCGATGCCCGCCAGGGCCAGCACTGCCATGGCCGCCAGGGCGAAGGGACGCTTGACCAGCTTGCGGAAGTGAATCAGGGCGGCGATGGCCACGGCGATGTTGGCCACGCCCAGCACCAGCGCGGTTTCCACTACCGTGAAAAAACGGGGCAGCAGGAAAATCCACAGCAGGGCCCCGGCCAGGGCGCCCACGTAATCCATCTTCAGCACGCTGCCCAGGTTGACTTTCAGCTCCGTGGTGAAGGCCTGGTTGAGCCGCGTCAGCAGCGGAATCTCCATGCCTATGATCAGGCCGATGGCGCTGATCAGGCCGTACTGAACTACGCTGTACTGCATGGGAAAGCGGGCGTAGGTCCAGAGCAGCAACAACGGCCCGAAAGCGCCCAGCACGCCGAGCAGCATCTCGGCCCACAGGAACTTGTCGAACAGGCGGCTGTCGGACAACAGTTTCTGCACGTCCGAGCCCACGCCCATGAAGAACATCATCACGCCGATGATGATTGCCCATTGCATGGTGGAGTTGCCCAGCAGGTCGGAAGCCAGCTTGCTGAGTGTGTACTCGTAGGCCAGGCCGCAGCCGCCCATGACGAACATGCTGGCGTAAAGCACCAGGCTGTCCCGCCCTCGGACGTGCAGCAGGGGCCAGGCCTTGAACCATTTGACGGCGGCGGCAAACATGGGCGTTCACAATAGCTAAGGAAGGGCGAGCCATGGAGTGTCTTGATCGAGACGAAGTGAGCCGGCGACTTTCGCAGCCGAAAGCGGACCTCTCGGGCGTCGAAATGTGCGAGCTGGACCTGACCGGGCTCAGCTTCGTGGATTGCGACCTGTCAGGCTCGGACATCAGCGACTCAAACCTGTCAGGCTGCAACTTCCGCGGCGCGCGCATCCTGGAGACCGACCTTTCCGGCGCTGATCTCTCCGACGCGCGCCTGGCGGGCTGCGACTGCCGGGCCACCGACTTCAGCAAGGCGCGGTTCGAGCGCGCCGACCTGTCCGACGCCAACTTCAGCAAAACCGACTGCAGCAAGGCCAAATTCAAGAGCGCCAGCTGCATGCGCGCCGGCTTTGTCGGCGCGGACCTGTCACGGGCCGACTTCGCCGATGCGGACCTCTCCGGTGCTGACTTCACCAACGCCGACCTGTCGAACGCGGACCTGTCCGGCGCTACGCTGCAGGGTGCAACTTTCTCAGGCGCTGACCTCGAGAAAACCAAGCTGCCCCCGGGCTTCGAACCTCCACCCGATGCACACGTGGGCTAGCACTTGCATTTGCACGGTGCGCGAAAGAAATTCGCCGCCATGCCCGAACAACCGCAGCCAAAGTCGTTCTGGAAAGCCCTGGGCCCCGGCCTGCTTTGGGCGGGCGCCGCTGTCGGCGTTTCGCACCTGGTGCAGAGCACCCGGGCCGGCGCCAGCTTCGGTTTCGCCCTGCTGGTGGTCCTGTTCGCGGCCAACTTCTTCAAGTACCCAGCCTTCAGCTTCGGGCCGCGCTACGCCGCCGCCACCGGCACCAGCCTGCTGGAAGGTTATCGCCGCCAGGGCAAGTGGGCGCTGGTGCTGTATGCGCTGTTGACGCTGGGCACCATGTTCACCGTGCAGGCCGTAGTCACGCTGGTGACGGCCGCGATGTTCACGGCGCTGCTGGGATGGAAAGACCCGCTGGCTGGCTTGGCGCCCACGGTGTGGCTGTCGGCGCTGCTGACGCTGATCTGCGCGGGGTTGCTCGGCGTAGGCCACTACAAGTGGCTCGACAAGATCGTGAAGGTCGTGGTCGCGCTGCTGACCGTCACCACGCTGCTGGCCACCACCCTGGCGCTGCCGAAAATCGACTGGGGGGCCATGGAGTGGCTGCCCTCGGCTGACTTCCTGACCGACACGCCCAAGGTGCTGTTCCTGGTTGCGTTCATCGGCTGGATGCCCAGCGCCTTCGACATCTCGATCTGGCATTCGCTCTGGACGCTGGCCCGCCGGCGCGAAACCGGCCACGCGCCCAGCGTGAAAGACGCGCTGACCGACTTCAACGTCGGCTACCTCGGCACCGTGCTGCTGGCGTTGTGCTTCGTGATCCTGGGCGCCGGCGTGATGTTCCATAGCGGCGAGAAATTCTCGGACAGCCCGGCCGGTTTCGCCGGCCAGGTGATCGGCCTGTACACAGCCAGCCTGGGCGACTGGGCCAAGCCGATCATCGCGACTTCGGCGTTCACGGTGATGTTCTCGACCACGCTGACGGTGGTGGACGGCTTCCCACGCGCGATCGCGGCGCTGGTGGCGCGCTTCCAGGAACCCGAGACGCCGGGCCAGCCCTCGCAGATCAGCCGCCGGGTGTATTGGATCGCGCTGGTAGTGCTGGGCATTGGTGCCGTGGGAATCATCTGGTACGCGATCGGCGGCGGCAAGGCGTTCAAGTCACTGGTGGACCTGGCAACTTCGCTCAGCTTCCTGTCGGCGCCGCTGCTGGCATGGCTGAACCACCGCGCCATGATGGGCAGCGAGGTGCCGGCAGAGGCTCGGCTCAGCCCGCGCATGGTCGCATACAGCTGGGCTGGCATCGTGTTGTCCGGCCTGTTCGCGCTGTATTACCTGTACGTGCTGATCACGGCCTGATCAGGGCAGCTCGTAGCCCATCAGCGGCACCAGTATCCATGCCGCGCCGACCACGATGCAGACCGTGCCGGCCAGGTACATCGAGGCTTTGATCAGCTTCGGCGCTTTGTCGCCCAGCTTGGCGGTAATTGCGCCAAACACCGCTGCGAAAAGGGCCATCGCCAGCACAGTGCCGACCGCGAACGCGGCCAGGTAGGCAAACGATTCACGCAGGCTGGGGAACGCCAGGCTGGGCAGCACGCCCATCAGGTGCGCCATCCCCGCCAGTCCGTGCAATGTGCCGGCCGCGAGAGCAGCGTGGCTGTGCATGTGGGCGTGGGCTTCTTCTTTAGCGGCAGGGTCGTGTGCGCCTTCGACGTGAACGTGCAGGTGGGTGTGGGCGTCGCCTTCGTGGGCGTGGGTGTGGGCGTGCATGCGATGTTTGAAGGCCGCGCGCAGGCCGATCACGCCCAGGCCGATCAGCATGATCCCGACGATGCGTTCGCCCCACTCGCTGACTGGTTCAAGGTCAACCGCCTGGCGCAGCACCAGGAAAATGATCGCCACGATCACCACGCCCATGCTGTGGCCCACGCCCCAACGCACGCCCAGCCAGGCGGCCTTCAGCCGTTTCCCCACGCTGAGGGGCATCAGCGCGGCCAGGTGGTCTGCGCCCATGTAGACGTGCGCCACACCCGCGATCAATCCTGTGCCAAGCGCCAACAGCAGTTCATGCATGGCGGTGCCCTCCGCGCTGCAAGGTCTTGCCCGTTGAACTCAGGGCGAAGGCGGCGTGGAGCACGCCTTTCAGCTTGCGCATGCCGTCGGTCAGCTCGCGCAGGATTTCCGGCTTGCCGCGCAACATGATCATCTCGGCGCATGTGCCGTGATCGAGATGCACGTGGGTGCTGGCCAGCACATTGGCGTGGTGGTCGTGCTGCAGGGCGTTCAGCTTGTCGCTGAGACCGCCCTGGTGGTGGTCGTAGATCAGCGTGATGGTGCCCAGCACCTCACGCCCCTGTTCCCACTCTTCGCTTACCAGCTGCTCGCGGATCAGGTCGCGCACGTACTCGGAGCGGTTCTCGTAGCGCGAAGTCTCGACCAGGCGGTCCAGCTCGGCCGCGAGGGATGCTTCCAGGGAGATGCTGACGCGCACCAGGTCGGACATGGGCATTCCGTATTACGTTTCCATATCAGTGTAATACGGGCTTCTCCACCGACAATGCACCGTCTTTACGAAGATTCTTCGCGCGGGCATTGTCGGCGTCCATGCCCAGCGAAGAACCCGTACCGAATCGCAACTCCGTCAGCCTGCCGGTGATTTGCACCATCTTCTTCTTCTCTGGCTTCCCGGCGTTGATCTATCAGCTGGTGTGGCAGCGTTCCCTGTTCGCAATTTACGGCATCAACGTTGAGTCGGTCACCGTGGTGGTGACCGCGTTCATGCTGGGCCTCGGGCTGGGCAGCCTTGCGGGCGGCCTGGTTTCGCGCCTGAAACAGTTGCCCCTGCTGGTGGCTTTTGCGTTGATTGAGCTGGGCATCGGCGCTTACGGCTACTTCAGCCTCCGCATATTCGACGCAGTCGGCAACGCCACCCTGGGCGCCGGCACGCTGCTGACCGGCGCGCTGACCTTCTGCCTGGTGCTTTTACCGACCCTGTTGATGGGCGCGACATTGCCCATACTGGTGGCGCACCTGGTGCGCCACACCGGCAACGTGGGCCGCAGCGTGGGCCTGCTGTACTTCGTGAACACGCTGGGCTCGGCGGCGGCATGCTTCGCGGTAGCGCTGGTGCTGATGCGCGAGCTGGGCCAGCAGGGCGTGGTGACACTGGCCGCCGGCCTGAACCTGCTGGTAGCCACCGGCGCGTTCCTGGCCGGCATGAGCGCGCGCGGAAAAGTCTCCGTCCCTGAGCCGACCGCCGCGCCCGAGGCTTCGCCACCGGCGCGGGCGCGGTTCGTGAAGGCCGCGATCCTCGTAGGCCTGACCGGCTTCATTTCGCTCTCTTACGAAATCATCTGGTTCCGGGTGTTCTCCTTCGGCAGCGGCGGCAACGCGCTGGCGTTCGCGCTGCTTCTGGGATCGTTCCTTGCCGGCATTGCCGGTGGTTCGTTGTTCGCGCGACGCTTCTGCACCAGCGACATCGCCGGCCGCGGACTGCGCGCATTGGCGGCCTTCGTGTTGTGGGCAAACGTGGCGGGCTTCCTGGTGGCGCCCCTGGCATCGTGGGGCGCCGCGTTCGTGCCGGTGCCGGTGCTGCTGCCCCTGGTGGCGGTTGCCGCCGGCATGCTGGGGGCGACCTTTCCGTTGATCTGCCACTACGGCGTCACGCCGGACGCACGCGCGGGCTCGGCTATGAGCTACCTGTACCTCGCAAACATCGTGGGCTCCAGCGCAGGCAGCCTGCTGACCGGCTTTGTGATGATGGAGCATTTCTCGACACCCACCATCACCGTTGCACTGGCGCTGGTTGGCTTCCTGTTGTCCGCCATGGTCACGCGGCTGGCCGACACCGACGAGAAGACCCGCGTCAACCAGACCCTGCTGGCCGGATTCGCGGGCGTGCTGGTGCTGGCATTCAGCTGGCCCATGTTCATCGGTTTCTGGGAAAGGCTGCAGTACCACTCGGACGTGCGCAAGGAGTACGCCTTCGCGCACATCAATGAGAACCGCAGCGGCATCATCACCACATCGCCCGACGGTCGCATCTACGGCGGCGGCATCTACGACGGCGTGTTCAGCGTGGACCTGGTGCACGACCGCAACATGATCGTGCGGCCGTTCGCGATCGCCGCTTTCCATGACAACCCGCGCGAAGTGCTGATGATCGGGCTGTCGTCGGGTTCGTGGGCTCAGGTGGTGGTGAACCACCCATCCGTTGAGAAGCTGACCATCATTGAAATCAACCCTGGCTACCTCGAGCTGATTCCGCAGCACCCAGAAGTCGCGAGCCTGATGGCGAACCCGAAAATCGAGATCGTGATCGATGACGGGCGCCGCTGGCTGAACCGCAACCCGGACCGGCAGTTCGACGCGATCGTGATGAACACCACCTATCACTGGCGCGCCCACGCCACCAACCTGTTGTCGGTGGAGTTCCTGGGGCTGCTGCGCGCGCACCTGAAGCCCGGCGGCATAGCGCTCTACAACACAACGGACAGCGACCGCGTGCAGCGCACCGCCTGCCTGGTGTTCCCCCACGTCGTGCGAGTGATCAACAACGTGGTGGTCAGCGACTCGCCGCTGCTGCCTGACCGGGAGCGCTGGAAGAGAGTGCTGCTGGAGTATCGCATCGATGGCAAGCCGGTTCTGGACCTGAGCCACGAAGCCGACCGGAAAGTTCTTGATCGCACACTTGCCATGATTGACGACATCGTTCAGCCGACCCCTCCCCGCATGGGAATGGAAGCGCGCTCGTCCATCCTTGCGCGCACGGAGGGCCTGCTGCCCGTAACGGACGACAACATGGGCGCGGAGTGGGATCTGCGCCACGACTAACCGCTGGGCATTCGACGACTTGGCGCTAAGCTGTGCACGCCGTGAGCCCGCCGTTGATGCGGGGCTTTCGGAAACGGATGCCAAAGGCTTCAACACAACTGATTGGCAACTCACCCGCTTTCCGCAAGGCGCTGTCGGATGCTTCGGTGGCCGCGCGCCAGGACGCTCCTGTGCTGGTGTACGGCGAGACGGGCTCGGGCAAGGGCGTGATTGCCGACTATGTACATCGCAAGTCGGGTCGCGGCGGGCGGCTGGTTTCCCTGAACTGCGCCACCTTCCAGTCCAACCTGTTCGAGAGCGAGCTTTTCGGCTACATGCGCGGCGCCTTCACCGGCGCGGTAAAAGACACACCGGGCCTGTTCGAGGCGGCCGAGGGCGGCACGCTGTTCCTGGACGAAATCGGCGACACCCCGGTCGAGATCCAGCCCAAGCTGCTGCGAGCCCTTGAGGAGGGGGTAATCCGGCGCGTTGGCGGCACGCGCGAGATCCCCGTTGATGTACGGCTGGTGTGCGCGACCAACAAGGACCTGAAGGAACTGATCAAGGCCGGGAAGTTCCGCGAGGATCTTTACTACCGCATCAACTCGTTCGTTGTAACGTTGCCGCCACTTCGCGAACGGCGAGAAGACATCCCTGAGCTTGCGACGTCTTTCCTTGAGGAACACGGCTCCCGCGAGGCCGGCGCGGCCCACACCCTCTCGCCCGAGGCAGCACAGACCCTGCAGGACTACGCCTGGCCGGGCAACATCCGTGAGTTACGCTCCGCCATGGCTTACGCCGTCGCACAGGCCGGCGCACGCAAGAGCATCCTGCGCGAAGACCTGCCGCAGGCGCTGCTAAGCGAACCGGCCGAGACCCCAACCGATGGCGTGCACTACGTTGAACGCTTCCGCGACCTGTACCGCACCGGCGCGGAGGACGGGCGCTTGTGGGCTGAGTTTCTGGTCGCGTTCCATGATCACCTGGGCAGCAACAAGTTCGCACGGGGCGACATCCTGACCTGCCTGCGCGCCGTGCGCGGCAGCGAGCCGACCAACAACTCGCTGGTCAACGAGTGGCAGCGCCACATCAAGCCGGTGCCCCTGCGGCTGGGGCTGATCATCGAAGACGGCAAAAAACTTCGCATCGACCTGGAAGCCTGCCGTCAGGCCCTGCACGGCTGGGAGCCCGCCGTCGATGAAGCGTTCGAAATCGAAACCGAAACCGAGGTCAAGCCGCCGCCCCCGCTGGCCGAGCGCAACCGCCGCACCAACCTGGATGCCCCGCGAACCAGCTTCGTCGGACGCCAGCGCGAACTTCAGCAGTTGGTCGAATTGCTGCTTTCCGGGCGCCCCAGCCTGGTCACCATCACCGGCCCGGGCGGCACGGGCAAGACGCGGCTGTCGCGCGAGGTCGGCCGCGCGGTCATGGGCGCGCTGCCGGGCGGCGCCTGGTTCGCGGACCTGACGGAATCACGCAACATCGAGGGCGTGGCGTACGCGGTGGCGCAAGCGCTGGGCGTTCCGTTGACCGGCAACCAGTCGCCCGAGCTGGCCGTCGGCGCGATCCTGCACGCGCGGGCACCCAGCCTGCTGATCCTGGACAACTTCGAGCAGGTGGCCGAGACCGCCTCCGGCGTGGTGGACGACTGGATGCGCCAGGCGCCGCAGGTGCGCTTCCTGGTGACCAGCCGCGCTCTGCTGGGTGTAGAAGGCGAACAGGAGTTTGAACTGCAGCCGCTGCCCCTGCCCGCCGAGAACGCAGCGCCCGAGGCAATCGCAAAGTCCGAGGCCGTGCGACTGTTCATCGAGCGCGCGCGCGTACACCACGTGGGCTTCCAGCTGACCGACCGCTCCGCGCCCACTGTCGCGCGCATCTGCCAGCGCCTGGAAGGCATGCCTTTGGCCATCGAGCTGGCGGCCGCCCGCACGGTGATCATGCAGCCGGAGCAGATCGCCGAGCGGCTGGACAAGCTGTTCGACGTGCTGAAGTCGTCCCGCCGCGACCTGCAGCCGCGCCAGCGCAGCCTGCAGGCCACGCTGGACTGGAGCTACGACCTGCTGAGCCCGGTCGAGCGCTGGGCCTTGGCACAGCTTTCGGTGTTCCGCGGCGGGTTCTTCCTCGACGCCGCCGAGCGCGTCCTTGACCTGTCAAGATACCCGGACGCGCCGGCGCCCATCGACCTGGTGCAGGGCCTGCGCGAAAAGAGCCTGCTGCGGGCGTTCGATACGCCTTACGAAACGCGCTTCGACATGTACCAGATAGTGCGCCAGTACGCGGCCGAGCGCTGGCAGCAACTCGCCAACGACGCCGAACGCGCGGCGGTGTTCGAGCGTTTCGCCGACTACTACCGCGCCTACCTCGAGCACTGGGACGGCCGCGTGTTCAGCCCCGAAAGCATCGAGGCTCTAGACCGCATGGACTACGCGCGCAACAACGTGCAGGCAGTGCTGGAATGGGCCGGGGCGCAGCCGGCCCGCCACCCGCTGTTCATCGAGCTAAGCATGCACAGCTACCACCTGCTGCGCATCCGCGGACCGGCGCGCGCCCGCGTGCCCTCGCTGCGTGCCGCGTTGCGCCTGCAGGGAGAGCAGGACAGCGCCACCCGCGCACGACTGCTGTTCCTGCTCAGCACCGCCGAGCGCGAGGCCGGCGACCCCGTCGCGGGCCGCGAACTGGCCGAGCTGGCCATCGAGGTCGCCCTGCGTCTCGGCGACGAAGGGCTGATCGCCACCGCGAAGTTCAACCTCGCGGGCATCGAGTACACCAGCGACAACACCCCGCGCGCCCAGGCCCTGCACCGCGAGGTGCTGCCCGTGTTCCAGCGCCTCGGCAACCGTGCCAACGAGGCCCGCGTACTGAGCCGCATGGCGCTCATGGGCGTCGAGCTGGGCGAAGTGGAAGAAGCCCTCGAAAACAGCCGGCGCTCCGAGGAAATCCTGCGCGAGATCGGCGACCTGCCCGGCCTCGGCTTCGTGCTCAGCACCCGCGGCAACATTTACCACCGCATGGGCGAGCACGAGCGAGGCCTGGAGTACTACGCCCAGGCCGAACGCATTTTCCGCGAACTCAACGACAAGCGCATGATCGCCATGTGCCTGGGCAACCGCGCGCTGATGAACCGCCAACTGAGGCGCTTCGACTCTGCCGAGCCGCTGGTGCTCGAGACCACCGAGCTCGCCCGCGAACTGGGCGACCGCATCACCCTTGCCAAGAACCTGATGAACGCCGGCATCATGTACGCCGAGCTCGCCCGCTATGACGAGGCCGAGGCCGTGCTTCGCGAGGGCGAGCAGCTGTTCGCCACCCAGGAGCAGCCGCGCTACCAGGCCGTGTGCGTCGAGTTTCAGGCCTACGTGAACGGCAAGCGCGGCCGCTATGACGAAGCCCTGCAGGGCTTCAACCGCGCGCTCAAGCTGTGCGAAGGCGAAGAAGACGCCGTCACGGTCGGCACCCGCACGGCCCTGGCCGAATCGCTGATCGAATCCGGCAAACCCCAGGAAGCGAAACAGCTCGCCGCCGACGCGGTCGCATACTGGCGCGACCACGGCCGTCCGGTGCAGCGCGACTACTTCCGGGCGCTGGCGGCGCTGGCAGAAGTCGAGGGGGATGCGGAAGCGGCGAAGGAAGCGCTGGAAGTTGCCGGCAAGCTGCACTTCAGCGCTTCGGACCCGTCACCGCATGTCCGCACGGCGCTTCAGAAGCTGGAACAGATTTGCACGCCCTGAGCGCAGTGCCTTTCATCGCATCCTGATCGATCCTGAACTATCGCGATTCATCCCGCGCGGCCGCTTCATCGCGGATACGTTGCGTCGCGCATCCATGCCCGGCCTGGCATCGCCGTTGAATGCCCTGTTTTCAGGCGTTTGTGGCCGTGTTCCGAACGACTGGTCAGTTCTGGCACGCTGGTTGCATTCGTTTGGTCCGACGAGAGCCAGACGCCCAAACCAGAAGAACGAGACGCAGGACAGCCTGCAGTGAGCAGGTGCGAAGTTGCCGGCAGACACGAGAGACCATGAGCAGCCGCGGCCCGAGTTTTCATTTCGCCATAACCTGCGCCAGGCCAAGGGCCGCGCACGATGGCGCCGCGGTGCCGAACATCGCGGTCGGCAGCAGCACGAAGTTCAGCATCCTGGCCACGCCGACCGCGACCCACTTATCTTATGCGCAGCCGGCCGAACGCGGCCTGTGGCAAGGTCCCCATACCTTCGTCGCGGCCGGCGGCTGCCTGAAACCACGATGGCATGTGGGCCCTGCTACTGGGTGCATCGCCCTTGCCGATCGTTGCGAGGCCGCCTGACGGAACTCGCGCCAAGCCCTCCCGACAGAATCCCACCTCCAAGCGCAAACCCAGAAGGGGAGGCCCCAGGGCCTCCCCTCCTTCCTTTAAGGGGAATCCGGAACAGCGGCAGACGGCGCGGCGTTATTCTCCGACAGCCGCTTGACTTTTTCATACATACGTTTGATTATTACGGCATGAACGCGACGCATACCCGTGATAGCCTGCTTGATGCCGCCGAACGACTGTTTGCAATGCACGGCGTGGATGGCGCCTCCGTGCGCGACATTACCGCCGAGGCCGGCGCCAACCTGGCTTCCGTCAACTACCACTTCGGCGGCAAGGATGTCCTGCTGCGCGAGGTGCTGCTGCGCCGCGTGCGCCGCCTGATCGACGAGCGCAACCGCCTGCTGCTCGTCGCTGTGGAAGCCGCGGGATCAAAGCCCCCTACCGTGCGCTCCGTGATGAACGCCTTCATCTTCCCGACCGTGCACATGGCCGCCGAGTACCCCCACTTCGCCAAGCTGCTCGCGCGCGTGCAGTTCGAGGGCATGTTCCAGGTCGTGGGTGAATTGGTCGAACGCACGTTTCACAATTCCCTGCAGTCGTTCGTCGAACAGTTGAAGAGGGCGCTGCCGAAACTGACGCCCGAGGAAATCCGCCTGCGCCTCGTGTTCTCCGTGGGCTCGTTCGCGTTCGTCGTCATGAACACCAAGACCATCTGCGCCGCGGTAAAGGTCACGCCGGTCAGCGAAGACCCGGCCGGCCTCGCCGACCGCCTGGTCGATTTCTGCACCGCCGGCATGGAAGCGGCACCCGGCCGCGCAAAACGCAAAGGAGCCAAACGATGAAACGCCTGGCATGGTTGATTGCGCCCGGCCTGCTGCTTGCCGCCTGCGCCTCGCCCCCGCCGCCTCAGCAGCCCGAAGTACCAGTCGAGGTCCCGGCCAACTGGACCGAGCAGCCGCTGGCCGACGCCGAAGTCGCCGACGACTGGTGGACCGCGTTCGCCGACGAGCGCCTGAACGCGCTGGTTGAAGAAGCCCTTCGCAACAACCCCAGCCTCTGGGAGGCCGCCAGCCGCATCGAAGCCGCCGGGGCGAACATCCGCACCGTGCAGGCCGGCGCCATGCCCAACGTGACCGGCAGCATGGACGGCAGCCGCACCCGCACCGTGCAGTCCTTCGGCGGGCCGAGCCTGACCGAGATTGAAACCCAGCGCGTCGGCGTGTCCCTCAACCTGCAGTGGGAGATCGACCTGTGGGGCCGCGTGCGCGCCGCCCAGTCGGCCGCCATCGCCGACCGTCAGGCCATGGAGGCCGCTTACCATGGCGCGCGCCTTTCGCTGCTCGTGCAGGTGGTGAAGGCCTGGTTCTCGGCCTCCGAGGCCTGGCAGCAGATCCAGCTTGCAGAAGGCAACCTCGCCAGTGCGCGCGAATTGGCCGAGCGCGTAGAGGACCGCTACAAGGCCGGCTTGCGCAGCGCCTTCGACTACCGCCTGGCCCTGGCCGACGTTGCCTCAAGCGAGGCGCGCCTGGAAACCCTGCGACGCGTGTACAAGCTGGCGCGCCGCCAGCTCGAGTTGCTGCTGGGACGCTACCCGGCCGCGCTGGTGGAGACATCCGCCACGCTGCCCGGCGAGCTGCCCGCGCCGCCCGGAGGACTTCCATCGCAGTTGCTGATGCGCCGGCCCGATATCGCCGAGGCCGAGCGCCGGGTCGCGGCCGCGGATTCGCGCGTGCGGGCGGCGTACCTCGACCTGCTGCCGCGCATTTCCCTCACCGGCTCCACGGGCCTGGCCTCTGACCAGGTGGCGGACGTGCTGGACGGAAAGTTCTTCGTGTTCAACCTGCTCGGCAACCTGCTGGCGCCCCTGTTCGACGGCGGCCGGCGCTGGGCGGAGATCGACCGCACCCAGGCGCTGGAACGCGGCGCGCTGGCCTACTACGTGGTGGTGGCGCTGAAGGCTTTTGCGGAAGTCGAGAACTCACTGGCCAACGAAGCCCACCTGCGCCGCGAACTGGAGGCGCTGAGCACGACCGTGACCGAAACCCGCGCCGCGCTGGAGATCGCCACCGAGCGCTACTACCAGGGCGCGCTGGACATCACCCAGGTGCTGCAGACGCGCCGCCAGCTGTTCAACGCGCAGGGTGCGCAGCTGGCCACGAGGCTGGCGCTGTTGAACTCACGGGTTGATCTGTACTCCGCACTGGGGGGCGGTTTTGACGCGTCAAGTGTGATCGAGAAACGAGCGAACGATGAAACTCCTTAAATACATCCTTCCCGCAGTCGCTTTACTGATCGGAATTGGTGGCGCCGTGGCCCTCAAGGCCTCGCAGGTCAAGGTTCAGACCGTGACACCGGAAAAGAGCCTGCCGCGCGTAACAACCGTGACCGTCAAGCCACAGGCCTGGCGCTACGAGGTGCGGACCACCGGCACGGTCACGCCGCGCACCGAAACCACGCTGACTTCCGAGGTTCCCGGCCGCATCGCCGCCGTGCACCCGGCCTTCGTGAACGGCGGGTTCTTCAAGGCCGGCGACGAGCTGGTGGTGATCGACGACCTGGCCGCCAAAGCCGCGCTGGCACAGGCAGAGGCTGCACTGGCCACGGCCAGGGCCGCCCTGCAACGCGAAGAAGCTGAAGCGCGCCTGGCCAAACGCGAGTGGGAGAAGTACGGGCAGGGCCCCGCCGATCCGCTGCTGCTGCGCGAGCCGCAACTGGCCGAGCGCAATGCCGCGGTACAGGGAGCATTGGCCGCGCACGCCAAGGCGAACGTGGACTTCCTGAGCACGCGCATCCTCGCCCCATACGACGGGCGCGTGCGCCAGAAGCTGGTCGAGCAGGGGCAGTTCATCGGCCTCGGCGTACCTGTGGCGCGCGTCTATGCCACGGACTACGCCGAGGTGCGACTGCCCCTGAGCGCCGACGACATCGGCTTTCTTGAGCTGCCGCTGGGCGGCCAGCTCGAGTACGACGACGAGCGCGCGCCGCAGGTGCAGCTCAGCGCGCGTTTCGGGCCCGACCTGATTTCCTGGCCCGCGCGCATCGTGCGCACCGAGGCCGAAGTGGACCCGCAGACCCGCATGTACTACGCGATCGCGCGTGTCAAAGACCCCTACGCCACAAGCCAGGGCACACCACTGCTGCCCAACACGTTCGTGAGCGCGCTGATCACCGGCCGCGAGGCTGAGCGCGTGTTTGTGTTGCCGCGCGCGGCCCTGCGTCCCGACGGGCGCGTACTGGTGGTGGACCAGGCAATGCGCCTCAAGCAGCGCGAGGTCACGGTCGTGCGCGCCACGCCGGAGTCGGTGCTGATCAGCGCCGGCCTGGAAAAAGGTGAGCAGGTGGTGACCAGCCAGCTCGAGATGGTGGTTGAGGACATGCCCGTGGAACTCGCCAAGGAGCAGCCATGAACGGCCTGGTAGCCTGGTTCACCCGCAACGGCGTCGCGGCCAACCTGCTGATGGGTATGTTCCTGATCGGCGGGTTGATGACCCTGCCGATCATCCGCCGCACGGCTTTCCCGGACATCGAGCCCGAGGTCATCAGCGTCTCGGTGCTCTACCCGGGCGCCACGCCCGAGGAAGTGGAAGAGTCGGTCAACATCAAGATCGAAGAGGCCATCCAGGGCATCGACGGCGTCAAGCGCATCAGCAGCCGCGCCACCGAAAGCCTCGGCCTGGTCACCGTCGAAATCAAGGACGGCGAAGACATCAAGGACGTTACCGACGAGGTGAAGGCCGAAATCGACGCCATCACCACCTTCCCCGCCGAGGCCGAGGAGCCGGTGATCCGCGAGGGCAAGATCGAAGAGCGCGTGGTGTGGCTGCTGCTCGCCGGCGACATGTCCGAGCGCGAACTGACCCGCCTGGCCGACCAGGTCCGCGATGAAATCGTCGCCCTGCCGCAGGTCAGCAAGGCCGAGATCAGCGACGACCGCAACCATGAGATCGCCATCAGCGTGCGCGAGGACGACCTGCGCCGCTACGGGCTCAGCTTTGCCGAGATTGCCGCCGCCGTGAACCGCTACTCGCTGAACCTGCCGGCCGGCTCAGTCGAGACCGCGGGCGGCGAAATCCTGTTCCGCAGCAGCAGCCAGGCCTACACGCGCGCCGAGTTCGAGCGTATCCCGGTAATCACCCGCGCGGACGGCACGGAAATCAAGGTCGGCGACCTGGCCGACGTGCGCGACACCTTCGAGGAAGTCACGCTGGAATCGCGGGTCAACGGGCGCCGCAGCCTGATGATTGAGGTCTACCGCGTCGGCGACCAGGACACGCTGGCGATCGCCGAGGCCGTCGCCGCCTACACCGAGAAGAAGAAGGCTGAGCTGCCGCCCGGCGTCACCATCCAGAAGTTCCGTGACATCTCGGAGAACCTGATCGAGCGCATGGACCTGCTGAAGTGGAACGGCATGCAGGGCTTGCTGCTGGTGTTCCTGGTGCTGGCGTTCTTCCTGCGCGCGCGCCTGGCCATGTGGGTGGCGGTCGGGCTGGCCACGGCCGTGCTTGGCACCGTGTGGCTGATGCCCTTTGCCGGCATGACCATCAACTTCCTGTCCAGCTTCGGCTTCGTGCTGGCGCTGGGCATCCTGGTGGACGACGCCATCGTGATCGGCGAGAACATCGACGCCCACAAACGCATGGGCAAGCCGCCGCTGCAGGCGGCCATCGACGGCGTGCGCGAGGTGATGCTGCCGGTCGGCCTGGCGATCGCCACTACCACCATTGCCTTCAGCCCCATGTTGATGTTGCCCGGCCGCACCGGCGTGTTCGCGGCCGCGATTGCCTCGGTGGTGATCCTGGCGCTGGCCGCTTCCTTGCTGGAAAGCTTGTTCGTGCTGCCGGCGCACCTGGCCCATGGCGAGGGTAAGGGTCGCTTTAGCAACTGGTTCCTGCCCCGCGCGTGGTCGAAGGTGCAGGGCGGCTTCGAGAAGATGGTGGACTGGTTCATCGACAAAACCTACCGCCCGACGCTCGAGTTTACCATCCGCTGGCGCTGGACCATCATCGGCGGCGGGCTGGGCTTCCTGATCCTGACCGGCGGCCTGTTCGCCAGCGGGCGCATCAAAGTCGCGTTCTTCCCGGCCATCGAGGGCAACGACGTGATCGCCTCCGTCACGTTGCCGGAAGGCGCGTCTGCCGAGGAAACACGCCGTGCGTTAGGGGTGCTGGAATCCACGGCCGAGGAAATCCGCGCCGAAGTCGAAGGCGACAAGCGTGGCAGCGTGGTCGAAAACATCCGCGCCGTGCTGGGCGCGCACCCCTTCCGCATGGCCAACGGCCCGCCGGGCGAAGGCGGCTCGAGCCAGAGCCGCGACAACATCGCCGAGGTGCACCTGGCGCTTGTCTCGTCCGAAAAGCGCGCATTGAAAGCCTCCGAGATTCGCGACATGTGGCGCAACAAGGTCGGCCAGCGCATCCCCAACGCCATCGAGCTCACATTCAGCTCGGACCAGGTCAACGTCGGCGCGGCCGTGAACGTCGAGCTTGCCGGCCGCAACCTGAAGCAGATCGAGCAGGCGGCGGAGGACTTGAAGGCGCACCTGGCCGAGTACCCGGGCACCTTCGACATCGCTGACGACTACCGCGAGGGCAAGCTGGAGATCGTGCCCGAGGTAAGTGAATCGGGCCGCAGCCTCGGGCTGACACAAGCAGCGCTGATCCAGCAGGTGCGCGGCGCGTTCTACGGGAACGAGGCCCAGCGCGTGCAGGTTGGCAAGGATGAAGTGAAGGTGTTCGTGCGCTACCCGAAGGACGAGCGCGAGTCGATCAGCAACCTCGAGAACATGCGCATCCGCCTGCCCAACGGGCGCGAAGCCGCATTCTCGGAGGTCGCGGGTTACACCATCTCGCGCGGCGTCAGCAGCATCAACCGGCTGGACCGCCAGCGCACCATCGTGGTCACCAGCGACCTGAACCGCACCGTCACCAACGCCAACGAGCTGAACGCCGACCTGGCCGCCAATTTCCTGCCGACCCTGACCGAGAAGTACCCGGGCCTGACCTGGAAGTTCGGCGGCGAGCAGCAGCGCCAGGCCGAGAGTTTCGCCGGCCTGCGCGTTGGGCTGATCCTCTCGATGTTCCTGATGTTCGGCCTGCTGGCGGTGGCGTTCCGTTCCTACTTCCAGCCGGTGATCGTGATGTGGGTGGTGCCGTTCGGCATCGCCGGCGCGATCTGGGCGCACCTGGCGCTGGGCATGGACGTGACGTTCCTGAGCATCGTGGGTCTGCTGGCCCTGTCGGGCGTGGTTGTGAACGACAGCCTGGTGATGATCGACTTCATCAACCGCTACAGGCGCGAAGAGGGCAAGAGCGTGCTTGAGGCCGTGCGCGAGGCCGGACCCCGGCGCTTTAGGGCGATTCTGCTGACTTCGCTGACCACGTTTGCCGGCCTGACGCCGATCATGCTGGAGCGCTCGGTGCAGGCGGCGTTCCTGATCCCGATGGCGATCAGCCTGGCGTTCGGCATAGCGTTCTCGACGGTGGTGGTGCTGGTGATGCTGCCCTCAACCTACCTCGCGCTGGAAGACACGCTGCAAAGGGTGAAGCGCTGGTTCAACAAGGACATCGACCCCCACCGCGGAGAGCAGCAAGGCCCGGAAGTGGTGATCGAAGAGGAAACCGAAGAACCAATCACCCTCGAACCCCAGCCAACAAGCTGAAAAAGACGCAGGGCTTCCATCTGGAAGCCCTGCGTCTTTGGTCGGGGCGACAGGATTTGAACCTGCGGCCTCTTCGTCCCGAACGAAGCGCTCTACCAGGCTGAGCTACGCCCCGACTGTCTCGTTCGGCGAGGGCGGAAGTGTATCACCACAGCCCGACCCGGCAAGCGCCGGGCCAGTTCTCAACGTGTGCGGGTTGCCGTTCGAGCCCCGGCCGAAAGGCCGGGGACACGCGGCGCTTTTTCCGCGTGGATGGGTGCTGCTCTCGAACGCCGCAGGCGACGTTCGTCCCCGGCGTTTCCGCCGGGGCTCTACTCCTACTTCTGCTTCTCGCCCCAGCGCTTCGTGAGCTGGTGATCGATCCCCAGGTGGTCCAGCACACGCGCCACCACGAAGTCGATCAACTCCTGCACCGTCTGCGGCCGCGTATAGAAACCCGGGTTGGCGTCGATGATGGTTCCACCGGCCTCCGTCACCTGCACCATGTTGCGCAGGGCGATCAACGACAACGGCGTTTCGCGCGTCACCAGCAGCAGCTTGCGGCGTTCTTTCAGCGCGACCTCGGCGGCGCGGCCGATCAGCCCTTCGCCGGTGCCGTTCGCGACACGGCCGAGGGTGCTCATGGTGCAGGGGCAGATAACCATGCCGCGGTGGCGGAAACTGCCGCTCGCGGGCGGCGCGCCGACCTGGCTGTTGCGATACAGGCGGAAGTCGCCATCCGTGCCGGCGAAGGCCTTCAGGTCTGGCTTGCCGGGGTCGCAGGGTATGTCCAGCTCGGCCTTCCAGACATCAAATGCGGCTTCGCTGAACACGACGTGGGTCTCAAGCCCCTGTTGCCCAAGGACTTGCAGCAGGCGCTGGGCATACTGGATGCCGGAGGCGCCTGTGACTGCAACCACAACTCGGTCGGTTCCTGCCATACCACTCGGTTTGAAAAAAGACGGGAATAGTCCTCAATTTTTCGTTGCCAGACAGACTGGTCTGGTATACACTTCCTGCATGGCCGGAACTGCTGAAAAGCTGAACGTGCGTGACCGCCTGCTCGAAACGGCGGCGCGGCTCTTTTACGAAAAGGGCTACGGCGCCACCGGCATTAACGAGGTCATCAAGCAGGCCGGCATCTGCAAGGCCAGTTTCTACCACCATTTCAAGACCAAGGAAGACCTGCTGGTGGTTTCACTGGAGCAGCGCCACGAGCGCATGATGGCCGAGTTGCGGGCCGTGGTGGCCCAAGGCAAAACGCCCGCGGAAAAGATCGGCCGGGTGTTCGAATGGCTCGGCAGTTCGTGCAGCTGCGGCTCGGCGGCCAACGGCTGCGCCTACCTCAATATGGTGAGCGAATTCCGCGACGCGGGCAGCCGCGTACGTGAACTGGTGCGCTGGCACAAGGACGTGTTCCGCCAGTTCCTGAGCGAGCTGGTAAGCGCGCACTTCCGCGGCGGCGACAAGACTGAAGAGGAAATCCAGGACCTGACCGACGAGATCTACCTGCTAGCCGAGGCTGTGTTCGCGGCCTCGCCGGTGCACCGTTGCAGTTGGCCGGCGGAGACGGCGTGGCGGATCGTGGCCGTGCGGTTGGGCCTTGAGGACTAAAAATTTTGGACGGATAAAACAGACCGGTCTGTCTTGTTGGAATAAATCTGAGACCAGGACTGTTGCTTGACAGGAAAACTGATTTTCATACAATGAACCAGCAAGCCGGAGCAACCGGGCTACTAATAAGGAAGGGCGGGGGCAAGCACCGCACCTTCGGGAGGGGAAGACCATGAAAACCAAGACCACACTCAGGCAGCGCTTCGAAGAGGAGGCTCTCCCGCTCATGCAGGACATGTACGCGCAGGCCTATCACCTCACGCGCAACCGCGCCGACGCCGAGGACCTGGTGCAGGAGACCTACATCCGGGGCATGCGCAAGTTCGCACAGTTCGAGCCCGGCACCAACCTCAAAGCCTGGCTTGGGCGCATCCTGTTCAACCAGTTCATCAACGAGTACCGCCGCAAGAAGCGCCGGGTGAAGTCTGTGTTCGTCGAGGGCGTCGAGAACATGGCCGAAACCCATGACGCGCCGGAAAACGACGAACGCTTCGCCGAGATGGACCCCGGTGAACTCGCCCACGACGACAGCTTCCTGCAGAGCCTCGACCAGGACCTTAAGGAAGGCCTGACCGAGCTCGACAGCCGCTACCGCGACGTGCTGCTGCTGAACACCGTCGGCGAGCTGAGCTACAAGGACATCGCCCGCAAGTTGAAGTTGCCGATCGGCACCGTGATGTCGCGCCTGCACCGTGCAAAGGCCTTCCTGCGTGATCGCTTCTCCGGCAAGGCTGTACCTACTGCGTAGAGAACTGAGTTTGGAGGTCAGAGGCCGGGGAAGGACTCCCCGGCCTCTCCCGTTTTCCCCCCCACCAACTGCCTCCCGCCTCCCGCCTCCCGCCTCCCGCCGCCCGCCGCCTGACGCCTGCATCCTTTGCCGTCGAAGGGTTGTTCCTTTCGCGCCACCGGCTAAACTTCGCGACTCTTCCGGTTCCTGGTGTCTGGATGGCTGATCGGCCCTTGAAAGTCGTGGTCCTTGCCGCGGGCAAAAGCACGCGCATGAAGTCCGACACGCCCAAGGTGCTGCACAAGCTGGCGGGCCTGCCCGTGCTGCAGTGGGTGCTGGAGCAGGCCGACGCCATGGGCGCGCAGGAGACCATCGTGGTTGTGGGCCACGAAGGCGAACGCGTGCGCGAGAAGTTCGCTAACGGCGCCAACACCGTGTTCGTGACGCAGGATCCGCAGCACGGCACCGGCCACGCGGTAATGCAGGCGCGCGAGGCTTTGGCAGGCTTCAAGGGCGACGTGGCGGTGCTGTGCGGCGACGTGCCGCTGATTCGCCCGCGCACGCTCGAGCTTCTGCGCCACATGCACATCAGCGAAGAGGCCGCCTGCACCATCCTGACCGCGCTGCTGCCGGACCCTCGCGGCTACGGGCGAATCGTGCGCGACGGCCTGGGGCGCGTGCGCCGCGTCGTGGAGCAGCGCGACCTGGCGCCTCAGCAGGAGCTGATCCAGGAAGTCAACACCGGCACCTACCTGTTCGACGCCACGAAACTGCTGGCCGTGCTCGACAAGCTGGACACCGACAACGCCCAGGGCGAATACTACCTGACCGACACCGTGCGCCTGCTGGCCGACTCCGGCGGCAAGGTCGCGGCCTGCGCCTGTGACGACCACACCGAGGTAATGGGCATCAACAACCGCAAGCAGCTGGCCGAGGCCGACCGGCTGGCGCGCGAACGCATTCTCGATGACCTGATGCTCGAGCAGGGCGTGAGCGTTTACCAGCCCGAGAGCTGTTACATCGAGGCCGGCTGTAGCATCGGGCGCGACACGGTGATCTGGCCCCACAGCGTGATCCGCGCCGGAGTGGTGATCGGCGAGCGCTGCGAGATCGGCCCCTTCGCGCACCTGCGCGGCGGCACGAAGCTGGGCAACGGCTGCAAGGTGGGCGCGTTCGTCGAGACCAAGAACGCCGTGTACGGCGACGGCACCAAGTCGGGCCACCTGGCCTACCTGGGCGACGTGACCCTGGGCAGCGGCGTGAATATCGGGGCGGGCAGCATCGTGGCGAACTACGACGGCAAGGCCAAGCACCACACCGAGGTCGGCGACAACGCCTTCATCGGCTGCGGCACGGTGCTGGTGGCGCCGGTGAAGGTAGGTAAAAACGCCCAGACGGGCGCGAACACGGTGGTCCCCCACGGCAAGGACGTCCCGGACGACACCATCGTGGTAGGCGCGCCGGCACGGGAACTGCGCAAGAAGAGTTAGCGAAAGGGCACAACGATGCGGACCAAGGGACTCAAGATCTTCGCCGGCAACAGCAACCGCAAGCTGGCGGAGGCCATCTGCGCCATCCTGGAGATCCCGCTGGGGCACGCGCGCATCGAGAAGTTCCCCGACGGCGAAATCGACGTCAAAATCGAAGAGGACATCCGCGGCGTGGACACTTTCTTCGTGCAGTCCACCTGCCCGCCCGTCAACGACAACCTGATGGAGGCCCTGCTGTTCGCCGACGCCGCCCGCCGCGCCAGCGCCGAGCGCATCACGGCCGTAGTCCCCTACTACGGCTACGCGCGCAAGGACCGCAAGGATGAAGGGCGCGTGCCCATTTCGGCGAAAATGGTCGCCAACTGCATGGTGAGCGCCGGCTGCGACCGCGTGCTGACCATGGACCTGCACGCCGCGCAGATCCAGGGCTTCTTTGACATCCCGGTGGACCACCTGTACGCGGCCCCGGTGATCAACGAGTACTTCGAGAAGCTGAAGGCCGACAAGGGCATCAAGAACATGACCATCGTGGCGCCGGACGTCGGGCGCTCCAAGGTCGCCCGCGGCTACGCCAAGCGCCTGAACGCGGGCCTCGCCATCGTGGACAAGCGGCGCGTCAGCGGCGAGGAGACCGAGGTGATGGACATGATCGGCAAGGTGGACGGCCAGGTCTGCGTGCTGATCGACGACATGATCGCCACCGGCGGCAGCATCGTCGACGCCGCCAAGGCCTGCATGAAGTTCGGCGCCAAGGAAGTCTACGTGGCCTGCACCCACGCCCTGTTCTGCGGCCCCGCCGTGGAGCGCCTGAAGAACGCGCCGATCAAGGAGTGCATCGTGACGGACACCGTGCCGGTAGAGGGCAAGGAGTTCGACACGCTCAAGGTGCTGAGCGTAAGCAAGCTGCTGGCCACGGCGATCCGCAACATCCACTTCAACGAGTCCGTAAGCCTGCTGTTCAAGGGATGAAGCAAGCAGCACGGGCACCTCGCCTGCGGCCGGCGGCCTTGGCCGCTGGTGCATTCTCTCGTGAGGATTTTGGTCTCATTCGTACTATCCCCATGGCTTGTGGGCCCAGGAGTTTGCCGATGAAGAAATTTCCGCTGATCGCCGCGGCCTTGGCCGTCGCGTTGATGTTTGTTTCCGCGCCGCAACCGGCCGCGCAGGATGACAAGCCCGCCGTGAAGCCCGAGGGCGAAACCACACCGGATGCGCCGGCCGTTGACTACCTGGTGATCAGCGCCGACGGCCTGGCGGAAGTGGCCAAGGAATGGGCCGACTACCGCGCAAGCCACGGCCGGGTCACCAAGGTGCTGACCATCGGCGCGATCGGCAAGCTGCACGAGATGGACGAGCCCGGCCTGACCGAGATCAAGAGCGCGATCCTCGAGCACGCCGGCGACGAAGAGGTCCGCGAGGGCTTCCAGGTGCTGCTGCTGGGCGATTGCCCCAACGACAGCGCCACGGACTACGACCCGAAAAGCGAAATCCCCTGGATGCTGACCCGCCAGATGGACAGCAACCCGACCCCCGCCCGGCGCGAGCGCGTGCCCACGGACAACTTCTTCGCCGACCTGGTGCAGGACGACGACGCCCTGCCCGACATCGCCGTCGGGCGCATCCCGGCCCGCACACCCGAGCAGGCCCGCCTGGCCCTGGCCAAGGTAAAGGCCTACGAGGCCGCCAAACAGGGCGAGTGGCTGCGCAACCTGACCTTTTTCGCGGGCGAGGGCCACTTCGGCGCGATGATCGACACCATGCTGGAGCGGCTGTTCATGCAGTTCGCCGAGTCGATGTCGCAGGCCCACAACGTGCGGATGACCTACGCCAACATCAACAGCTCATACGCCTACGTGCCCAGCAAGTTCAGCAACAAGGTGATTGAAGAAGCCAACGCCGGCGCCCTGCTGCTCTGCTACCTGGGCCACGGCGCCTACGACCGTCTCGACGACATGTACGTCGAGGTGGACGGCAAGCGTACCCGCTACCCGATCCTTTCCGCCGGTGACGTCGGCAAGTTCAACATCCCCGACGGCAAGCTGCCGGTCATGATGATCATCGCCTGCGAAACCGGCCGTCTCGATCACCCCAAGGGCAGCCTGGCCGAGAAGATCTGCTTCACGGAGAAAGCGCCCGTGGCCGTGATCGCCAGCAGCCGCGACAGCCACCCCTACAGCAACACGCTGCTGGAACTGGCGATGGTGGACGAGCTGTCGGTCAACAGCGCGCCCACGCTGGGCCACGCCTTCCTGAAGTCCAAGCGCGAGCTGATCCTGGGCGAGCACCCGGAACGCAAAAAGCTGGACACCATGGCGATGTTCATCATCCCTGAAAAGGAACGCGCCGGTCTGAACCAGAGCCACTTGAGCCTCTACAACCTGACCGGCGACCCTGGCCTGCGCATGCAGTACCCCAAGCTGAAGCTCAGCCTGCCCGGCACCCTTGAGCTCACGGGCGACGAGCTGAAGCTGAGCCTGGAATCTCTTTGGCAGCTCGGCGAGCTGCAGACCGAGTTCTGGATCGAGTGCCGCCGCACCGCGCTCGCCAGCCCGGTCAAAGAGTTCAACAAGGCCGACCTGACAAGCAGCGACGACAAAAAACGCGCCGCTGCGGAAGACGTAATCGCCGCTAACCACGCAGTCTCCAATAACAAGCGGGTGTGCGGCGTGCAGGTCACAGGCAAAGACGAAGGTGCCGTGGAAGACACCCTGGAAGACGGAAGCAAGGTGAAACGCTACCGCCGATTCTTCGACGGAAAACTCGACTCCCCCCTTGCGCCCGGTGACTACATTCTCAAAGTGTTCGCCCGCGATCCGAAAGGGGAGCGCTGCGGCTTTGCAGCCGCCGATTTGAAAGTAAAGAAGTAACGCTTTTTCGGGAAAGAACCCGGCGCAGGCCACGCCGCACGGTGCGGTACGCAGGCACGGGGTCCAATACTGAGGCTTACATGCAGATTCCGGTTTTAAAGGCCGAGCGCCGCGAGAACAGCGGCACCAAGGCCATGCGCAAGCTGCGCGCCAACGGCGGACTGCCCGGCGTGCTCTACGGCCGCGGCGGCGAGAACGTCAACCTTCAATTCAGCCTGCGTGACATCGAGAAGCTGGTGCACGACGCGGACCACGTAGTCGAGCTCGACATGGGCGACGGCAAGCAGACCGCGCTGGTGCGCGGCCTGCAGCGCGACTTCATGGGCGACTACCTGCAGCACATCGACTTCATCCGCATCGACCTGCATGACAAGGTGCGCCTGAAGCTGCCGCTCAAGTTCGTGGGCACCCCGCGCGGCGCGGCTCACGGCGGCCTGCTGGAAGTCATGCGCGGCGACGTGGAAGTTCATTGCCCGGCGAGCCGCATCCCCAAGTTCATCGAGATCGAGGTGACCCACCTCGAGGTCGGCGACTCCGTGCGCTTCAAGGACCTGAAGCTGCCCGAGGGCGCTGAACTGGTACCGAACCCGGAGGGCGTCGTGGTGAAGTGCGCCCACGCGCGTCGCGCCACGGAAGAGACCCCGGGCGCGGCAGCAGCCGCCCCCGGCGCGGCCCCGGCCGCGGCGGCAGCCCCCGCGGCGGCAGCCAAGCCGGCAGCCAAGAAGTAAGCACGCGGGAGTCGTCCCGCTTATCAACGCCCTTCCCGGCGCCGGCACCCGGCGGCGCCGGGCGATCAGACCGAAGGGGCGCATTCACACCGGGCAGGAGAAGCCATGGCAGATGCAGGACAGAAGACCTACGAGGGCTTGTTCCTCGTGGACTCCGGGTTCGCGAACAAGGACCCGGAAGGGGCGGTCGCCCTGTGCAGAGAAGTGCTTGAGAAACACGGCGCAACCATCATCCGCGCTGAGCTGTGGGCCGAGCAGCGCCTGGCCTACGAGGTTCGCAAGAACAAACGCGGCGCGTACATCCTGGTCGCCTTCCGCGCCAACACGCTGAAGCTGGCGGAGATGGAGCTGGAGTGCCGCCTGACCGAGCGCATCCTGCGCTACCTGTTCACCAACCGCGAAGGCGTGCCGATCGAAAAGTGGTTCAAGCGCTACGAGACCAAGCCCGCCCGCCCGCGCGAGGCGGAGGTCGAGTCGCGCAAGGACGAAGAGGAAGTCGCGATCGCGGACTGATCGAGCGCACGGCTGAAGGTACCCGAGACGAACGGACTGTGAGATGATTACGCTGAACAAGGTGTTCCTGGTGGGCAACCTCGCCCGCGACCCGGACCTGCGGCACACGCCGTCGGGCACCCCGGTCACGGAATTCCGCCTGGCGGTCAGCGACAGCTACACCACCAGCAGCGGCGAGAAGCATGATCGCACCTGCTTCATTGACGTGGTCAGCTGGCGCAAACTGGCCGAAAGCTGCGCCGAGTACCTCAAGAAGGGCTCGCCGGTTTTCGTCGAGGGACGCCTGGAGCAGGACACCTGGACCACCGGTGACGGCCAGCGCCGCTCGCGCATCCGGGTGGTCGCGTACAGCGTGCAGTTCATCCGCCGCGAAGTCGAACGCAGCGCGTCAGGCCGGCACATCCGCATCGTGGAGAAGGGTGGCAACACCATCCACGATGAGAACGTCGGTGAGGAAGACGACCTGTCCGAGCCGCCCCGTCGCGACGAGGACGCCACGTATGACGAGGACGTCGGTGACGACGTCACGCTTGATTGAACCCAACCCGCGGGGAAGCCCGCGTAAAGGAACCAGATCATGGGAAACATCCGAATCAACAAGAGCAAGCTGAAGAAGAAAAAGAAGAAGCGCACACGCACGTTGCTGCCTGTGCAGAACAAGCTGTCAAAGGACCAACGCAGCTTCATTGACTACAAGGACGTGGACACGCTGTCTCGCTTCGTCAGCGGCGTGGGCAAGATCCTGCCGCGCAAGCGCACGGGCACCAGCCACAAGGAACAGGCCATGGTGCGCGACGCCGTCAAGCTCGCGCGCTTCATGGCCCTGCTGCCCTTCGTGAACAAGTAAGGGGCGACGTTTACGTCGTCCGCGATGGCCGGTGAGCCGGTCCGTGAGGAAACGAACATGAAACTTCTGCTTAGAGAGAGCATCCGCGGCGTGGGCAAGCGCGGCGACGTAGTGGACGTCACCGACGGCTACGCCCGCAACTACCTGCTGCCCAAGAACCTGGCCATGCCCGCCAGCGATGAAAACCTGCGCCGCCTTGCCGGCGAAAAGCGTGCCTACGAGGCCCGCCAGGTCAAGGAGCGCGAACACGCCCAGGAACTCGCCGAGGCGATCAGCAAGGTGCAGCTCACCGTGCCGATGCGCGCCAGTCCCGAGGGCCACCTGTTCGGCAGTGTGACGCCCAAGGTAATCACCGATGCCTTCAAGGAAGAAGGCGTCAGCCTGAAGCCCAGCCAGATCGAACTGGAGTCCGACCACATTCGCGAGCTGGGAACCTACAGCTTCAACATCCGCCTGCACGATGAAGTTGAAGTGCAGAGCCGCGTGTGGGTCGTGGCCCTGGCGGAGTAGCCGCAAGCCTGAATGCCGGGCCGGGAAAGCGCGAGCTTGCCCGGCCCGGTTCTTTTTCCGCTGAGAGATGAACCCTTGCGGATAACCTGTGGGTTAAAGAGTTGAGCCTCACTGTTGGCGGACAGTGAGGCTCTCGAGTGTGTGCTGAGTGATTTGTTCGCGACCTGACTTCAGGGCGCTGGGTTGTGTGACGTGCTGCTTGCTGCGTTTACTGCGGGTGTTGCGTTGCTACTTCTTCTTGGCGGTCTTCTTCTTGGCGGCCGGCTTCTTCTTGGCGGCCGGCTTCTTCTTTGCAGCGGGCTTCTTTTTGGCGGCCGGCTTCTTCTTGGCCGTCTTCTTCTTCGCGGTACCTGCCATGCTCCCCTCCTTGACTTTCGTAATCGCACACACTCGATGGATGAAAAGTATCCTGTGCACAAGTTTCCGTCAAAGAAAAATCATGCCCCGCAAGCCTACACTTGACACGTCAATACGTCCGGATAACTCCCAGCGAGGCTCCGCACTTGACATGTCAACCTTTACCGGAAGACTATCGTGAAAACCACATCCGCCTTCTTTGCCTTGATCTGTGCGGGGTTGCTGGCATCCGCCTGCTCCGTCACCGCTCGTCCGCGACTGGCGGACCCGCAGACTTCCATCGGCGTGATGCGCGACGCATACCGTGAAGATGATCCCTCACTTTTTCTTCACACTTTGGGCAGACCGGTGCTTCGAGAGTACAGCGAACACATGTTGCGCATCGGCTGGTCAGAAATCCGGCCCAAGGTCGGGTCGTTCATCGACGCCGCCACCGTCGTCGAGGTTGCCGACTATCGCGCGGGTCGCCCCGACCCCCTGGCTCCCGCCGGCTTCGTGTGGCCCGAGGACGGCGCACCCCTGATGCGCCTGCGCCTGCGCCTGCAAGGCGAAGAGGAAGACTTCCTGTTCCAGCGCGAAATCGACGACCCGCCTGCCAACGCCAAACAATCCCGCGGATTCTGGATCGGTGACCGCTACTTCGTGCGCACCGAGCACCCCTCGCCCGACACCTACCTGCAGGAAGATTCGCCGGAATCCGAGCGCACTCACTGGCGCCTGGTCTTCCCCTACCAACCATTCCAGCGCAAGGGGCCGCTTACCTACCGGCTGCAACGGGAACTCAACTCCGAAAAGTCGGAGTAGCCGCCCTTTCCCGCGAATCGCCGGCACGCGCCGTGCGTTCTATGCTTAGCCGCTTCAGCTTGTCCGGGCGCGGTGCCCTGCTATAAACTTCTGCAGGGGCGGGCGCGCCCCCGGTTTGTTTGGATGCAGCCATGAGCGCGAAAGTCATCATCGTCATCATCCTGTTCGCCGCGGCGGTCGGCGGCGCCGTTTCCCTTGCGCTAATCGAGGGCGGCACCGAGTACCGCACCATCCCGGAGCTCAGCTCCGGCTCCTATGGCGGCGAGCGGGTCAAGGTGAAGGCGCAGGTGGTTTCCGTGCAGAGCCAGTTCCGGCCCACGCAGTTCACGGCCGTGGACATCCCGGCCGAGGGGCAGCCGGTGCCGGCGAACCCTGCGGTGCTGCAGGTGATCTATGAGGGCGACGACGTGCCTGCCAACCTGAAGAAGGCGGCGCACGTCACAATGGAGGGGCGCTATGATCCGCAGCGCGGGGCGTTCGTGGCCACGCTGCTGCAGACCCAGTGCCCGTCCCGTTATGAGGGCAAGGAACTGACCACGGCCAACGAAGCTGACCCAGCCCCGTAAAGCGGATGCTCGCCAAGATCGAAACTATCCAGCAGTTCGAAAGCGCGGTCCAGTGGATGAAGTCCGGGCAGACGGCCCTGCAGGTCGGGCTGCTCCTGACCTTGCTGCTGCTGGGCCTGTCCGTGCTGTCGATCTTCTTCAAGGACGAGCGCCTGGCACACGCGGCTCGCCGCGGCCAGTACGCCCTGTTGGCACTGACTGCATTCTGCTGCACGCTGCTGTACGTAGGCATCTTCGAGGGCTGGTACTTCGTCGGCTACATCCAGGCCGTCACCGAGAACAACGAAGTCGTGCCCTTCAAGATTTCTGCCCTGTGGGCCAGCCAGCAGGGCAGCCTGCTGTTCTGGTGCCTGATCCTCACCGGCTTCGGCGGCGCGTTCGCCTTCAGCCAGCGCCACAACCGCACCGACCGCCGCCTGCCCTACATCATGGCCGTGCTCGCCGTGATCCAGTTCTTCTTCTTCTTCATCCTGGTCAGCCCTTTCGACCCCGAGGCTGCCCAGCGCTCAAGCCCCTTTGCCCTCAGTTTCTTCTGGTTGAGCGACCCGGACTTCTCGTCCGTCACCCTGCACGCTGCGGCCGCCGGTCAAAGCGGCGTGAAAGCCACCCAGGACGGCTGGGCCCTGGTCAACGCGCTGGTCGAGGCCGGCAAGGGCGACTGGACCCTGGCCCGGACGTATTTCGAGGTTACCAACCGCGCAACACAACTCCCGGCCGGCGCGCAGACTGTGCTGCTGGACCAGGTCAGCGACGGCTCGGGCATGAACCCGAACCTGCACAACTACTGGATCGCCATCCACCCGCCCATGCTGTACCTGGGCTTCGTGGGCTTCACGATACCGTTCGCCTACGCCGTGGGCTCGCTGCTGAGCGGCGAGGTCAGCGAGGGCTGGCTGAAGCCGATCCGCCTGTGGACCATGGCATCCTGGGGCTTCCTTACCGTAGGCATCGCGCTCGGCGGCCTGTGGGCCTACGAGATCCTGGGCTGGGGCGGCTACTGGGCCTGGGACCCGGTCGAGAACGCCAGTTTCATCCCCTGGCTGACCGGTACGGCGTTCATCCACTCGGTGATCGTGACCGAGCGCCGCGGCATGCTGCGCGGTTGGTCGTTCGCGCTGATCATCATCACCTACTGCATGACCGTGATCGGCACCTTCCTGGTGCGAAGCGGCGTGCTGAACAGCGTGCACGCCTTCGGCGCCACGGGCGACGTGGACTTGTGGTTCTACGGCTTCATCGCCGTGGTGTTCATGGGCAGCCTGCTGGCGCTGATCTGGCGGGCGCCGCTGCTGAAGTCGGACCGCAAGCTGGAAAACCTGCTCAGCCGCGAAGGCAGCTTTCTGTTCAACAACCTGATCCTGCTGGCGATCGCGCTGGTGACGCTGGTGGTCACCTTCTGGCCCCTGATCACCAAGGGCCTGTACGGTGAAAGCGGCAGCGAAGAGCTTGGCCAGGATGCCTTCGTGCTGTTCAATGCCCCGCTGTTCCTGGCGGTGCTGTGGCTGATGGGCGCCGGGCCCGCGCTGGCGTGGCGGCGCAACAACGGCCGCCAGCTGCTGCGCGCCTTCGCGCCCCCCACCGCTGCTGCGCTGGTGGTGGGCGTGGTCAACTTCATCTGGTTGAACAGCAACGACCTGATCGTACAGCGCGTGGCTGACGACAGCATCGCATCCCTCTCAGGCCTGGTGCGCCAGGGCGTGCAGCTGACCCTGTGGCCCATCTGCGCCTTCACCCTGGTGTGCATCTTCATGGAGTTCGTGGCCGGCGCCCGCGCCCGCAAACGCGGCACCGGCGAGAACATGGCCGTGGCCATGGCGCGCGTGACGTTGGCCAACCGTCGGCGCTACGGCGGCTACATCGTGCACCTGGGCATCCTGCTGGTGGCCTTGGGCATCTACTACAGCAGCATCTACGAGGCCGAGGGCTCCATGACCGCGCACCCGGGCGGCTACTCGATCCTGCAGGACAAGCTGACCGGCGACCGCTTCCTCGTCTACTACGAGTCCGAGCAGCGCACTTCCGACTGGGACTTCCTGCGCGACAAGTTCGGCATGGATGAGCAGCGCGCCCAGACCTACAACCGCATGCTCGAGTACGTCCGCAAGAACCCCGACAAGTCCGCCGATGAAATCGTGGCCATCGTGCGCAAAGACGCCGAGCGCCAGTTCGGCGGCGAGCTGCCCGAATTCTTCGTCCAGAACGCCCTGCCCGGCATGATCGCGGCCGTGGCCTGGGGCGTGCAGCAGCGCGACAACAAAGATGTGTACGAAAGCTTCGACACCACGCTGCGCATCTTCAGCTACCAGCCAGCGCAGCCGCAGGTCGAGAGCTACCTGAAGGCCCACGCCCGGCTGCAGGACCTGCTGTTCGGTGATACCCGCACGGGCGGCAAGTTCGACGACCGCGCCGTGGCGCTGCTGCTCGTGCGCCTGCAGGTGCGCGAGTTGATGGCCGCCGGCGGCGACCTGCGCGGCCTGTTGATGGACCTGCGCCGCGCGCTGCGCGACAGCACGCCCGAGCAGCTGGCCGGCCTTACACGTCTGGACCTGTTTGGCGTCAGCGCCGACGAGCTCGACTTCGCGCAGTTGCGCCCGGCGCTGCTGGAGCGCATGGACGAAGTCATCGCCGCGCTCGACGCCGTAGCCCTGGAGGGCGTCAAGCTGGGGCCCGAACAGCTCGAGGTCAACCGCGGTATCCGCGAGGGCATGGCCGGCCTGCCGCGCGAAAAGTTCGCGCAGACTTTCGGCTTCGACCCCGCCGACGAGGAGGCCTACGCCGCCCGCCGCTTCGAGGCCCTCAAAGACCTGGGTGACTTCAACGACCAGCTCACGGCCGCCACCACCGCCCGCCGCAATGAGCTGGTAGCCGAGCTTGCCGCGCGCATCCAGGATGCCGGCGCTCGCGAGCAGCTTGAGGCCCTGCGCCCCCTGTCGCTGACCGGCCTGCAGCGCGCGCGCAAGAGCGCGGAGGGCGAAAAGCTCGCGGCGATCGACGCCGAGATCGCGGCAATCCTGGCCGACGCGGCAACGGTCGAGCCGCGCATGCGCATCTTCTATGACAAGCGCTCCGGCGCGCCGCGCATGCAGGAGCCGGTGAAGGACCCCTACTACCACCGCACGCTAGGCAAAGACACCTACTTCATTCTGCAGGACGCGCAGCCTGACGGGCGCGCGACCTTCCGCTATTTCGTCAAGCCGCAGATGACCCTGGGGCTCAGCGGCCTGGTGATCACCATCCTGGGCACCGTGCTGGCCATCCTGCCCAGCTTCCGCCGTCGGCGGCCGGAGGTGGCATGATGGCGATTTTCGATTGTGGATTTTGGATTCTGGATTGGCGCAAGCGCCCGAAGTGTGGTGCTGCACCCGCGGCACCCAATCCAAAATCCAAAATCCAAAATCCAAAATGGACGGCAGCGGTGCTGCTGTTACTCGCTTTGTTCGCCCCCGCCGCTGCGGCCCAGGAGCGCACGCCTGACGAGGCAGAGCGGTTGTACCAGCAGGTCGGCGACCAGCTGTTCTGCATCTGCGGCTGCCGCGAGGCGCTGCTGTCGTGCAGTCACAACGTGTGCAGCGCGAAAGACGAAGAGCGCAAGTTCCTGCGCGAACTGGCCGGCAACAGCAAGCTGGACGCCGGAGAGATTCGCCAGGCCATGGTCGAACGCTTCGGCAAAGGCGTGCTGCAGGTGCCCGAACAGAGCAACCTGTACCCGGTGCTGATCGCGGCCGGTCTCGGCCTGGCGGCGGCCTTCGGCGCGGGTTTCTGGGTGCTGACGCGACACGGAAGCAAGCCGGAAGCGGCACCTGAGCCGGCTGCGGACCCCGATTTCGAGGCTCGTATCGCGCGCGAACTGAAGGAGCTGGAGTGAAGCAGCCCTGGCTGAAAATCCTGATCGCCGCAGGCGCCGCGGGCGCCCTGACCGCCGTCGCCGACTGGCGCCTGGCGCCGCTGGTGTTCGCGCTGGTGGTGGTCACCTTCTCGCCGCTCGCGCGGCGCAAGCGCCTGTGGTTCGTGGGCGACGTCGAATCCGAGTACAGCATCGTCGCACGCCGCCGCGAAGAAGCCCTGCGCGCGCTGAAAGACCTCGAGGATGACAAGCTCGCCGGCAAGCTTCCCGCCGACGACTTCGAGCGCCTGCGGCCCGCCTACCTGCAGACCGCCAAGGAGCTCACCGCGCAGCTTGACCAGATCCAGGAAAAACGCGCGGCCGCGCGCCGCCGCATCGACGAAGACCTTGCCCGCTCCAAAGCGCAGCAATGAACGGATTCCGCACCCAGATCATGCTGCTGCTGTGCCTGCTGGCGCCTGCGCTGGGCGCGCAGGGAGTGCTGACCGGCAAGCTGTTCGACGCGGCCGGCGGCGATGAGTACCTGGACGACGCCGCACTGGTCGGCGCCGTGGCTCTGCCCGCCGACTCGCCGCCCTTCAACGAGTTGACGGCAACGCAGTGGCAAGCCGCCTTCAACGCGCTGGCCGAAAAGACCGAGCCTGCGGCGCCCCTGGGCGGCATGATCACCCCCATCACCCCCACCGGCAGCTGGTTCGTGCCGGCCGAGGGCGACGGCAGCTTTCGCCTCGAAGGCCTGCCCCTGGACACGCGCCTGGCGGTCGCGGCGAAAATCGGCGAGCTGTGGTGGCCGCTGGTCAACGAAGCCTGGCTGACAGCCGATGCGCCGACACAGGACGTGCGCATCCCCTACTTCCGGCTGGGCGCGGACCGCGCCGGTGTGCGCATCGAGAAGTACACGCTCAGCGCCGGCACCAACCTGCGCCCCGACCTGCGCTACGCCCCGGTCACGGTGCTGGAAGTGCTGCGCATCAGCAACCCGGACCCGTCGCTGGCCGTCGTTGTCACCATCGAGCTCAACCTGCTGGTGCCGCCCGGCCTTTCCGCCATGGGCCTGCCCGCCATGTACGGCAGCCAGTTCATCTACATGCAAGGCTGGAGTGGCGCCGAGCCCCTGCAGAAACCGCACGACCAGCAGGCAGCCGGCGCCTGGAGCTTCGGCACCGGCGGCGGCATGCACGGCGGCGCGACCAGCTACGGCCCCGGCGCCCACGCCAGCTCTGACAACTGGCACCCCCTGAACGACGACCCCATGCTGGCCATGGTCGGCGCCGGCGACACGGTGTACCGCGTGAACCCCTCCCCCAGCGGGCGCTCCGCCACCCTGGTGTTCACGCGCCCGGTGCCGCCCGCACGGCAGGGCATGGCGGGCGTGCTGGAGATCCGCCTGCTGCACCAGGGCGGCGTGCTGATGGCAGCGCCCGACGAAAAGGTCGCCATCCAGCGAAGCTTCGACTACCCGGTGTTGGAGGCACAGGCAGACCTGGGGCCGGACTTGACGTTGGCCGCGCTGGTCGAGGGCGCGCACCGCCGCCTGTACGGCCTGCCCGAAGCCGGCAACGGCACGCGCTATCCATCGAACCCGGATCACGCGCCGGACCTCGCGGCCCTTGAGGTTGCGCAACTGGTGTTTGGCTTCAGCACCGAGGCGCAACAGGCCATGAGCCAGCTGGAGGCGCGCGCCGGGGGTGAAGCCGCGCCGGCCGCGCAACCGCAGCCCAAGGAAGAGCCCGCCCGCTTCAACCTGTCGATCCTGTTCAAGGCGCTGGCGCTGGTGTTCGGCTTGGCGTTCGTGGGCGCGCTGGTGGCCACCCTGCGCAAACCGCGCGATAAGCAGCTGGAGAAGCTGGCCGAATTGCCGGCCTCAAGGCGCGAGGTACTGGAGGCCGTGCTGGCCCTGGAAACGGAGTATAAGGAAGGAGCCATGCCGGCCCGCGCCTACCAGGACCAGCGCCAAAGGCTGCTGAACCGGCTGGTGGAGTTCGATGCGGCCGCGGGCAAGTGATTTTGGACTTTCGATTTTGGATTTTGGATTCCCCAGCCGCCCCAATCCAGAATCCAGAATCCAGAATCGAAAATCGGGGCATAGATGAAGCTGGTTGCCGAGGGAATCACCAAGTCATGGGGCGCGACACACGTGCTGCGCGGGCTTGATTTCAGCGCCGAGCCGGGCAGCCTGATCGCCTTGATCGGCGCCAACGGCACCGGCAAGAGCACACTGATCCGCATCCTTGCCACCATCCTGCGCCCGGACGCCGGCAAGGTCAGCCTCGGCGAGCTGGACTTCCGCGCCGCGCCCCTGAAGGTCCGCGCCCTGCTGGGCTACCTGGGCCATGAAAGCATGCTGGACGCAGCCCTCAGCACGCGCGAGAACCTGCGGTTGTTTGCTTCCTTGTATGGGGTGCCCGACCACAAGGCCCGCACTGAGGCGCTGATCGAGCGCTTCCAAGCCGCGCGCTACGCCGACCTGCCCGTCAGCGAACTGTCGCGCGGCCAGGAGCAGACGGCGGCCTTGTGCCGCGCCCTGGTGCACGAGCCTCGGCTGCTGCTGCTGGACGAGCCCTCTACCGGGCTGGACAAGGAAGCGCGGACACGGCTGTGGCAGGCGGCCCGCGAGCAGGCGCAATCCGGCGCCGTGGTGATCTTCAGCACCCACGATCACGACTCTGCTCAATCGGTGGCCGACCGAGTGGTGGAGCTGCGCGATGGCAAGCTGGGGTGAGGCAGGAGGCAGGGGGCAGGAGGCAGGTTTTAGGTTTTAGGTTGCAGGTTGTAGGGAATCGTTTTGGACGCTGGCCTGTGAGCTCCGACCTCTGACCTCTGACTTCTGACCTCTCACTCTAGACACGGCACTCGGGACCCGAGACCCGGGACTCCCACTCCTTCCTTACCTTCGGCAGACTTGCTGTTACCCGCGCGACACCAAACTTGCGTCTTGGCTCGCTTCGGGTAGCATAGAGGACCCCATGGAATCACTTGAAACACAGATGCGGCAGGCACTTGCGTCAAGTGCTTTCACCGCGTTCGAGTTCTGGCGTAAGGTTTGCATAGACTGCATTTACGGACGGTCACTGGAGGTCCGATGAGACGCTCATCGCGGTCAGGGTTTACCCTGATCGAAATCATGATTGTGGTCGGCATCATTGCCATCCTGGTGGTGGTCTTGGTGGCCGTGCTGTTCGGCGCGATGAAGAAGGGCGAAATCGCCAAAGCCGAAGACTTCGTCACCAACGTGATCCCGACTGCCATCACCAAGTGGCAGAACGACACGATGAAGGACAGCAACACCTACCCGGCCAGCCCCGGGCTGTCCGACGGGCCGGGGTACTGGCAGGGCAACGCCTCCCTCTACGAAGAATTGGTAACCAAGCCCGTGGCCGCGGGTAAGGACCCCTACGTCAAGCCTGAGCAGTACAACGAGGGCACCGAAGGCGGCAAGAAAGTCTTCCTTGACCCATGGATGCGCTACTATATCTATCGCAACTACAGCCAGAAGCGCAGCGCCAGCGGCAAGACGCCGTCGTTCACTGGCAAGCGCTACAATGAAAACACCTACGACATCATATCCCTCGGCCCGGACGGTGAGCTCTATGAATTCAAGGGCGACACCGACGACATCTACAACGGCCGGGATTAGTCGGGGGAAACGAACATGAACAAAGTGAACGCGCTTCGAGCCAACCGGCAGGGTTTCACGCTGATCGAGCTGCTGATCGTGGTGGGCATCATTTCAGTGCTGATCGTGGTGCTGGCGTTTGCCGTGCTGCCCTGGCTGAAGAAGTCCGAGGAAAAGGCCACCCGCACGCTGCTGCAGCAGATCGGGCCCGTGGTGACGGCCGAGAAAGTGCCGCCTACGATCCAGAAGTTCAAGAAGGACGCCGGGCCGCTTTCCGGGCGGATCGCGGCGGACGAGAAGTTCGCGTCCAGTCAGATGATGCTGTTTTATGCGGCGCCCTCGCGCTCCGTGTGGGAAGGTTCGGCCTTGTACAAGGACCGCAACTACGCACCGGCCATCGAGCCGGAGCAATTCGCGAAGTTCACGCGTGAAGAAGGCGGGCGCCTGCCGCACCTGGTGGACGCCTGGGAAAACCCGATCTGGTACGTGTACGACAAGACGGTGAAAGCGGGTTTCGTGTTCTCGGCCGGCGAAGACGGCCAGCGTGGAACCCCCGACGACCTGATCTTCGACTCGCGCAACAACTCCGTGAAGTCGCGCGAAGAGCTGGAGTAGCGCCGCCCTCGGCGCCAGGAGACGAACGTGAAAAGGCAAGGCAGCCACAAACGCGGCTTCACACTGATGGAACTGCTGGTGGTGATAGCCATCGTAGCGATGCTGGTCACCGTGATGGTCCCGGTCATGCTCAAGTTCATGAAGGGCCGCGGTCTCAGCATGTCAGGCAATAACATCGGCGGATTCATCGCCTTCGCCCGCAGCGAGGCCATGAACACGCGCCAGACCCATGTGATCGTGTGCTACACCCAGGAAGAGGAACTGCCCGGGCAGTCGGAAGCCGGCCTGGCGTTCCATGTCGGCCCTGGCCTGGCGCTGTACCGCCTGAATGCCAACCCCGCGCCGGGCACCGATGAGCAGGAAATCAACTACGTCAAACAACTCGATTTCCGCGGCCAGATCGGCGGCGACGTCGAGTTCGCGCCCCGCTGGATCGCGGAGGCCCCGACCGGTCCCATCGACAACTATCTGTCGGACGCGGCCAACACCCGCTTCAACGGCAAGTACAAGGTTGCGGTGCTGGCTGACGGTCGCTTGATCATTCCGCAGGACAAGCCGGGCTACGTGCTCGACTCCGGCGAAACCATGAACTTGAACACGGACCTGATCCTCACCGACAACGACCGGTTCGTGTACATCGACCTGAACCCGACCACGGGCGCGGTGAAGCGCTCGCTGGTGCTTGACCGCGAAGAGGTGAGCGAGCCCTAGACTTGACAGGGCAACTCACCCCAGCGACGGAAGGAAAGTCTCTATGCGAAAAAGAACGAACAACCGCAAGGGCTTTACGCTCACGGAAATCCTGGTGGCGCTCGCGATCTTTGCCCTGGGCGGCACGGCGATCATGGCGCTGTTCATCACCAACCTGCGCCTGTCACGCCAGGCCATGGACTACACCCGCGCGGCGGAAATCACGCGCAACATCCGTTCGCTGATGACCCAATCGCTGGCCCGGCCTATCAGCGTCAGCGAAACCGACACCATCTACGCCTTCTACTACCCGGAGAGTTCGCTGACTTTCACCACCGACAAGTACCGCGAATTCTACGAAGGCGGAAAGGACCGGACTTCTTCCAGGGACCGTGACGCGCGAAACGACATCGTCGGCGGCGCGCCGGCAGCCAACACCGTGTTCTTCAGGCTTCCCAAAGTCATGTTTGACGCGGGCGTCAGCGGAGACGGCAGACGCCAGATGGTCACGGAAATGCCGACCGACGGGTTGAACAGCAGCGGCGGGCAAGCCAGCTTCGAAGGCGAGCCCAGGGTGTTCCGTCTGATGCCCGACCCCCTGCGCCGCGCCGGCGCCATCGAAGACCTGGACCCGGATGACCGCATGGGCTACCAGTTCGACTTCTCCGTACGGCGCAGCGTGCAGCGATCGAGCGTGGACGCCGCCGACGGCAGTGGACGCAAGCAACCCCTGGACGACCTCTACGTGGTGCACGTGAAGATCTACAAGGGATTCGAATTCGAAGGCAATGTGATCAACGACCCGTTCTTCGAGTGGGACTTTTACGTGAACGCGGCAAAGTAGGGATCGAAAAGTGAGGCAGCAGGCGCACCTAACCGGCGCGCCCAGGGAAACAAAACTTCCGGAGCACAGATGCCGGTCCAGCGAGGTCCCTGACCCCGACTTCCGGCCCCTGACCTCCGGCACGGAGCGCCAACATGAGAAACCTTCGCCGTGGCTTCACGCTGCTGGAACTGATGATCGCCATATCGCTGATGCTGATCATCATGCTGATGTTGCGCTCGATGTTCGTGAACGCACAGACCATGTACCTGCGCGCCGCCAAACGTGTTGACGTCTACAGCCAGTCGCGCGCCGCGCTCGACATGATCGAACAGGATCTGATGCGTATCGAGACCGGGCTCGAAGACTACCACACCGTCAATTGCCGCAGCCTGATGCCGGAGGACCTGCGCAACTTCGAGGCCATCCCCGAATCCAGGGCCTACTCGCGCCTCGATGACTGGGCCGGCGCCCAGGACTCGCAGACTCTGCAGATCCGCGAGTTCCTCTCCTTCACAGGCCGCAACACGTGGTACGACACCGACAAGAAGAAGTACGTCACGGGAACGGCGTTCGTGGCTTACTACCTGCGCCGGCGCCTGCCGGACAAGAACGGCAAGCATTACGGCGGCGCCTACCTGGTGCGGCGCATCATCCCGCAGCGCAGCCTGGCGGAGATTGTCGCGATCGGTAAGGGCAAACGCAAAGCCGATCCGATCTACCCCCACGAGGACGAGCTGGCCAGCTTCGTTTACGGCGTGCGGGTGTTCGTGGACGACCAGGCGGCATTCCAGCTCGGAGTGCGGAACAGCCAGTTCAATTACAACCTGATGCCCGAGTGCACGCCCACTGACGCCAACGCCGGCTGGATGTGGGCCAAGGGCACACCCGGCGTGGTCAAGCCGGTGCCCGCCGGCGGCGGCGCAGCCCTGATTCTGCAGCGCCCCCTGCGCGACAACCGCGTCGAGTTCGGCGGCGACTGGATCACCGCAACCAACCCCGACCGCGACTTCGTAGGCGCTACCCGCTGGAACTATCCGAATGTAGTAATGATCGACCTGATGATGATTGACCGAACATTCGAGCGCACCTCGGAGTTCTCCGGCAACGGGACGTACCGCTCTTTCAGCCGTGCGGTGCAGTTGCCGATCTCAGGTCCGATGTTCCGCCTCGACGATCGCGACCTCGCGCTGCTCACCAAGTAGCGTATTCATCACATCCCAACGCCCCGGACCATGTGCGTCCGGGGCTTTTTGGTTGCCTCTTGCGAACAAGCGTAAAATCCCTGATTATAGGCACTTCGGTTGATAACAGGGCTCGCTGAGCCCGCTTGTATGCGGGCTTTGAAAGGCCGGTCAGTGCGCATCGCCTTAGTCTCGGACATCCACGCCAACATCGAAGCACTCACCGCCGTCATGGAGGATATCGACAGCCTGGGGTGCCAGAAGATTTTCTGCCTGGGCGACCTCGTCGATTACGGCCCCAACCCCTGCGAAGTACTCGATATCGCCATGGAGCGCTTCGACCTCACCATCCTCGGCAACCACGAGGAGGCCGTGATGCTGGTGGCCGAGGACTTCAATGAACGCGCGATGCGCAGCGTGGAATGGACGCGCGAGCAACTGAACAGCCCCGACCTGCCCAAGGAAAAGCGCCACAAGTACTGGAACTACCTCGACGCCATGACCAAGAAGCGCGAGCACAAGCAGGGCGACCTGCTGTTCGTGCACGGCAGCCCGCGCAAGCCCACCCACGAGTACGTCTTTCCCAAGGACAGCCTCGACGCCGCCAAGATCCGCAGCATGTTCGCCAAGTTCGACCGCTTCTGCTTCTGCGGCCACAGCCACATCCCGGGCATCTACAGCGAAACCGGCAAGTACGGCCACCCCAAGAACCTCAACAACGGCGAGCTTGACCTGCGGCGCTTCCGCAAGCTTCTGGTGAACATCGGCAGCGTCGGCCAGCCGCGCGACCACGACACCCGCGCGTGCTATGTGGTGATCGACGGCAGCACGCTGCAGTTCCGCCGCGTTGAATACGACTACAAGGCCACGGCCGACAAGATCCGGGCTATCCCAACCCTGCCCAGCATGCTGGCTGACCGTCTGCTGCTCGGGAAGTAGCGAGGAAAACAGGTGCGCCAGGGACAGGCACCTTGGTGCCTGTCCCTCTTGTATCTGCACGCCAATGGCACGCCTTCAAAGCTGCCATGAACGCGAAAAGGGGACAGGCACGTTCCGTGCCTGTCCCCGGTTGTGGCATGCAGATTCTGCTACCCGCGCACCCGCCGCCAGGTCATGGCGCCGGCTGCGAACACCAGCAGCGTCAGCCACCACCAGCTTGCACTGCCGCCGGTGCTGCAGCCGCCTTCGCCGGGCGGGTTGTAGCTGACTTGGCCGTCCGCGTCCGGGTTGCCAAGGTCGTTGACGGTGACAATCACAAAGTCTTCGCTGACCCCGCCGTTGCCGTCCTCTACGATCAGCTGGAAGGTGAAGTTCTGGCTGAACGTCACCTGGGGCGCCGTGAAGCTTGGAGTGGCCGTGGTCGGGTTACTGATGCTGACCACTGTGCTGCCGCCGGTCTGGCGCCAGGTGTAGCGCAGCACGTCGGATACGTCCGGGTCGCTGCTGGCGCTGCCGTTCAGGTTCACGGTCGCGCCCTCGTTCACGGCCTGGTCTGCCCCGGCGTTGGCGGTCGGGTCCAGGCTGGTGTTGCCCGTGTATCGGATGCGGTAGAGCACCGTGTCGGTCAGCACGTACAGGTTGCCGTCGGGACCGAACTTCAGGTCACGCACGGGGGCAGTGAAGCCGTTGGCGAACGCCCAGGCCGCGATGCCCGTGCGCTCGTTGCCGCCGGTCAGCACCACGCGCAGAATGCTTCCCGTCGCGGCCTCGCTGCCCACGTACACCACGCCGCCGCGGTAGCCCACCGTGGGCCAGGTGCCCAAGGCGCCCGGATGGAACGCCACAGCCGCGGGCTCGAAGGTCGCGCCGTGCTCCCAGGCCGGGTCGATGAAGCCGGTGGTGGCGCGTGCGCCGCTGAGGCCGGAAGCATCCCAGCCGTAGTTGCCGTCGAACTGGATCACGTTCAATTCGTCCAGACCGCTGGTGGCGGGATTGCCGCTGTCCAGTCCGAACAGGTCGCCGGTGGTCGGGTTGAATGCCAAGGCGCGCGGGTTGCGCAGGCCCCGCGCCCACATGGCGTTGCTCGTGTACGGGTTGGATAGCGGGATGCTGCCGTCGGCCTGGTAGCGCAGCACCTTGCCGCGCCGGTCGTTGATGTCCTGTGCAAAGCCGCCCGCCAGGCTGATCGCCGCGCCACCGTCACCCACGGTGACGAACATGTTGGCCGCCGTATCGAAGGCAATCCGCCCGCCGAAGTTGTTGCCGCTGCTGCCCATGTCGATGCCGGAAATCAGCGTGGTCTCACTGCCCACAGCGGCCGTGCCCAATGCTCCCGTGTCTTCCAGGAAGCGCTTCACGATCAACTGCGGCGCGCCGCTGGTGCCCGTGGTGTGCACCACGTAGACGAATCGGTTGGTGCTGTCGCCGGCGGCGGTCGGAAAGTTCGGATGCAGGGCGATTCCGTGCAGGCCCAGGTCGTTGCCTGCAGGCGCCACGAAGCCGCTCACCGTGGCGAACACACTGGGTGCACTGGGCGTGGTGGTGGGATTGTCCACCACCATGATCTGGCCGCTGCCGTTCTCGGTGTAGAACAGGCGCCCGTCGGGCGCGAACACGAACGCGCGCCCGCCGCTGACCGGGTTGACCACCACGTCGGAGGTGAAGCCGCCCGCGACGCTCTGGCTGAAAAGGAAAGGAGAAAACGACAGCAAGGCCGCCAGGACTGCAAATCGCATCATCATCAGCATCCGGGGATCACTCAGGGAAAGCCCATGTTGACCCTGTTCAACGCCCAAAGCAAGCCCGGGGTTGGCAGGTGTTGCGCGCCAGTGACAGGGCGCCAGGGACAGGCACCTTGGTGCCTGTCCCTCATCGGTGTGCACGCCCAAGGCGCGCTCTCGAGTCCGCCATGACCGCGGAAAGGGGGCAGGCACGTTCCGTGCCCGGCCCCGGTTGTGGTCTAGTCGATCAGCTTCATGCCGCGCGGGGACAGGAACACGGCGAAGGGGCGGCCTACGAACAGCTTGCGCTCGACGTAGGGCATGCGCTCGACCTGGAGGTGCTTGATGTCGGCCAGCTTGATGCGCGTGTAGCCGCCGCCCTCGGTGTAGAAGTCGATGGCCGCGCGGCCCTGTGACTTGCTCGCTTGTTTCAGTTGTTCCAGGGCGGCGATCACGACGTTGCCGTCAGTCCCCGGGTCTTCCCCGCGCTCAGCGGGTGAGAAATGCGCGACGCCGCGCAAGGTGGCGTAGGCGTTCATGGGATCGCCGTCGGCGCCCGCCTTGGCCAGCAGCCGCACCAGCTCGGGTTGGGCGGACTCGTCCATGCTTCCAACGACCTCGGTGTCATCCTGCAGAAACAGGGTAATGCGCGTCCAGTAGCGGCAGTCGGCGCTGCCCGGCGAGTTGTCGCCCAGCACAAGGTAATGGTCTTCGCCCAGTTCTACCTGGAACGGCAGTTCCGGCTGATCGCTCAACCACTCCTGCACCCGTCCCACGTAGTAAACGTCGCGTTCGATTGCCTTGATCCGCAGCGTGCCGCCGCTCTCCGCGCCGCCAGTGATCTCGATGCGCGCCTTGCGCCCGCCGGCGGGCTCGGCCTTGGCCAGTTCCAGCGCTGTGGGGCCCGCCAGGTTGATACGCCCCTCGGCGTCGCGCTTTCGAAGCTGGTCCAGCAGCGGCGTGCCGACCTCGATGCGGAACTGCTCAATGCCGTCGAGCAGCAGCAACAACTCGCCGTCGGCCAGTGAGTACGCGATCTCGCGCTCGCCGGTGCCGAAGTCGATGGCGCTGGTCTGCTCAAGCGCCAGCTCGCGGCTCTGGCCGTCGGAAAGGTGGAACAGCTTGCACGCGCCCAGCGCCGGGCGCAACTCGAGCACGTAGCTGTCTTCGTCGCGCACCAGCGTGAGCACGCACTCGCCGCCTTCCTCGAGCGTGACTTCGGCGCGCAAACGCAGGTCCCCCACCATATGGCGGTTGTATCGATCCTTCGGTGTCTCGGTAGCGCCGAAGCTGGCATCGTGGTCCATCTGGTCGCCGGGTTTGTCGTCCGTTTCACCGCGCGGGAAGATCACGCTGGCGCGCTTGCGCAGGTGGATCCGGCCGTCCTCGAACTCCAGGTCGCCGTCGCGCTTGAAGTGCCTGACCCATGCGGTGTTGCTGCTGAGGTCCTCAATGATCGGCAGCCACAGCACTTCACGGGCGCGGGGCGTCTTGCGCAGCAACTCGATCCTGTCGTTGCCGGGCAGCCGCACGTAGACGTCGCCGCGCGCGATCAACACCTGCTCGCCGGGCAGGGCGATGCAGCGCTTGACGTAAGGGTCCGTGCGCCGCAGCGGGTACCTGAACACCACCGGCTCCCAGCGCTCCGGGTCGCGGTACGCGTAGGTGAACTTGTCCACCAGCACGCGGTCGCCGCTGATCGGGTCGCCCAGCAGTGTCGGCGCCATGCTGCCCGAAGGGATGCGAAACGCCTCAAGCCCGAAGTGCCACACCAGCAGCACCAGCACCAGCGCCGCCGCCAGGCTCTCCACCTGCTCGAACAGCGTGGTGATCGGCCCGCGCTTGGCCGTGCGGATGTCGCGGCCCCTGATCACCGCGCGATCGACCGAACCGCGCAGCGCCAGTGCCGCCAGCAGCGCAAGCAGGCCGGCCAGGCTGGTCCAGCCGCTGGCATGGTGCAGCGCCATGGCAAGCACCGAGCAGCCCATCAACCCCACCACCAGCCCGCCGCACAGGACGGGCGAAGCCCGCTGCGCCAGTCGGCGGTGCGTGTACCAACCCGCCGGGACCAGCAGCAGCAGCGCCAGCGTCACCGGCACGCGCAGCCACACGCCCTCAAGTTTGCTGCCCATGAACAGCGACAACAGGCCGATCACCCAAGCGGCCGCGGCGACCACGTCGGCCGCCAGCCCGCGCAGTGCGGGGCTAAGGCGCGCGTAGCCCTTGGCGGGTGCGGCTTTGATGGTGTCTGCTTCGTCGGCCATGGGTGCTCGCTTGCGTTACAGGGTTGCAAGCTATAGTGCGGCGTCTCGACCCACAAGGAGCCACCAATGCTGAAGGAAGGCGACAAGGCCCCCGCGTTCAACCTGCCGGACCAGGACGGCAAGAAGCACAAGCTGGCCGATTACAAGGGCAAGTGGGTGGTTCTGTTCGCCTACCCCAAGGCCAACACCAGCGGCTGAACCAAAGAAGCGATCGCCTTCACCGGTCTGGTGAAGCAGTTCGAGAAGCTGGGAGCCGTCGTGCTCGGCATCAGCCCCGACAGTGTGGCCGCCCAGAAAAAGTTCGAGGAAAAACACAAGCTGGGCGTGCGCCTGCTCAGCGACGAGGACAAATCCGTCACCACCGCATACGGCTGCTACGGCGAAAAGAAGATGTACGGCCGCACGGTGCAGGGGATCATCCGCAGCACCTACCTGATCGACCCGCAGGGCAAGCTGGCAAGAGTCTGGAGCAAAGTCAGGGTCGAAGGCCACGCCGAAAAGGTGCTGGAGGCGTTGCAGGCAGCCAAAGCCTGAACGTTGCGGAATCCTGCCGGTTAGCCGATAATAGGGCATCGGTGCGACATGCCCATTGAGTTCAACTGCCCTCACTGCCTGCGCGGGTACACGGTTGCCGACTCCAACATCGGCAAACGCGTGAAGTGCAAGAGTTGCGGCAAGGCCATCACCGTGCCGGACCCGTCCGGCCTTTCCTTCGCCGACGACACGCGCGAGATGCGGCGGCCGTCCGGGCGCCATTCCTCAACCAAGATCCTGCCCGAAAACCGCCCCCGCAAGGCCGAGCCGGCCAAGCGCAACGTGCCCTCGGACACCCGCAAGCTCAGCAGCGGCGCCAAGATCAGCCGCCCACTCCAGGCCGCCGAGCCCGAAGAGCCAAAGCCCGCCGCGCCCGCAGGCAAGCTGCCGCCGGGCAAACTGCCCGCGGGCCTGAAGGCGCCGCCCAAGCTGAAGACCGGCCTGACGCGCCAGCGCCCGATGCCCGAAATCCCGCGCACGCGGTTGATCAACTTCGTGCTGCTGCTGGGCGTGGCGGCCGTGATGGTGGGTTTCTTCCTGCCCTGGTTCACGCTCCAGGTGCCGGGTTTCGATCAGCCCGTGGCGGGCTTCCAGGTGCCCCTGCTGGCGCGCGAGTTCGTGACCGCTCTCGATGCGGCCGGTTACGGCGAAAACCCGGTGATCGCCGCCATGCGCGACAACGAGACGGCGCTGTACGTGGTATTCGCACTGTACGCGTTTCCACTGCTTCTGCTGTACGGGCTGATCAACGACTGGCGTTGCGCGGCCAGGGGCAAGTCCCACTGGTGGATTCGCATCCTGGTGTTCGTAGCACCGGCGTTGCCGGGGGCCGCGGTGTACTTCAGCTTCCGCGAGGCCTTTGACTCGTGGTTCGGCACCGGCGGCCCCGGCGCGTTGCCGATCGAGCCGATGGAAGCGCTTGCCGGCGTGGGCTACGGCGCCTGGACGTTCCTGGGCGGCTGGCTGCTGCTGCTGCTGGCGATCTTCATCGCCCCCAAGGTCAAGAAGCCGCAAACGCCGGTGCTGCCGCCGAAGAAAGATGACGAACAGGGCGACGTGCCCGAATCCTCGAAGGTTTCAAGCCCGAAGTTGTCTAAACCACGCGGTTAGTTAGTTTTGCCGGTTGTCGTTGCGTCTCAGCGCTGATTTCGGATAATTCCTCTCATTCGCAAGCCGAGACCAACCCATGCCCATTCAATTCAACTGCCCCCACTGCGGTAAAGACTACCGGGTGGCCGACGCCAACGCCGGCAAACGCTTTGCCTGCAAGCAGTGCGGCAATGCGATTGAAGTGCCCGCGGGAGGAGTCGTCGCTGCACCCCCAGCCTCTCCACAGGTTGCGGCGCCGCCCGTGGCGGCTCCGCCCGCCGCTCGCGGCCCATCCGGCCGCGGACCGCGCCTGCCGGGCGCCGGTCCCAGGGGCCCCGGCGGCCCCCGTCCCGCGGGCGCCCCCGGGCCAAGGCCCGGTGCTCCGCGCCCCTACGGGCAGCAAGGCATGCCCATGGGTGCCAAGAAAACCAGCCCCATGGCGCTGACCAGCATGATCCTGTTCGGCGTCGGGTTCATCTGCAGCATCGGGATGTTCGTGTTCGGCCCGCTGTTCTTCCTGGCGGTACTGTGCGCGCTGGTGGGGCTGATCCTGGGTATCGTGGGCCTGGTACAGACCAAGAAGGGCGGACGCTACAAGGGCTTCGGGCTTGCGCTGGCCGGCACCATCCTTAACGGCCTGGCGCTGGGCTCCGTGGTGCTTCTGTTCGTGCTGATCATCGCCGCCGCAGCCGCGGTGATGAGCGACCCGAACCTGCAACGCCAGATCCGCGAAGAGCAGCAACGCCAGCGGCAACGCGGCTACGAAGCGCCGATTCACCGCACCTACGAAGCGCCTTCACACCGCCTGCCGGACTGGGCGGAACTGCGGTAGCGGCCGGAAAAAAGCAAAGAGCCCGCCCTTCGGCGGGCTCTTTCTTTGGGGCTGCTTACCAGGACCAGTCGGCCACGAAGTTCTTGAAGGTCTCGCCGGCGTCCTTCTTGAACTGCGACGTGTAGCTGACCTCGACGTTTACCTGCGTGTACTTCTTCTCTGTCTTCCAGTCGTAGGTCTCCATGAAGCGCAGGACCAGGAACTTGTCACCCTTGTCGCTGTGGAACCAGTAAGCCAGGGCGTTGTCGCTGCGGCTCAGGATGATGGCCGGCTTGGCGTCCGGCGCCGCGATGCCCTTGAGGCTCTTGAGCAGCAGGGCGTAGCCGTCGGTGCCTTCCTCGGTAATCAGGTCAAGCACCTGCGTCTGGTATTCGTCCAGGTGTTCCTTGAGCTTGGCCACGTCACCCTTCTCGATTGCATCGCGGATTTCCTTCACGCCCGGGGCGTTGTAGTCGATGCGGTACTCGTTGGCGTAGTAGCTGGACAGGTACCAGTTCTTGTCCTTCTCTTCGCCGTCGTCCGTCCACTTGGCGACGCGCACGCATTTCACGAGGTTGACCGCCTCGCCGTTCTTGACCGCGATGATGGCGTAATCGCCCACCGAGCCCTGGGCGCGCTCCGCGCCATCCTCAGAGTATCCCTTCAGCACCTTGGCCATGGAGCCGAGGTTGGTCAGCTCTTCATCGCCGTCGCTGTCCCACGACTGGCTGTCGATGCCGTCGATGTTGTTCGGGTTGAAGCAAGCCTTCAGCGTTTCCATCTCGCCGGCCTTGGCGGCCTTGAGCGCTTTCTTGTAAACCTCCAGCGGCGCCTTGTGACCCTCTTTCACGCCGGCGTTGATCTTCAGCGCGTCCGGTGCGGGAACTCCTTCCGCAACCAGGGTAACCTTGCCGCCTTCCACCTTGTCCGCAACCACGGGCGACACGAACATCGCGCTGAGCGCGATCGCCGCCACGCCTGCCAACAGAATCCGCTTCATCTGCTTCCCCTATCTGGACGAAATCGGCCCGGCAACAACCGGACCCAAGAGCCCAAAAGCATAGGTCACGGCTTCGTCACGTCAAATCAATCATTGGCAAATAGCGGGTTGACGCGTGACCCCTCCGTCCCCACAACTGGCCGCTTGCGGTGCCTGCGCGCAACCGTAAACCCTGACCTGTAGACCGCGTTCACAGGAAACTCGCCATGGATTTCGCCCTCACCGAAGAACAGCAGATGTTCCAGCAGGCCGCCGCCGATTTCTGCAAGAACGAAGTCGAGCCGGTCGCCATCAAGCTCGAGGCCGGCCACGAGTTCCCCATGGAACTCACGCAGAAGATGGCCGAGCTCGGCTTCATGGGCCTCGTGATCCCCGAGCAGTACGGCGGCGTGGGCGCGGACTACCTGGCCTACCTGCTGGTCGAGGGCGAGATCGCCAAGACCAGCATTTCCCTGAGCATGACCCTGGGCGCGCAGAACAGCCTGGTCGGCCTGCCGATCATGAACTTCGCCAGCGAAGAGCAAAAGCAGCAGTGGCTGCCGCCGCTGGCCAGCGGCGAAAAACTCGGCGCCTTCGCCCTCACCGAGCCCGGGGCGGGCTCCGACCCGGCGGGCATGCGCACCACGGCCGTGAAGAAGGGCGACAAGTGGGTGCTGAACGGCACCAAGCTGTACATTACAAATGGCGCGGTGGCCAAGACGCTGATCGTGTGGGCGAAGACCGGCGAGAAGCCCGACGGCAAGCCGCTGATCAGCGCCTTCCTGGTGGATAAGGACGCCAGCCCGTTCAAGGTCGGCACCATCGAGGAAAAGATGGGCGTGCACGCCTCGCCCACCACGGAGCTGATCTTCGAGGACTGCGAGATCCCCGCCGGGAACCTGCTGGGCAAGGAGGGCGACGGCTTCAAGGTCGCGCTGATGACCCTGAACACCGGGCGCCTCAGCGTCGCCACCCAGTGCCTGGGCCTGGCGCAGGCGGCCTACGAGCGCGCCAAGCGCTTCGCCGGCGAGCGCGAGCAGTTCGGCCAGAAGATCGCCGAGTTCCAGGGCATCGGCTTCAAGCTGGCGGACATGATCACCGAGATCAACGCGGCCAAGGGCCTGGTGTGGCACGCGGTGTGGCTGAAGGAGCAGTTCGGGCTCAGCGACCCGCGCTTCATTTCCATGGCGGCGCAAGCCAAGCTGTTCGCCAGCGAAATGGCCGAGCGCGTGACCAGCGCGGCGATCCAGGTGCACGGCGGATACGGCTACATGCGCGAGTACCGGGTGGAAGAGTTCTTCCGCGCGGCGCGCCTGATGACCATCGTGGAAGGAACCAGCGAGATCCAGCGCCTCACGATTTCACGCTGGGAGATGAAGGCGTAAGTTCCCACACAATCATTTCGCCCAGGTTGGTGTCCCGTTGCGGGCCCAGCCTTTTAAAACCCAGCCTTTCCAGCATGTGGGCGCTCACTTTGTTGTCCGGCAGCGTGCGGGCGCGCACGGCCTTCACCTCTGGCTGCGCAAAACACCAGTCCAGCAGCGCTCGCGCGGCCTCTGTCGCGTAGCCCTTGCGGCGCTGCGACTCCACGATTTCGTAGCCCAGCTCGACGCGGCCGTGGGCATCCGGACCACCCTTCAGGTTGATCACGCCAGCCAGTGTCGGCTCAGCGGTGGTCACGATCAGGCGCCCCAACCACTTCAGGGCCACGCCTTTTCCTAAAGCGCTTAGCTGCGACGGGAACTGGTAATCACGCACGCCGTCGCTCGGCCAGCCGGGCGGAATCACGGCGCCAAGCGCATCCCCCACCGCCGCCAGGTCGCCGGCCTGCGCGGCCAGCAGCAGCGGCAACTCAAAGGGCACAAGACGCAGTCGTTCTGATTCGATGAGCACGTCCTAGATGTTACTGGCAACTGCAAAAACATGGTAACCACGTAGGACCCTGAAGGACCACGAAGTAAAGCGTGACCCGCCGTTCTTCGCGGTCCTTAGTGGTTCTTCGTGGTTAGCCGCAGTTGCTTTTCGTCAGAGGAATGGTGGGAGTTTACGAGTCGAACAGCCGAGCTTTCTTTCGGGATTGGTACCCGTCGCGCCTATACTTGTCTCCGGCTTCCCTTCCGCGCCTCGAAAAAATCTGGAAATACTTTTCGCCGCTCCAAGTGCCGTTGCGCCAGCCGCTTCCGATTTCGGCCCTCGTCGTAAGTCGTGTTTTCGCGCTCGAAAAATGTGCCATCCGCCGCAATGGGTGAGGGCGGCCTTTTCCGCCCAGCCCGAACGGAGAACCAACATGGCCCGTTACCCCAACGTCCGCGGCCGCAAAGACCACAGGCCCCGCGGCCAGGACCGCATGTGGGATGAAATCGCCATCGCCCAGCGCCTGTACCTTGAAACCGGCGGCGAAGACATCGACTTCGGCATCCGCTCCGCGCGCAACATGCTGGAGACCTACGACCGCCAACAGGAAAGCGGCGCCGCCGGCCAGGGGCTCATCACCCACGCCGAAGCCAATCGCGCCCGTGCGCAGCTCGCGAACCTGACGCGCCAGCGCGAACAGAAGTTGGCCAGGTGCCGCGCGGACATCGACGAAATGCTCGATACCGACGCGAAGGCCAAGGAGGAGACCAAGCCCGAGCCCTCCACCAGGCCGGAATCGCGCAACACCGAAGCCCCCGAGCCGCTTAAGCCCGTGGCGCCGCGCACTGCCGACGCACTGGAGCCGGTGGCCGCAGCCAGCGATTAACCGGAATGGCTCTCGCCCTGCACGTGTTCGCTTGCTGGAATCCCGAAGCGGACGAACAAGGAGAGAGCATGAAGAGCACACTGATCGCGGCTGCAGCCGCACTGCTGATTGTCGCGACCGTGGTGGTCGCGGGCCTGACCAACGAACCGACTGACGCGCAGGACACCGGCAAGCCGGTCGCCCTGCAGGACATCCGCAGCAAGGTCGTCGTCTACAAGGACGGCGACACGGAGTGTGAAGGCTTCGCGGCCTGGGACGAAGGCGTCAAGGGCAAGCGCCCGGTGGTGCTGATTGTCCACGACTGGATGGGCCGCGGCGAGTTCGACGAGGCCCGCGCCCCGACCTCGCGCAACTGGGCTACCTGGCCTTCAGCGTTGACGTGTACGGCAAGGGTGTGCGCCCCGCCAACGCCGCCGAGGCCGGCAAGACCGCCGGCGCCTGGAAGAACGACACCGCAGCCCTGCGCACACGCCTGCAGGCGGGCATGAACGCCGCCCTTGAACTGGAGCAGGCCGAGAAGTCGAAAGTCGGCGCCATGGGCTACTGCTTCGGCGGCTTCAGCGCCCTTGAGCTCGCGCGCAGCGGCGCGGATGTGAAGGGCGTGATCAGCTTCCACGGCAGCCTGCGCAGCGCAACGCCAGACGACGCGAAGAACATCAAGGGCAAGGTGCTGGTGCTGCACGGCGCCGACGACGACTTCGAGTCGGTCGCGATCATCAACAAGGAAATGAAGGACGCCGGCGTGGACTACGAGCTCGACCTCTACGGCCACACGGTGCACGCCTTCACCAACCCCAAGGCCGGCAACGACCCCAGCAAAGGCGTGGCCTACAGCGCCCAGGCCGACAAACGCTCCTGGCAACGCATGGAGGATTTCTTCGCGGAGATCTTTAAATAAGCGCCACGGCCCCGACTGCTGCGGCGCCATGCCAGGGGCGCTGCGCCGCTGTGCAGTAAAGCCGGCGCAGCCGGCGTCTCGCTCGGTAAGCCCCCGGCGCAGCGACCCGCCCGCCAAAGCCTTGGCGACGGCGGGAGCGGAGCCGGGGGACACGGACGGGACAGAATCCCGAGCCGCGAAGCGGCGGCTCTTGTGTGGGGCGCGCAACCATCGGCCCGGTATCCTGCCGCCATGAGCCATTCCTACACGCGCCAGCTGCTCCACATCGTGTTCAGCACTAAGGAACGTCGGCCGTTCCTGCACGCTGAAGTTCGGCCTCGCATGCTGGGCTACCTGCGCACCGTGGCTAACGACTTGAACGCCACCGTGCTGGGGCTGATCGGGGTGGACGATCACGTGCACCTGTTAGTGGACATGCCGGCCGCTCTGAGCACGGCGGATTTCCTGACCAAGCTGAAGGCCAACTCCTCACGTTGGTTTCGCAAGTTGTTCCCGAAGGTCGACTTCCGCTGGCAGCGTGGTTACGGCGCGTTCAGCGTAAGCCCATCGAAAGTTGAAGGGGTGCGGAGCTACATCGACCGGCAAGAGGCGCACCACCCGAAACATTCATTCGAGGACGAGATCCGAAAGCTGGTGAAGAACCACGGCTTGGACTTTGAAGAACGCTTCTTCCTGGGTTGAGAGCCGCCGCTTCGCGGCTCTCTGACTTTGCCACAAGCCAACCCCCGGCTCCGCTCCCGCCTTCGCCAAGGCTTCGGCGGGCGGGTCGCTGCGCCGGGGGCTTACCAAGAGAGACGCCGGCTTCGCCGGCTGGCTGCTTCACGAACTCGGGATCGTTCACTCCCCTGCCGCCGCGGCTCTGCCGTGGCGTTTTTTTTTGAGTTCCCGGAAATAGCTGCCGGGTACCCGGTGTTTGTTGATCAACTGTTGTGAAAATACTTTTGAAGATTACTCAAACACTGGAGACCAGACCATGAAGTACCTCACCACCGTACTGCCCGCGCTTGCCTTCGCGCTGCTGCTGGGCGCCTGCACTTCCACTCACACCGCCGAGGGCACCGGCGGGGAAGCTCCCAAGAGCGACATCGTTGACACCGCCGCGAACGCCGGCCAGTTCAAGACCCTGGTCGCCGCCGTGAAGGCCGCCGGCCTGGTGGAAACCCTGAAGGGCGAAGGCCCCTTCACGGTGTTCGCGCCCAACGACGCCGCTTTCGAGAAGCTGCCCAAGGGCACCCTCGAGCTGCTGCTGAAGCCCGAAAACAAAGAAAAGCTGACGAACATCCTCACCTATCACGTGGTGGCCGGCAAAGTGATGGCCAAGGACGCCGCCACGCTGACCGAGGCCCAGACCGTGTTCGGCCAGAAGCTCAGCATCGACGCCACCGATGGCGTGAAGATCGACGGCGCCAAGGTGATCAGCGCCGACATCGAGTGCACCAACGGCGTGATCCACGTGATCGACAGCGTCATCCTGCCCAAGGACATCGTCGGCGTCGCGGCCGGCAACGACGACTTCTCGACCCTGGTCGCCGCGGTCAAGGCCGCCGAGCTGGTCGAAACGCTGCAGGGTGACGGCCCCTTCACGGTGTTCGCGCCCAACAACGCCGCCTTCGCCAAGCTGCCGGAAGGCACGGTCGAAGAGCTGCTGAAGCCCGAGAACCGCGAGAAGCTGACGGCGATCCTCACCTACCACGTGGTGGCCGGCAAAGTGATGTCCGCGGACGTGGTGAAGCTGACCGAGGCCGCCACGGTGCAGGGCCAGAAGGTGAAGATCGAGGTCAAGGACGGCACCGTGCACGTTGACGGCGCGAAGGTGATCGCCACGGACATCAAGTGCAGCAACGGCGTGATCCACGTGATCGACAGCGTGATCCTGCCCAAGTAGCGCACCCTCACACGCCCCCGAGGTTGCGCCAGGGGCGCGGCAGCGTGCCGCGCCCCTGCCCTATTTGCGGAGGGCTTCGACCAGCTCGCAGGTGCGGCGCATCCATGCTTCGGCGTCGAAGCGTTGGGCTACCTGCTGCGCGCGCCGTATCGTTTCCGGATTTCCCAGCAGCTCATCAAGCACCTTGGCAATGCGCTTCGCCTTGAATTGCTTTGGCGCCAAACCATCGCCCACGCCCAGGTCGCGCACGCGGCTCAGGTTGTCCAGCTGGTCGTGCGCCATGTGCTGCACAAGGTGCGGGATGCCCGCCCGCAGCGCCTGCGCGCAGGTGCCCACGCCGCCGTGGTAGACCAGCGCCGCCGAGCGCGGTAGCACCTCGCTGAACGGCACGTACTCGAAATGCCGCACGGCTTCGGGCAGCCGCTTGGGCACCGTCTCGGGGAAGCGTGACAGCAGCAGCCCGCGCCGGCCGGACAACTCCAGCGCCTTCACGCCTTCCTCAAAGAACTCGTGGCCGTGGGCCATGGCGCTGCCGGGCGTGAACACCACGGGCGGCTCGCCGGCCTGCAGGAACTCCTCCAGCCCGGGCGGTGCCTCGCGCAAGCCCTTTTCGTCGAACAGCGGAAAGCCGGTCAGCACCGTCTGCTTCGGCCAGTCGGGCTGGGGCGGGCCGAACCACTCGGGGAACAGGCCGATCACGCGGTCCGGCGAGTGCCACCAGTCGCGGATGATATCGCGCACAGGGGCAAGGCCTTGCTCGCGCCGGAAGCGGTTCAGGCCGGGCAGGATGTGATGATCAGCCACCTTGCCGCCCACCCACCACTGGAAGCGCTTCAGGAAGCGCGGCGCCCACTGGCCGAAGGGTGCGCCGTGCAGCATTGGTTGCCGGTAGGTGCTGATGAACAAGGAAGGCGCCAGGTGCACGGTGGCTAGCGGGATGTCCAGCAGCTCACGCACGTTGCGGGTGCCGAAAGCCAGCGAGCCCGCCAGCATCACGGTTTCGCCGGGCTTGTGCAGTTCGCGGGCGTGCTGGAGAATCGGCTCATAGGAGTAGTTGAGCGCCTTGTGGACCAGCGTCTCGAAGGCCTTGCGCGGGTGCCACAGGTTCGGGTCGTCCTGCACGCGGATGAAGTCCTCGGCCGTGCCGACGGCGCGGAACTCGATGCCCGCGCGTTGCGCCAGCGGCTCGAAGAACGCGCTGGTGATCATGAACACTTCGTGGCCGCGGGCCTGCAGGGCCTTGCCCACGCCGATGAAAGGGTGGACGTCGCCGGCACTGCCCATGGGGAAGATCAGGATGCGCATCAAGAGCCTGCCGCAGGTTTTACACGGTTCGAGACAAAACCATGACGCGCGTACGCTATAATCAGGGCATGCCTGAAGATACCCCTTCCGACCCGCAGTTTGAGCCGGACGAGACCAGCTCAGAAACCGGGCGCGACGACAGCACCATGATCGCCGCCAGGGCGAAGGTGTGGTTTTTCGACGACGACAAGACTCCGGTCGATTTCGTGCTGTACGCGCTCGAGCAGTACTTCGGCTACGACGAACCCAAGGCGCGCGCCATCGTCGAGCGCATCCGCAAGCAGGGTAAGGCCGTCGCTGCCGAGCTGCCGGCCATCCCGGCCGAGCTCGCGAGGCGCAAGGTGGAGCAGGCCGCCGCAGACGCAGGCTACCCGTTCCGTGTAGAGATCGAAGGCGGCCCGCAGATCGTGTGATGGCCGCTCAGTTCACAAGCCAGAGTACCGAAGCCGCCGAACTGGCATCTGCATTGTTCAGAGAGTGGCTGGCGGAACTCCCCGAGGGTGTCCTGCGCAGCCACGTCGCTGAGCTGGCGCTGTCATTCCGGGAACTTGATGAGCAGCAACTCAGGCTGCTGGTCTACCACGCTGAGCCCGGTCCCCTGTGCCTGTATGGAGCACGGATGAACGGCGACCACGTCGAGATCGTGGGGCCGTACGTCAAAAAGGAATTTCGGCGTCATGGTTTAGGAAAAGCATCGCTTACAGATGCAATGAGGCTCTGTTGGTCAATGCCCGAGGTTTACCTTCTAGCCCTCGGAAACGAGCCGTGGAGAACTGACAAGCTGGAGCGGGAGGGCTTCTTCGCCTGCGATTCCATACTTCCCGGGGGTGCTGGCGAACATCAGACATTCCTGGTGTCCGTCGAAAGACGAGCCCAGGACTATTTGCGGCTGGTCCGTGAACCTCGAGGTCGCGGTTCCTGGGCCGTAGTGCTTCACAACGACGACGACACGACGTTTGAAATCGTGGTCGCGGCGCTCATGTATGCCCTCGATGTGAATGACCGCATCGCGTTCGAGTACGCAAACCTCGTGCACCACTGCGGTCAGGCGGTCATCCGGTTCTGCCGCACGGAATGGACCGCGAAACGTGTTGCCCGCACCATCCGCAACATCGCCCACGGGGCGGGTTTCCCGCTGTACGTTGACGTCGAGCGCACGGGAAACGGACTCGTGTGAGTGACATGGCCGTCCCGGCCATGTGTCGTGCGGGCGTCCCGCCTGCACAACGCGGCTGCTTTTGGCGGCCGAACACGGGCTGACGCAACCTGCTCCGCTTCCCGCTCGTCGGGCCGGAGGCCCGACGGACGCACGGCCGGGACGGCCGTGTCACCTCGCGCAGGACATCTTGCTAGACTCTCAGCATGGCCGAGATCCGGATCGTGGACGTGAACGAGCAGTTCGAGCGCATGGACGACGTGCGCGCGCTGTTCACGGAGTACGCCCGTGAGATCGGCATCGACCTCGGCTTCCAGGGCTTCGAGCAGGAACTGGCCGAGTTGCCCGGCTGCTACGAAGCGCCACACGGCGTAATCCTGCTGGCTGAGGCCGACGGCCAACTCGCCGGCTGCGTGGCATTGAGACCGCTCGAAGAAAGCATCGCCGAACTCAAGCGCATGTACGTCCGCCCCGCGTACCGCGGCCGCGGTATTGCAGGCCGCCTCGTCGATGAAGTCATCTCGCGCGCCCTGCAGGCCGGATACCGCGGCATTCGACTCGACACCCTTGCGACCATGACCGCCGCGCGCGGGCTGTATGAGCGCCTCGGATTCGCGCGCATCGAGCCCTACTATCACAATCCGCTGCCCGACGTGGCCTACTATGAGTTGAAGTTCGGGCGCAGCGATGAGCCGACGGGCAACTGACGCCACGGGCGCCTCGGGATCAGGCTGACCCTTCCAATGTCGCGGGGCGTGCTAAAATCCGGGCATGCCTGACACCCAGACATTGCCGAAACCGAAAGTCGAGGCCGACGAGAAAACCAAGCGCGCCCCGATGTGGAAGGTCATCTTCCACAACGACCCCAAGACCACCATGGAGTTCGTCACCTGGGTGCTGATGCGCTTCTTCGGCCATGACATCGACAAGGCCAAGAAGATCATGCTCGAGGTCCACAACACCGGCCAGGGCGTCGCCGGCGTCTACCCGCAGGAAGTGGCGGAGCTCAAGAAAGACCAGGTCGTCTCCGCGGCTCGCGCCCAGAAGTACCCGCTGACCGTAACCATCGAACCGGACGAATAAATGAAGCGCATCCTCCCCAGCGAATCCGACTTCCCCGCAAACGGCAGCGACCTCGAAAAGCTGCGCTTCCTGGTCGAGTACGCCGTGCTGGCGCCCTCATCCCACAACTCGCAGCCCTGGCTGTTCATCACCCACGACCACAACCTCGCCCTGCACGCCGACCGCACCCGCGGCCTGCCCGTGGTCGATCCCCATGACCGCGAACTGGTGATTTCGTGCGGTTGCGCGCTGTTCAACCTGCGCGTGGCGGCCGCGCACTTCGGCGTCCCCCTGCACATTGTGCGCAACCCCGACGATCATGAAGACCGCCTGGCAAATCTCTCCATCGACCTGCAAGCCGGCCGGCATGACACTCTTGCCGAGCTGTTCGTGGAGATGCCCAGGCGCGTGACCAACCGCTTCCCCTACCAGCCCGGCAGCGTAAGCGCAGACGACCTGCACGCGCTGGCTGAGCTGTGCGCCGCCCACGGCGTGACCCTTCGCAGCTACACCGACGACGCCTCGCGCCACGCCATCGCCGAGCGCATCGCCGAGGCCGACAAACAGCAGATGGCCAGCCACGCCTTCCGGCGCGAGCTGGCGGGCTGGCTGCACCACAACCGCAGCGGCAGCCTTGACGGCATGCCCGGCTACGTGTTCGGCTTCAGCGAGTTGGCCTCGCTGGCCGCGCCGCTGGTGGTGCGGACTTTCGACCTGGGCGAAGGCCAGGCCGCGCGCGACCGTGAGCTGGCGGAGCATTCACCCGCCCTGTGCATCCTCTCCACCAACGCCGACCACCACCTGGACTGGATCCGCACCGGCGAGGCCCTGCAGCACCTGCTGCTGGAGGCCACGCGGCGCGGGCTCGCCGCCGGCTTCATGAACCAACCCATCGAGATCGACCGCCTGCGCCAGGACCTCGCGCAGCACGTGGGCGCGCGCTTCCCGCAGGTGCTGCTGCGGCTGGGCAAGCCGACCCGCGAGGCCAAGGCCACCGCGCGCCGCCCCGCCGACGCCGTCACCATCGACGCCGGCTTGCACGAGAACTACCGCGCCTTCCAGGGCTTCTAGCCGAGTAGCATGGGTGCCACCACCCATGCCCCACGGATGAGGACATCCAATGCTGCGTACTTAGGCAACCGGTAGTTGCCTTTTATGCCTGCGGAGCAGGCCCACAAGGTTAGCCCCCAGCGTAAGCTGGGGGATTACTCCGCCAGAGTTTGTAGAGGCGCGGAGCGCCGGCAAAACGGCGGCTTGCCGCCGAACGGCCTTGCAGCCGTACGACGGTTGTGTCGGCGCTCCGCGCCTTGGCTGACTCACAACGCCGCAACCCCCAGCTTACGCTGGGGGCTAACGAATGTTGCGGCGCTCCGCGCCTGACTGCCGACTCTGTAAGTAGGTTGGAGAGCGTTCGCAGTTTCCCTATGTAAGCTGGGTACCTTCACCAATCCGTGCCACTTCAACGTTGACGCCGGCTGGTTGGTGCTACAACATTGCGGCCCCTGTCACGGAGCCCGCCATGAACTACCTGCTGATCGCCTGCGCGCTGTTGCTGCTGGTATCGAGTGTCGCTGTCGCCCAGGACGAGCCCGCCTACAACAAGCCTGCCTTCAGGAAGCCCAAGTTGGGCGAGTTCTGGTACGGCATGTACCGGCCGGACGGCAGCGCCGAAGGCTATTCACGCCTCAAGTTCAGCGAAACGAAGCAGCAGGGCCTGCACTGCGAATGGGAGCTGCACATCAGCGGCGAAGGCTGGACCTACGAGGAAACCCGCCAAATCAGCTTCGACGCGGGTTTCAAGCTCAGCTACTCGGAGATCCAGTCCGGCGGCAAGCGCATCCTGGCCGCGCGCGAAGGCAAGGTGATGGTCGGCAAGTCCGGCGTTGACGACCTGCGCGCCGAGGTCTCCGACGACGCCATCACCGGCATGGGCTTCATCCTGGCCGCCTGCGCGCAGCCGGAGCAAGGCGCGAAGTTCAGCCGCACCGAGTACAACGAAGCGCAGGACCTCAAGGACCTCGGCGCCACCAGCTTTGCCTGCGTCGGCCAGGAAGAGATCGAGCTGCCGGAAGGCAAGGTGAAGGCCTGGAAGTTCACCATGCAGCGCCACGCCAAGACCGCGGCCCTGCCGATCTGGGTCAACGACGCGCGCGAGATCGTGCAGATCGACTGGGGCGACGGCAACCTGATGAAGCTGCACCGCGAAAAGACCGAGGCCCTGTTCAAGCCCGCGCCCCCGTTCCTGCAACAGCTCGAACCCGAGGACAAAACCAAACTGGTGCTCACGGCCGACTTCCACGGATTCAAGCTGGACGAAATGTGGAAGCTGTGGGCCACGGCCGAAGGGCTCACCAAGTGGTGGCCGCAAGAGGCCGAGGTAGGCGACAAGGTAGGCGGCAAGTATCAGCCCACCTGGCGCAACCAGGAGGGCGAGATCGTGTGGCAGCTGCTGGGCGAGATCGAAATCTGGGAGCCGAACCGGAAGCTGGGCTTCACATGGAAGTGGAACACCGACCCGGCCGAAGCCCCCGCACTGCACGTGGTGGTGGAGTTCAAGGAGGTGACGGAGGGAGTGAAGGTAACGATCACCCACTCCAGCTTCGACCCCAACAACGACGACCAGCAGAACCGAAGCAGCCTCCACCAGGGCTGGGAACAGTTCTGCGTAAAGCTCGCGGCCCTGAAGAAGTGACAACCAAAGCCCGGGATGCCAATCCCGGGCGATCTAGCTTGTGGTCGAGTATCAGTGGCAATCCTGACCGGGGTTTGCACCCCGGGCTTTGGCTACACCGTCACCCGGATGAACAGGCCGAGGTGGGTGCCTTTGATGTTGAATTCGTTGCCGTCTTCTCTGCTTTCGTCGTCTATGTAGAAGGCCCGGTATCTTAGCTCCGCGCCGAACTCCACCTCCGCCACGCGGTAGCTGATCTCGCCCCACAGGTCGAGGTTGGTCTGCGAGTGGTAGATGCGGCCGCCCTCGTGGTACCAGGTGGCGAGGTTGTCCATGTATGTACCGCGTGCTTCGAACGCCAGGCGCAAGCCAGCGGCGGGTTGCACGGCCAGCCGGGCGCCGAGCGCCGGCAGCGGCATGCGCTGGGCGCCGAAGTCCTCGTGGTATTCCTGCTTGCTGCTGAGGCGCGGCTTGTTGGGCTCAAGGAACACGTTGAGGTCGTCCACCGTCACGCCCGCCAGCAGGGTGAAGGCGCCCCACTCGCTGCGCCAGGGCGTGAACTCGTACCACAACTCGGCGCGCCACCAGCGCGTGGGACCGAAGTCGATGGTGGTGCCGGCCGCGAACAGCGCGCCGTCGTGCCAGACGTCGTGGTCGAAGGTCTTGCCGCCGCGAAACTGGTGCCAGGAGAAGGCGGCCCGGATGCCGTGCAGGTCGTCGAAGCGCCAGGCGGCCTCGAAGCTGAAGCTGAACCACTGGTCCACGCCCAGGTCGTCGGCGAGGTCCAGGTGCTCGCCTTCGTGGTCCCACTCGCGGACCTTGGTCCAGCCCTCGAACGCAGGCGAATAGTCAGCCCGAAACTCCAGGCAAAGCCGGTCATCCAGCGGCCCGGCATGCAGCCCGCTCGCCGCCGCCACGCAGGCCAGCGGGAACAACGCCGCTGCAAGAATCCGCCAAAGGCGTGCCAATCCAACTCCTCAACAGTCCACAGTAGGAACTAACCGGCAGAGCCGATCATTCCAGCAGGCAAGTGCGCGGCGCCTATTACTCCGGCGTGTTCGCCGAGGCGGCTGGTCAGCAGGGGCAGTTGCGCCAGCGGCGGCGCGAAGGCTCTGGCATGCATGGCGTTGCGGATCAGGGTTTCGAAGCGGCTCAGCGAGTTGGCCACGCCTCCCGTGAACACGATGGCGTCGAGGTCCAGCACGTTGTTGATCACGCCCAGGCCGGTGCCCAGCGCCCAGCCCAGCTGCTGCCAGACGGCCTGTGTGCCGGCGTCGTCGGCGTCGGCGATTTCCTTGATACTGCCGGCTTGCTTGCCGCTCTCGGCGTAGCGCCGCAGCAGGCCGGCTGTGCCCGCGTAAGCCTCCATGCAGCCGCGCTTGCCGCAGCCGCAGGTCCAGGCCTGCTCGCCGCATTCCACCAGCACGTGGCCGATCTCGCCAGCGAAGCCGTTCGTGCCGCGGCGCACGTGGCCGTCCAGCACCAGCCCGCCGCCGATGCCGGTGCCCAGCGTGACCAGCAGGAAGCTGCCGTACTGGTTGCCCCAGCCGTACAGCCGCTCGGCCAGCGCGGCCGCGGTGGCGTCGTTCTCGACACCGATAGGCAGGCCCAGTCGCGCATGCAGCTCGGCGGCGATGTTGACGTCCTCGAAGCCCGGCACGTTGGGCAGCCGCCAGCAGCGCCCGTCCGGCCTTACTTCGCCGGGGATCGCGACGCCGATGCTCTCGGCGCGGGGGTCCAGCACGCGCACCAGCCCGGCGATCGCGTCAAGGATCGCGGCCGGCTCGCCCCCGGTTTCCACGCGGGCAAAGCCGCGCACGGCCGCGCCGTCCACGATCGCGGCCTTGATGGAGGTGCCACCCCAGTCGATGCCGATTGGCATGGGGACAGGTTACAGGGGCGAGCAGGCAGGTGTTAGGGCTTGGGGCTTGGGGCTTGGGGCTTGGGGATATGGAAGCGTCTCGTTCGTCCGCCCAAAGCCCCGCCTTTTTGCACACTTCATCCACATTGCCTCGAAGCGTATTCATCAAAGGCTCACGTAAGAATCTTAGGCTAAAGCGTACTAATGAGGTGGAGTGTCAGTTGCTGGAACTTTTCGGGTGGGCCGATCGTTTCAGTGCAGAGGACGACATGGAACTCACAGCCACGGCAACCATCAAGCGCATCGGCGACGAGTACTTCCTGCCGATCGACGAGGCGTTGCTCAAGGCGCTCGAGTGCAAGGCCGGCGACGAAGTCCAGTTCACGGTCGAAGGCAACCGCCTGATCATCACCCGCCACTGCGAGGAATAGCCATGGCCGACCAATGGACTCTTCGCATTGAGCCCGAAGGTGAGGATGGTCGAATTGACCTGCCCGACGAGGTGCTCGCGTTGCTGGGTATCGCCATCGGCGACGAAGTCGAAGTTGAAGCGCGCGAAGGGATGATCGTCGTTACCCCGGTCCGGCGCGCCTGAAGCGAGCACAGCCCTACACCCGCTTGTAGTCGATCTCCACGCCGATGGACTCTTCGCCTTCGGGCGTGATGTTGTAGTGGGTGATCACCAGGTTGTCGCGGCCGCGCAGCTCAAGCGTCGTGCGCCAGCCCCAGTCGGGGCCTTCGCCGGCGGGGTAGCTGCCGAGCACGGAAGGGACTGTCCCCGATTTTGGGGACTGTCCCTGTTTTCGAGCCGCGTCAGCGTCAGCCGACGACGGGGACAGTCCCTCGTTGGGGACAGTCCCCTTGCTGTGCATGATGCGCGTGCCGTTGTGGACGCTGTCGATCCAGGACACCTGCCACTGCTGCTCGGCCAGTGAGTAGCCGATCAGCGCGATGCCCTTCATGGGCGCGTCTTGCAGCGTGCCCTCGTACTCGTGCAGCAGGAACATGCCGTCCAGCACCAGCCGCGTGGAGCCCGCGATCGGCGAGGCGTCCGCCAGCTTGCCCAGCTCAAACCAGGTGCGCGCCACGCCTCGCCACTCCCCCACCATGGAGGCCAGCAACGCATGCGCGCCGTCTCTCTTCGATTGTTCCAGCTTGCCGGACATGGTTGCTCCTTGAACTGCATTCACGCGAAGGCGCCAAGGTTCGCGAAGGCCGCGAAGAACCGCAACTGCTTTCTTCGCGCGGAGAGCGCGGAGTACACAGAGAAAGGCGGTTCTCCGCGCGCTCTGCGCTCTCTGCGCGATGCAGTCGTTCTAGGCTTCGATGGCCACGCGCTGCTTGCCGTGCTGGTTTACGGCCGCTTCGAGGGTTTCGTCCAAGCCGGCGGGCTCTTTGAGCACGTCGTAGTAGAAGTTGCGGCGGTTGGGTTGGTAGCCGGCGTCGCGGATCAGCCTGCGGATTTCGTACTCGGTCATTCTGAACGCGGCGCCGGCGAGCCTTACTACGTTCTCCTCGATCATCAGGCTGCCCATGTCGTTGCAGCCGTAGCGCAGGCTGACCTGCCCCACCTGCCCGCCCTGGGTCACCCAGCTCGCCTGGCAGTTCTCGAAGTTGTCGAGGTAAATCCGCGCCACGGCCTGGGTGCGCAGGTAATCGTGCGCGCCGGTCATCTCGATGTGGCTCATGTCGTTGTCGGCGTTCTGGAACGTCCAGCAGATGAAGGCCGTGAAGCCGCCGGTTTCGTCCTGCAGGGCGCGCAGACGCTCGAGGTGTTGAATGCGCTCTTCCAGCGTCTCGACGTGGCCGAACATCATGGTGGCGCTGGAACGGATGCCCAGCTTGTGGGCTTCGCGCATGGGCTCGAGCCACGCGTCGGCGCCGCCCTTCTTGGGGCAGATGATCTCGCGCACGCGGTCAACCAGGATCTCCGCGCCGCCGCCGGGGATGGACTTCAAGCCGGCGTGCTTCAGCTCAACCAGCACGTCCGGCAGGCTCATGCGCCAGAACTTCGCGAAATGCTGGATCTCTGACGGGCTGAAGGCGTGGTTGTGCAGGCCCATCTGCTCGAACAGGCCCAGCATGTCCTGGTAGTACTTCAGCGGCAGCTTGGGGTTGTGGCCGCCCTGCAGCAGGATTTCCGTGCCGCCCAAATCCAGCGTCTCCTGGGCCTTCTGGCGCAGTTCGTCCAGGTTCAGCGAGTAGGCGCCGTCCTCAAGCGGGTGGCGATAGAAGCTGCAAAAGTCGCAGTCCGTGATGCACACGTTGGTGTAGTTGATGTTGCGGCTGATCACGTAGGTGACCAGCTCGGAGCGGCCGGCTGCGGCCATCTTGCGCTCGCGCACAGTGTGGGCCAGCGCCGCCAGCTCATGCACCGGGGCATGCTTGATCAGCCACACGCCTTCGTCGAACGTTATCCGCGCGCCGTCCAGCACCCTGGCCGCAATGCGCTCGAACTCGGATGGCACGGCCTTGGCGATCATGGGTGCGAATATAACGGCCGCATCCAACGCGCCAAGGGGCAGGGAAATCGCGACACGCCCGCCGGCCGGTTGTAACATCAACGACCTTCGCCGGGAGCCAAGCATGGCTGCGACAACGGACGTTGCCTTCGTTGACAACGCACTCGCACAGCTTGAGAGTGTGCGGCGCTGGACACCGCGCACCATCAGCAAGCTGGAAGCGCTGATCAACTCCGACGACCCGTGGGCGGTCTACCGCGTTGACCCGCTGCGCTTCGCGACCGAGCGCGGCGTGGCCGAGAACGAGTCGATCGACCTGTTCCTGCATGCTGCGCACCTGGGCCTGTTCACCATGGAATGGCGGCTGCTGTGCCCGATCTGCAGCGACACCATCTCAAGCTGCCGCAGCCTGGGCAGCGTGCGCTCGCGCTGCTTCTGTCAGCTCTGCCAGAAAAGTACCGAGGTGCACCTGGACGACTACATCGCCATTTCCTTCAACCTCTCGCCACGCGTGCGGGACTTGCCCTGGCACAACCCGGACAGCCTCAGCGCTGAAGACCTGCTGCTGCGCTATCGCATCGACTCCCACGCGGCCTATGAAGGATTCGGCACGCTGCGCCAGATCGTGCGCGACTTCGCTTCTTTGATCGATCACCTCGAGCCCGGTGGCGAGCGCACCATCGAGCTGCAGCTGAAACCGGCCACGGCCGTGGTGGGCTTCGACATCGCCGCCAGCCGCGCCTTCATGCTGGAACCCAAAGGCCCCGATGCCCGTGAGGTCCAGCCGGTGATCGCCGAGCTGGGCCCGGATGGCTGGAAGGTCTCCGTCGATCGCATCGCGACGGGGCCGGCGACGGTGAGGCTGGTGAATCGAACCTCGGCGGCCGTGCCCGCGCTGCTGGAGGTGCGCCCCAACGAAGAGGCCGGCCCGCTGCCCAGGCTGCAGCTCGGCAGTTACCTGAGCGGCAACCGGCTGCTGAACAACCAGACTTTCCGCAACCTGTTCCGGGCCGAGACGCTGGCCAGCGGCGAGGGCGTGGGCGTGCGCGACCTGACCCTGCTGTTCACCGACCTGAAAGGCAGCACCGAGCTGTACGAGCGCGTGGGCGACCTGGCCGCGTTCGCGCTGGTGCAGCAGCACTTCGAGCACCTGCGCCGCGCGGTACAGGACCAGGAGGGCGCCGTGGTGAAAACCATCGGCGACGCGGTGATGGCCAGCTTCACCCACCCTGAACAGGCCGTGCGCGCGGCTTTGGCGATGTTCGAGGAAATCGAGCAGTTCAACCGCACGCGCGGCAAGCGCGAGCTGGTCCTGAAAGTCGGCGTGCACCGCGGCCACTCGATCGCCGTGACGCTCAACGAGCGGCTCGATTACTTCGGCCAGACCGTCAACGTGGCCGCCCGCGTGCAGGGCGTGGCCGGCGCCGACGAAATCTGCCTCACGGAGGACGTGTTCAGCGTGCCGGCCGTGCAGGAGGCGCTGCGGGGGCGAGAGGCGCGGCTGGAAAGCGCGAAGTTGAAGGGCATCGCGGGCGACGTTGCGATTAGGCGGGTGAGGGTGGGGTAACCGCACGAAACCCCGCAGTTTCAGTCATCGCTGCTCAGATCGTCGTGAGACCGATTTCTCATTGGCGGGCATCGACCGATCATGCCAACCTGTGGGCTCAAACTGGCTCAAGGCCCGAATGTGTGACAATTCGGAAAGGGCACACTATGAAGCGGATTCTGATGTGCTGCTTCTCACTGCTGGCTGTCGGGCTGGTTCAGGCACAGGACGAGCCGGCTGAGGGCTCGCCTGAGTATTACACCAACAACTATTTCAGGCTGATCGACGACAACAAGAACGACGAGGTCAGCTACGAAGAGTTGAAGAAGTACATGAAAGCCGAGGCCGGACAGGACTCAATCAAGAGCCCCGACGGAGACAAGTACTTCGAGCAGCTTTACCTGTTCCTGCCGGACTACGTTGCCGCCGACACGAGTGACGACTGCAGTCTGACGAAGGCTGAGTTACTTGCCTTCTACCAGGCCCGCGCCGCGAACAAGGGGTACAAGCCGCCTCTCAGCGTGGCCGACGTGAACATCATCCGGGCCGAAATGCTCGACCCACTGGCGCTGCTCTCGATCAAAGCCATCGACACGGACATCGACGGAAAGATCAGCAAGCAAGAGCAGGAAGCGTATGACAAGGCTAAAGGCAACGACTCCGGCATGTTCGAAGTAGTAGACACCGACAAGGACGAGCAGCTTAGTTTCGGGGAAGTCGTCGCGTTCTTCCAGTCCGCGTTGCTTGCCGCCTACGAACTGCCGGCGGATGAGTACGACTTCAGCAGTTGCTATCGCAAGAAAGGCAACACGTGGGTGGTGCACTTCGAAGACCACACTCCCGACGGGCTGACTTTCAACCAGCAGGTGGAAGTTCTTGAGGTGCTTGAAGACCGCGCGAAGGTCGAGATCACAATGCTCGACAAAGATCTCAAGCCAGTTGAGGGTAAACCCGCCAACCGAGCGGAGGTGAAGTTTGAAACACAGACGGGCCCGAAGGCCAAGGGCAAGTACGAACCCGTGATCGCCCAGGAAACCATCACCGTGAAGGCCGGTGAGTTCGAGTGCCGTAAAGTGACCGTGGACGAGATCATCGAGAAGACGACCTCGTGGTACTCGCTCGCGCACCCGGGCCTCTTGGTCAAGAGCGAACACATTGCCGAGGGCAAGATCACGTACGAGTACGAGCTTTACAGGTTTACCGAAGGCAAAGACTAGACCCTCATGGCGTCCAGCACCTTGTCCACGGCGCTTTTGGGGACGCGGCCGAGCTCAGCGGCGCGGCGGGCGAACTCGAGCAGGCCTTTCAGGCTCTCCTCGTTCAGTTCGTGGATGATGGTTTCCTCCACGTACTCGGCCAGCTCGGCCTCGCTCCAGCCCGTGTCCATGCCCGCGTAGCGGATCAATTCGCCGGAGATCGCGCGGCTTTCTTCATACGCACGGCGCAGGCGCGCGTGCAGCTCGGGCGTCAGCCGCTCCTTCGGCCCCGCCCACAGCGCGAACACGAACGGCAGGCCGGTCAGCAGCTTCCACTCGGCCGCGAGGTCAACGAACACGCGGTCGGTTTCGAGCTTGCGGGCGCGCAGGCACTGGTCGCCGATCAGCAGCACGGCGTCTTCGCTGCGCTGCAGCAGGTCGTCGGCGCCCACGTCGGCGTCGATGTACTGCGGGTTCGCGCCGGCCTCGTGCAGCAGGATGCGCGTGAGCGTCACGCTGGTGCGACTGGCGGTTGTCAGCGCGACGGTCTTGACCTGCGCGGGCTCGACGCGCGTGAACAGGCCGACGCTGTCCACCACGCCGTCGGCCGCCACGCCCAGGTCGGTGAAGAACGACCAGCTTTGGTGGCGCAGGGCCTCCACCACCGGCAGCAGGCCGACGTCGAGGCGCCCGGCGTCCATCATGCGGCTCAGGTGCGCGGGCGAGTCGGGCGTGAGGTCAACGGCCTCGTCGTGCTGCAGGCTGTACCAGAGCGGCACGGCATTGAGGTACGAGACGACGCCGATGCGTAGCTTCTTCACGGTTTCCCTTCACGGCCCCGGCCGAAACATAGCGCAGGCCGGTGCGGGTTCAAGTTGCCGCGCGCGCCTGCTACACTGCCCCCACAAGGAGACAACCATGCGCACAACCCTTTGCCTGGCACTGCTGGCGTTGCTGGCCTTCAGCGGCTGCTCGTCCCGCAACGTGGTCGAGATGAACACCCAGAACACGGCGGCCCTGCAGGTGACGGGCAGCTACTACGTGCTGCCGCTGGAGGTCGAGTTCAAGCCGCCCCAGGCCTGGGAGATCGAGCAGGCCGAGTGGCAGGCCTGGGTGGACACCTGGAAGATCGACTTTCGCGAAGAGCTGCGCACGGAGTGCTACAAGACGCTGACCTTCGTGGACAAGGCCGAGCCGGGCGAGGCGGCCGTGGTGCGCTGCGTGATCTACGAGATGGACAAGGGTGGTTTTTCGGGCTTCGGCGGCAACGGCTTCGCGCGCGCGCACATCACGGTTGTGGACCAAGACGGGAAAACCATCTACGACGCCAAGCTCGAAGGCACAGGCGCCAACTCAGGCTTCGAGAGCACAGTAGTAAGAGGCCGCATGAAGTTCGCCGTGCTCAACCTGGCAAGGCAGATAGCCGACGTGCTGGAAAACGGCGAGTAGCGAACCAACAGACGCGCCGCCAACTAACCCAAGAAGCAAGACCCGGAAAGAGAGCTGACGCCGTATTCGTTTGCAAAGCCATCCGACGCTCGTCGCCGTAATCCACAAGTTGCCCGACGTCGCCGTGTCTCAGGCTTGCTATATACTCCCACCATGAATCCGGAGACGTTCGTCAGCAGGTGGAAGAAGGCCACGCTCACGGAGCGGCAGGCCGCGCAATCCCACTGGAACGACGTCTGCGATTTGCTTGAACAGCCAAAACCAACAGAGTTCGACCCCGAGGGCGAAACCTACTGCTTCGAGCGCGGCGCGCACAAAGTTGCCGGCGGCGACGGCTGGGCGGACGTTTGGTGGAAAGGCAAGTTCGCCGTCGAGTACAAACGCAAACGCAAGAACCTCGACGCCGCCTACCAGCAACTGCTGCAATACCGCGAAGACCTCGGCAACCCGCCCCTGCTGATCGTCATCGACCTCGACCGCTTCGAAGTCCACACCAACTTCACCGGCACCGCCAAGCGCATCTTCAAGTTCAACCTCGACGACATCGCGGCGGGCAAGCCCGTCGAGTGCGTCTGCAACGAGGCCTCACCGCCGAAATTCACGGCCATCGAAGTCCTGCGCTACGCCTTCACCAGCCCGGAAACCCTCAAGCCCGCCCTGACCGCCGACTTCATCACGGCCGAGGCCAGCTCAGGCTTCGCCAAGATCGCGGAAAGCATGCGCAACCGCGGCGTTGACCCGCGAGAGACGGCCCACTTCCTGATGAAGGTCCTGTTCTGCCTGTTCGCGGAGGACATAGGGCTACTGCCCGAAAAGGTGTTCGAGCGCATCGTCCGCAACTCCAAGGGCGACGCCGAGCGCCTGAAGCGCAGCATGGCCGCGCTGTTCAAGGCCATGCAGGGCGGCGGAGACTTCGGCCCGGAAAGCATCCCCTGGTTCAACGGCGGTCTGTTCGACGGCACCGAACCCATCGAAATGACCGAGGAGGAAATCGACGATCTGCTGGCGGCTGCGCGGGTGGACTGGTCGCAGGTTGAGCCGAGCATCTTCGGGACCCTGTTCGAGCGCAGTCTGAACCCGGACCGCCGCTCTCAGCTTGGCGCGCACTACACCGGCCGCGAAGACATCATGCTGATTGTGGACCCGGTTGTGCTGCGCCCCATGCGGCGTGAATGGGATGCGACACGCGAGAAGCTTCAGCCGCAGCTGGAAAAGTACAGGAAGGCCGAGGAAGCGCTGGAATGGCTGAAGGCGGGCGACCAGGAGCGAAAGAAGCGCGAGAAGGAGCTGCGCAACGCCCGCAGGAAGATCGAGGACGAGTACCACGCGCTGCTCGATAAGTTTCACGCATTGAAGATTCTCGACCCGGCCTGTGGCAGCGGCAATTTCCTTTATGTCGCTCTGAACGAGCTGAAGAACCTTGAGAAGCAGATCATCCACGAGGCGTTCAGTCTCGGCGTTGGTCTGGCAAAGCTGAACCCCGTCGTGGAGCCGGGGCAGTTGTACGGCATGGAGGTCAACCACTACGCCCACGAGCTTGCACAGATCGTGGTATGGATCGGCTACATCCAGTGGCACACCCGCAACGGTTACGCCGTGCCGAAAGAGCCGATCCTGAAACCCCTGAACAACATCATGTTCATGGACGCACTGCTGAAGGGCGGAGCCGCCGGGCAACCGCGCGCAGTCCGTCCAGAGTGGCCGGAAGCAGACTTCATCATCGGCAACCCGCCATTTCTCGGGGCAAAGAAGTTGCGACTGGGTTTGGGCGATGAGTATGTCGAGACGCTCTTCAAGGTCTATGAGGGTTCGGTCGCGGGCTCTGCTGACCTGAGTGTTTACTGGCATGAGCGTGCGCGTGAGTTAGTCGAACTCGGTAGAGTGAAGCGCGCCGGGCTACTTGCGACACAGGGAATTCGAGGAGGGGGAAGTCAGAAGGCTCTTCGGCGAGTCTTGGAGACCGGGAAGATCTTCGATGCCTGGAGTGACCGCGAATGGATTCTTGATGGTGCTGCCGTCCATGTAAGCATCGTATGCCAAGACAATGGTCAGGAGGTCGAGTGCAGCTTGAACGGTACGACCGTACCGGGAATCAACGCCGACCTTACAAGCGCCTCTGGAGCCAACCTCACCACTACAGCCACTCTTACCGAGAACATAGGTATTGGTTACATCGGTGATGTAAAGGCCGGTAAGTTCGATCTGACCGCAGAAGAAGCAGAACAACTGCTAGGCGCAAGTGGGAACCCAGACGGTCGTTCGAACTCCGATGTCGTGGTCCCTTGGGCAAATGGGCAAGACGTAACCCAGCGGAACAAGGGTAAGTGGATTGTGGACTTTGGTTCCGAAATGCCCGAAGACCAAGCAGCGCTCTATGAACGCCCATATGAACTGGTTCGCCAACGAGTAAAGCCCGCACGCGATAGAGTCAAGAGGAAGCGCTACCGTGAGTTTTGGTGGTTGCACGCGGAGCCGTGTGAGGCGATGAGGAGGGCAATTCGCCCATTGTCTCGGTTTGTAGTTACGCCGACAATTGCGAAGCACCGTCTCTTTGCTTGGTTAGAGCATCCAACCCTGCCGGACCACCAGTTGGTCGTGTTTGCGCGAGAAGATGACTACTTCTTTGGAGTGGTTCATTCGGTTGTGCACGAACGATGGGCATTGCGCTTGGGGACCCAGCTACGCGAGAAAGAGTCCGGCGCTCGCTACACACCGACCACAAGTTTTGAGACGTTTCCGTTCCCGTGGCCGCCGGGGAAGGAGCCGGCGGGGGACCGGCTGGTAGAGGCGATTGCTTCCGCCGCGAAGGAACTGAACGAGTTGCGCGAGGGCTGGCTGAACGCGCCCGGACTTTCGCCCGCCGAGGCCAGGAAGCGCACCCTCACCAACCTCTACAACAAGCGCCCCGAGTGGCTGCACCTTGCACACCTCAAACTCGACCGCGCCGTGTTTGCGGCCTACGGCTGGCACGACCTCAAACCGGAAGATCTTTACGCGACCGTCCGCTACGACCAGGGCGAAACACCCGCGACCGCCAAGCAACGGCAGCAAACGGCCGAGGAAGGAATGCTCAAACGCCTGCTGGCCCTCAATCACGAAAGAGCTTCTCAGCAGTAAGCGGGTTACAAAGGGGTCAGACACCTGTTCCGACCGGCAGACTGCGTCAGCCGAAGAAGTAGGGACACGCTGCCGCGTGTCCCCACGTGATAGGCTCCCTTTTTTTTCTCGTTACTTCCTGAGCGTGTCGACGATTGGGAGGCGTTGGATTTTTGGTGGGGCTGTTAGCTCGTAGGCTTCGGCGATGGACTTCTTTAGGTCCGACTCGAGGTAGGCCGCGAGGGCTTCTTCGCTCTCCCACAGGTAGATGCCGGCCCACTCGTTTGCGGCTTCGTCGTACGAGTAATACTTCTGCACCAGGCCGGGCACTTTGCGGAATTCGGGCATGCGCTCCTTGTAGCGGCGCTCCAGTTCTTCGCGCGAGAGCTTTGACTTCAGGCCGCCTAAGATCAGCATGATCTTTGGTTGTGCGGTCACGGTTTCCTCCTGGGTTTGCCTTATTGCAGCCTAGCAGCAGTCCGTGAGGGGGTCAGGCACCAAGTTCGTGGGGCAGGCTTCCAGCCCAATACTGCGGGGTTAAGTAGCACGACTGTCGTTCTTGTTACTTGGCGCGGAGCGCCCTCACAGTGGAAGCCCCCACCGAACGCCTCTGGCGCTCGGTGGGCGTAATCTGAGGAAGAACAATCCAAGGCGCGGAGCGCCGGCACATTCGCGGCGTTTGCCGCGAGAACCAGTCGGCCGCAAGCGGCCGTTGTGCCGGCGCTCCGCGCCTCACTTGATACCGCTGCCCGTAACCCCCGCCTTGTTGTCGCCGCGCTGCGCTTGGCGCCAACCGGCGGGGGCTAACATTTGTTACGGCGCTCCGCGCCTGACTGCCGATAGATTCATCACGTCAGAGTCCGCCGTAAAACTCCTTAACCCCGCAGTATTGGGCTTCCAGCCTGCCTCGGCAGACAGGATGTCTGCCCCACGTAGGGACACGCGGCCGCGTGTCCCTGCGAAAAGGGACAGGGCGGACCTGGGGTCCGCCCTGTTGGTTTGTGGCTTCTGCCGTGGGCGGGGCGCCCACGGCCTGTGCAGGCGGGGCGCCTGCGCTACGTCACGCTACTTACTCGCCTACCTTGATGCGGGCGTACTGGGTCAGCTTCAGGGGCTTGTTTGCCTGCTTGCCTACGTTTGCGACGTGCTGCTCGATGGTCACGGCCGTGTCCTTCACGAAGGGCTGGGCCAGCAGGGTCTGCTCCTTGAAGAAGGCGGCCACTTTGCCCTCGGCGATCTTCTCCTGGATGTTGGCCGGCTTGCCGCTCTGCTTGGCCTGCTCGAGCGCGATTTCACGCTCGCGCGCGATCACGTCGGCCGGCACGTCCGCCTGGGTCAGGCCGAGCGGGTTGGTGGCGGCCGCGTGCATGGCGATGTCCTTGGCGAGGGTCTTCTCTGCGTCGCTGGAGCCGTCGCCGCCCTCGATCTTCACCACCACGCCGAGCTTGCCGTCGCTGTGCAGGTAGTAGCCGAAGTAGCCGTTGTCCACGGTCAGGCGGCGGTGGGCGCCGATCTGCATGTTCTCGCCGGTCTTGGCGACCAGCGCCTTGACGGCGTCGCCCACTGTGCCGCCCGTGGGGTACTTGAGCTCGCTGGCTTCGCCTTCCGCGGCGTGGATGGCCTTGGCGATGTTGTCCACCAGGCCCTTGAACTCGTCGTTGTTGGCCGTGAAGTCGGTCTCGCACTTCACCGCGACGACCGCGGCGACCTTGCCCTCGACCTTGATGCCGATCTTGCCCTCGGCGGTTTCGCGGCCGGCCTTCTTGGCGGCCTTGACTTCGCCCTTCTTGCGGAGGTCGTCGATGGCCTTCTCGACGTCACCGCCGGACTCGGTCAGCGCGCGCTTGGCGTCCATCATGCCGCAACCGGTGCGGTCGCGGAGTTCCTTGATCTGGGCAACGGTAATCTCTGCCATGGCTATCCTCGGTCTCTTAAGTGCAGGGGCGCTCAAAGTGAGCGCCCCTTGTTGTCTTAACGCTCAAAAGTTGCGGTCTAGGCTTCGGTCTTGGGAGCTTCAGGCTTCTGCTCCGGCTTTTTGGCCGGCGGCTTGCGGCGCACGGTCGGGGCCGGGGCTTCCTTCTGCTGCTCTTCGGCCATCTTGACCGCTTCCTCGGCCGTGGCCTCGACGGCTGCCTTCTGCTCAGCGCTGCGGGCGTGGCGGGTACGGCCGCCGCGGTCACGCTGCGGGCGGCGCGCGCCGCGCTCGGGCTTCTTCTGCGCCGGGGCGTCGTCGAAGGCGCGGATGTCCAGCTTGGCCTGCTGGCCCTGGCCGGACTCGTGCAACTTGCGGCCCTCAATGCAGGCGTCAGCCAGCGAGTGCAGCACGATCTGCAGGCCGCGCACGGAGTCGTCGTTGCCGGGGATCACGATGTCGATCAGGTCCGGGTTGCTGTTGGTGTCAACCACGGCGACGATGGGAATCTCGAGCTTGTGGGCTTCCAGGATGGCGATCTGCTCCTGGCTGGCGTCCACTACCACCATGCAGGCGGGCAGGCGGTCCAGGTTGCGCAGGCCGTCGAGGTTGCTCTCGATCTTGCCCTTCTCGCGGTTCAGCACCGACTGCATCTTCTTGGGCATGGCGGCCAGTTTGCCGCTGGTGTTCAGCTTCTCGAGGATATCGAGGCGCGACAGGCGGCGGCGGATGGTGGCGAAGTTGGTCAGGGTGCCGCCCAGCCAGCGCTCGCACATGAAGGCCTGGCCGGAGCGCAGGGCCTCGGCGCGCACGATGTCCTTGGCCTGGCGCTTGGTGCCGACGAACAGGACGTGGGCGCCGGTGCTGGTCAGGTTGCGCAGGAAGTGCCGGGCGGTGATCAGGCCGCGCAGGCTCTGCTTCAGGTCAATGATGTGGATGCCGTTGCGCTTGTCGCGGATGAACGGCTTCATCTTCGGGTCCCAGCGGCTGGCGCGGTGACCGAAATGGAAGCCGGCGTCAATCAGGGCTTCGGGTGTGGCGGCCGGGATCTTTTCCGACCAGGTGGCCGGGGCCTTTTCTACAGCAATACCGGAATCGTCGCTCATGTCTGCTCTCAGTCGGGCGCGGCGAGGGTGGACCGTTCTACCTCTTTAGAGGCACGGTCCCGCCGGGCGCGACATTCAGGGTTCCCCCGCAGCCCCCGCGCACACGCACGGGCCAAGGCTGCCAAAGGGGCGGGAAGTGTAGGGCCGAGGGTGCGGGCTGTCAACGAGGGGGCTGTTGGGGGATTTTGGATTGCCGATTTTGGATTTTGGATTGCGCCAATGGGCGTTTTCCCTGTTCGGACCCCTCTGCCAGCTGTCGCGGACAGGTATCCACCCGGGCTGCTTGAATCCAAAATCGAAAATCTAAAATCCAAAATCACGTCACACGGTGACGCCCGCGTGACTCCGTTGTATCCGCAGGATTAGAAGGGGCTTGCCAGTGGATTTATCCTCTTGACCTGCCTTTGGCTCGCATTATCGTCAGGTGTCTGAACACCCCCCTAACTGTAACTGACTTTTCTTCGGGAAGAGCCGTTTTCACTCGGTATTCGGGTGGGAGTTGCGCGTGCATACCGTTACGAAAGTCTTCGTCATCGTGAACCTTGTCGTCTGTCTGATTCTCAGCCAGTACGTGTGGGTTGCCATGGCGGGGAACGTCCAATGGCGCGAGAAGTACGAGAATGAGCGTGACGCGCGCCATCGTGACAAGGACTCGCTGGAACAGGCCTACAACGATCTGCTGGCGGTCCGTGCCGCCAACCAGGAGAGCAGCGCCCAGAACTCTGCTGAGGTGGCAGCCCTGAACGCCACCAAGCAGGCGCTGGAAGCTTGGCAGCTCGAGGCCGAACAGACAGCCAGCGACGCCAGGACTTCTGCCGACAACCTGAAGATCGCCGTCGAGCCGTTCACGCGGATCTCGCAGGACTACAACGAACAGGTGGTGGACAAGCTTCAGCGCACGGTGGGCGAACTGACGGACCGGAAGTCGATCGTGTTCGCCGACCGCGGCGACAAGCTGCTGAAGGTGGCGCAGCGCCACAACGACTACGCCGTGCGCCACGAGGATTACCGGCGCGTCGAGGAATACCACTTCCTGGTAAGTGAAGAACTCGAAGACCGGCTTGACCGCCTCGCCCGCTATCGCTGGCTGCGCCCGGACCTGCAGCGCGAACTGGGCGACAACGGCCCGGTGATCTTCGGGCAGGTGCAGTGGGTGACCGGCAACAGCCTGCAGATCAACAAGGGCAGGCGTGACGGTGTCGAGCTGCACCAGAAATTCACCATCATGCGCAACGGCACCACCATCGCGGTGGTGGACGTGGTGGAAGTGCAAAACGAGACCGCCGAGTGCATGATCGTGGACCTGGTGCGCGCGAACGTGAAACCGGTTGCAGGCGACCAGTCCATCACGCGCATGTTTATGTCGCGCACGACACGGGGCAGGTAGGGTTAACAAAAACGCGGGCGCCTGGGCGCCATGACGCGAGGATAAGACATGGGCGTTTTCTCCAGAACGATGCTGATGCTGACCCTGGCCTGGCTTGTCGGCCTGCTGGTCACGTTCATCTTCATGTCAACCAGCAAGGAACCAAGCTGGCGCGAGAAGTTCATCGCGGAGGCCAACATCCGGCGCGCTATCGCGTACCGTTATGTTGACATCAAGGGCGGCATCGTGGCCGAGCGCGGCCATGACAAGGGCCCCAACCCCGACGAAACCGCTCTGACGGCGGAAAGCCTGGGTGCGGCACCCTTCGGCCTGCCCGATGAAGGCGCCGCAGCGCCCGGCGGTACCGATCCGCTGCCCGGTGCCAAAGTCAGCAAGGCGCAGAGCCTGATCGACATCGAAAAGGGCAAGGGCGCGAAGCAGAACGACAACTTCACGGCCGCCAAGCAGCAGGCAATTGCGGACATCACTTCGCTGCGTGAAGCGATCGCCGCCGCGCAGCGCGACCGCCGCGTGCAGGACGCCCGCCTGGCCGAGGTGCGCGAAGCTGCGCGCATGTTCGCCGCGGAGATGCAGAGCTATCGGTACATCATCGCCAGCTTTCAGCAGAAGGTGTTCAACCTCGACTACGAAATCCAGCGCGCCATGATCGAGCGCGACGCCCTGAAGGCCGAGCTGGCCCAGGTTGAAAACGACATCATGCGGCTCGATGGTCAGCAGCTGAGCCTTGAGGATTCCTACTACGACACCAGCAAGAACTACGAAAAGACCATCAAGATCCTCGCGCTTTACGAGGTCGGAGACAAGAACCTGCGCCTGATGGCCGACACGGCCGGGCGGGGCTGGCTGCGCGGCAAGGTGGTGGCCGTGGGTGACGACCCCAACACCGGCGTGGTGAGCATCAGCCTCGGCAGCAACGAGGGCGTTTTCGAGGGACAGGCCTTCTCGATTTTCCGCGACGACTCGTTCGTGGGTCGCATGGTGGTTGAGAACGTCCGGGCAAATGTTGCCGTGGGTCGCCTTGCGCCCGAGTTCCGGGGCAAGCGCATCGTGCTGAACGGCGACAACGTCAAGACCGCGGAGCCATACCGCAACGGCGCCATGCGCCGCTAGTCAGACCAACAGGCAAGCAGCACAGGCAAGGAAATCGCAATGGCAAAGAAGCCTCTTCCACCCAAACGCGCAGCCGGCGGCCAGCCCAAGGGCCCGTCGGGCGCGCCCTCGGCAGTACAGTCTGAGGCGGTGGGCAAGTTTGATAAGTTCGCCACGTTCGCCCTGGCGGTGCCAAGCGCCGTGCTGGCGATCGCATGCCTCGTCATCGGACTGCTGTACACCAACGAGCAGTTTGACGTCGGCATTTTCGGCTTCCCCAAGAAGTCGATCATGAACTGGAACGCGGGCAGCGACTCGGTGCAGAAGCTGACACCTGTCCAGATCACCGGTTTCGAAACCCACAACTACGTGGGTCACCTCAGTGAAGGCGAGCTGGACGTGGCGGTGCTGAACGCCGGCTCCGACAACAACGTGAACCTGGGTGACGTCTTCACGCTCGCCGGACAGACCGACGCGGACGTGCGCCTCGAGTTCGTGGTCTTTGACGTGGGCGACAACATCAGTCGCGCCTATGTACTGCTTGGACAGGACGTCTCCGAGGGTAAAAGCCGCAAGTACAGCCTGCGCCAGTCCGACCTGGAGCGCCTTTGCGGAGGCCTCAAAGGCATCGACGTGAAGCGCGACTGGAATGACCAGATCGTCCGCCGCTACTGCGAAGCCCGCAGCAACGCGCAATAACCACCGGTTCCGCCGGATTCGACCCGCCGCCCGCAAGGGCGGCGGTTTGCATTCGGTGGCGGGATTGCGGGGACAAGGCGGCTGTGCAACCGTCCCTTGCAGGATACCACGATATTTCGTGAGGATTTTGGAGTTCGGTTGACAACCTCTGCTCCGTAAAAGTGGGAGACGCACGGGCCTCGGGCCCTTCGTCAGAACCCCGAACACGAAAGGACTTCGGATGGGTGTGGCTACTTTGATGACGCGCCGCATGAGGCCGCTGCTGCTGGCGGCCATGCTGACCGGGATGGCCTTGGCCGCCGCGGTGGCGACCCCCTTTGTGGGCGCGGAAGGAAAATTCGAGACGCTCAAGAGCCTGCAGACCGAGCGCCGCAACTTCGCCCGGGCGATTTCTCCGGCCGTGGTGGCGATCGCCGCCGAGAAGCCCGATTTCGGCGCTTCCGGGCAGACCGGAATGGCGGCCGGCGATGCCAAGGCGACCAGCGGATTCGTGGTAGACGGCGACTACGTCGTGACCTGTCTGGAATCAGGCCCGCTGATGGGCCGCGGCGACGACCCTTATCTCGATAAGGGCGCATCGGTGTGGATGATGGCCCACGACGGCACGGAATTCGGCGGCAAGGTGGTCGGTCGCGACCGTCGCAACTTGCTGCTGTTGGTGAAGATGGACGAGGGGCACCCCAGCCTGCCCTCAATGAAGCTGGGGGATTCGGACCAGTTGCCGATGGGCAGCGCGGTATGCGGCTTCGGCAACACGCTGGACAGCCTGCTGATCGACCGCCAGATCTCCATGACCTACGGCACCGTTTCAGGGTTCTATCGCTTCGAGCCCATCGACGTGATGGATCCCGAGAACGAAAACACGGGCGGCGACCCCTACAAAGGCAACGTGATTGAGGTTGACGTGGCCATCCACGACGGCGACCACGGCGGCCCGATCGTCAACATGAAGGGTGAGGTGGTTGGCATGAGTTGCGCTCACTTCATGGCAGGGCGCCATCTCGGCTGCGCGGTCCCCAGCAACCAGATTCGCGCCGTGCTGGCCCAGCTTAAGAAGGGCGTGGCGCAGGACGAACTGGCGCAGGGCTACCTCGGTTTCAAGGCCAAGAAGCCCACGGCCAGCCGCGACATCTTCATCTCCGAGATTGACCCGGACGGCCCGGCCGCCAAGGCCGGTATCAAGGTCGGCATGCAGCTGGTACGCGTAGACAACTATCGCATCCCGAACTGGGAGCGGCTGAAGGAAATGCTGGGCGTCGGCTACGTCACCCGAAAGCGCGAGGTCGGCAACATGTTCCGCAGTCGCACCGTGGACGTGCCGGTCAGCTACGGCGTTCCCGTGGGCACGCACATCCAGCTGACCTTGCGCAACCCGGAGGACGGCAGGGAAAAGACCGTGGACCTCGTCGTGGGTGAAAAGGCCGAGGATTTCTAACCGAACGCGAAGCGTCGGCGAGCGCCCTGATCGGGCTGCCTGGCCCGGCGCCGAATAAGGAATCGAACATGAAAAAGATTGCACTGGCACTTGCCCTGGTCCTCGGCGCCGGCGTCGCGGTCACCGTGGCGCAGGAAGCCAAACCGGAGGCCAAGACCGCCGCCGTCAGGTACGTCTCAGCGCCGTCCATGAAGCTGCACCAGGAGCTTGAAAGTCACCGTGTTGCGCTGGCGAAGTTCGTGTCGCAGCACACCGTGTCTGTTGAGATCGACTACGATCGCGAGCCGGTGGCCGCGGCGCCCAGCCTGCCGGGACTGCCCGGCATGGGCGGCCCGGACATGAGCGACCCGTTCTTCCGTTACGACATCGGCCCCTTCTCGGGACTGGTGGTGGGTCCCAACCACATCGTTATCAGCGACCGCTGCCTCGGTGAATTCAGCAAGGAGGGTCCCAGCGACGCGGTGGAAGCCATCACGGTGACGTTGCCCAACGGCGAGCGCTGGCCGGCCCGCGTGGTGGGCCGACACCAGCAGATCGACCTTGCGCTGCTTGAGCTCGACTGCGTGATCAACGAAACCTGTCCTGAACTGCAGGTGCTTCAGTTCCCGAGCGAGAAAGTGAAGCTAAGCCGCGGTGAGGGCGTGATCGTGGTCGGTCGCGGCCAGAACCCGCTGGGCACGCTGGTGAACGACGGCATCGTCAGCGCGCTGGAGCGCGAAGACGGTCGCGCCTTCCAGCTGGACGCCCGCATCGGCAACAGCACGCTGGGTGCGCCAGTGGTGAACAGCAAGGGCACGCTGGTCGGCATGGTGACCTTCCACAACCACCCGACCTTCGGCCAGGCCAGCGGCGTCAGCTACGCGGCATACATCCACGAAGTGCGCGACGCCTACGACGCGATGAAAGAAGGCAAGTTCATACCGCGTCCGCCCGCTCCGTTCATGGGCATCGGCGCGAACAAGAAATGGCCCGACAAGCCAGGCCTCGAGATCGGCAACGTCGTGCCGGGCACCGGCGCCGAAAAAGCCGGGTTGCGCATGAACGACATCATCACCCAGGTGGACGGCAGGGACATGAACGACCTGGAGGACCTGCTGAAGCTGATTTCCGAGCACAAGGTAGGCGACACCCTGAAGGTGAAGTTCATCCGCGGCGAGGAAGAAAAGACCGTGGAAGTGACCCTGGGGGCTCGTCCGTAGGCAACTGAAACTGTCGCGGGCCTTGCGCTCGCCTGATACAGGAAACGACCATGAAGAAGATCATTGCGGCAATCGCGCTGAGCCTGATGCTCGGAGGCGTCGTCAGCCACGCCGATAACAGCCCGCCCAAGTCCAATTCCACCGTCGAGAAAAGCGAAGCGGAGCTGATCAAGCTGGTGGACCAGCTGTACCCCGCCTTCGTGTTGATCGGCGGAGGCTCCGGTGTCGCGATCAGCGAAGACGGCTACTTCATCACCAACCACCACGTCTGGAACCAGGCGGCGGCACCGGCCACCATGGCCGTCAAAATGGCCGGCAACAGTCGGCAGTTCACGGCCGACGCCGTTGGTGCCGACCCGCGCGGCGACATCGTGCTGGGTAAGCTGCGCCTGAACGAAGGCGAAACAGTCCCGTTCGTGAAGCTGGGCGACAGCGACAAGGTGCAGATCGGCGACCTGTGCCTTTCGATCGGCAACCCGTTCCTGCTCAGCGGCCGGGGATCCGAGCCGACGGTCACCTTCGGCACGGTGACGTGCAACAACCGCTTCCAGGGCGGCTACAACGACTGCATCCAGATCGACACCGCGATCAATCCCGGCAACTCGGGAGGCCCCAGCTTCAACGTTGACGGCGAGATGATCGGCATCAACGGGCGCAACATCGCCAGCCACGGCAAGCGCTACAACACCGGCGCCGGCTACGCCATCCCGGCCAACCAGATCCGCAACTTCCTGGAGACGCTGAAAGCCCAGAGCGGCGGCGCGCTGGTCGTGCGCCACGGCATGGTCGGCGGCTTGATCCTGGACATGGGCAGCCAGAAGGGCGCGGTAGTGCGCGGCGTCGAGGACAACAGTGACGCCCATGACGCCGGCTTCCAGCCCGGCGACGTGATCACCGCCATGGACGACAAGCCGGTGTTCAACGCCTACCGCTACTACGGCATCGTCGGCACCAAGCCCCGCGGCTCCAGCTTCGCCTTCACCGTCACCCGCGGCGACGAAAAGCTGACCCTTACCGCGCGCAACGGCGTGCCCACGGAAAGCGGCCAGTTCGGCACCGTGCCGCGCCCTGATGACGAGGCGCGCAAGGGCAGCGGCAACAACCCCTTCGGCGCCATGATGGACCCCTTCCAGTTGCCCAAGATGAAGAGCAGCCTCGGCTTCAAGGGCGAGTACAACAGCGACCGCGCCGTGGGCGGCTACAAGATCACCGGGCTCAAGAACGGCAGCCCTCTGCTCGAGGCCGGCATGGCCGAGGGTGACATCCTGACCAAGCTGAATGGGCGTGAGATCCGTTACTTCGCGGACCTGCACGACATTCTGATCGCGACCGAGCCGGGCACGGAAGTGTCCGTCACCTACATCCGCGGCGGTGAAACCTTCGAAGTGAAGGCCAGGACCACCAAGGCCAAGTAAGCGCAGGTACATCACGACGGGGACAGGCGTACGCCTGTCCCCGCCCGATTTACGGCAGAAATGCCGTCGGCATCTCGATGCCTTTTGCCTTCAGCAGCTCACTCACGCGGGCCAGCACCCGGGGCGGGTGCACCTGCATCTCCGGCCAGTCTCGCTCAAAGCCGTCGCTGGCGTCCTTCCTCGTGGCGTCCACTGCTATGTGGCGGGGGTGGCGCTTCAACATCCAGCGGCCGTTGACCTGCTCCGGTGTTTCGTCGAACAGCAGGTCGCGTTCCGGGTCGATGTTGGCCAGCGCCGCCCAGACCAGCGCATCGTGGTCGCCCGGATTCACCAGCCCGGCCGGCAGAATCACGATCAGCGGCAATGCTGCGTCGCCCGCCTGCTTGAAGATGGCGTTCGCCAACTCGCGCGGCTGGTGCCCGCGGGTTTTGGACAGCTCCAGCACCGTGACCAACCCGCCCACCTGCCAGGAGCCCGTCACGCCTTCAAGGCCTTCCTGGGGAACAGGCACTCCAGCCTGTTTCGGGGTATCGGCGCGGACAGGAATGTCCGCGCCACTGATCCCGAGAATGCCCGAACCCTGGCCCCGTGTGCCGACGTCGCCCGGCATGGGTATTGACGCGTCAATGCATACCTTGCTGCCGAAGTGCAGGGCGCGCGTGGCGTGGTCCAGCGTCTCGGTGGGTCCCAGCACCATCTCGAAGCTGCTGGTCGCGTCCAGGCGCTCCAGCACCCAGCGCGCCACGGCCGCTTCGTCGTGCACGTCGGGGCCGTGCTGGTCGATCACCACGATGGTCTTGGTGAACATGGCCTGGCCCAGGCCCCAGATCGCGTGAGCGACCTTGCGAGCCTGGCCCGGGTAGCTCTTGTGGATCTTCACCAGCATCAGGTTGTGCGCCACGCCGCTGAACGGCAGGCGGTAGTCGATCACCTCCGGGATGGTCTGCTGCATCAGCGGCAGAAACAGCCGCTCGATGGCTTGCGCCATCCAGGCGTCCTCCTGGGGCGGCGGGCCGACCACCGTGGCGAAGTAAACCGGCTTGCGGCGCTGGGTGATGGCGCTGACGTGAAACACCGGGTAATCGTCGGCCAGGCTGTAGAAGCCGGTGTGGTCGCCGAAGGGGCCTTCGCGCCGGCGCTCGTCGATGTGGATCCAGCCCTCGATCACGTAGTCGGCGCTGGCGGGCACCTGCAGCGGCACGGTCTTGCACTCCACCATCTTCACCGGCCGCCCCTGCAGGAAGCCGGCCAGGATCATCTCGTCCATGCCCGGCGGCAGCGGCACCACGGCGCTGAAGGTGATGGCCGGCGCGCCGCCGATCGCAATCGCGGCCGGCAGGCGATTTTCGCCATTGGCTTTCGCCTGGCGCATGTGCTCCGCGGCGGTGTGGTGGGTGTGCACGTGAAAGCCGGTGGTGCGCTTGTCGAACTGCTGAATGCGATACATGCCGCAGTTGCGCTTGCCGTCTTTGGGCGAGTGGGTGAACACCAGCGGGAAGGTCACGAAGCGCCCGCCGTCTTCAGGCCAGGTCTTGAGAATCGGGATGCTGTCGAGATCGATGGCATCCCCCGTGTGCACGATCTCCTGGCAGGGCGCCCTCTTCACGTACTTCGGGAAGAAGCCCGCCAGCTCCTTCAGGGTGGGGAGCACTTCCAGCTTCTCGATCAGCGTGCGGCGCGGAGTCTGCAGATCTTCAAGCAGCCCCGAGAGGCGCTGCGTCAGGCCGTGAAAATCCTGCACGCCGCACACCATGCTGAGCCGCTTTTCGCTGCCGAGCGCGTTGATCAGCACCGGGGCGCGGTACTCGCGGCCGTCAGGGCCCACAGGCCGATGAAACAGCAGCGCGGGTCCCCCACCGGGCAGCTTGCTGACGCGGTCAGCCAGGCAAGCGATTTCCTGGTCGATGCTGACCGACTCGCGGAATTCGAGCAGTTCGCCGGCGTCGCGCAGGGCGTCAATGAAGGATTCCAGGTCGTCGAAGGCCATGGCCGGAATCTAGCTTGCGCCGGCGCGGGGGCAATCACGGCTACTTGGCGGAAAGCTTGCAGTACAGGCGCGAGAACGCCACGTCGTCCTTTTCCCGGGTGAGTTCCTTCTTCAGGATCTGGAACTCCACTTCACGGATCGCGCGTTTGGCGCCGCCGCACTTCACGGTGGCCTCCAGGGCGCGGCTGCTGGTGTGGTGTGACTCGTCGTCGCCCAGTTGCCGCCCGGCTAGGGCGCGGCGCGAGATCACGAAGCTGTCGCCCAGGGCTTCCGAAAGACAACTGCCTTCGATCGCGTCTCCGCCGAAATGGGGCGGTCCCTTGGTAAATTCGTTCTTCCACACATAGGGCGGGGCGATGCGCGCATCTCCCTGGCCGGCCGTGAAACCCTCCGCGATCGCCTGAAGTGATGGATGGGCCACTTGCCCCAGGTCTCCCAGGACGGGCACCTCCAGCAGGCCGAACCACGGGCTGACTTTCAGCTCAGCTTCCATCTGCTCCAGTGCCGCGAACTCCGCGGGCACGTTCTGGAAGCTCAGCTTGAAGCGCCAGATTCCCTTCTGCATGGGTTTTTCGATCACCTTCAAGGTCATGTCGTACTCAAGCGAAAGTGTCGTGCCGACCTGGCCGCCGCCCGTGCCTTCCACTTCGATGCGCACGCGGAATACCAGGGTGTCGTCCACGTCGTAGGCGGGGTGTAACTCACGCACGCCGTCGGCCGGGACGGGTGCCAGGCCCAACTGCTGCATGTTGGAAACGGTCGGACGGAACAGCACGGTGCCGGGTAGCTCGTCGAACAGCCGGCGCAGGGCGGCCGAGGCGGCCGAATCGTCGCCTGCGTCGTGATGCGCCAGAGCCGCCAGCAGCAGGTCCGAGCCGTCCGCCTTCATGGTCGCATAGGCGCTTTCGAAATCGCTTATGGCTTCCTGGACGCGATGCCTTGAAAGCCGCAGCCGTCCGCGCTCGCGCAAGATGGCGGCGCGTGTGTAGTCGTCGCGGGCGCACTGCAGGGCACGTTCAAGGAAGTTCTCGGCTGCCTGGGGCTTGGTGGCTCGCATGATAGCCGCGAGCTCGACCAGTACCTCGGCGAAATCCGGCTCAAGGAGCACGGCCTGCTCGAGCAGGTCTTGGCGCGCGGTTGCATCGATCGACGCAACCGAGGCCTCCAGCCACAACTTGAAGGCCTGTTTGCGCTCTTTGCCGCCGGCGGCTACCCAGTCGATGATGCCCTGCCAGCGCAGTCCGCCCTGGAAGTCCTTCTCCAATTCGTTCAACGCCTTGAAAAGGCTGAGCGCGTCTTCAAAGCGCCCGGTTCGCATGGCGGCGCGGGCCGCGCCGTCCAGGCACTCCAGGTTCGCGGGCTCCAGCTTGTGGCCCGCCGCATAGGCGCCCCATGCGGTCTCGAAGTCGCCCAGCATGAAGGACACCTTCCCGAGCAGCAGCTGCGCCTCGAAGAACTTCGGCGACCGGGCAACAACCTCGCGCAACGCCGCACGCTTGCTCTTCAAGTCGCCGTATCCGAGCTGCTGACGGTACATGTCGTAGTCGCCGGCCGTGTACAGCCCCGCCGCGATGTCACGCGCGGCCTTGGCATGGCGGGAAGCTTCTTGGTCGTCGGGCTCGAGCTTCGCCACCTCGTCGTAGCACTTGGCGGCCTGCTCGAATTCACCGAGTTCCCACAGCGTCGCGGCGCGCAAGCCGTGCCAGTCGGCAAACCGTTCGCCCAGCACCTGGCACTTCTCGAGGGCCTGAAGCACGACCAGGTATAACTTGCCGCGCTGGATGGGGTCGGGCTCGCGCTCGGCGTACTCAAGCGCGTTGCGCGCGTCGAGGTAGTAGACTTCCATGAACTCGGGCTGCTGCTGCAGCAGCGCGCGGATGGAGGCCGCACGGTCCGCAATGCCCATGAGCTGCAGCTCGCGCCACGCCAGCCACAGGTCGAAACTCCAGCCTTTCTGCTTGATGCGTTCCGCCGCCGACAGGTCGATGCGGCTGGATGTGTCGCGATAGATGCGATCGTAGAACCGCAGCGCGACAAGCAGCTGGTCGATGTCCCGGGCGGCTTCCGCGATGCCCAGGCGTGTCTCGGCCACGGTCAGGTTGCCGGGCGCTTCCTGTTCGGCGGCCACAACGGCCTTTCTGGCATCCTCGTAGCGCTGCATCCGGTAGAGCAGGCCGGCGATGCTGACGCTGGTGGTGACGTGGTAGGTGTCGTCCTTCACGGCCACCTGGTACAGCGGCAGGGCCAGGCCATAGAGCTCCTGGGCGGCCTTACCGAATGGTTCGGCCAGTTGGTCGTCGGTGCGAGACCAGCGGTGGAAGTCACGGGCCCGCGACTCCAGGTCGCGGGCGGCGAGGTATGCCACCTCGGCCGTGAGCGGCCTGGCCTTGACGCAGCGGGCCAGGAAAGCCAGCGGCAGGGCAGGTTTGCCCTTGGCCGACGCGGGCAACTCACCCTCGGGGGCCAGGATGTATCTGCCGAGTTCCCGGAACACGAGCATTTCAGCCTCGAGCCGCTGCAACCCGAATTTCAAGTCCTCGGGGGTCTTGGTGCTTGGCGGCAGCGGCTGCTCGAGCGTCAGGAACAGAAACCAGCCGACCTCAAGGCAGCTTTCGTAGTCGTCGGGATACAGCTCAAGCAGCGACTTGACGTAGGGCAGGGTCTCGTCCGCGCTCGCGTCGCTGCGCGTGAAGAGGCGCAGGTACTCGACCAGCAGGGGCCGTGCGGTGGCATCGAGCTTTTTCGCCTTGTCCAGCTGCGCGCGAGCGAGCAGCGGGAAGCCGAAGTCGCGCAGGCGCTCGGAGCGCGCTATGTATTCGGCAATGGCGCGCTGATCTTCCGTCGTAGCCTGGGCGGTAACACGAGGGGTTACGACCAGGCAACAGGTGAATGCCGCCAGGGTTAGTGCCGTCAGCAAAGGCTTCAAATCAGTGCTCCTGGGCCCGCATCAGGGGATACGCGGCAGCGTCCCGAAAGCAGCGCAGTTTGTGCCAGATTCTTCAAGGCTATTTCAGGTCTTCGCGCAGCGTTGAGCCCACCCGGTCCGTGAACTGGCGGTAGGTCGCGGGAGGCCCCAGTTTCATGGCGCGGTCGAGCGCGTCCTTCAACTCGCCCTTGTAGTTCACGCCCGTGTAGGCCACGAACCACATGGCGGGATTGGAGAAAGTTCCGTAGTTGCGGGCGTCGCCGGACAGATAACGGTCGATCTCCGACTTGGCGTTGCCCACCTCGTTCGCGGACTTGTAATACAGCAGCATCACGAATCCCACCACGTTATAGAACTTGCCGGGATTCATGCGGTCCTCGACCTGCATCTTCACCACGAAACCGTGGCTGCGGAACGGCGAGCCCGGCGCCGGCGCCGCGGACCAGCCGGGCGAAACGCCGCCTGCGGCCTCGATGGCGCTGAGCGCTTCGTCAAAGTTGGTGGTCTCCTGCACTTGCGCGCCCTTCACGCCCTTCAGCAGGGTTCGCACTTTCTCTACGGACTCGTCCACCGCGCGCTCGAACTCTTTGGGGTCGAGCACCTCTTCCTTTTCCTGTTTCAGGCGGGCGCTGCGGTCTTCCTGCAGCACGCTGACGATGAAGAACATCGTGCCGGCGATCCCCAGGCCCAACACGATCAGGATCACCATGTTGATGATCGCCCTGGTGTTGGTGCGCTTGCCGTAGCTGACGTCGGCCGCGACCTCGACGTAATCGTTGTCAGCCTGCCCGTAACTGACGGGCCCGCCCTGGCCCCGGTACGGCGCGCTGCCGCCCGCGCCCGGGTGCTGCACGCGCACCACGTTCTGGCGCGCGTTCACAGGCCTGCCCCCGGCATCCGAGAGTTGACCGAACGTCCGACACTTGGGGCAGGTGGGCTGCCTGGCAATGATGTCGGGCGCCGCGGCGAACGTGTGGCCGCATGCTCTGCAGGAGTATTGTGCTGTCTTTCCGGGCTGCATAAGCCTTTCCTGGCGCGGTTGCTTGTCAACCAGGCATGCTATTGTACGCTGAATCCAGTGAAGTGCGTAACCTTTTGAACACCGGCGCGTTAAATTGAAGCTACGGCCGGAGATAAAACCATGGAACTAGCATTCATCAACCTGTCCACCTGGGAGATCGTTGGCATTGTTGCCATCGGGATCCTGCTGTTCGGCAGTCGCCTGCCTTCGATCGCGCGCAGCCTTGGCAAGAGCGTGACAGAGTTCAAGAAGGGCGTGAAGGACCTGAAAGACGAGATGGACGCGGACGAGCCCAAGAAGATTGAGGACCGTTCGCGCGAGGTCCAGACCCACAAGGTCGAAGAGAAAGAGACCGAAAAGGTCTCCTGACTCACACGGCGGCACAGGCAGGACCTGGAGCATCGCTCCCGCTCGTCCACCTGTTGATTTGCGAACCGGATGGTGTATTTTCCCGCCCTGCCCGCTGAAACGGGCGAACGTTACGCAACATCACCCTGCTGGGGTGGCGGAATTGGCAGACGCGCCGGCTTCAGGTGCCGGTGCCCGCAAGGGCGTGGGGGTTCAAGTCCCCCCCCCAGCACCAAACGAACAGCCCTCGACAAAGTCGAGGGCTGTTCGTTTGTCCGCCGATGCCTTGACACAGGCGAGCCGCGCCGACGATGCAAACATCGCCCCTACAGCTCAATTCGGTACCGCTCAATCTTGTTGTAGAGCGACTTGCGTGCCAGGCCTAACCGCTTGGCGGCGAGCGTCTTGTTGCCGCCGCAGTCGTGCAGGACCATCTTGATCACCTCGGCCTCGATTTCCGACATGGTCATGCTTAGCCAGCGGCGGTTCGTATCCTGCTGCTCGAAGCTGAGCGCCACGCGCTTGTCCAGCGCGTTCAGGGCTTCGCGCCCCAGGCTGATCCAGCGCACCACGAAGTTCTCAAGCTCGCGCACGTTGCCCGGCCATGGATAGCTCTTGAGCTGCTCGATCACCTCGGGCCCGGGCTGCTCGGGCTCAATGCCGTAGCGTGCGCCGTGCTTGCGAAGGAACGCCTCCACCAGCAACGGAATGTCCTCGATACGCTGGCGCAGCGGCGGCACGCGGATCTCGAAGGTGTTGAGGCGATACAGCAAGTCGGAACGGAAATCGCCCGCCTTTACCAACTGCTCGATCGGGGCGTTGGTGGCCGTCACCACGCGCACGTTGATCGCGATCGCCTCCGTGCTGCCCAAGCGCCGCACCTCCCGCTCTTGCAGCACACGCAGCAACCGCTTCTGGAAGCTGAGCGGAATGTCGCCGATCTCGTCGAGGAAAATCGTGCCCCCCTCGGCCTGCTCGAACAGGCCCGGGTGGCTCTCTCGCGCGTCGGTGAAAGCTCCCGGCTCGTATCCGAACAACTCGGACTCGATCAGCGCCTCAGGAATCGCCAGGCAGCTCTGCCCCACGAAGGGGTGGTCTCGACGCGCGGACAACGTGTGGATGGCCCGGGCCACCACCTCTTTGCCCGCACCGCTTTCGCCAAGGATCATGACCGGAAACTCGGCCTGCGACACCTGCAGAATCTGCTGTTTCAACTCGCGCATGCGCGGTGAGTTGCCAACAACCTGTGAAAGGGCGTCCACGCTCATGTGTGTAACAATAACACACCGCATTGCGGCTTACAGGGCCCGATTTGACGTGCGCTTTGCACCGACCTCGGCACCATGGATGCATGGCCGACGAAACCGCGTTCATGGCCTTCCTGCAGAACCCGTCGCGCGAGAACTTCCTGCGCGTCCGGTCGCTTGTGGTCGCCCATGAGGGCTACCAGCCCTATTCGAACGACCTGGAAGAAGCGGAAAAGCTGCTGGAGACTGCCGACTGGCGCGGATTCCTTGAGGCCGGTCCCCGGTTCATTCCGAACCACCTGCTGACGCCGCGCTTTCACCTGATGCGCAGCTATGCGCTGAGCCAGTTGGGCGAGACCGACGACGCGGAAATCGAGACCGCCATGTACATCACTTGCATGGAGGGCATCCGCAGCACCGGCGACGGCAGCGAGCAGGCCCCCTGGCTGGTGCTGCGCACCAGCGACGAGTACGACGTGCTGCAGCACTTGGGCTTGCAGCTCGTGAAACAGTCGCTTCACAGCAAAGCCGAGCGCAGCTTCGACCGCCTGGAGTGCGACGACGGCAGTGTTTTCTGGTTCGACATTACCGATCCATTCCGCAAGCTCAGCCAGCAGTTCAAGATCTTGAGACCTTAGCAGTTCTACGCCTGGTTCGCCGCCGCTGCAGCCAGAGGTTGGAGAAACCGCGCAAACGCCATCGGCGCTGTTTCTCACCACCCGCCGCAGACTTCTGACCGCCCGAACGCTTCAGTCGTTCGCTTTGGCCTGCTGCTGCACTCGCTTACGATTGATACGGGTCTTGATGAACAAGCTCGCGAAGAACAGCAGCCCTGCGCCGAAGAAAACGGCCATGGCGTGCTCCCGGAACAGCCGCTCAAGGAACGGGATGTCCTGGTCCGCGTAGTACCAGAAACCCGGCAGCTCGTCCTGGGTGCCACCGATCCGGAAGAAAAGGTCCTCGTCCCAGCCCTGCAGGCCGGGTGTACCGTTCTCGGTGGCTGGGTTCACACCCTGGCTCTGGATGCGATTGACATACCAGTGCGCCGGATCCGCCGCCTTCGCACGTTCGCCCAGCGCGTCGGCCAGTTGCTCCGGCAGGGGCTTCAACGTGTACAGGTTCACCAGCTGCACGTAACCGCGGCTCAGGGCTTTCAGGAGCTTGCGCCGGTCAGCGAAAGTTTCCGTGTCCAGGGGCTTGTCCGTGACCAGGGTGAGGTCCAGCGCGAAGTCGCCAAGCTCGGAGCTGAAACGCAACGGCACGTATGGCTCGTCCGTTTCGAAGCCCACAACCAGCGGAGGCAGATCCAGGCGGCCGGCCAGGTTGGCCCGCCCTTGCCCCGGAGTGACGCGCACGCACAAATAGGTGAAATCCGCCTCGCGGAAATAACGCGAACTGTAGCCGGGAACCGCAGGATAACCGTGCGCTTGCAGGTATTGGTTCAATTCCGCGGCTGCGTCGTTTCCCAGTGTGCGTACGGGAGTGATCGTGTAGGGCCCCACCTGTACGTCAGGTTCATTCATGATCACATTGCTCGCGCTTTCCATCGGGCGCTCGGTCATGTTGCTGGGCAGCCATGACGGCCACTCAAACTGGCTGCGGTCAGCCCATTGCCCGCGCGCCAACTGGAACAACCCCTCGTGAAGCTCCGGACCGGCCTTGAGCGCCTGCTGTTGGGCCAGGTCATAGCGCAGGGGCTTGGCGGGCAGGGTGATCACCCAGGTCAATTCCGCGGGTGCGTACTCCGGGTCTTCGAAAACGGGCAGCAGGCGGATCAGCATTTCCTGGTAGCCGGGCCCGGCGTCGGTCTTCGCGCGGTGCACGATCACCACCTGCTGGGCACTCAGCTTCACGACTCCGTGGTAGTCACTCGGGGTGACGCAATTGGCGGCCAGAGGACCGGTACACAGGATCAACAGCAGGACCGAGAGGTATCTCATGGCTGGTTCTCCGGTTCGGCGGGCTCGGGCGGTTGCAGGCTGCGCCGCGTCTTCAACCACAGCCACAGCCAGGTCATGACGATCGCGAGCACGGCCATGGCGCCGAAGTAGTACTCGAGCGGCGAGTCGATTTTGTCGTCAATCGGCCTGTTGGCGTTCTGCGCCAGCAGCGGAAGGCTGCAACAGGCAAAAAACAGCACGGCCGCCATTCGCTTCATGGCGGCCTGTTTTACCCAGGGTGGCGTCTTTGCACAGGTGCCGCTCAGGTGTCGGCGGTCTCCACCACGAATTCTTCGAGATCCTTGGCCATCGCGGGGCAGATCCCGTTGGGGTCCTCGATGGTGATGCGGCGCTTGCTGGTGTCTTCGTCGATCTCGAAGCGGATGCGGATGTAGTGCTTGGGCCACACTTCACGCCAGATGTCCGCCCACTCGACCACGGCGATGGCGCGGTCCGAATGAATGGCCTCCAGGATTTCGCCCGGCAGTTCCGGCGACTCATTGAGTCGATAGAAGTCGATGTGGTGAAGCACGCAGCGCCCGCCGTGGTAGCTCAGCATCAGCGTGAACGTCGGGCTGCGCAGGCCGGCCCAGCCGCCCTCATCGAGGCCGCAGGCGATGCCCTTCACGAACTGCGTTTTTCCGGCGCCCAGCACACCTTCCAGTGCGATAAAACTGCCACGCGGCAGACACTGGCCGATGATCCGGCCGATCCGGATGGTTGATTCGGTATCCGGGCTGACAAGCTGGATGGTACCCATAACTGCTCCTGACTCCTGACCCGGCCCGCGTGGCGGGCTGCGGGGCCAGTCACATAATATACCACGCGCGGCGGTTCGTTCGGCGCGAAACCGCCCGTTTACTTGCGTTGAACGCACAAGTCGTCGGAAGCCGCCAGAAGTTACATCGCAAGGCGGTTTGAACGGATGACTTGGAATGCGCCTCGAAGATGATCCGGCGTGAAAAATCGACTGGTTCGATTCTGATTCGCCTAAAGCTGGTGCACCCAGGACATCACTTCCAGGGCCTCCGGCTCACCCTTGCGCAGGATGCGCACCAGGGGCTCGCCCTTTTTCAGCTGGCGCATCATGCCCAGGGCTCGGATCGGAACATCGAATGGCCACTCGGTCACGATCTTTTTCCAGCGATTGGGCTTGACGATGAAGAGCAACTCGAAGTCTTCGCCGTCGTGCAGGGCGTGGTGCAGGGCGCGCTCGGCCCCTTCGCCCTCCAGCTTGGCCAGGCGCCGCGCCGACTTGCTGACCGGCACCGCCTCGGCGGCGATGTCGGCGCCTACGGCGAAACGCAGGCCGGACTCTTCACAGATGCGGGTCAGGTCGCCGCTGAGCCCGTCGCTGATGTCGATCATGGCGCTGACGCCTCGCTCGGCCAGGAAGCGCCCTTCGGCGATGCGCGGCTCGAAGCGCAGGTGCTTGCCCAGGATCGATCCACCCAGCGAGCCGGTAATGGCGATCACGTCCCCGGGTGCCGCGCCGGCCCGCAATGCGGGGCGCACGCCTTCCATGGTGCCGGTCATGGCCACGGAAATCGAAAGTGGACCATCCCAGCCCTGGGTGTCCCCGCCGGCAAGTGTGACACCGTAGGTCGCGCAGGTCTTTGCAATGCCCAGGAACACCTCCTCACGCAGGTTCACCGGCGCGCCCGTATGCAGCGTGCAGGAAACCAGCGCCGCACTGGGCGTGGCACCCATGGCCGCCATGTCGCTCAGGCAGCGGGTGATCGCCTTGCGTCCCACTTCTTCCGGGGTGGCGGCGGGCCCCAGCACGGCCGGCAACTTCTTGCCTTTTTCGGCCAGCACGAAGTGTTTGCCTTCGATGGTGGTGTCGATCTTGAGCGCCTGGCGATCGACCTGGGTGCGCATGATGGCGCAATCGTCGCCGGGCCCGACTTCAAGATTCGGCGAGGCGGGCGGAAGCTCCGAGCGGATCCACTTGATGTACTCGAACTCGCTGGACGACTTCGGTGCGTGCTTGCTCATTGACTCCTCAGCTCGCGTCTCCGCGAGGTACTCTTCTGCCGAAACTACAGCAGCGGTCTTATACATATCGTCCACGTTCATTCCTCTGTATTCTGCCGGGCCTTTCAAACCCGTCCTTGGGGCGTAAACTTCGCGGCCCGCGCTACTTACTAAAACGCGCAGGGGTTACACGCGGCTTCCAGAGATAAGGTGATTTCATGCGCAAAGCGGAGGTGATCGAGGGCCTGAAAGATACCTGGCAGGTATTCCGCGTCATGGCCGAATTCGTCGAGGGTTTCGACACCCTGGCCAAGGTCGGACGCTGCGTTTCCATCTTCGGCAGCGCCCGCACCCACCCGGACGACGAGCTGTACAAGACCACCGTGCTGCTGGGCAAAAAACTGGCCGAGGCCGGCTACGGCGTCATCACCGGCGGCGGCCCCGGCGTGATGGAGGCCGGCAACAAGGGCGCGGGCGAAGGCGGCGGCGAATCGGTGGGGCTGGCGATCGACCTGCCCATGGAGCAGGAGGCCAACCCGTACTGCAGCACGCTGGTGGACTTCCGTTACTTTTTCATCCGCAAGGTGATGTTCGTCAAGTACGCCGATGCCTTCGTGTTCATGCCCGGCGGCTTCGGCACCATGGACGAGATGTTCGAGGTTCTGACCCTGGTGCAGACGCTGAAAATCCGCCGAATTCCCTGCGTGCTGTTCGGCATGAAGTACTGGCAGGGACTGTTCGACTGGCTTGAGAAAACCATGTGCGCGGAGTACCGCCACATCAGCCCCGAAGACCTGCAGCTGTTCCACCGTACCGACGACGTGGACGACGCCGTCAAGCACATCGCCGAATTCCACAAGCGCAGCCCCACCCGCAAAGGCCGCACCATCGGCGGCGGCGACACCCGTGAGCTCGGTAAGGCTAAGAAGTAGCGCGGTCGGCCGCTCGAAAAACTTTTCTGCCCAGCTAGCATCCCGCCATGGCGCGCGAGCCCTCCACCGGGCAGAAACTTACTCCAGAGCAGCGACGCGGCGTTTTCGTCGTGTGGTTGATCATCTTCATTGACCTGCTGGGCTTCGGCATCGTGCTGCCCAGCCTGCCCTATTTCGTACGCATCTTCGAGGTGCCCGACTGGGCCAACACCGCGGCGCGCGCGGTCGGCCTTGAGCGCTCGCGCGGCGGCGTGCTGGTGGGCACCATCCTGACCGCCTACTCGCTGTGCCAGTTCATCTTCGCGCCCATCTGGGGCCGGCTCAGCGACAAGGTCGGGCGCCGGCCGATACTGGCCCTCAGCACCAGCGGCTTTGCCGCCACCTGGGTGTTGTTCGCCTTCGCGCCGGGCTTCACATGGCTGCTGATTTCGCGCGCCCTGGCCGGCGTGTGCGCCGCCAACATCAGCACCGCGCAGGCCTACATGGCGGACGTGTTTCCCCCCGAGCGCCGCAGCAAGGGCATGGGCCTGATCGGCATGGCCTTCGGCCTCGGCTTCGTGTTCGGCCCGGCGATCGGCGGCGCGCTGGTGAGCGAGACGCTGCTGGGCTGGTTCGGCTACGGGCCGCGAATCGACGCGCAGGCCTTTCATCGCGCGCAGCTGATGGTCCCCAGCCTGTTCGCGGCGGGCCTCAGCCTGACGGCGTTCATCATGACGCTGACCATCATGCGCGAGTCGCGCTGGGGACTGTCCCCGAAGGGGACTGTCCCCGTCGTCGGTCGTGAGCGCAGCACCGGAAACGGGGACAGTCCCCAAAAGCGGGGACAGTCCCCTGGCCGCATGGCCCAGTTCGCGGCCGCGCTGACACGGCCGGGGATCGGGCCGATGCTGGTGGTGTATCTGATTGTCACGCTGGGTTTCGCGCAGCTGGAGGCGATGTTCACCCAGTTCAACGCCGAGTACCTGGCGCTGGATGCCAGCCACAACGCCTGGGTGTTCGTGGTGATCGGGCTGACGCTGGCCTTCGTGCAGGGCGGGCTGATCGGCCGGCTCAGCAAGCTGCTGGGCCCGGCCAAAGTGCTGCTGATCGGGCTGGCGGGCCTGACCGTGGCTATGTTCCTGTTCGGCTACCAGGTGCGGATCAACGCCTACTTCGGCGTGAACCAGTTCGTGCTGTTGCTGTTCTTCTCCTTCCTGATCGGCGCCTTTAACGGCCTGTGCAACCCCAGCGTGCTGGCCATCATCAGCAGCCACGCGCGCGCCGACGAGCAGGGCGGCACCATGGGTTTCACGGCCAGCGCGGCAACACTGGGCAGAATCATCGGGCCGATTTTTGGCGGTTACATCTACGACCGCTTCGGCCCCGAACAGCCCTTCGCCGTGGGCGGTGCGCTGATCGGCCTGGGGCTGTTGTTCTTCCTGGCCCGCTGGAAGGTGATTGTCAAACCGGCCAAGTAGCATCGCCGGCCCGGCGATGTCGTGCCGATTGGCCTCCGGCCAATCGCGAGACGGGCCGAAGGCCCGTCCGTACTACATCGCCGGGACGGCGATGCTACGGAACGAACTCGCCGGAGTCGTCGGTCTGCATGTAGCTGGCGATCACGTTGAAGCCGCGGGCCTCGAACTTCTGGCCCTTGGCGATCTTCATGTCGCCGGCCACCGAAAGGTAGGCGCTCGGCGCGGAGTCCTTGTGGATGCCGGTGGTGGTGTTGATCACCAGGTCAGGCAGTGTCGCGTTGCTGCCCAGCAGGATGCCGTCGCCCTTGCGCGCCGGCGAGCCGTTGATCGAGACCTCGCCGCCGCTGCAGAACACGCTAGCGCCCTCGATGATGCGCAGGCTGCGGCTGCCGCTCTGGTAAATCTGCAGCTTGCCGCCGCGCACGTTGACGGTGCCGTTCAGGCTGAACATGCCGCCGCCGGTGGTGTTGCGCATGTAGCCGCCGTAGATGTTCAGGGCGGCGCCGCTGTGCCAGATGTCGTCGTTAATCTCGAGGGCGCCGTCGTGGATGTTGATGGTGGCGCCGCTGAAATCGGCGTCGCCGTTGCCGACGAACTTGCCCGAGTAGATGGTCAGGGTGCTGCCTTCCAGCCATGACTTCTCGCCGCGGTCTGTGCCGTTGCCGTTGCTGAAGCGGCAGGCGAACTCGCCGCCGTCGATCACAAGGTTGCCGGCGACCTGGAAGCCGTACGGGTTGGGCGTGTTCCACTTTCCGCCCTGCTCGATGATCAGGGTGGTGCCCGCCTCGACGTACAGGCCGGCTTTGCCCGGCTCGGCGTTTTCGTTTCCGTTGGTGCCCCAGCTGCCCGCGCGGATGCGCTTGGTGCCTCCGCGCAGGACGATTTTCTTTGCGCTCGCCACGCCCTCCAGCGTCTGGTCGGCGCCGTCGAACACCAGCGTCGCCCGTGAGGCATCCAGCTTGCCGGCCTTGTCGATACTGACGTTGCCGCTGATCGACACCTCGCCACCGCCCAGCGTCAGCGTGCCGCCGATCTCCAGGTCGCGGAAGTTGTTCAAGTCGGTAACGGCCGCGCTGCCCTGTTCGGTGCGCAGGTCGGTGCGTGCGAACCCGGCTGTTTCCTCGGCGATTTCGGACTTTTCCGTCAGCTCGATGGACTCGGCATATTTCTCGACAGTGGGCTCCACAGGCGGCATCGCCGGCGGATCATCCGGCAACTCGGGCAACGGCTGCTGCAGCGGCGCGGTTTCCGCGGAGAACGCATCTTCAAGAATGGCAAGTTCCGGTTTCGCGGCCGTCGGCGGCGCTTTGGCAGGTGTCAACACCAGCCAGGCTCCTACGGCTCCCAGTGCCAGCCACAAGGCCAGAATCCCGATCCAGAGCGGCGCACGTTTCATGGCATCCCCCTTCTCGCCCTATGAACGGGAAATGTGCCGTGCGGGTTCCGCGGAATTCAGTGAATCGCATTCACATGCGCGTGGCGAGCGCGGATTGCGTCCGCGATGCGGCCCCGCTCGGTCGCCGAAAAGCAGTCGCCGTGCAGCGCCAGGAAGGTTGCCGCCGGATCGCCGGGAGTCTTCGCTTCCGCCAGCATGCGGGCCGCTGCAAGACCCATGGAGTCGGCGGCGGCACCCAGCCTCATCCGCTCTTCAAACGGCTTGGAGCGCCATATGCGGACCTGGACGTGCAACAGCTCAAGCGGCGTGTCATCCATCCCTGGCTCCCTGCAACAATTTATCAACCCGCAGGGCCGTACTCCATTGCTGCAGGTAATCCTGGTCGAGTTCAAGTCCTGACCGCAACAGGGTTCGGACATCCTCAACCTGCCGGCTCGAACCGCCTTTGGCTGCCCACAGCAGCTTCGAAAGCACGAGGTCTTCCGGCGCTTGCACGAAGCAATCGATGTTCGCGATCGTTTCCCTGCGTCTGCGCGCGAACTCTTCCCGCTGGAAGTCGTCATCCTTGAGTGGAATCAAGTCGAGCTTCCAGGACGTCGCGTAGTGGATTGCATTGAACATCCGCCTGGACGCCAGCGACTGGCGTGCGGTTTCAGCATCCACGTACCAATCCTCGCCAAGCCAAGCCAGCAGGTCTTCCAGCTGCTTCACTGTCATCTTCACCAGCACGTCCGTGTCGAAAGTCGAACGCCCCGGAACATAGGCACGCATCGCCGTCGAGCCGACGATCATGTACTCAATCTCGAGCTCGCTGAGCTTCTGTGTCAGTTCTCGCAGTATCTGCCAAGGTTCATCCATGGGTCGAAGTATAGCACCCCTGCCGACGCGCCTCTTCGCCCCTTCCTCAACACGCTTGCGCCGCTATAACATGGGCCTCACCCGGGCGAAGGAAACGCGTCCATGAACTCTACCACTATGCCCTCCATCCAGGTCGTCGCCCCCAAGGCCGGCGCCATGGAGGTTCGCGAAGCACCCGTACCCACCATCAAGCCCCACGAAGTGCTGATCAAGGTCCGCGCCGCGGCCGTCTGCGGCTCCGACCTGCACCTGTTCCAGTGGGATGAATCGATCCGCCCTAAACTCAACCGCGCCAGCG